>JBGUXY010000028.1:0-8725 GCA_045118335.1 Eggerthellaceae bacterium
CTCGGTAGCTCAACGGCAGAGCATCCGGCTGTTAACCGGAGGGTTGTAGGTTCGAATCCTACCCGGGGAGCCAGAAACCCCAGGTCAACCCGTTGTGGTTGGCCTTTCTTGTTGGTCAAAACCGACACGTGACCGACAAATGACCGACATGGACGAGGCTCTCGCCATGGCGAAGGCGTCAAATTGATAGGAAGTGTATGCGCTATTCCTATCAATCGCCTTCTCGCTCGGCGTTAATAAGCTCCTCCAACTCATCCATGTATGCGACGATGTCTTCGAATGCTGGCACTTCGCCGAATATCATTGGGCGCATAGCGATATAGTCGGCTTCCAGCTCGGCAAGCCTGGCTTCTTGCGGAGCAAGCTTAAGCGTGCTGGGTTTGGCATCGGCGAGCTTTGACCAGGGGGTTCGGTAAAATTTCTCCTTGAACGCCACCACCTTGGAAAGAAGTTCGGGTTGCGCGATAGCGCTTGCTGCTACATCGGAATGCCCAAGCCGGTACATGTCGTAGTAATGGCGGGCATAGCGTCTGGGCATGGCCTTGCCCTCGGGCCGATTCGCCTCCTGGTGTAGGATGGTCGCCTTCTCCCAGAATGTGCGCTCGGGTACGGCTGTCTTCACGGTTGTCGAAGGAGTCCCAAAAAGCTGAGGGTGCAGTTCTGCGACATAAGGGGTTATCGTTGCAGGTGCTGATGGGGCCCATGCGGCGAGTGGGCCAATTTCGAGTTTGACTACGTCCAAGGTCGCCGGCGAGCTGAACAGCCTGGGGTAGGCGAACAGCACCGTCTCCTCTCCCTCGCCTGCACGCACGTCGGCCTCGCTGCCAAGCTCCTCTGACAACCCCGATTTGAGCGAGGGGGCGAACACGTCTGCAAGGTAGGCATTCGTACGCTCGATGGTCTCGAGTTTGAACTTGTCCTGCTTGGTGTTGGAGCGCTCCTCCCACGGTTCGTCGAGCCCATAGCCGATGAGTCGCCAGTCAAGGATGAGGTCGACGTCTTCAGAAAACCGCTCGATGAGCCCGTAAGCTTTGGAGAGGCTCGTCCCTCCCTTAAACACTATCGATTCCTTGAACTCGCTGCGATGGAATAGGTGGTCGAGCAGATAGCAGACCCAGAAGTCCTTCTCGATAATCGCCGGTTCAAGCCCCATATCGGCAGCGGCAATTCTGAAAAGGTCGGATCTAGCTCGACTGTTTTCCTTCGCGATGCCTATCATTTGGGTTCTCCTTCCGCGATTCGTCTGGCAGCCCGCCTGATCCAATCCGTGGAGCGCTGGGTCTCGTCGAACAGGGTTTTCTTCTCGTCAGAGCTGAGCCTCTTGGCGATGCGTGCTACGACATCATCGTCGACCCTGTCCTTGCCGAGCGCCTTGAGCGCCTGAACGACGAGGAGCGTCGAGTGCGACATTCCCACAAGGTCCTTATTCGCCGCATGTTTGAATTTCACCTCGAAGGGCTCTACCGAAATTGACGTATAGGGCCCTGTGCTGATATAGGCGTAAACAGCGGGGACCTGGGTGTCGAGGCCCATTCGGTTCAATGCGTGGTCTCCAGAGGGGGCAATGGTCCAGCCGCGTGCGCGGGCGACCGCCTCGGCAATGGCATCGACGTCGGGTGGCACCGTGCGGCCGAGCAAGTCGCTGAAGCGGGGCTTGTAGTACACCCCGCGTGCGGCTCTGGCGATTTGTCCTGCATCGGCCATCTCTTTGAATGCACGCCGGATACTGTTGCTGTCTGCGATGTCGGCGAAGTCGGTGGCGGTGAAGGCAGAGTCGTCGGGAAGCGATTCCACTCTTCTTCGAATTCCGTCCTTGATGCCTTTGTCGTTCATGCCTCTCCAATCAAAATCACAAATAGTATACAATATTTGTGATTGATTTTCACCAGATTATTATCGAAAGCTTAAAGTCGAACGTGCTGTATCATCATAGAAACGGATAAACAGATATTGCCACTAATACGAGAGGCCAGTTATGGGTAGATTTGGCATACAGGACGGGACAGGCATTCGTTGGGAATACGACGAAGAGCACCGCACTCTCTACATTGACGGCAAGGGTGCAATGGGCGACATGCTCAAAACCATTCGCGTCGAGAGCGACAAGACGCAAAGCGGCTATTCTGAAAAAACTGTTCGCGAAGTGCCCTGGGAGAACGTTTCGTCAGAGGCCGAGGTTCTAGATATTTCTCCAGATGTGAGCACCGTTGCTGCAACAGCTTTTATGGGCTTCAAGAATCTTCGTAAAGCCTATCTACCTGGTGTCGTTTCGATTGGAATCAGCGCATTCTACATGTGCGAAAAGCTTGAAGCGATTGAGATGTCAAACGTATGCGTTATCGGGTCGTCAGCATTCGAACGCTGCAGCTCACTTGATCAATTGCTAATCAACAAGACCGATAGAGATGCCACTCGTTCGTCGAAACCCAAGTTCATTCTTCCCAAAGTAATGGCCGTTGGCAATTTTGCTTTCTGCAATTGCAAGAAACTCGCATCGATCTCACTGCCGCTATGCGCCTCTGTCGGCGATTATGCTTTCATGTGGTGTGAATCCCTTGTTGAAGCCAATCTGCCGAACACCGCTCAAGTTGGGAAAGGCGCTTTTATGCGGTGCCCAGTCTTGCGAAAAGCCAAGATTCTTTCTGGCGCCACAGTTGGAAAAGGCGCTCTTGTGCGTTCGGGTGCAAATTGGTTTGAATATGCTACCGATAAGAGCTCTTCCGAAACTTCGAATCCTGAGGAAAACCCAGATGCGTTCGTCTTCTTTGATATAGAAACAACCGGGATAGAAATTGATTCGGAACTCACCGAAATCGCCGCTGTAAAGACTCGAGGCGACGGGAGTGTTTCCGGGTATTTCCATACCTTCGCAAAGCCCACGCAGAGAATACCTTCGGAGACGATTGCCTTCAATGGCATCGACGATGACATGGTCGCTAATGCGCCGGCGCAGCGTGCGGCGGTGGAATCATTCCTCAAGTTCGTTGATGGCCTTCCTGTAGTGGGACAAAACATTAAGCGATTCGACATACCTGTTTTGACATCCGCTTATTGTGACGAACTTCCTCTGTCGAAGGTTATAGATACGCTTGAAATCGCAAACACGAAAGAGATTCCAGGTGCAGCTGATTGCAAGCAGACAACGATATATGGAAGCGCCTTGGCATATGGCGGAATGGAGCCGACATCGGTTCAGGGACATGCACACAGAGCACTTTATGACGCTGACGTCAATCGAATCATATTCAACTATCTGCAAACTCTTGGGCCTAAAGAAACAGCTACGAAAAGAAGACGCTCAACAGGCGATCCGGGTATTAGCAAATTCTATTCAAAAGAATACAAAGAGAAACACGGCGCCGGTATTGATTTGAAGGATATTGAACCGACAGTCGACCCAGCCGAAATCGATCCCGCTAATCCGCTCTTTGGAAAACATGTTTGCCAGACGACGGTAGATGATGAAATGCCGATTTGGCAGATCGTCATCAACATGGGCGGCATTCCAGAATCAAATGCCGTCAAGTCGATGGATGTTCTGATTGTCGGCGCAGATGGGAATGGGTTTTTCAGGGGAAAGCCGACAAGGAAAGTCACATTGGCGCAAGAGTTGCAAGAAAATGGCAAAGAAGTACTTGTCATCACCGAAAACGAGTTTTATCAGCTTGCTGGAGTCGAGGATTAGCAATGGATAATTCTTCTAGCGTCATCACGTCAGACGAGTCAGAAATCAGAGCTTTGTTTGGGTTTGCGAAATCTATCGACAAGCACCCCATCGTCTACAAGAGAAAGCGCGAAGACGGCAAGGGCATATCATCGCATCTTGTGTCGTCGTTGCGTCTAATCCAACTTGACGAGGACAAGAAGATAGGCTCACTCGAAATTGACATCGACAGCGGTGAAACCATCCGAATATGCTCCGCCTATTTGAAGGAAATGCAGAACAGCAAGTTTTCGTTCGATTCGAAAATCGAGCAGGATAGTTAAGCAAAAGGCGCGATTGAACGAGTAGACGGATGGGATTACCAACATAGGATAAGGTTTCGCTGCCCATTCGAGCAGATTGGACATTTTCAACTTGGGCTGGTTCAATTCCGAGTGAATGCCGCGCGTTGCAAGCGTACCCGAATGCGTACGACGCAATCCGCGCATCGTCATAGCCATTCCGCGATGCGCGGAAAAAGCGTGTGCTTAACGCCGAGAGACTTTCAGCATGCGGGCGATGGGGAGGGGGCAAATCGTCTCATTTTCGCTTGCCGACGTTATCCGATTCCGCCCGTCCTCTTCTTCATAGATTCCTCTCCTTCACCTGACGTCTCAGCGCCGCCGAAATTGGAGTGGCAACCCCAGCAATGCCAGAGATTCGTTTTTAGGATTTCTGGCGGAACTTGCCCTTAAGCCAAATTAGCCCCCTTGATTCGATTGAGCCTTGTCATTCCGAGAATCGCTCAGTTCTCCCTTCATCAACTCCGCCACGGTGGCGACCTCGGTCTCGAGGTCTGCGACATACGCCTTCATCGCCGAATAAATGAACTCACGCGGGTATTCTTCGGACTCGACGAACTTAATTTCCAGATCGTTCACCACCATTAGTTGTGCCATGAGCAGGAACGTCTCCTTGAGATCCGCCTGGCATTGGGTCTCGTCGTTCAGGTTGATCTGCTTAACGGTCTGGCATGCACCACCGAAGACGACTTTCAGGAAATCAACACCGCCAACATCCTTCACCTCGAAAGAGACATTCACTTCATCACGAGAGCTCATACATATCCTTCCTGTCGTAGAAAGCCTCCTCGCCGCCTTCGAGGATTTCCATGCTCACCTTAGACCAGATTCTCGTATCGCTCGGATCGTCGTGGCTGGCTAGCGAGTTCGAGAACGGGCTGCCGCTGTAGATCGCGAAATCGCCAGCTCCATGGTACTCTGCGAGTATTGCTTGGACCGGCGCCGTCCTCACGGCTATATTCGCATTGTGAGTTGCAGCAACAACCGTCTTCCCTCTCGCTGCGAGTCCAAGTAGTATCGGCCTAATCTCCTCGTCGACGTAGGAGTTCCCCATGCCCCGCTCAGGCTCGTCCAGCAAGTAATAATCGCGGTCCTCTTCGAGGAACCGCGACAGCATTACAATCGCCAGCTCTCCGTCCGATGGCACGTATGGGGCCTCGTTGCCTTTCAGCATCGTGTACTTCTTCACGCCGACGAAATCGTCAGCAGAGGAGACACCCTTCTCCTTCAGGAGCTTCACGAGGCCTTCGCAGACTGAAACGGCTTCGTTCCCGAAGGCCTCCTGCTGGAGCTTCTTCACCTGCCGCCTGATGTTCGTAAGCGGGGTCATCTTGTTGTTGAAATACTCGGCTGGATTAGAGCCCTCGCTGATCATCAGGTAGCGGGTGACCGTAAGTATCGTCCCCTTGTCCTTCAGGACGCCGAAAACGACTGATGTCTTCCTGCTCTGGCCGTTAACGTTCGCGAGGATCTCGGAACAGTTCCGATGAAGGCCTATGCGGTTTGAGGCAAAGTCGAGGAAGCCCGCGCTACTCGGTGCCGACGGGGCGTCGCAAAGCCGCTCAGCGTGCTTCTTGATGTTCTCAATCGAGAACTTGCAGAGCCTTATCGAGTACTTCTCCACCACGAGCGCCTCGACGGCTTCCGATGCCTTTTCCGAGAGTTCCTCGAGCAGAAACGCCAGCTCTTCGACTTTCGCAGCCGAGAGATAGCGACCGAAGTCTACCTGTTCGAGTTCCGCAATCGCAGCATCGACGTGACCGCGATCATCCTTTGCCCTCCTCAAATCAGATTCTTTCGTGAAATGAGGCAACGTTGTTACATCGGCCACCTTGAGCCTCAGGCGGTTCTTGTTCGTTATCTTCGCCTTGTGGTAGCGGATGTACGTTGACTGCAGAGAGATGACCGTGCTTTCGCCCCACTCTTCAATCGCTTTGAAGTCATCTTCGCAACTATCCGCGCCGACAGCGGAGGCCTTGCAGCTCGCCCAGTCGGGCGCGAGCTCCGCATCGTAAGCCTCCCGGAAGTTGGAGCTTCGGTAGAGCGCGGCGGTCTGGCCCTGCTCGCGCAGCCCCCGCTCGACCGCCTCGATGAGCTTGGACTTCCCCGTGCCCTTCTGGCCGAACATGATGTTCACGCCTCGGTACAGCTCGACGGTTCGCTCTTTCGCGCCTGGCAGGGGGACAACCGTCACGCTCGCTGGAGCCCCCTCGTTTAGGACGCAGGAGTTGTACTCGTCGACGTTGCCCTCGACCAGCCGGGCAAACGCCTCGAAAGAGGCGATGGGGAACCGCAGGTCCATCAAGTTCGAGCCGTGGTAAGCGTTCCAGTCCTTGACGTCGCTACCCAGGATGACCCTGTATCCGTTGCGGGAGAGTACACCGAGCGAATGGTGGCTTGGCTCGTGTATGATCCTGCGCGGATTTCGCACGGCTGACTCGAGCAGTTCGCTAGCGTCGTCGGGGATGTTGCGCGGCTTTTTCCCGCTACGCTTTCCATGGCCATGTGGGATGTAGAGAACGTCGAAGCTATCGATTGCTGAAACGACATCTTCGACAGCGAGCAGCACGTCATCCGGTTTCGTCTCGCCAATCAGATTGGCGACTGCAGACCGGAACGTTTCTGCTTCCTTAGGGTTGCACATAACAATCAGATGCCATTGGTTTTCGCCCTGCATGTCGAGTTCTACCCCAGGCCAAACTTGGCATACTCCTTCGGAAGCCTTCCGAAGCTCGATATATTGCTCGTAATCGAAGACGTTGTGGTTGGCGATTCCCGCTATGCCAACCCCCGCGGATCGCATCTTCTCTGCGAAAGCCCCGGGGTCGATCTCTCGTCCAACCCCATCGCCGGCTTTGGCGTTCCTCGTATGGCAATGAAGGTCTATCCTCATCTCCGCTCCTGTCAGACGAACAGCCAATCATGCCGCGCTCAATGCGTTACTTCTTCTTGTCTGGTAATGGTAGGAGTAGCATCTGCGTTCAATTCCCCTAATACCATAGCAATCTCGCATTTTTCCTTTAGCTCCTCCCAATATGATACATCTTGCTCTAGCATATGAACTTGTACAGGCCCTCGGACTCCGGATACTCCTTGCGTACAGCTCATCACCCTGGGCAGGTAAGGTGGCTCGTCTATCTCCTTGGACAGCGGCCATACAAGCTGGCGCTCTCTAGACGACCGTAGCTTGTCGGAGACCGTCGACTGTACGCATCCGTTCGAGTGGCAATGCCGCCTCTACTCACCCTATCGTGGCCAATCGCAGGATCTTTCTGCACCTGACTATTACCATTACATGAACCTGGACGCGGCCCGGAACAGCCACTTGAGGAACCGGAGGGCGGCATGCAGCAAAGCTTTGAGCACCTCCATGGTCACACCTCCCCCTCTGTGCGGCGCGCCATCGCGAGCATCGTCTCGAGCTGCTCGACGGTGAACGTGACGCCGACAGGCGCGGGCTCTTCCTCTCCCATGGCCTCGTTGACGATGCTCGACATGTCCACATCGAAGGCGTCCTCGACCTTGCTAACGGCCGCGCGCTTGGCGTCGGGATCGACATCTGCGTAGGTGTTGAGCGTCATCGCCACGTTCGCGTGACCTAAATAGCTCGCGACAGTGCGCACGTCGGTGCCGCTTGCGATCATCATGGTCGCGAAGGTGTGCCGCAGGTCGTGGAACGTGCAGTCGAAGCCGTTCATCTTGCAGAATGCGGCGAACTCCTTACCGAGCAGCTGCGGGTTGTATGGGCGACTGTCTGATTCCTGCGTGCCCAGGATGAACGGGTCGGCGTAGCGCACGCCGAAATCAGCCAGGATTCGCAGCGAGTCCTTCCTCATGGCGCACAGCACGTCGTAGATGCGTCCCGTCAGCGGGATGGTGCGAACCGAGCTGTCCGTCTTGGGCGCCTTCAGGTAGAAGCCGCCATCTTTCAGGCCGAAGGCGTGGTTCACCGTGATGGTGCAGTCGTCGCCCAGATCCGACCAGCGCAGCGCGCATATCTCGCCACGTCGCATGCCGGTCGTGAGCGCCAGCTCGATGGCGAGCGCGAGCGGCTGCGTCCCCGCCGCACGCGCGAGCTGCAGCATTCGCGTCCTGTCTGCGCGGTTCAACGTGTTGATAGGAGTCTTTACGCGCTTGGGCGGCTTGCAGAAGTCGCACGGGTTCTTGGTCAGCATGTCCTGCGCCACGGCCCATTTCAGCGCCTGCTTGAGCAGCCTGAAGCACCCGGCCACACTCTTCGGTGAATAGCCGTCCGCCGTCATGCCCGCCATGAACTCGTTGACTTCGGCGATGTGCAGGTCGCTGAGCTTCACGTCGCCGACGTATTTGCAGACCAGTTTCGCCTCGTGGCGGTAGCCCCTGATGGTCGACAGCTCCACGACGGCAGCCTTCTCCTTGTATTCGAGGAACATGTCTAAGAACTCAGTTACGAGCAGCTTGGAGCCCGCCGCCGCCCCTTTCCTCTCGAGCTCCATTATCAATTCGTCGCGCTTCTTCTCGGCTTGCCTTTCGGTCTTGGCTTCCACGGTGTGGTAGCTCGTCACCCGCTCGCCCGTAACCGGGTCCTTGTGCGAGAGGGTCACCTCCCACTTGTCCGTGTTGCGCCGCCGCCTCATGCCCCTGCTCGTGTACCTCATGGTCGCCTCCTTGCTCGTGTTTTCCACAGCTTGCCGTCGGTCCGTGTTGACCTACATTTGACCAACATAGCGACCTACAAATG
>JBGUXY010000029.1:0-4936 GCA_045118335.1 Eggerthellaceae bacterium
GGACGGCTCTGGCACACGCTCTTGCTTTCGAGGTGGAGACCCGTGTTGGCATGGTTGCCCGTCGAAAGCACGATTCGCCAACGGCAGTCGGGCTATTATGCCGCCCTCGCGAAATCTGACGCCGTTGGATCAAGCGAAGCGTTTGTCGAGTTCATGCTGGAAACCATCCGGGATTCCCTCATCCCCTTCGCAAAGCCTCAAAGCACGCAGGAGTTGGCGAAGATGCAAACGCTCGCATTCTTCAAAGAGAACCCGGCGGCGAACATATCTTCCTTGGCCGAAACGCTCGGCTGTTCCAAGAGAAGCGCCGAACGGATCGTGGCCGAGCTGAAGAAAGAGGGCGCGCTTACCAGACTTGGTAGCACCCGGTCTGGATCCTGGATCGTCATTGAGGCTGATTAAACCCTGGTTTCATAACACCCCGAACGCCACCGACGCATTGGGCAATCACGCAAAACCATCGGAAGTAGAATCGCCGTGTCGTGTAAGTATGGGCAAAAGGAGCATACGATGACATGGAGAGACGCGACGCAATCCGCCATTGATGATAACGTCACGATGATGACTTCTGATGATTCCGTCAACGCGACGACTTCTAATGATGCCGCTGCTTTGCCAGCTTCAGATGAAGCCGAAACGAGCCAAGTCCAGCCAAGCGCAGCGGGCTCAAGCCCTCTTTTAGAACCTAATCAAATCCAGGCAAGCGCAGCGGAAGCGAGGCCCTTCCTAGACAATTGGTCAACCAGCATTGGCATGTTCCTGCTCGGCTTGATTCTTTCGGCGGCGGTCAATCGGGGGCTGGATCTCTTTTCGGGCAGCTCTGCAAGCGATGTTGCCCTGATCGGCAGCAGCATTGTCAGCCTCGCGTTTCTTGTACTCGTTTTCGTCTACTCCCTTGTCATCTACCCATCCCTGTTCACGGACAAACCGAAGCTGCAGTCAAGCAAAACCGGTTCGTTTCTCAACAGCTTTGTCGGCGGCTTGATCTTCGGAGCCATTTGGTGCTCTGCGCTCACGAAAAAGAAGAAGGGCATTTCGCAATATGTGTTGGTCGTTCTCGTTTCTATCGTATTTGTTTTGAGCCTGCTCATGGGCCTTGGAGTGTTCTCCAGCACGAACGCTCCTGGCACCACCGCGCACACGCAAACAACTTCGCAAACTACAACTACTCAAAACAATAACGGCAGCTACGCGAAAGGCACCGTGGGCGACTTCCTCCAGAATCCTGCAGACTACTGCACCACCCCTGGCGCAATCAGCGCGATTGAAGCTGGGAGAACTGGAGATTGGGAAAGCATGCCCGAGCCTATCAAGCGAATTTCATTTGGACACGTGATTGGATCGAACGCTTCCATGATGTGGACTGATGGGCCGGAGCCATTAAACGATTACCGCCTAAGCGAAGAAGAGGCATACCAAATTGCTATCGTTGCGATATCGCAAATGTTCGAAGATCCCGATATCGGAGTTGACTTAGTGCAACAACTATTCGAGGACGAAAGGCTCAATATGTATGGGCCAATCGGCTTCTCGCTCGACGGAAGGCACTTCTACATCACAGTTCAGTATTCAGACGACAACCCCGACGAAAGGCTCTGTCAGGTGTTGATAGGCGGCGGAGAGAAAGAGTAGCTCGCAAGAGGACACGAGCACCCGCTCTCGCACCACGGGCCTGACGTTCAGATGAACGCCAGGCCTGTCCCCTGTTCATTTGGGCTCGTTTAACCAGTGAAGCCGCTTTGACTGTCGTTGCGGATGTTGGAGCCTGTGCCAGTTCCTATCTGGTACGTCTGACCAGCCTCGAAGTTGAAGAGTTCGGTCGTATCGTAGTCGCCCTTCTCGCCGAAAGCCTCTTCGTCCGAAATCCACTCCGTGCCTTGGGCGATTTTCAACGTGTAGCGCCCGCATGGGAAGCTTTGGGTGGTCTTCTCGCCGGGAGCAAGCAGAACCTGGAATTCGATGGAGCCGTCCATGCGGAAGAGGCGGTAGCAAGCCGAACGCTTGTCATCGGCCTTCAGGAACAGCTTACTTGTGCCGGGGCCATACGGCTCGTTCTTAACACTCTCTTCGTATTCCTGGCGAGCCTTCTCGCTTTCCTCCTGCTCGCGCTGAGCCTCGGCCTCATTCCATGCGAGCACCTGATCGGTCGGCTTGGCATCGCTGGTCAGAAGGTCGACGTTCACCAGGTCGCCTGAGCCGTCGATTCTATCGAGATACACGTTGTAGCTCTCCATGCCTGTCAGCTCGTCAAGGACAATGCCGTCGAAGTACAGGTAACCGCCGGACACGCCGCGCAGGGCCATATCCATGCCGTCATAGTTAGCGCGGTCGATCACTGCCGAACCGCCGGAAACGGTGTCGTAGTAGCTCGGCCTCCCGAGGTAAAGCGGCTCTTCGCTTTCGTCGGCCTTTCCGGCCTTCGCGCTATTCCCGCTCTTCTCGTTTTCGGATGCGCCGCTTTCAGCTGCTTGCTCGATATAGGTCGTGTAGAACACGAAGTCCCCGTACGAGTAAAGCATCGAACCGAGCTTTCCGGACACCCCGGTCGAGCTCACGTTGCCAGCAGCATCAGCACGCATGATCTCCAAGTCCACTGGCCCATCGTGATCGGCGCTCCCACCAGACGCCTCCGCCAGGAAGTACACGTCAGACCCAACGACGGTGAAGGACCATTCGTTCTCCATGGAGGCTATCTTCTTCATGGTGCCCTTTTCCACATCGTAAGAGCACACCTGATAGCCATCATCGAGGCACGAGAAATAAACGACGCCATCTCCGGTAAGGGCATACAGTACTTCGTCGTTCACCCCATCAAGCGGCTTTGAGGACAACGCACCATCGGCACCCGGGTCTCCCAATTGCAACCCATCATCGTAGGTGGCGAAAACCATCGAACCTTTTGAACCGGCACTCGCGCCGCCACCCGAACCTTCGACTACATAGGGCGCCAGCGAGCGTGCTCCCGACCTGAAGTCCCCGGCGGACGCGATGTCGAGGCTCTTCAGGTCAATGCTCTCGATGCCGGTGCTGCTGTTGCAATACAGCCTGTCGCCGAGCAGGCACAGCGGGTCGCAACGGTACTCTTGGAAGATGAGGGTCGCGCTTTCCAAATTCAAGTCAGCGCAATAAATCCCATCTTCCCCATACGAGATGCTTTCGCCGGGGTGATCGTAGTAAAAGTAGACATGCTCCAAGTCGCTCACGATATGCGACCCTTGAGCGGTGGGAAGCGCCTCTGGAACCCGCACGTTTGCGGCCGAAGCAGGCTGATTGCTGGATGAAGCCTGCGACCCTCCCTGCCCGGAACTGCAGCCAACGCAAACCAAGGCTACAGCCAGCATTGTCACGATTACGAGCAAGCCCTTCTTCATTTCAGCCATCCTCTCCCCCCATCAGCCGAGCGCCTTCTCTTCTTGATTTCTTTTCTCGCTCATCCACGCCAGCTTGAACAGCTTGTCGGACAATCCAATGCCAGCGCCCCCCAATCGGATTCTGCGGTCGTTTTCATCAGCAATTATAAATCACGGAGAACTGACGATGAACGCAGCTGACTCATCCCCGAGACCCATCAGCAGGTTCAGCAGCTTCGTCGAAAAACTCGCCTTGGTAGAGCCCGTCACAGACGTTTGCAGAAGCTTGACTTGTTGTACGTAATACTTATACTGAAAAGTAATTGATTGTAATACGTACAACAAAGGAGCCACTATGGGCGATGCAATGGTGACGGCCCGTATGCCGCAAGCGAAGAAAGACGCGGGCAACCAGGTGCTCGAGCGCATCGGTTACAGCGCTTCCCAATTCATCAACAGCGCTTACGATTACCTAATCCAACACGGCCAGTCCCCATTCGACGTCGACGAGACATCTGGCAGTGCGCCATCAGCACAGGACATCGCACAAGCCCTCGCGCAGATCGACGAAATGTGCCTGCCAGCCTCCAACCGCTTCGCCGCGATGACTGACGACGAAATTCGCCTCGAGCGCCTTGCCCGCCGCGGCCTCGAAATCGGGTGAACGCTATGGCACGCAAGCTCTTCCTCGACACGAACGTATTCGTCGACGCACTAGCAAGCCGCCCTCCCTACGCGCAAAACGCCAAGCTCATACTGGCCCTCGGCATGGTCGGCGAGCTCGATCTTTGGTTCTGCGCGACGCAGGCGACTGACGTCTACTACATCCTTTCCGAAGGCGGCAAGGCCAGCCGCGCCGAGTGGGCGAAAGAGCAGCTCGCCAAGCTTCGGGGCTTTGTCAACGCCTGCTCGTTTACGGAAGAAGACGTCGACTTGGCGCTTGCCTCGACGTGGAGCGATTTCGAGGACGCTTGCATCAACCAAGCGGTCCGCAAGGTCAAGCCGGATGCCGTGGTCACCGGCAACGTCAAGGATTTCGCCTTGTCGGACTTCCCGGTTTTCGACTGCGACGGACTCTTCGAATGGCTGCACGAAAAAGACGGCGTATCGTATTGCGAAATAGCCTTTTAGCTGGCTAGCTGGTTTCTTGGAATTAAAGCAATCGCATGATTAACGCTCCCATGCCCTGTGTGGCATGGGAAGAGAGCGCTGATGGAACGTCCTCGTCAGGAGCTTACGAAACCCGCTCGGGCACGAACACGGTGTTCTGCTCAAAGATGCCGAACGCGAACCCAAGCTTGAGGAACAGCGGCATGTCCTCGTAGGACTCGAAGCTCGTACGGCTGAGGAACTCGCCGACCGGCAGCTCGGGGGCAAATTCTTGACGTAGCTCTCGATGTCCACGTTCAACCTCCTCTTGATGCGGGCGGCTGATTCGGGCTTTTCGCCCTTCGCCATTTTTTACGTAGACGGAGGTGCAGCATTTCAGGGAATCAAGTCGTTGAGGCGCGGTGCTGCCCTTAAGTGAGTCGGGGGCCAGGGCACCGACTCATTGTGCACAATGAGTCAGGGGTCAGGCCCCTGAC
>JBGUXY010000030.1:0-23016 GCA_045118335.1 Eggerthellaceae bacterium
CGTCGAGGGCTCCGAGGTCAACCAGCAGGAGCAGATGGACAAGCTCGGCATGAACGTCGTGCCCGTGCACATCCGCGACGCCTACGCGTTCGGCGGCGGCCTGCACTGCTCCACCGCTGACGTCTACCGCGAGGGCGACCAGCTCGACTACTTCCCGAACAGGGTCAAGGACGCCACCCTGGTCCGTCCGGAGATGTGGAACGACTAGTCGCAGACTCTATGCGCGCCGCTTAAGGCGATGCGCATAGCGCGAGTTCTCCCCCTCCCAGTCTTCTGACTGGGAGGGGGCTGCATGTCGGGGCTTATGCTTATCGCGATAGTTATTGCTATCAGCAGCCGTTTTGCAAGGAATGAAGGGGTCGTCGATTAAGCAAGCAATCCCCGACATCGCAATGGCATATCTGCCATCAATGTCTATCCTTCTCGCAGGAAGGGTGCTGGTGTCAGGTATCTGCCTGGGGGGGTAAGAGAAACCTGATGCTAGCGGCGGCAGATGTAGATTAAACAGGGCATGCCCTAGACGCTTTTGAAATGTACGCAATTCGGGCTTTGGTTGAAAGGAGATCTTCCATGGCCGATGTATCAACTGAACAAGTGAACATCTCGTTTGATCAGTTGTCAGAGCAGGACAAGAAGGACGCGTTCCGCAAGGTACTCGTCTCCTCGTTCCTCGGCAACTTCATCGAGTGGTTCGACTACGCTTCGTATTCTTATCTGGCAACCGTTCTTGCCTACGTGTTCTTCCCTGAAGGAGACCATACGGTTGCAACCATCATGACGTTTGGCGTGTTCGCCCTTTCGTTCTTGATTCGTCCGCTCGGCTCCCTGTTCTGGGGTCCCTACGGCGACAAGCATGGCCGCCGCAACGCTTTGGCCATTTCGATTTTGCTCATGACTGGTGCCACTGGCCTTATCGGCTTCCTGCCTCCGTATGCCATGATCGGTGCTGCTGCTCCGCTGCTGCTCCTGTTGCTCCGCTGCTGCCAGAGCTTCTCTGCTGCTGGTGAGTACGCTGGTGCTGCAACGTTTATCGCCGAGTACACCGACACCAAGCATCGTGGTTTCTATGCTTCCTTCGTGCCCGCCTCCACGGCCATCGGCCTGTTGGTCGGCTCGCTGCTGGCAACTCTGATGTACAACACCTGGGGTGCCGATTCCTCGTTCATGATCAATTGGGGCTGGCGCTTCTTCTTCTGGCTGGCCATTCCTCTTGGCTGGATTACTCACTACATCCGTACCAAGGTCCAGGACTCCCCGGTTTACCAGGTCATGGAAGCCCGCATCGAAGACAACGAGGACAAAGACCTTGCTTCGCACCAGGCGCATCCTCTGCGTAACCTGTTCACGAACTACCCCAAGACCGCTATCATCGCCTTCGGTTCCTGCATCCTGAACGCCGTCGGCTTCTACGCGGTTCTTACCTTCATGCCCACCTACCTGGAGACGACCCTTGGCTACGACGCCGGCGCCGCTTCGACCATCACGTCGATTACGCTGGTTGCCTACATCATCATGGTGTTCATTTCCGGTAAGCTCTCCGACAAGTTCGGCCGTAAGAGGATGTTGCTCATTGCAGCTGCGGCGTTCGTCATTTTGACCGTGCCGATGTTCATGCTCATGGGCACCTTGCAGTTCTGGCTCATCTTGCTCGCGCAGCTGGTCATGAACTTCCTGCTGTGCATCAACGACGGTTCGCTGCCCAGCTACATGATCGAGACCTTCCCGACCGAGGTGCGCTACACTGGCTACGCCTTCGTGTTCAGCTTGGCGAACGGTCTGTTCGGTGGCTCCACTTCCTACATCGCCCTGAGCCTCACCCAGGCAACGGGCAGCGCTCTTGCTCCTGCATGGTACATGGTGGTCATCGCGGCTATCGCCCTGATCTGCATCGCCATCTCCCACGAGAACAGCAACAAGGACCTGAACGAAATCTAGTCATTGTTTGCTTAACGGCAAGCGCTACAAGAAGGGCAGGCTGCTTTCGGGCAGCCTGCCCTGTTTTGCGGGGGAGAAACAGGGACGGGTACATTTTCTCATTCCTAGTGTGGTGTCTCTTCGAATGAGAAATTGGACCCGTCCCTATTTCTGATCCTCATTCCCCATGATGAAATGGACCCGTTCCTGTTTCTCGTTGTCGGGGTCGTTTCTCGCGTGATTTTTCCGATTTGATACTGGTATAAATAATCAGAATCATTAAACTATTAGGTATCAATAATCTCAATGGGCATTTGACGGTTTATCCATGTCAGAAAGCACGACGCTAGCATAGTTGCATAGCGATGGATACCATGACGATGGCTTTTGGGAAGAAGCCATCAACACGGGGTGGAGACTGCAAACCCTGCGCGCAGGAGATATGCGGGAGATGATCGTATGGCAGTCGGGAAGCAACAGACAATGAAAGCTCAGCTGACGAGGGCGTCGCTCATCGTGGCAGCTGCAGCTATTCTTAGGGAGAAGGGGCCGTCTTCGGTAACGTATCGACGCGTGGCTGACAAGGCTGGCGCCGCCTCCTCTTCGGTTGGGTATTATTTCGAATCGATCGATGCACTGCTGCGCGAGGCGGCCGACTTCAACATGCGACTCTGGTCGCAGCGTGCCGAAAAGGCTGCACAAGACGCCGAGGCTCTTACCAGGGAAGAGTGCCAAGAGCGTCTAGAGGAATTGCTGTTGCAGGCGTGCTTGCCCGAAGATTTCACGAAGCCCGCAGCACATTACGAGCAGCTCATGAGCGCATCTGAGTCTTTGATCGTGACTTCGACGTATCGTCGGGGTCGGCTGCGTTTGGATGGGGCCATCAACCGCATACTGGAACATGCGGGAATCGCAGGTTTCAATCCGCGCATGGTGGTTGCTATTGTAGATGGCGCAGCGGTGCTGGGTATTTCAGAAGGTTATCCCGTACGCGAGATGGCGAAAAGCCTGCTTACCGAATTGTTCACCATCGTGAAGGACGATTTGTCGCAAGAAAACGCGTAGAAGACGTTAATACAACCAGTTGCGCCAAGGAAACCCCATCTATGGGAATGTGTGCTCTGAAGGCTTGCTTCGTGCGAGCGATTATCGGCTCGCGGTGCTTTGCTGGTCGGGGTTGCGCTAGAATGCTCTACGAAAACGAACAGGCGCGTTGAAAGGATTGCCATGCTGAACGAGGCAATGCTCATGTTGGGCAAGGAACCGTCGTCTATCAGGGAGCTGTTCGCCTATGGCCTGCAGCGCAAAGCTCAGATAGGTGCCGACAAGGTTTTCGACTTCAGCCTGGGGAATCCTAGCGTGCCGGCGCCAGATGCGGTTGCACAGTCGCTGCGTGATATATCCCTGCTCGAGCCGTCTTCGGTACATGGTTATACGCCCGCCCAAGGTGCGCCTGCCGTTCGACAAGCCATAGCCGAATCGCTGAACCGGCGTTGCGGGACTGCCTATGACGCAGACAACTTCTACCTCACCTGTGGTGCCGCTGCGGCGCTCAACATCTGCCTGAAGGCGTTGATCGAACCCGGCGACGAGGTGGTGGTGATAGCTCCGTTCTTCCCCGAATACCGCGTGTGGATCGAAGGCAATGGAGCCACATTGGTGATGGTTGCTGCGCGCGAGAGCGACTTCCAAATCGATGCCAACGCCCTGGCAGCTGCTTTGAACGAACGCACGAAGGCCGTCATCGTCAACTCTCCGAACAACCCGGTGGGCGTAGTGTATTCTCGGGAAACGCTGGAAGCAGTCGCGGAGACGTTGCGATCAGCCGAGCGGCGGGTGGGCCATCCCATCTTCCTGATGTCGGACGAACCGTATCGCGAGCTCGTGTACGGCAATAGGGAAGTTCCCTGGGTGCCGTCCATCTACGATGACACCATCGTCTGCTATTCCTGGAGCAAGTCGCTTTCCATGCCGGGTGAGCGTATCGGATACCTGCTGGTTCCCGATACGGTGACAGGCAGCCGCGATGTGTATGCGGCCATCTGCGGCGCTGGCCGTGTATTGGGGTTCGTTTGCGCTCCTGCCTTGTTCCAGCAGGTTATCGCGCGTTGCATCGACGAGCCCACCGACATTGCCGCCTACGAGAGCAATCGAGTGAAGCTCACGCAGATTATGGACGAGGCGGGCTTCGAGTACATCGAGCCGCAAGGCGCGTTCTACCTGTGGGTGAAGTCGCCCGAACCCGACGCGAACGCGTTCGCCGAACGGGCCAAGGCGCATGAGCTGCTGATCGTGCCCAGCGACAGCTTCGGGGTCACGGGCTGGGTGCGTTTGGGCTATTGCGTCAGCGATAAGGTCATCTCCAATTCTCGAGACGCGTTCCTGGCTTTAGCCGAAGAGTACCGATAGCCACGGCGAAGCGATAGGCGAGCTGCGGGGGAAGACGCTTGACAAGGCTGGAAGTATATTGCGATGGTGGTTGCCGCGGCAACCAAGCCGACGTGAACGTGGGCGGCTGGGGTGCGTACCTGGTTTGGGGCGAGCATACCAAGGAACTGTGGGGCGGCGAGCCGAACACCACGAACAACAAGATGGAGCTCACAGGGGCAATCGAGGGCCTGCGCGCAATCAAGAACAAAAACGTGCCTGTAGACGTCTACGTCGACAGTGCCTACGTGCTCAACGGCATTACCAGTTGGGTCTACGGCTGGATGAAAAACGGCTGGGTCAACAGCAAGAAAGACCCTGTTGCCAACAAGGAGCTCTGGCTTGAGCTACTCGAGGAAAAACGCAAGTTTCCCGACATAACGTTTCACAAGGTAAAAGGTCACGCCGACAACACCGGAAACAACATGGCCGACGCCCTGGCTAATCGCGCCATGGACGAATTAAGCTAGTGCGGCTGGGATCCATGCTGGGGCGTGGATCCGTCTTTCGTTCGAACGAATCTAGAGCAATTTCAGGGCAGCGGGCACCATGTCGACGCGGTCGGAATAGGCGGCAACTACCACCATGTCGCCAGGATGCAGCACCGTATCCGGTCCCACGATTTCCATGTCGTCTTCGTCATAGCGCGAAACGGCCACGAACAGGCAGCCGCTGGGCAGTTCGACATCGTAGGCCAACACGCCTTCCTCGTTGTCGTGGTGGCGCATGCGGGGAACCACCACTTCCTTGAGTGCGACGTTGCCATGCGTCATGCTCGAAAGGACGCTGATGCCACCCAGCATGGCCTCTTCTTCGATCATGGTGGCGATAAGCGTGGTGGACGAGACGCACTCGATGCCGACCTCGCGGAAGATGCGCAGGTTCTTCGGGCTGTTCACGCGGGCTATGCAGCGCGAGACGCCGAACACGCGCGAGGCGATTTCACATGACATCAGGTTGGTGTCATCCTGGCCCGTGGTGGCTACGAACACGTCTGCCTTGCGGATGTCGGCATCTTCCTGGTATCGCGACATGCAGCCGTCTCCGTTGATGACCAGATAGCGACCGCTAAGAATAGATGCCAGACGGTCTGCGGTCCGCGTGCTCTGCTCGATGATGGCTACCTCGTTGCCAGCGCGCAGCATGATGGTGGCCAGGTACTCGCCGATTTTGCCGCCGCCTGCGATGACGATGTACATGCGCGACCTCCTCTAGTCCTGTATCCAGCGGTTGAACTGGGGAACGTACGAGTGGCGTACGCAAGCTAGCACGGAATCGCCATGGCACAGCGTGCTGTCCGAGTTCGGTATGGAGCTTGCGCGGCCGTCGGCACGCTGGAATGCGATGATGCGTATGTCGTGGGAGCGTTCGAGTTCGCCGGCACGGATGGTGCGTCGTTTGTTGCTGCGCAGGTCGAGGGAAAACCGGAGCAATTCGAAATCTCCGAAGCTATCGATATGCGCGCCGTGACCCGACGAAACCTTGGCGAACATCTCTTCGGCGACAAGCGAAGTTCCGCAAACGTAATCCAAGCCAAGCTGTTCGTAGGCGCGTTCGTGAGTGGGGTCGTAGAGTCGGGCGATTACGTGCGGAACGTGATACAAGCGTTTCGCCACCTCTGCCACCATGAGGTTGGCGTGGTCGAGCTGGGTGACGGCGCATACGCAGTCTGCAGTCTCGATGCCGGCGCGGTGTAGCGTTTCCTCGTCATATCCCACGCCCTGGACCACCGATCCGTTGAACGAGCGACCAAGCCCCGCAAACGAATCGACGTTCTTGTCGATCACGCACACGTTGTTGTTGTTCTCCGAAAGCATGTTTGCCAGCTGCGAACCCACACGTCCACAACCTACCACGATAATGTTGCTGTCCATCGTCGTCCTCTCAAACGGTGGGCAAAAGTATAGCTCATGTGATGCTGCTGTGCGATTGGGGCAAGGGTAGGCCGCTTGAGTTGTTGATTACGTTCACATTCTCCATCGTCTAACATCTTCGTATGCGCCTAGCGTCCAGGCTTTAAGAAAAGCCAGGCAAAACCCCAGGTCGTGTTTTGTTTAACGCACGAGAACGGCGAAGATTGGCTGCCGAACGCGTAAACGGCTTCGAATAGGTTGATGTTGCCGGTTTCGTACCCGTTGTGTTGGAGGGTGCACCTTCGGTACAATCGAGACGCAAGCAGGATGTTCGTTGCGCTGGCGTGAGCTGGCGCTCACACGTAGGAGGCTCCATGATTCCGCGTTATACCCGACCTGAAATGGGTAAGATCTGGTCAAACGAGAACAAGTTCGCCGTTTGGAAGGAAATCGAGCTGCTGGCGTGCGAAGCGCAGGCGAAGCTGGGTCAAGCGGGCATCACGCGCGAAGAGGCAGCGTGGATTCGGGAACACGCCGACTTCACGGTGGAGCGCATCGACGAAATCGAGGCCGTTACCAATCACGATGTCATCGCGTTTCTAACCTGCATGGCCGAATACATCGATGCTGGAATTCCCGAAGGCTCCGAAAAGCCCAGCCGTTGGGTGCACTACGGCATGACCAGCTCGGATTTGGGCGATACGGCTCTGTGCTATCAGATCACGCAAGCCATCGACATCATCTTGGAAGACGTCAAGGCCATTGGAGACGTGTGCAAGCGTCGCGCATTCGAGTTCAGCGATGTTTTGTGCACGGGCCGCACGCATGGCATTCACGCCGAGCCCATGACGTTTGGAATGAAGTTCGGCAACTGGGCGTGGGCGATGAAGCGCGCCCAGGTGCGCTTGCAGGAAGCGCGCAAGATTATTGCCATGGGTGCCATAAGCGGTGCCGTGGGCACGTATTCCAGCATCGACCCGTTCGTAGAGCAGTACGTATGCGAGCACTTGGGGCTCACACCCGACCCGCTTTCCACCCAGGTTATTGCGCGCGACCGTCATGCGCAGGTCATGAGCGCGCTCGCTTGCACGGCGGCGAGCTTCGAGTACATCGCCATGCAGGTACGCCTGCTCCAGGAAAGCGATGTCATCGAAGCCGAAGAGCCGTTCAAGAAGGGACAGAAGGGCAGTTCCGCCATGCCCCACAAGCGCAATCCCATCACGGCCGAGCGCGTATGCGGCATGGCGCGCACCATCAAGGCAAATGCCCAGGTGGGTTTCGACGACGTGGCTCTGTGGTTCGAACGCGACATCAGCCACTCCAGCGCCGAGCGCATCGCGCTTGCCGACAGCTTCATCGCGCTCGACTACATTGCCGAAAAGCTGCACTGGATCCTGGATGGCCTGCAGGTCTACCCCGATGCCATGCTTGCCAACCTGAACAAGACCCGCGGGCTCATCTACTCGTCGAAGGTGCTGCTCGCCCTGGTGAATACGGGCATCACGCGCGAAGACGCCTACGTGATCGTGCAACGCAACGCCATGGAAACCTGGCACGACGTCCAGCAGGCCAAGCCCGGTCCCACGTACCGTGAACGCCTGGAAGCCGACCCAGACTGCACGTTGGACGAGGCAACCTTGGATGTCATTTTCGATCCGTGGGACTTCCTGACCCGCATCGGCCCCATCTTCGAGCGCCTCAAGCAGCTGACCTTCTAACGAATGCGGTATCCTGGCCACGCTTCGCCCAACAAGAGACGGCCCCTTTTTCATGAACCTGCACCTGCCATCGGGTCTTCAAGTCGCATGAACCCGTTGGGTGAGGTCGGGTAATCCATGCCAGCGAAACAAGGCGTGGTGGGGTACACTGTTCGTGACGTGCATGAAGTACCTGGTGGCAGGAGGCAATAAATGGCATATGCAACATGGAGCTTGGAAACGCTGGAGCGTTTTTGCGGCGATGCGTTTCGTGCGTTCGGGTTCGATGAGGCGGACAGCGCCCGCATCAGCGACGTGCTGCTCATGGCTGACCTGTACGGCATCGAAAGCCATGGCATGCAACGCATGGTGCGTTATCACAAAGGGCTCGAGAACGGGCAGATTCATCTGGACGCTCGGCCCGAAGTGGTGTTCGAAACGCCGATAAGCGCTGTTATCGATGGGCATTCCGGCATGGGGCAGCTCGTGGGCGCGTTCGCCATGCAAAAGGCCATAAAGAAGGCCGAAACCGCAGGCGTGGGTATCGTGAGCGTGCGCGAATCGAATCATTACGGCATTGCCGGCTATTATGCGCAGATGGCTAGCAAGCGTGGGCTCATCGGCTTTTCGTGCACGAACTCTGAAGCCATCATGGTGCCCACGTTTGGGCGCGAGGCCATGCTGGGGTCCAACCCAATCGCCGTGGCCGTGCCGGCAGAGCCCTATCCGTTCCTGTTCGATGCCTCCACGACGGTGGTCACGCGCGGCAAGCTGGAGATGTACAACAAGATGGGCAAGCCGCTGCCCGAAGGCTGGGCGCTAGACGAAACCGGCGCACCGAGCAACGATGCCCCGCGCGTGCTCACGAACATCGTGAGCAAGAACGGCGGTGGCATCATGCCGCTGGGTGGTGCCACCGAGCAGCTGGGAAGCCACAAGGGCTATGGCAACGGCATGATTGCCGAGCTGTTCAGCTCCATCTTGTCCATGGGCGTGACGAGCGATTTCTGCTGCACCTTTCCCGACAAGACGGGCATCTGCCATGGGTTTGCGGCTATCAACCCTGCGGCGTTCGGAGATGCGGAAGCCATCAAAGCGCATTTCAGCAGCTACCTGGAGCGTTTGCGCGAAAGCGCGAAGGCCGAAGGCGCCGAGCAGATATACACGCACGGCGAAAAGGAAGTGTTTGCCGAAGCCGATCGCCGCGCGAATGGCATCCCGGTAAGCGACGGCACCATGATGGAGCTGCTCGATTTGTGCGAATACCTGAAGCTCGACGCCGACGAATATTTCTCTGGCTACAAGCCTGGTGACGATTTCGCTGGCTTCACGACCAGCTACTAGGCTCTGCGGTTCTGCGAGCTGTGAAACGGTTCGACGCTGCGGTTTGCCCACACATGCGACCAGCCAAGCTGGACGCGTTTCCTCGGGCGCAAGATGGGCACCGAATTGCTCGCTGGGAAGTTCGGTGTTTGCTCCGTCGTGAACCAAAGCTCGCTCCTTCGCAAGTGGGGCTATCTGGCGCGACTTGCCGACTTTGATGGACCCGGGATGATGGTTGTCAAAAAGGGGCAGTTCCATCTTGTGAATACTCAAATGCGATGGAAGGGTATGATGAGGGCAATTCACTTTGAACAAATCGTGCAGGTGGTGGCGGATGCCTGCATCAAGGCAAATTGCAGTTTGCCGGATGATGTGGCATGTGCGCTGCGGCATGCGCGCGAAACCGAGCCGTGGCCTGTGGCGCAGGCTACGCTGGATGTGATTCTGAAAAACCTGGAAATCGGAGTCGCCGACCAGGTGCCGCTGTGCCAGGACACGGGGGCTGCATGTGTGTTCGTGGAACTGGGGCAGGATGTGCGTATCGAAGGCGGACTGCTGGTAGACGCCATCAACGAAGGCGTGCGCAAAGGCTACGGGGAAGGTTACCTGCGCAAGTCGATGGTGGCCGACCCGCTACGACGCGTGAACACGAAGACAAACGAGCCGGCCCTCATCCATACCGATGTCGTGGAAGGGGACGGGCTGCGCATCACGGTGGCGCCGAAAGGTGCTGGATCCGAAAACATGAGCAAGATAAAGATGCTCAAGCCAGCTGACGGGCGCGAAGGTGTCATCGAATTCGTGCTCGATGCCGTGCGCGCGGCTGGCCCCAACCCATGTCCGCCCATCGTGGTGGGGGTGGGAATCGGGGGCAATTTCGACCACTGCGCGAAGCTGGCCAAGAAAGCGCTCACCCGCGAACTGGGCCAGGCTAACCCCGATCCGTTCTATGCGGAAATGGAAGCGGAACTGCTCGCGTCCATCAACGGCTTCGGAATCGGCCCAGCTGGTTTCGGTGGCGCGACCACGGCCCTGGCCGTTTTTGTGGAGCAAATGCCCACCCATATCGCCTGCCTGCCCGTGGCCGTGAACATCAACTGCCACGTGGCCCGCCACGAGACAGTGGTGCTGTAGAAAGGGTTCTCCATGAGCGAAAACGCCATAAGGAAGATAAGCGGCACCATCGATGCCGAAACTGCGCGTTCCCTGCACGCGGGAGATCAGGTGCTCTACACGGGATGGGTCTACACGGCCCGAGATGCCGCCCACGCCCGGCTCGTGGAGCTTCTCGACGACGGCGAGCCGCTCCCCTTCGACATCGAAGATGCCATCATCTACTATGCAGGCCCTGCACCCGCGAAGCCCGGGCAGCCCATCGGCTCGGTTGGCCCCACCACGGCGTATCGCATGGATCCATACGCCCCGCGTCTGCTCGATGCAGGGCTGCGCGCCATGATCGGCAAGGGCATGCGCAACGATGCCGTCGTCAGCGCCGTCGAGCGCAACGATGCCGTGTACTTCGCCGCCGTCGGAGGTGCGGCGGCGCTCATCGCGAAGTCGGTGATAGACGCGCAGCTGGTGTGTTACGAAGATCTTGGTACCGAGGCGATTCGCCTGCTCACAGTTGAAAACATGCCGCTTACCGTCGCCATCGACTGCCATGGCGGCAACATCTACGAAGCCGGGCCCGCCGCGTACTTGCAAAGCCTGGGGTAGCGCCAGCTCACGCCAAAATACGACAAGCCAAAACCGAAGCCTGGCTTGTCGCATGTTTGCCGATTGGCGCAGATGGCTTATGCGCCAGCGTTATTGCTTGCTGCGTCGGGGTAGTTGCCGTTTTCGTCGGGGAATCCGATATACTCCCACGTGTTGTCTTCCCAGCCGTCATTGTCTTCGTCAACGTAGTGGGGCTTCTCTTCCTCGGTGGCCTCTTCAGCCGATTCTTCTTCGGTGGCTCCTTCGGCTTCTTCCGCGTTGGCGGCTGCTTCCGCTTCGGCCTTCGCTGCGAGGTCTTCGGCAACGGTTTCCTCGTCGGAGAGGGTGATTGTCATGTGGACGGGGTTGTGGTCGCTGTATTCGAAGCCGGTGTCGATAGTGGTCACTTCGTTAACCAGCACGTTTGGCGAGCAGATGTAGCCATCGATCATGTAGTACTGGAACGTGGAGTCGCTGGCGTTGTATGGCCGGTCGAGCGAACGGCAGGTGGGCACGCTCGGGTCCATGACCAGCTGCCAGTTCTCGTTAAACGACGTCGCGTCGATCGTTCCGCACTGCCAGAGCCCGTCGCCTTGCAGGGGATAGGCGCTCGTGTCGATGTTGGAGAACGTCTGGTTGAAATCGCCACCGGCGATGACGTAGTTGCCGCGCTCGTATTCATGCTGCATGAAGCGCACGAGCTGGGCGGTTTGGGCTTCCTTGCCCTCGCCGTCATCGTAGGCTTCCAGGTGCAAGTTCACCAGCACCAGATCCTTGCCGGTATCAGCGATGGGAACGCGTTCTACCAGCAGGCATCGCTTCAGGTTGGCAACACGCACGGGCCAGCTAAAGGGGCAGGGAAGCTGCATGCGCGTCGCGTTTTCCGCGGCGAACTTCGTCTCGGTCTGAATGCCCGCATACACCTGTCCAAGCGGCGGGATGGGATAGGGCACGTATGCCACCATGTAGTTGGTTGCAAAAGCACTCGAGTAACCTGCGCTGTCGAAAGCGCTGGAGATGTTTTGGCTTTCATCCACGTGATACGAGCGTTTGGAGTCAACGTCGAGTTCCTGCAAGAACATGACATCGGCGTCTTGTTCCTGCAAAACGTTCTTGATGCCCGAAAGGTTGTTGTATACCTCGTCTTCGCTTACGGTGCGCACGCCCCTGCCGCCATCCATGAAGAAGTCGGCTTCATCGGAAAGGCCGCAGTAACCCAGGTTCCACGTGACCAAGCTGATTTGCTGGCCGTCGTCAACCACTCCGGTGGTTTGGTGCGTGATGGGCACTTCTTCGGTGTCGGCGGGATTGTATTCCGTGACGGTGAGCATGCCCAGCATGATTATCACGGCAAGCAGGATGAGGATGAACAGCACGCCGATGACGCGGGCGATCTTGGTGGGAACGGACGCCTTGCGCTTATAGCCCCTTGCGGGAATCATGCCACGGGGCGTGCTCAGAGGAGATACCGACCGAGTGGCACCATAGCTTATGCCTTCCATCTCGGAAGGGATGGCGCGGGGGATGGAAACGGGGGTGGTGTTGTGCTTCCCCGTCTTTGATCTGCTGGCGGTGGGCTCTGCTTCGTTCGAGGGTCGTGCCGACGGTCTCGGATCGTTTGCCATAGCGTGGTCTCCTTCTAAACGCCCAGGAAAACCTGTCGAGCACTCGGGTGCGTGCGCTCTCGCATGGCTGCGTTGGGCGTGTGCATATATAGGTATTTGCATGGTAATACATGTTTCGACGCTCTGCCATCAATTCGAGGGGGGCGTGCGCTCTGAATCACTAAACGGACAGCTCGACGACGTCTTCAGGGCGGATTACCGCAGAAAGCAACGTTGCGTGCGAATGCGGCCAAGCTGACGGTTCTGCCCGCCAGCCGTCGGAAATCCTGTAGTTGTCGCCCTAGTCCCGCCTGTGATCCTAAGGCTTTGTGCTGCTTGAAGCGCGATATCCTAAAGCCTTGACGGTGTCGGTGTTCTACCCTTCGACAGTGCCTATGAGCTCTCCGGTGTTGTCGTCGTAGCCGTCTTCGTCTTCATCTACGTGGGCGGGGCCGTCGTAGGCCTTCCAAACGCGCACTTGCGCGCGATGTTCGGTCTTGCCTTTCGTGTTCACCTGGTCGATTTGCATGATGGTGACCACGGTATCGCCCGCTCCGGTCGTGGCCAAGTGATCGCCCCAGTTGGTGCAGCCGCTTTCCACGTCAAGCGAGCAAAAGCTACGCTCGTTCAAATCGACCCCGCAAACCGCCGTGGTTGATTTCACCATCAACCAGCGGTCGGTGCACCAGCACGGTCCTGTCTGCGGCGTGCGCCCAAAGCGGAACCACTTGATGCCGTCGTAGGTGGTGCCGGGGGCGTGTGCGGCAGCGGGTGTGTACGTTCCCAGGTTGGAAATGCCATCACCGTAGTCATAGATACTCTCGAAGCAAAACGAGATGCCGTTGGGGCCGAAGCCCAGCGCATTGGGCGCCATGCCCGAAGGCAGGGTGAGCGTGTCGGTGGGCGTCCCCGTTTCGTCGTCGAAGTACATGAGGTCGAAGGTGCTGCGTGATTCGGGGTTGTGTGCGGCTATGACCACGCCGGAGTCGCCGGCGTACAGAGGGCAGCTCATGCGCCCCACCGCTTCGTGCAGCACCTGGACGTTGTCCTTCGAGAACCCAGCGCGTTTCAGATACGATGGCTTCGAGCGGTAGTCCTCGTCGGTGGTCGAGGGCATTACCTGCCAATAGGCATTGTCCATCACCGCTGCGATGCTGGGCGTCTCGCAACTGCGGTTTCCCTCTTCCAGAAGTCGCGGCGCGCCCAAGACGCCGTCGGTGGAAATCGGTGCGCACAAAACGCGCCAAGTTCCCATCATGACGTTCGCCTCGATCCACACCAGTCCGCTTTGGCTGGCGCGTGCATCGAAGATCTCGTAACCTTCGTCGGATCCGACTGCGCTATCGAGCACGTTGAAGTAGTTACCCGTATCCAGCATGAGCAACGCCACCTGCGTGAGCGGGCTTGCCGTTTCGGTGGGCAACAGGCAAGCGGCAACTTGGCTGTTGTTCGCCCAGACCAGCGTGCCGAAAGGCAGTTCATAATCCCCGACTAGCGTGAAGCAGTCGTCGCGTGAGAGCTCGGTGCAGTCATCGAGGTTGAACACGGATCTTTCGGGGACCGTTATGCCTTGCGAGTTGAGCTCCCCATCGTTTCCGCCAAGGAAGACGGCACCTGCGGCAACGGCGGCGGCAGCGCCGATGCCTGCGGCCCCGACCAGGAAATGCCTGCGGGTGAGCACGACCTCGCCGGTGGGTAGTGGGACCTTCAAGCCAGGACGGCCGTCTAGGGGAACCTCTTGCACGACAGATGGGCGCGATTTCTGGTGCTGGGCTGCGGCGCGCTGGGATGGCGTCTTGAACTTGGACGCGCGGGTGCGCCGAAACGGGGCTGCAGACCGATCGTGGGCGTTTTTGTATGGCTTGCGCGATATGGGCATTCTGCGTTTCTCTCCATGTGCTCCGATGCCGCTGCGCTATATCCCCGAGCGCGCATCTCGAAATCCGTTGTCCGTTGGCGCAACATGCGTCAGGCGCAACGTTTAGCACGATTATTGTGTCATTCGTTTCAGCTTTGCAGGTACCTGCACGCCAATTGCTACAATAAACGCAAATTGGACAACAGGCTGGTGACGGCGGTTGGGAAAGTCGCCGTCATCGTCTTATAATGCCCTGAAAGGCCGAAATACATAACGCATACGATTGCACGCATACTTCGAAGCGAATACGAAAAGGAGGCTTCCATCATGAGCAACGAAACCCGCCGTATTCTTCTGGTTGAAGACGAGAAGGCCATCCGCGATGCGGTTGCCGCTTACCTGGAACGCGAAAACTACTGGGTCACTGCCGTAGGCGATGGCCAGGAAGCGCTGGAAGAGTTCAGCAAGCATCATTTCGACCTGGTCGTGCTCGACCTCATGCTCCCCCGTGTGCCTGGCGAGCGTGTTTGCCGCGCCATCCGCGACAACTCCGATGTGCCCATCATCATGCTCACCGCCAAGGGCGAGGTAGAAGACCGCATCATCGGTCTGGAGCTGGGCGCCGACGACTATCTGGTGAAGCCGTTCAGCCCGCGCGAGTTGGTTGCCCGCGTGCGCGCGCTGCTGCGCCGCGTCCATTCGGACGTGGAGCCCCAGCGCGAGGTGCTCGAGTTCGGCGAGCTTACCATCGACATCTCCGGTCACAAGGTACTCGTCGCCGGCAAGGAAGTGAATCTCACCGCCAGTGAATTCAAGCTGCTCACCACCCTGTCTCGCTATCCGGGTCGTGTGTACAGCCGCATGGAACTGGTGGAAAAGGTGCTCGGTTACGACTTCGAGGGCTACGAGCGCACCATCGACAGCCACGTGAAGAACCTTCGTGCGAAGATCGGCGACAATCCGCACAACCCGAAGTGGCTGCACACCGTCCATGGCGTGGGCTATCGTTTCGAAGATCCTTCCAAGCAGGCATAGCGGTTGTGCCGCATGCGGCGTGACGAACATACCATGCAAGAAGAAGCCAACGGCGGCTCGGTCGAGTCGAAAGACGGCGTCAAGTTCAGCGTCTTCAAAGATCACCTAGCCGCCATCACGGCAGAACGCGAAGCCCGCGCAGAGGCCGAAAAAGCTGCCGATGCCGAACGACGTGCCGTATACGACAACCTGGGCCAGGATGTTACCAAGCGCCGCAGCCTCACCTACGCGGCGCGTGTGACCCTGGCTTTCGTGCTCATTTCCGCCATGACCACCTTGCTGGCCTTCGGCGTGCTTTCCTATGTGTGGGAACAGCATTTCCAAACGTACACGCGCGAAAACATGCAGCGCATTGCCGACACTACGGCCGCGAGCATTTCTGCCCGCTATCAAGACGGCCAACAATGGTATGGCGGTGCCCTGGCCCCGGCTTCTACAGTGCATGACATGAACAACGGCGTGGGCGTCCAGGTCATAGACACATCGGGCAATGTGCTCTACGACGACACCAACACCATGGAAGCCGATGGCATATCGCTTGCCCCCCAGGAGCGGGAATCGCTGGCGACGTCGTTTATCTTGGACGAGAACGGCCAGATCGTCGGGACCGTGAAGGTTTGGGTATACGGGTCGAATGCTCTGCTTACGCAGGCCGACCAGGAGTTCAAGGACAAAAGCTACCAGGCGATGGTGTTTTCTGCTCTCTTGGCTGTGGCGATCGCCCTGTTCGTGGGCATTATGTTCGCCCGCAACCTCGTTGATCCCATCAACCGGATATCGCGGGCGGCTCAGGCATTCGGGCAAGGCGACCTTTCCGCCCGCACCAACCTGGAAGGATACGACGAAATCGCCCGCCTGGGCATGACGTTTGACACCATGGCAGAGTCGGTGGAGAAGGACCGCAAGCTCGAGCGGCGTCTTACCACCGACGTCGCCCACGAGCTGCGCACTCCGCTTATGGCCATCCAGTCGACGGTCGAGGCAATCATGGACGGGGTATTCGAGGCCGACGAAGAACGTCTCGACACCATCGACTCCGAAGTGAAGCGCCTCAGCCGCCTGGTCGACGCGATTTTAAAGCTTTCCAGGCTCGAGAATCGCGCCATTCCCCTGCACGAAGAGATCGTGAACGTGGGCGACCTCATCTCGGGGCTCATCTCTACCCATGAAGCATATGTGCACGAATCGGGTTTGGAGCTGTACTATCAAGCAGATCCTTTCGTCTACGTCTATGCCGACCCCGACCTGATCCGCCAGGCGATAGCCAACCTCATCTCGAACGCCGTGCGCTATACCCCCGAGGGCAGCATCACGGTGAGCGTGAAGCAAGGCGAGCTCATGGCGTCCATTTCGGTTGCCGACACGGGCATCGGGCTTTCGGAGGAAGAGGCCAAGATGGTGTTCTCTCGCTTCTGGCGGGCAGATGCTGGGCGCAACCGAGAGCAGGGCGGTCTTGGCGTGGGGCTATCCGTGGTGAAGGAAATCGTGGATCAGCACGGTGGTTGGGTGCGCGTGGAAGGCGAACCCAACGTAGGCGCAACGTTTACCATATTCATACCGCTCTATGACGAGGAGCGGGTGCGTCAGCAACGTGCGAAGGCCCGTCGGCAACGTGGGGGAGATTCAAGCGAGGATGCTCAGAAGGGCAAGACCGGCCCCATGTCACGTTGGAGAAACAGCCACGAAACCCGCAGGAAGTCGGACGACATCCAAGAAGACTGGTAGCGAAATCGAGGTGCGGCCGGGTGCTGCAGCCTCTGCGAAACACGAAAGGAAGGCCAGAGCATGGCACAAATCGACATTCGCCCGGACGCACAGGGCAAGGTGCGCGACCTCTACGACCTGGGAGACAGGCTGCTTCTGGTAGCGTCAGATAGGATTTCAGCTTTCGACTACATCCTAGAAGATGAAATTCCCTACAAGGGCCAGGTGCTCACGCAGATTTCGTGCTTCTGGTTCGATCTGCTCTCCGATGTGGTGGACAACCACCTGATCAGCACCGACGTATCAGATCTTCCCGAGGAATTCCAGCAGTACGCCGACTACCTGCGTGGCCGGTTCATGCTGGTTCGCAAGGCGCAGATGTTTCCCGTTGAGTGCATCGTGCGTGGCTATCTGACCGGCAGCGGCCTGAAGTCGTATCAGGCAGATGGCACCGTTTGCGGCATCGAGCTACCCAAGGGACTCGTGAACTCATCGAAGCTTCCCGAGGCGATCTTCACGCCTTCCACCAAGGCCGATATCGGCGATCACGACGAGAACATCAGCTACGAGCGCTGCGCGCAGATCATCGGCGAAGCCGATGCGGCGGCGATTCGCGACCTTTCTTTGCGGGTGTACACCAAGGCTGCCGACCATGCCGCCAGCCAGGGCATCATCATCGCCGATACGAAGTTCGAGTTCGGCAGGGTGGACGGCAAGATCATCTTGGCCGACGAGGTGCTCACCCCCGACAGCAGCCGCTTCTGGGCTGTGGAAGGATACGCCGAAGGCGAAGAGCAGCCCAGCTTCGACAAGCAGTTCGTGCGCAACTGGCTCAATGCGAATTGGGACCGCAGCGGCAACCCGCCGCGTCTGCCCCAAGACGTCATCGAGCAGACCAGCCAGAAGTACATCCAGGCATACGAGATCATAACTGGGCAGAAGTTCGTTGCAGCGGAATAGTTTCCATCCCCAAGGCTGCAACGAGCTTTCATACGGGCTTTACTTCAAGGGGATTCGTTCCGGTTTGCCCGAGAACTTTCATGCATGACGAAACCCCGAGGTTTTGCCATGCCCTGCAGGCAGGCTGTGAGTCATGCTATAGTGGCATGCAATTCTTTCATGCGAGCAAGGAGACAGGCATTCATGACACAGCGTAACCCCATGAACGAGCGCTATCAGAACACGAATGACAAAAAGACGGGCAAGACGCGCAGGAGCGCTGCTTCGGCGAAACCTGCCACCAAGGCAGCGTCGAGCGTTCGCATCGAGGGTGGCAAGGAGCCGAAACCGCGGGGACGTTTCGCGAAAGCGCAGCGCCAGGCGCAAGCTCCGAGGAGCAAGCAGCCCGTCGACCGTAATTTCCAGCCAGACACAGATGAATTCCGCAAATGGAGACGCATCTGGTGGGTCTTCATCATCATAGCGCTTGCACTCACGTCGCTTTCGTTTTTCGCCGCCGGTTGGTTTCCGACCAGGACGCCGATGTACGTCATGCTCGCGGGTGGCTATGCGGCGCTGATCGTGGCCGTCGTGATCGACGTGGTGAAGGTGCGCAAGATTCGCAACGCCGAGGCTGCCAAGCGGGCGAGCTCGAAGATGTCGAAGAAAGAACGCAAGGCGCAGGAGGAACGAGAAGCTCGTGCGAAAGCGGAAGAGGAAGCGAAGCGCGCTGCCAAGGCAGAGAAGAAGAGCCGCGGTCTGTTTGGCAAGAAGAAGGAATCCGAGGATTCTTCATCGGGCGAAGGCGCCTAGCGCGACCGTGGTTTGCAGCACTGACGATTTGACGTAGGTATTTGGTTACAAGGAGGCAGCGGCCATGAGCGCACGTGGAAACCGCACCAAACGCGAACGACCCGAGATGAACAACCCGGAATTCGTGAAATGGCGAAGGATTTGGATCATCGTTGATGTGCTGGGCTTTAGCGTTTCCTGCATCGGCATTGCGTGCTTCCGTCTTTTAAGCGACAAGGGAACAGGCGTCCTCATCATGTTGTGCGGCATGGCGATTCTTGCTGCGGGCGTCATCATCGACAACCGCAAGGTAACCAGGGTAAGCAACATGTACAGGGCGCAAACCGGCTACAGCGCAAACGACAAATCGAAAGAGGCGGTTGCGGCGCGCAGGGCGGAAAAAGAGCGCATCGCGGCGCTGATCGAGGCAGACAAGGTAGCGACTGCCGAACTTGAGGCAAAGAAAGCGGCGAAGAGAAAATAAACCTGGTATGTGCGACCAGCGTGTGCGAGGAGGGCTCATGCGATTCGTCTCGTGGAACGTCAACGGCCTTCGGGCTGTCGAAAAGAAGGGCTTCGCCGACATATTCGCCCAGATGAACGCCGATATCGTGGCACTGCAGGAAACGAAGTTGCAAGAAGGCCAGATCGATATGTCCTTCCATGGCTACGAAAGCTATTGGAGCTATGCCCAGCGGAAGGGTTATTCCGGCACGGTGGTGTTTTGCAAAGAGCAGCCCTTGCGCGTGCTGCATGGTCTGGGGATTGAACATCTTGATACCGAAGGACGCATTGTCGCACTCGAGTTTCCGGGGTTCTGGTTCGTGGACGTGTACACGCCCAACGCGCAAGATGGCCTGGCGCGCATCGACCACCGCATGGAATGGGACGATGCGTTCCGCGGCTTCTGCAAGGGTCTGGAAGTGGGCGCAACTCCCGAAGGTCCTGATACGGCCGAACCCAAGCCTGTCGTCATGTGCGGCGACTTCAACGTGGCGCATCGGGAAATCGACCTGAAGAACCCCGGCCCCAACCGCGGTAACGCGGGGTTTTCCGATGAGGAGCGGGGGAAGTTCACTGAGCTGCTCGACGAAGGGTTCGTGGACACCTTCCGCGCGTTGCATCCCGACGCCGAGGGATGCTATTCATGGTGGAGCTATCGCTTCAAGGCGCGGCAGCGCAATGCCGGATGGCGCATCGACTATTTCCTGGTAAGCGAAGCCCTACGCGACAAGGTGACGAGTGCTTGCATCTACGACGACGTGTTCGGCAGCGATCACTGCCCCGTCGCCCTCGAGCTCGACCTGTAGCGTGTTCCCATGAGAAATAGGGACTGAGAAATAGGGACCATGAGCATGAGAAATAGGGACGGGTTCGTTTTCTCATCACGTGAGCGAGAAAACGAACCCGTCCCTATTTCTCCCACCTGGCGCTTCGGTTTGTGTTTTGCCTTGTTGTTGGTTCGGGCGTCTTGGCTTGTGAGTATAATGACGGGGCGAGACGGTTGCCCTGTGATCGCTTCGCCTGAAAATGCGCATACCGCTGCGCTGGAAGCGGTCACCATACATGCAAGGAGTACCCCATGCGTTGCGTCATTTCCGTTCTTGGCAAGGATCGCAGTGGCATCGTTGCCGCTGTGGCTACCACTCTTGCAGAATGCAATGCCAACATCGACGATATCAGCCAGACCTTGCTCGACGACATCTTCAGCATGACCATGCTCGTCACCCTCGACCCGGAAACTGCCAGTTTCAACGAGGTTCAGGAAAAGCTCGCGGTCGTTGGCGAAAACCTGGGCGTTCAGATCACCCTTCAGCGGCAGGACGTCTTCGACTTCATGTACAAGATCTAGGCTGCTCGCACTTTGCATGGGCAGCATGGTAGCGCCATGCGTACGATTAATTATGCTTGACAAAGAATAATTAGTGTTTTAAGGTATGTTCATCTCTTCCGAAAGCTCTCTCGGCTTTCTCGTCTAAGCGGTGGCCGCAATTCCCCGAATGCGGCCACCGCCTCTTTTGCCAGAAGCAAGCAGTCAAAGGCTTCGGGATAAACCTGTCCCAAACAATGTCCGCTGCGCACTCGTAGTTGTTGCGAGTTGTCGCGAAAACCGCCGAGGTCGATATGCAGGGGCGTTACGACTCCAAGCGAGGGAGCGTTTTCAGGGCAGCCCATGCCCGCTGCTTGCCGGCAGGCGTCTTCATCAATTCGCCAAGCTGAGGTAGAAGCCGAACCTCGCGGCCGAATGCGCGCATTGCAGCGCGAGATGGGAGCGCGATCCGGTATGCCTGGGCGAAAAGCGAAGCAGCCTGTGCGTCTGCAAGCACGATGCAAAGGGGGTCGAGGCCCTCCACGATCGTCGACAGCTGGTCTGGGGAAAGCTCTGCAGGAACGTCAACGAGCAGAAACGTGGCCCCGTCGGGCCCGTATCCCAACGATTCGGCAGATTTCGTCAGGGCGAGCTTTGCCTCGTCGGATAGCGTGGATGCGCAAATAGCCAAGAACAAGCTCGCTTCAGCCCCGCTCACGTGTGTGCGGTATTCCCGAAGCATTCGCTCGCGAGAGTATCCGTATATGTCCCCGGAAGCATTCATGGCCGCATTGTACCAAGAGATGAGGGTGGCTATGGGACTGCTTATGTAACGAACGTGAGCATATTGTGCAAACCCATGGGCGAATAAGCCGCTGTGGGAAAATACTTACGTTTTTGAGACAGGCGGATTCTCGTCGGACAGGTAGGTTCACATGGTTCGTTCCAGGATGTTGTGTGCTGCAGTTGTCGTTGCCCTTGCAATCTCTTGCGTTGCCGGGCTCTCGTCGTGTATGTCCTCCAAAGCAGAAAGCGATAGCGTTGCGGCTACCGTAAACGGTGTCGAAATTCGCGAACAGGTCATCACCGATTACATCCAGGACTTCCGCGAGGTGCAAGGCCTCGACGACGATGACAAATGGGCTGCTTGGATGGGCACGTATGGCTTCACGCCCGAAACCGTTCGCGAGCAAGTGCTCAACCAGTTCGTCGATGACGAGCTCACGAAGCAAGCTGCCGAGGAGAACGGCATTTCGGTAACCGAAGAGGAAATCCAGGCGCAGGTCGACATGATGCGGGCAAACTACGCCGACGATGCTGCCTGGGAAAACGCGCTTTCCCAGAAAGGCCTTACCGAAGAGCAGTATCGCGACAACCTGCGCAACGCCATGCTCGCCCAGCAGCTGGAAGAAAAGATCGGTGCCGAATCCGACGGTCCCACCGATGAGGAAATCCTGGATTACGTAAAGGCATACGCGCCTGCATTCAGCGGGGCGAAGCGCTCGTCTCATATCCTGTTCGGCAGCGACGACGAAGCTTCGGCCCAGCAGGTGCTCGACCAGATCAACAACGGCGAAATCGATTTCGCCGACGCAGCCAAGGAATATTCCCTCGACACCGCATCCGCCGAAAACGGCGGTGATGTTGGCTGGGATTTGCTGAACCAGTTCGTCTCCGAGTACACCACCGCGTTAAGCGAGCTTGAAGAAGGCGAAATCAGCGGGTTGGTTACGAGTGAGTTTGGCATTCACATCATCAAGTGCACCGAGGTGTACGAGGCGCCCGAAGAGGTTACGAGTCTCGACGAGGTTCCCAGCGAGCTCGTGGATTACATCACGCAGATGGTTGCGAGCGATTACAAGAACACGAAGTACAACGAATGGAAAGCCGAATACAAGGAAAACGCCGATATCGTCATAAACGATATGCCGGAAGGCCTTCCCTACGATGTGGACATGTCTGAATATGTCACCGAAGATGCTGCTGCAACCGAAGGGACGGATGCCGCCGAGGTGGAAGGCGACGTTGCCGCCGAAGCCGAAGGTGCTGCTGCTGCAGATGAAACGGGCGAAGCTGCCGAAGGCGACGCTGCTGCGGGCAATGCCGACGAAACGAACGCCGATGCTGCCAAGCCGGAGGCAACTGGCGAGGAAACCGTTGAAGGTGGCGAGTCCACGGAGGGTGAAACCTCTGCAGAAGGCCAATAAACGTCTTGTCGATTCAAGCGCCTTTGTTATATACTAGATAGCCGCTGCTCCACATAAGCGGCGATTCGACGAAGCGGAGAGATGTCCGAGCTGGCCGAAGGAGCACGATTGGAAATCGTGTATACCCCAAAAGGGTATCTGGGGTTCGAATCCCCATC
>JBGUXY010000031.1:0-28835 GCA_045118335.1 Eggerthellaceae bacterium
GCCTCTCGGTCAGCTCTCCGCAGGGTTGCGTTTTGAAACGCGTTAACGAATAATAACGTTCCAGGCGCAATCTTGCAAGGAGGCGAACCGTGCAAAACACAATGCAATCGCATCATGGAAGATTCGAAAGCAAGCGACGGTTCGAGTTTGTCGTCTTCGCTCTGCTTGCAGCGATTCTCGTGCTTTTCGTGGCCGTTGCCCCTGCGCAAGCGTATGGGAAATCCTACACCATGCCCTGCGTGAACATTTCGGCAGAAGTGCAAAGCGACGGCTCCCTGCACGTAGTCGAGCAACGCACATTCGACTTCGATGGGTCCTTCACGGCTGTCTGGTGGGTACACGGTACCTTGCCCGAAAACGCGTCGCTTCAAGTAAACGGGGTATCCATCGCCGAGCTTGGTTCGTCGGGCGATCCCGAAAGCGCGCAACTGCAGCCCATTCCCGAAACCGCTTTCAATCTCGGTTGGCGTGACGAGGGCGGTCCGGGCAACACGTCTTATTCGGTTGATGTCACCGAAAATACCACCTATGTCTTCTTCAACGTCTCCAACGAGAGCCTGTTGGTCCAGTACGACTACACCATACTGAACTTGGCGCAAATTTACGACGACTGCGCGGAAGTGTACTGGCAATATGTGGGAGATGCATGGTCGGTAAACGCGGAGAACGTGACGTGCACCATCACTTTGCCGGTTCCTGGTGATGTCGCACCTGTAGTGGGCGAAGACGTGCGCGCGTGGGGGCATGGTCCACTTTCGGGATCCTTGTCGTTTAACGATGACGCATCGGTGGTTACCTACATCGTTCCAAGCGTGCCTGCAAGTAGCTTCGCCGAAGCGCGTATCGTTTTTCCGCGTGAGTGGCTTTCCAACGCCAGCGAAGAGGCCCTAGCGGCCCACGAGGGCGAAATGCATCTCGATACGGTGCTCAACGAGGAGCAGGGGTGGGCAGACCAGGCCAACGCCGAGCGCAAGAGGGCCCTTGGCATGCTAATCGGTCTCACGCTTCTAACGCTTGCGCTCATCGTGTGGGCCCTGATCATGTTCTTGCGTTATGGCAAGGAGCATGCGGCAACGTTTACGGGCGATTACTGGCGCGACGTGCCGCACAAAGGCGTTCATCCGGCGGTGATCTCACGGCTGTATCGATGGAATCGCGTCAGCAACGACGATTTCACGGCGACCATCATGCACCTGGCGCACGAAGGCTTCATCAGCATCAATCGGGGCACCTACATGAAGCAGGATTCGTTCGGCAGGCAGGAGCAGGTTGCGGATTACTACATCACGCGTAGCTCGACGAAGAGCATGAAAGATGCCGACCCCATCGACCGGAAGGCCATCGAGCTGCTCTTCGACGAAGTGGGTCGGCACCAGAACTCCATCTGGCTAAGCTCGATTGCCGCATACGGAAAAAAGAACGCGCGGCGCTTGGATTCCAAGATAAAGAACTGGCAAGGCCAGGTCAGCGCAGCTGTGAGCAAGATGAACTACTTCGAGGCGAAAGGCTCCATACTGCAGGGGACCATGGCGATGTTGGGGATTGGCTATGCCATCGTCATGTTCGTCATCGCATTTTTCATGCTCAACTTCTGGCCGGTCCTGTTCGGTTTCATCGGCGGTGTTGCCTTGTACGTGATATCGAACTTCATGCCGCGGCGCAGTCAAGAAGGTCTCGACGATTACGAGCGGTCGCGTGCGTTGAAGCGCTGGCTGAAGGACTTCTCGGCGCTTGACGAACGCGTGCCTTTGGACGTGAAGGTGTGGGGCGAGTTCATGGTCTATGCATACATCTTCGGGGTGGCCGACGAGGTGGTCAAGCAGCTGCGCAACGTCGTGCCCGACCTGTTCGTGCAAGACGATGCCTGGGCGACTTCCAACTACCATTACGTGCCGTGGTATTGCTGGTACAACCACAACGACCCGATCATGCGCGCAAGCGGCATGACCTCGTTTGGCGATGCGTTCAGCACAGCCTGGTCGAACACGGTGCAAACTGCCCAGAATGCCGTTGCGGCGGCGGAGGCGGCAGCGAGCATAGGGTCTGGCGGTGGAGGCTGGAGCAGCGGTGGCGGCTTTGGAGGAGGCTTCTCGGGCGGCGGCGGAGGCGGCTTCGGCGGCGGAGGCGGCGGAGCGCGTTAGCCGGTCATGTGGTTGCACGCGATCTGCTGAAGCTCATGTGACAGTAGAGGCCGTCCTGCGTTTGCCCGATTGTGTCCTGGTTGATGCCAATCGCACTTGCGGTAGGCGTTCGGTACAATAGGACATGGTGGCGCAAGTCGATTCTATGCGAAAGGTTTGTCATGGCAGACAAGAACAACATCGTGCTCATCGGGATGCCGGGAGCGGGGAAGTCCACGCTCGGCGTGGTGCTGGCCAAGATTCTGGGCTACGATTTCGTAGATGCCGACATCCTCATCCAAAACCAGACGGACCGCACTTTGCAAAAGATCATCGATGCGCTGGGTCCCATGGGCTTCATCGATGTCGAAAACGATGTGCTCTGCGACATCGACGTGAGACGCACCGTCATCTCGACAGGTGGGTCAGCCGTGTATTCCGAAGAGGCGATGAAGCATCTTTCGGAAATCGGCACGATTGTGTACCTGAAGGTGAACCTCGAGGAGCTGCGCGAACGTTTGGGTGGCTTGCACGAGCGCGGTGTGGTCATGAAAGATGGCATGGGCATGAGCCTGGAAGATCTGTATGCCGAACGCACCCCACTCTACGAGCGCTATGCGGAAATCACGCTTGAAAGCGATGCCCTGACCGTTCGCGACGCCGCCCGCAAGTTGGTAGACGTTCTTTCGCTGCAATAGGCCTGCGCCGCTCGGGCCGTGCCGGGACTGCCTCCTCTTGGCTTGTAGCATTATGCAGGTCTTGCGCTTTCGGAATCGGACACGATGCAGCGTGAGAAGAATGCTAGAATGTGCAACGCGCCCCCGTAGCTCAGCGGATAGAGCGTCGGTTTCCTAAACCGTGCGTCGGAGGTTCGAGTCCTCTCGGGGGCACCAGATTTTAACGCCGTTCTATGAACGGCGTTTTTTCGCATGTCACAATAAGGAACCCTCTTTTGTTGTGAGTCTGGTGGACTCGTATTTCTTGCATTGGCAACGGCGCTTCGGCTCGGCCGGTGCAGCCAGCGAGAAAGCTTGCGACAGCTGCGACCGAAAGCCCTACATATTTCCGCCATCGCAAGGAGACATTAAGAACTTTGTCGCAAATTCATCACTATTTCAGTTAAACCTTTGCAAATTGCTCGTTGGGCATGCAATATATTTACTATAAGTAGACGAAACGAATTCTGATTGCGGAGGACCCCATGGCTGACATGCTAAACGACGCGCAGGCGACCGTCGCAACGGGCAAGAAGAGCGCTCGCAAGGAAGCAATCATCCGTGCTGCGGCAGACTTGTTCGCGCGGGACGGCGTGAAGAAAACCTCGATTGCAAAGCTCATGGACAAAGCGCAGCTTACCCGCGAGCTGTTCTACTACTATTTCAAAGACAAAGACGAGCTTTTTGCAGCCGTGATGGACCTGTATCTGGAAGATATGTTCCAGGTCATCGATGATTGGGTTGACAAAACCGAAAAGGTTGCCGATCCAGACTCCGATTTCATGAGCCAGATCGTCTTGATCGTGCAAGGCGTGCGCTACATTTTCAGTGGTGCCAACGGCCCGTTTGCCGACAGGAACGCTGCTGTGCTGGAGTCTGGCCACGCTACCGATGTCTCGCGGCGCACCATGAGGTATTTTGTGAACGCCCTGCTCGCCACGAAGGGCTATCAGAGTTACGCGAAAGTGCACGGGAAGCTGACCCCCCTCCATTATGAGCTCGCCCTTACCGGTGCGGCTGGGTTGATCGTATCCTACCCCGAACTCTCCGATGAAGAAATCGCCGTTGCTCTTCATGCAGCCATGCGGGGAGGGTGGCAAGAAGGGCCTGCGCAGTAGGCGCAGTGCGATGTTCGTTGGCGATCGAGGGGTCGGGGAAGCAAGGTCGCTTCTGGCGGTTTTACGGACGTGACCTATGCTGTGCCGCGTTTGCTTGCGGGGAGCTCGCTTGTCATCGAAGGCTGTATTGGCGGGGTTTTCCGCCCGAACGCAAATCGTGGTCTTTACAATTCCCGGTAATAGTACAATGATGTTTCACCACGTTTTTGGTGATGCGTAATCGATATTCGTGACAAGAAGCGCTGTTGCGCTGCAACATGCTTCCAACGCGTTCAGCGTGCTGGAAGCAGGCGAGGTGAGGATATCCATGAGCGACTTGAGAACCAGGGAAGTGGAGGACCTTCTTGCGGTTTTGACGGGCGTGACCGACCGCGATGTCATGTATGCGCTGTTGGAAGACCTGTTCACGATTCGAGAGATCAAGGAAACCTCTCAGCGACTGGCTGTGGCCAGGATGCTTCAGGAAGGCCGTCCCTATGTCGCAATCGGCGAGGATACCGGCGCTTCGGCTACCACTATCGCCCGCGTGTCAAAAGCGTTAAACTACGGGGCCGGTGGCTATGCTGCCGCATTGGACATTATCGGTGGGGTTGCCGAATAGCGGCGCTCTTGCGAGGAGCAGAAAAATGAAGCGATTGCTGATCGTGGTCGATTATCAAAACGACTTCGTAGAAGGATCTTTGGGGTTCGAGGGCGCCGAGCAGCTCGACGAGCGCATTGCATCCAAGATCAGGGAATACCACGCCAACGGCGACTACGTGTTCTATACCATGGATTCTCACACGTCACATTACCTGGACACTCCCGAAGGAAAGGCGCTGCCCATCGTGCACTGCGTTGAAGGCACGCAAGGCTGGGAGCTCTATGGCAAGACGGCAGAGGCGATTCTCGATCGAGACAAGATGTTTCGCAAGCATACGTTCGGGTCGGCCAAGCTGTTCGAGTACCTCAACGGGGCTCAGGCAGCTGCCGCACAGGCCGCCGTCGATCCTTTCGTAAGCATCGAGCTCGTGGGCTTGGTGAGCAACATCTGCGTGCTCAGCAATGCGATTATCGCGAAATCGGCGTGCCCCGATGTGCCCATCATCGTGGATGCGTCGTGTACGGCGTCGGCCGATTCCAGGCTGCACGAAGCAGCCCTTGACGTTCTCGAGGGCGTGCAGATAAAGGTGGTAAACCGCGAATAACGTCTTTGCGAGACGAGCTTCCCATCCTCACGACAAGAGCTGTCGGGCGTTTACGAACGCTTCCAAAATGAGCTGCGCACGCGTGCCGATGGGCACGGTGTTCTCGCGCAAGAAAGCCTCGATTTGCCCGATGGGAAGCGTGAACACGCTGATGAGCTCGTTTTCCTCTGTTTCCTGGTGATGCGACGGCTCGTTTTCGACCGACATGTACACCACCTGTACGGTTTCGGCGCTCATGCCTGCAGAAGAATAGCCAGCTTGGGAAAGCACGCGAACGCACGGCGAGCCGTCTTCGTTGCGCAGGGGCTCGTATCCCGTTTCCTCGAGCAGTTCCCGTACGGCGCTTTCGACGAGGTCCTCGCCTGGTTCCATCAGACCTGCGGGAAAGGCGATGCAGTGGCTGTTCAGCGGATAGCGGAATTCCCTGATCATGACAAGCCGGTTGTCTTCGGTTATGGGGACGATGCACACAGCGTCGGCATCAGCTTTGCGGTTTTCCCCCGCCGCGTTGGCTTCGAGCTCTTCCCGATAAGCCTCGGTGTTTTTTCGCGATACGCTTTCGTAGCGGTGCTCGCGTCCGTCGGGCATTTCATAGACCAAGACGTACTTTTTCACCCAGCCGTCGCTGACCTGCTCGATGTCTTTTAGTCTGGGTAGGGAATCTGCCATAACGCCATCCATGGTGCTGCATCCTCTCTTGTGGGCTTGTCGAAACCATAGCACCAGCTGCCAGCCAAAGGAAAGCGAAGCGGGAAAGCTCAGAAAACCCGCAGTTGACCCGTGTGCATTCATGGGGGTTTGCGCCTTGAACATTTCCGCAACGCAAACTATGCAAGTCGCATATACGCTTATCGCAAAAGGGTTTCGTGCTTGCGATAGGAATTGTTTCAAGAACTTCGACGCTCATGACGGCCTAGAAGCAAGGCTGGAGGCTCAATTCGCAGAAATGAACAACAACAGTATGCAAAAAGCCACGGTGGATCTGTTTCTGCAATAGTTTTCATCGGTAATCACGATTGACATTTGCTAAACCGTCGTGAGCACCAGATATTTGGCGCATAATTACTGCAGCTTCACGCGTTGAAAGGATGTTGCCATGGAACGACCGAATGCTTGGAAGACTTACGACGAAAACGACCTGCGCCAACTCGACGAACTGGCGAACGGATACATCGACTTCATTTCCGACTGCAAAACCGAGCGCGCCTGTTGTGCTCGGGCCGTGGAAATGGCGCGCGAAGCTGGTTACATCAGCCTAAAGGAGGCTCGCGAGCGGGGTGGGCGTCTGGAGCCTGGCGCTCGCGTGTACGCCGTGAACCACGGCAAGAGCATCATCTTGATCCAGCTGGGTACCCAGCCGCTCGAGCAAGGGTTCAACATCTTGGGTGCGCATATCGATTCGCCCCGCCTTGACTTGAAGCAGAACCCCGCGTTCGAAAGCCAGGGTTTCGCCATGCTCGACACCCACTACTATGGCGGTGTGAAGAAGTACCAATGGGTCACGTTGCCCTTGGCGATTCACGGTGTGGTGGCGAAAACCGATGGCAACGTCGTTTCGGTTAACGTGGGCGACGACCCGGCAGACCCCGTGTTCTGCGTGACGGATCTGCTCATCCATCTGGCTCAGGAGCAGATGGGCAAGAAGGCTTCTGTCGTGGTCGAAGGCGAGCAGCTCGACGTGCTAGCGGGCAGCCGCCCGATGGAGATCGACGAAAAGGCAGCCAAAGACGCTGAAGAGGGAACGCTCGAAGCCCTGGCGGCCAAAGAGCCGGTGAAAGCCCAAATGCTGCGCCTTTTGCAGGAAAAGTACGGCTTCGAGGAAGAGGACTTTCTTTCCGCAGAACTGGAAGTGGTACCGGCGGGTCGGGCACGCAGCTGCGGATTCGACGAGAGCATGGTGTTGGGCTATGGTCAAGACGATCGCGTGTGCGCCTACACCAGCCTCGTGGCGCAACTGCAGGCTGACAAGATCGAACGCACAGCCGTGTGCATCCTCGTCGACAAAGAAGAAATCGGCAGCGTGGGATCCACCGGCATGACGAGTCTTTTCTTCGAGAACACCATAGCCGAGACGATGGAGCTTGCGGGTGTTTCCGGACAACTGCCCCTGCGTCGCGCGCTTGCCGCTTCCTGCATGCTATCCAGCGATGTGAGCGCGGGTCTTGACCCCACGTTCAGCAACGTCTTCGAGCCCAAGAACGCTGCCTTCCTAGGCCGTGGCCTGGTATTCAACAAGTACACGGGTTCCCGCGGCAAGAGCGGGAGCAACGACGCCAACGCCGAGTACGTGGCGCAGGTCCGCTCCATCATGGAAAAAGGCGGCGTATGCTACCAAACGGCCGAGCTCGGCAAGGTCGATATAGGCGGTGGCGGCACGATTGCCTACATTCCCGCCCAATATGGCATGGACGTCATCGACAGCGGCGTCCCCGTGCTCTCCATGCATGCTCCGTGGGAAGTCACCAGCAAAGCCGACATCTACGAAGCCTATAAGGGCTATCGTGCGTTCTTGGAGGTTGCGCCATTTTAGCGAGCGGCGCAACAAGTCGACGCTGCGAAGCCGTCTTGGCAGCGCACGGGGGCTTAAGCGAAAGCGCTCGACCGCTGCAGGATCTGCAGTCGAGTGCCGCCACGGTGCCAACTATCCCATGCTCCCAAGGCGAGCCGATGCGCATTGGCATCGCGGGGAAGTGCGAAAAAAGCATCCGGGTCGGTCATTTGGGCTGTTCAGCTTCTGGCTAGCGTCTATAATGGGGAAATAGTTTTGACTTGTTAGCGGAAGGGGCGCGCACCATGGCCTTATATTTCGAGGAGCCTTCTCGAACTTTCAACGAATACTTGCTGGTACCTGGTTATTCGGACCACACGAACGTTCCCGAACGCGTGAGCCTGCGCACACCGCTGGTGAAGTACCGCAAGGGACAGGAAGAGCCACCCATCAGCCTGAACATCCCCATGATCAGCGCTATCATGCAGGCGGTTTCCGACGATGGCATGGCGGTGGCCCTGGCAACCGAAGGTGGCATGTCGTTTATCTACGGTAGCCAGAGCGTCGAAGACGAGGCTGCCATGGTGGCACGCGTGAAAGACTACAAAGCCGGCTTCGTTACCAGCGACAGTAACATCACGCCCGACATGACGCTGGGTCAGGTGATTGCGCTCAAGGACGAAACGGGTCATTCCACCATGCCCGTTACCGACGACGGTACCTGCTATGGCAAGCTTCTTGGCGTGGTCACCGATCGCGACTACCGCCTTTCCCGCATGAGCCTCGACCAAAAGGTCGAAAGCTTCATGACGCCGTTGGACAAGCTCATCACGGCGCCGGCGGGCACCAGCCTGAAAGCAGCCAACGACATCATCTGGGAACACAAGCTCAACAGCCTACCGCTGGTAAACGACGACGGCACGCTTGCCTATATGGTGTTCCGCAAAGACTACGACAGCCACAAATCCAACCCGCTCGAAATGCTCGACGAACACAAGCGCTACATGGTGGGCGCCGGCATCAACACGCGCGATTATGCCGAGCGCGTGCCTGCCCTGGTGAATGCGGGCGCTGACGCGCTGTGCATCGACAGCTCCGAGGGCTACAGCGAATGGCAGGCTCTTACGTTGAAGTGGATTCGCGAAAACTACGGAGACAGCGTAAAGGTGGGCGCCGGCAACGTGGTGGATGCCGACGGGTTCCGCTTCCTCGCCGAAGCAGGGGCGGACTTCATCAAGATCGGCATCGGCGGCGGTTCGATTTGCATCACGCGTGAGCAGAAGGGTATCGGTCGTGGTCAGGCCACGGCCACCATCGAAGTCGCCAAGGCGCGCGATGCTTACTTCCAAGAAACCGGCATCTACATTCCCATCTGCTCTGATGGTGGCATCGTCTACGACCATCACATCACGCTCGCCCTGGCAATGGGCGCCGACTTCGTGATGCTGGGCCGCTACTTCGCCCGCTTCGACGAAAGCCCCAGCAAGCGCGTGATGGTAAACGGCAGTTACATGAAGGAGTATTGGGGCGAAGGTTCTAGTCGCGCGCGCAATTGGCAGCGCTACGACCTGGGCTCCGACAAGAAGAAGATGAGCTTCGAAGAAGGCGTGGACAGCTATGTGCCCTATGCAGGCAGCTTGAAGGACAACGTGGGCGTCACGCTATCCAAGGTGCGCTCCACCATGTGCAACTGCGGCGCCAACACCATCGAAGAGTTGCAGCAAAAAGCCAAGCTCACCCTGGTCAGCAGCACGAGCATTGTCGAGGGCGGCGCGCATGACGTGCTGCAGAAAGACAAGGCTCCCTACGTGAGCCAGACCAGCTAGGGTTTGTTGGCGAAGAGGCTCGCGAAGCCTAAAGAAGCACGGAATTCGGTCCCGGGTTGTTGATCTCGGGACCGATTGGTTTCCCCGCACGCACCAAGCTTTTCTACCATGCTCGGTCTGCGATAAGTGGCCATCGAACCCCAAACGTGCACCATAATGACACCAGAGCGCGAAGTATCCCACGAAAGGCAATCTGCGTGAACGAGCACGAAAAGATGATTTACCTGGACCACGCGGCGGCAACGCCTGTGGATGCACGTGTGGCGCAAGCGATGCGGCCTTACGAAAGCGAGCTGTTCTACAATCCGTCGAGCCCCTATCTGCCGGCCGTCAAGGTTCGCCGCCGCCTGGAGCAGGCGCGAGCCGATCTGGCGCACGCTATTGGGGGCAAGCCTGCAGAAGTGGTACTCACGGCAGGCGCTACCGAATCCATAAACCTGGCGTTCGGTTCGATTGAGGGCCACGTGGTCACCACGGCGATCGAGCACGAGTCGGTGCTCTCGTGCGCGCGGGCACATCCGGCAACGTTTGTGGCGGTCGACGCGAAAGGGCGTGTGTCCGAACGCGATATCGCAGCGGCTATCAGGCCCGACACGCAACTTGTGAGCGTGGGGCTGGCGAACAACGAAATCGGGACCGTACAGCCTCTCCGTGCCATATCGCAGGTGGTGGCCAATGAACGCATGTGCCGCCTTGCCGCTGGTGACCTTACCCCCATCTACCTGCATTGCGATGCGTCGCAGGGCGTGGGACAGGTTGATGTCAGCGTCTCCAGCCTGGGCGTAGACCTTCTAACGCTCAACGCCGCCAAGATTTACGGACCCAAGCAGGTCGGCTTGCTGTGGGCGCGTGCCGACGTCAGGCTCAAACCCCGGGTTCTCGGGGGCGGCCAGGAACGCGGTTTGCGTTCGGGAACCGAAAACGTGGCGGGGGCTGTGGGTTTTGCCTGCGCCCTGCAACTGGCGGTCGAAGGGCGCAAGAAGGAAGCGAAGCGACTGGAGGCGCTTCGCTGCGCCATGCAGCGTCAACTTGTGCAAGCGTTTCCCAATGCTGTGGTGTCGGGGTCGAAGAAGCATCGGCTACCTGGTCATCTGCATATCGCGTTTCCCGGCATCGACGCCGAACGCGTTGTGTTCCTGCTAGAAGACGAGGGCGTGTACGTGGGCACGGGGGCCGCTTGCGCCGCCAACAAAGGCACCCGCTCGCATGTGCTCGAGGCCATCGGAGTGCCCCCGGAGCTTGCCGACGGGAGCCTTCGTCTCACGTTCGGCCACCTTTCCACGGAAGAGAACACGACGAGGGCGGCAGAGATAATCGCGGAAACCATCCGCGGGGAATACCGCAGGATGGGGCAGCATCATGGTTAGCAAGGGGGCTCTCGAAGGCTTTCCTTCGATGGGGCTGTTGGATGGCAAGCATGCGGTCGGGGGGTGCGACGGTTCGAAATCCCCCGGTAAGATCCAGTCGCGCAAACCGCGCGTGCTGGTTGGCATGAGTGGCGGCGTCGATTCGTCGGTGGCGGCAGCTTTGCTGGTGGAAGCTGGCTTCGACGTGTGCGGTGCCTACATGAAGAACTGGATTCTGGACGTGCCTGGCATGCGTTGTCCCTGGGCCGACGACCTGGCCGACGCCAAGCGCACTGCAGTTCGCCTGGGCATCGACTTTCGTGTATACGACTTTCAGGAAGTCTACAAGCGAGAGGTGGTCGACTATCTGGTTGCCGAATACCGGGCAGGGCGTACGCCCAATCCCGACATCATGTGCAACCAGGAAGTGAAGTTCGGCCTGTTTTTGGATACCGCCCTTGAAGACGGCTTCGACTTGATAGCAACCGGTCATTATGCTCGCCGTGCCGTTTTGCCAAACGATGTAGCTGTTGGTGACGCGGGTGAGCCGGGCGCTATGTTATCCCCTTGTGCAGACTATGGCATGTTGCGAGGTGCGCTTGGTTCTGCGGCAGAGCTATCGTATCCATCGGACCTGGCATCGTCGACTGTCTCGGTCGAATCTAGGGCGATGTTGCTGCGGGGGGCAGACGAGCACAAAGACCAAACGTACTTTTTGTATCGCATGAGCCAGCGGGCGTTGGACCATACGCTGTTCCCGTTGGGGGAGTTTACGAAACCCCAGGTAAGAGCCATGGCAGAAGAACGCGGCTTGCCCAGTGCCGACAAGGCCGACTCGCAGGGTATCTGCTTCGTGGGCGAAGCAGGTATCCGCGAATTCCTGAGTCTGTACGTGCAGCCAAGACCCGGTCCCACTATCGATGCGGATACGGGTCGGGTTGTGGGCCACCATGATGGGGCTATCTACTTCACCATCGGACAGCGCAAGGGCTTGGGCATAGGTGGTGGCACCGCGCCGTATTACGTGGTGAGCAAGGACATGGAGCGCAACGAGGTCTACGTTTCCGCCAGCCCGGACGTGGCGACGCGAAAGGAAAACACCTTGATACTTGCGCGCCTGAGCTGGGTTTACGGAGAAGCACCACCGTCTGGGACATACCTGGTTCGCACCCGACATACGGGCCCACTTGTGGAGGCGCACGTGGAATGCACGGGCGATAAGGCGCTTCTCACGTTCTCGCAGCCTGCTAACCCCGTAGCACCCGGGCAATCGGCCGTGATCTACGAAGGCCTTCGTTGCCTAGGCGGTGGTATTGTCGCCTGATGCCATAACAAGGGATCATCCCTTGTTATGCGTGCGCCAAGCTGCAGCCCGCTTTGTGGGTGTTTTGTGGCGGCTCAACCCACAAACGACATTTCGGCGTCCCGCAAACGACGAAAGGGCTTCGTTTTCAGAGAATTTGCATGTGCAGTTGTTGCCGGACAGATGGTCGGGACGCAACTGGCCGAAAGAAGAGTGCGGCGAGTGCGCAGGAAGCGTAGGTTGCAGGAAAAGAGTGCTGCCTGAATGTTGCATGAATCGGATGTCTGCATGATAGCAAAGCGATAGGTTCGCTATAATTGCAGGTTATGGAAACACCCTGGTGAAAGAGTCTCGCCATATAAAGCGCAAAGACGCGGAAAAGGAACAAGATGAAGGAATACAACCCGCACGAAATAGAGCCCCGGCTCCAGTCAGCTTGGGCTGAAGCCAACCTGGATAAGGCCACCGAAGACTCGGGTAAGCCCAAGCGCTATGTGCTCGAGATGTTCCCCTATCCTTCGGGTGACATTCACATGGGGCACGCCCGCAACTACAGCATCGGCGATGTAATCGCCCGCTATTCGCGCATGCGAGGATACAGCGTGCTGCACCCCATGGGATGGGATGCATTCGGCCTGCCTGCGGAAAACGCCGCAATCAAGCACAAGAGCCATCCGGCTGTTTGGACGTATGCCAACATCGAAACCCAGAAGAAGAGCTTCAAGCGCATGGGCTTTTCCTATGATTGGGACCGTCAGGTGGTCGCATGTGATCCCGAATACTACCGTTGGGGTCAGTACATCTTCTTGAAGTTCTGGGAGCGCGGGCTGGTCGAACGTCGCAACAACCCCGTGAACTGGTGTCCCGGCTGCGAGACTGTTCTGGCGAACGAGCAGGTCATCGAAGGCCGCTGCTGGCGCTGCGATAGCGTTGTGCAGAAGCGCGACCTGACCCAGTGGTATTTCAAGATCACCGATTACGCACAGGAGCTGCTCGACGATCTGGACACCCTGCCTGGTTGGCCCGAGCGCGTGAAGCAGCAGCAGGTCAACTGGATTGGCCGCTCGGAAGGCGCCGAAGTCGAGTTCTTGCTGTGTGACGCCGAAGGCAACGTCCCCGAAAACCCGGCAGCCGAAGACTTCATCACCGTGTTCACCACCCGTGCCGACACGCTGTTTGGGTGCAGTTTCTTCGTGTTGGCGCCGGAATACAAGGGCCTTAAGGAAATGGTTGCCGGCACGAAATACGAGCAGCCCGTGCTCGAGCTTATCGAGGCAGCGTCCAGGGTCACAGCAGTGGAGCGCGCACAGGGCAATCGCGAGAAGCATGGCGTGTTCACCGGCCGATACGTGGTCAACCCCATCAACGGCGAGAAGGTTCCCGTCTGGGTGGCCGACTACGTCGTGGCCGACTACGGCACCGGTGCCGTCATGGCCGTGCCCTGCGGCGACCAGCGCGACTTCGAGTTCGCCCGCAAATACGACCTGCCCATCATCCCCATCATCCTCGCCGACGATGACCCGCTCACAAGTCAGCTCAAAAACGAGCAAGGCCGCGTGGTCACCAGCGTGGACTGGGATGCTGCCATGGCAGCAGAAGGCCGCCTGGTGCAATCGGGCCGTTTCACGGGCATGACGGGCGGCAAGCATTCCGAGGGCGAAGACGCCGTGGTCGCCGAGCTCGAAGCGATGGGTCGCGGCCGCCGCAAGGTCGAGTTCCGCCTGCGCGACTGGCTCATCAGCCGTCAGCGCTATTGGGGCAATCCCATTCCGGCAATCCATTGTCCGCAGTGCGGCGTAGTACCCGTGCCCTACGAAGATTTGCCCGTGCGTCTTCCCGAGGACATCGACCTGGCTGCTGGCGAAACGCTTGCCACCCATGCGAGCTTTGCCGAATGCACCTGTCCGAAATGCGGTGCTCCTGCCAGGCGCGAGACCGACACCATGGACACCTTCACGTGCTCGAGCTGGTACTACATGCGCTACACCGACGCGCGTAACGTAGAGGCCCCGTTTGATTCTGCCAAGGCGAACTTATGGCTGCCGGTGGATAACTACATCGGTGGAATCGAGCATGCCATCCTGCATCTGCTCTACAGCCGATTCTTCACCAAGGTCCTGCGCGACTTGGGGATGCTCGATTTCAGCGAGCCCTTCACCAACTTGCTGTGCCAGGGCATGGTGCTCGATGGCGACGGAGAGGTGATGAGCAAGTCAAAGGGTAACGTCATCTCGCCCGAAGACATGATCGCCGAATACGGCGCCGATGCCGTGCGCGCCTACATTCTTTTCATGGCCCCGCCCGACAAGGAACTGCTGTGGAACGAAGAGGGCTTGGCCGGCATGCACCGTTTCCTAAATCGTGCGTGGCGCCAGGTCTTCGATCTTGCTGGCCAGGCGGGCGAGGAAACTCTCCTGCAGTCTGCGAACGCCGACGCGAAGAAAGCCTCCGATGCTGCCAAGGTCATGCTACGCGAGCGTCATCGCGTGGTGGGAAAAGTCTCGGACGACTTCGACCGCAACAACTTCAACACGGCGATTGCCGCCATCATGGAGCTTTCGAATGCGGTTGGCGCCTACCTGCGTCTGGCAGACTCCAACCAGCGCGCTTCCGACGAGGCGCTATGTCGCGAGGTGGCGGAAATCATGGTGAAGCTGATGGCCCCCATCGCTCCGCACTGGGCCGATGAGCTGTGGCAAACGGTACTCGGCAACGATACATGCATCCACACGCAGGCATGGCCAGATTACGATCCCGCTCAAGCCAAGGCCCAGGAAGTCGAGATGGCCGTGCAGGTGAACGGAAAGGTACGCGCCCGCATAACCGTTGACGCTACCGCTGCAGAAGACGCCGTGCGCGAAGTCGCCCTTGCTGCCGTCGCCGAGCAGATAGCGGGGAAAAACGTCGTGAAAGCCATCGTTATTCCCGGTCGTCTTGTCAATATCGTCGTGAAATAGCCGAAAACGGTTCACTCCCGCAGATTGAAAAACTGCGGGGGTGCGCCATGCATCCGTTATGCGTCCGGGCTTCGCATGCAGGATTGCTCTGGTAACATGGTGGTGTGGCGCGAAAGAGTAGACATATAGTAAAGACAGTGGCGAAGGCGCTCCTCGTGATCGTCGCGTTGGCGCTGTTCGTGCCCCTTGCGTCCAACGGGGTGGAATACCTCACGAAACGCGATAGCATCTTCCAGGTTGACGAGGTCGTTGCTTCCGGTGAGCACTACGACGCCATCATGGTTCTGGGTGCTTCGGTAACCCCTCAAAGGGAGCCCTCGGTTATGTTGCGCGACAGGCTCGACGCAGCCATAGAGCTCTACAATGCAGGTGTTGCGCCTGCGATCATCATGAGCGGCGACAACTTCAGCGATGCGGATTATTACAATGAAGTGTCGGTGATGAAGGAATACGTCGTGGCCAACGGGGTGCCAAGCGAAGACGTGTTCTGCGACCATGCCGGCGTATGTACCTACGACAGCATGTATCGGGCGTATTACGTGTTCAATGTGCATCGCATGGTGGTGGTCACGCAAACCTACCATCTGTATCGCGCAATCTACGATGCCGAGGCGTTTGGCATACATACTATCGGCGTCTCGAGCAACCTGCACCAATACGATCGGCCGCTCTACAATCAGTTCAGAGAGTTTTTCGCTCGTGTGAACGACTATATAAAGGTATGGACCCACGCTAACCCGACATATTTGAGCGAACCAGTCTCCCTAGACCAGTCTGGTGACGTCACCACCTGGTAAACGCGACAGAGGAGACCTGCCCTCGTTTGTCACAACGAAGGGCTAGATGGCGCGTCTGAGCGGGCCGCAGCGTCGGCTCATTGCGCCGTTCTGCCGAACGGCGCAATTTATACGACTGCGGTAGCCTTGATTTCGATACGGGCGCCTTTGGGGAGGGCGGCGGCTTGGAATGCGGCACGGGCAGGATAGGGCTCCTCGAAGAACTGTGCGTAGACTTCGTTCATGGCCTTGAAATCGGCGATGTCGGCAAGCAGCACGGTGATGTCGACAACGTCTGCCAGACTCGCGTCTGCGGCCTGCAAGATTGCGCTGATGTTTTCGAAGCATCGTGCCGTCTGCGCGGCGATGTCGCCATCAACCAGTGCGCCCGTGGCAGGGTCGATGGGAATCTGTCCCGAAACGTAAATGGTGGCGCCTTTAGCCTTGATTCCCTGCGAATAGGGGCCAATGGCGGCAGGAGCGTTCTCGGTCGTTACTGCTGATGTGGTCATGATGCACCTCCGAACGCGGTTGAATGCTCGTATCAGGCGTTATTGTACATTTAAGTCTGCAGTAAAGGCAACGCTGGCTTTTCGCTTGCTACTTCACTCGGTCCAAAAGCCAGCGTGCGCCAATCATGAACTCGTTCTTCAGGCCGTTGAGCGCGGTCTCGCCAAGCGACGGCTGGGCGTTGCAGGCTCTCTCGAGGAAGCTGCGGTAATAATGCACGGTCATCTCGTTGATGAGCCTTTCGTCTTCCTCCGAAACGCCAGCAGCCTGCGTGTAGTGCTTCAGGATGTTCAGGTTGCGCTCGACTAGGTTTCCCGCCATGAGCATGGAAAGAGCCCGCGAGCTGATGCGCTCGAGCTCCTGCGGGAACACCGTATAGTATTTCTTTACGGTGTTGTCGAGCTCCAGCCCGTATTCGCCGAAGAACAGCGACATGAACACATGAGGGTTGGCAAAGGAATGGCGGCAAAAGGCATCCCACGTGTAAAGGTATGCTTCTTTCGGATCGTCGAAGCTATCCAGCCTGTCGGCTATCTCTGCGATGTAATCGCGCAGATAGCTGATCGAAGCCAGGGATTCGAGCTGGTTGATGTCGTCGAAATACAGGTACAGAGTCGCACTGCTGTATCCGGCACGTGCTGCGACGCTACGGATGGAAATGGAGTCGACACCTTCTTTGCCGATGATGTCGGCGGTGGCATTGATGAACGTGGCCATGATGGCTCGCTGCTTTTCTGGGGAGTACTTTGCCCGACTCATGTTGGAAGAACCTTCCGTTAACCTGTTTTCCTTCAACAATTAATAACCTACATAATGATATCAAAATATAGCACAAACTTATCGGAGTTATTCAACGAGAGTTGGAAAATTTTTTGAACGCTACAGGGGCCTCCGTCAATTGTGCAACTGCTCTAATACAGAACACATTGAAAATAATCGTTGAATATGACCGCGATAAGTAGTATAAAGTTGCCTATCTAATCAAGTTTATTGATTGGAATTAGGATTGTTGCTAAAAATTGCGGACACTGGCCAAGCTTTTTAATCGCGATTGAAACGCATCTTGCTACGTAAACGGCAAGCATTTCCAATCACGAACGTTCGAATCGCGGTTAGGAATCTTGTTCAGCGACGCACTACAGCCTGAACGCCAATGGGAAAGGAGGCCGCCGCTCTTTCTTGATTGTTGAAATTGTGTTGGAATTGCAAGTCTGGGGGAAACATGAACAAAGCTAATCCTGTTTTCATCATCGCGCTGATACTCTGCGCCGTGATTGCCATCTGGGCGGTCGCGTTCAACGCGAGTTTTGGCGTGGTTTCGAATGCCATCTTCGGCTTCTTCACGGTCGACTTCGGTTGGCTGTATCTGTTGGCTATGACCATATTCGTCGTCTTCGCGATTTATCTTGCCGTATCGAAGTACGGCAAGATCAAGCTCGGTCCCGACGATTCCGAACCCGAATACCGCACGGTTTCCTGGTTCGCCATGCTGTTCGGTTGCGGCATGGGTGTAGGCCTGGTGTTCTGGGGTGTTGCCGAGCCCATCTCGCATTACATGGGCCCTGCCGCCGGTATCGACCCGATGAGCCCTGCTGCTGCAGACTTCGCCTTCGAGGCGTCGTTCATGCACTGGGGCATTCATCCGTGGGCTAACTACGCCATTATCGGCCTGGCGCTGGCCTACTTCCAGTTCCGCAAGGGCAAGCCTGGTCTGATCAGCTCCACGCTCACTCCGCTCGTAGGCGAAAAGCTCTCCGAGGGTTGGCTTGGCAAGCTCGTCGACATCCTGGCCGTGTTCGCCACCGTCGCCGGTGTCGTAACCTCTCTGGGCTTGGGTGTTCTGCAAATCAACTCCGGCCTGAACTTCATGTTCGGCATCCCTGCAACGCTCATGATGCAGATCGCCATCATCGCCGTCATCTCCGTCATCTACATCGGCACTGCGGTTCTGGGCATCGAAAAGGGCATCTCCAAGGTTGGCGACCTCAACCTGGTTATCGCCATCGCCTTGATGGTTGCCGCATTCCTGGTTGGTCCGCATGTCGAGATTCTCAACAACCTCGTCGGCGGCGTGGGCAACTACATGCAGAACTTCTTCCACGACAGCTTCATGATCACGGGTTCCGGCGACAACACCTGGACCCTTGGCTGGCGTATCTTCTACTGGGCTTGGTGGATTGCCTGGGCTCCCTTCGTTGGCGTTTTCATCGCTCGTATTTCCAAGGGTCGCACCATCCGCGAGTTCGTCGCTGGCGTCGTGCTGGTTCCGGCTGTCGCCTCCATCCTGTGGTTCGCCGTTTTCGGTACCCTCGGCACGCATCTTGGCGTGCACGGCATCCTGAACGCCGATCAGCTCGGTAGCGTTGCCGCCGCTCCCGAAACCGGTCTGTTCCTGGTGCTGCAGCAGTATCCTGCGGGCCTGATCATCTCCATCGTGGCTCTGTTCCTGCTGTGCACGTTCTTCATCACCTCGGCTAACTCCGGTACCTTCGTGCTTTCCATGCTGAGCTCCGAAGGCGCGCTGAACCCGCCGAAAACGCGTATGGTCATCTGGGGCGTCATTCAGTCCCTCATGGCTGTCGGCCTGCTCATCGCAGGTGGCTTGAAGCCGCTGCAGACCATCTCGATCGCTGCTGCATTCCCGTTCATCATCATCATGATTGCGGTTATGTTCTCGATCGTGAAAGCGCTCGCCCAGGACACTCCTGTCACCACGGCCGAGCTGGAAGCCGCAATGGAAGCGGAGGCTGCCGAGTAGCAGAATCGTTGCTCGCTGAGCAGCTACTCGCGCAATCCTGTTGACACATACCCTGCCGCGCATCAAGCATGTGCGGTAGGGTATTATCGTTTTTAGAGCAAGCACCAGCGGAAGGAGCTTCATGCCACGGCAGGAAACCATGATTGCCTGGACCAGGCAAGTGCCACAGGTGTGGGATGAGTTGCAGAGCACGGGCCGCTACGCGGTCAAGGAAGAGTACGTACGGGCTAAGAACATGGACATCTCGGACTACTATCTGGAGTTGTACCGTTGGCTGACCAGGGGTTGCAAGCGTTTCGTGCCCGACATGCCCGAATGGGCGGACCTTCCCATCTGGCTTGCCATGACGGATGCGCAGCGTTTGGGGGCGGCTCCCGACACGATTTCGCTGATGCTCGAAGTACCGAAGTCTTCGCTGTTCCTGGTTGATTACGACCAGTGGGGCTATGTGGTGAACCACTGGTATCTTCCCAGGGACGAAGCCGACGACGATCGGCACAACGCAGAGCTCAAAAGCTATGGCATTGTAAACGAGGCGGCCTTGATCACTACCAGCAAGGGGAACTTCTACCCGCAGCTGAAGAGCAAGATCATCCGCAGCTGGGACAGGCTGTTCGAAGGCGAGCCCGACATGTCGAACCTCGATAAATACGTGGGCGTCATTTGGGAGATCCGCCCCGAGTGGGTCAAAGAGGTTGAGTTCTATGACTAATACGCAGGGAACAATCGTCCTCTACACTGCCCAGATGCCGGTGGTCGTGGACACCATAGAGCGGGATGGCGTCTACCGCGTCAAGACTGCTTACGTCAACCAGAAATACGGTGACCAGGCGTGGATATTCAAGGAAGCCTACTCGTTTTTCGCGCAGCACGCACCGCGATACGTGCCGAAGCCGGAAGGAGCAGAGTCGGGAATCTGGGTGTATGCCGACGAAAAGCAGCTTTATGCAAGTGCGGGAAGCTGGGCGCTGAAACTGCAGGTTCCCCAGGACCAGGCGGTATTGTTCGACCTGCGCGTATGGAACAAGATGCTGAATCTGGACTATGTTGCCGCAGGTGATGCAGACGAGCGTCGTTTCAAGAAGAAGCTGGAAGACATGGGCCTAGGCAATGTGACCCAGGCGTTCAGCACTCCTTTCTACCCGCTTGTGAAGCAGGAGATTCGCAAGAGCTGGATGAGGTTGTTCGACTCGGCGCAAAACTGCCCGCAAGAGTACCTGGAAGCGGGCTTGTGGGAGATTCGCCGCGAGTGGGTGGTTGATGCGCGTCAGTGCTAAACATTTAAGCGATTCTATTAAGATAGTGAATAGCAAAATAACTATAAAATACCAGTTGAATAGAGAAATCTGATTTCTGTACTCTTTCTGGTGTCATTGAAGTTTCTAATATAGCAAACGCCGTTTTGGTAGCATGTACATGTGCAAATCAGCCCATTGCGCACGAGTGCATCATGAGGAGGTACCGTGGATTTCAAGCAGCTGAAATCGTTTGTGACCGTGGCAGAATGTGGTAGCTTCACCACGGCTGCCGCCAAGTTGAACGTGTCTCAGCCAACCATCAGCACGCACTTGCGCATGCTCGAAGAGGAACTTGGTCAGTCTCTGCTGCAAAGGAATGCAAAGCGCGTGCGCCTCACCGACAGTGGCGTGAAGGTCTACGAGCAGGCACAGGCAATACTGGCCATGCACGACCGCATGATCAAGACCGCCTCGAACCGTCGGGGAAGGATAGTCACGCTGGGCGCTTCGTCTATTCCTGCTTCCTACCTGCTGCCGGAAGCGCTTGCCGAGTTCAAGACGCAGAATCCCGGTTGTCGGTTTGCAATTCACCAGTCTTCTAGTCAAGACATCTGCGATGGCGTCTACGATGGCGCATATGACATAGGTTTCGTGGGCATCCCCGTCAGCGATGCTGCCACGGTTTGCACGGAGTTTTGCAGCGACCGAATCGTGATGATCACGCCGAACACCGAAGAGTATCGCGCTCTGCAGACAGACGAGCCAATCGACATCGCCCCGATTCTGGAGTCTGCAGGCGTGATCATGCGGGAAGTGGGCAGCGGAACGCGAGCAGAGACGACCCGCGTTTTGGGCGAGGCGGGCATCCGTGAAAGCGATCTGAACGTCGTAGCCAGCCTCAACGATTTGGGCACCATCAAAAATCTCGTGGAACACGGCCTTGGCATATCGTTCGTTTCCGCTCTTTCCGTGCGCAACCGCGTGAACGCGAACAGGCTCTTGGCGTTCGAGATTGCAAACGCAAACACCCGTCGCTGCTTTTACATCCTGAAGCGGAAGAAGACGAATCTAAGCCCCGCTGCCGAGCGGTTCTTGGCGTTCATGAGGTTGCGGTATAGCAGCAGCTTTCGTGTGCCGATGCAGTAGGCTTGCACAAACCTTCTTTCTCTTGAGCCTGACGGATGTGGCGGGAGGCCATCTTGCTACAGCCGTTTATGGTTTTCGGCTCGCGTACAGATGCATAATCGAGGGCCAAGATGCTTTGCAGAGTCGTTCGTCTGCGTTTGTTTGCGCTCTTCGTCCGCGAGGAGCGCAAGAATAAATTAAGCGCCGATTAGTATTGTAACGTCGCTTATATGTGCTCGTTACGTGTTTTCGCCCATGAAGTTTCATACGCGCTTGGTAAATTATTGCAAAGAACGACATGGGTAGCTGCGAACGGTAATCCAGATAACGTCAAACACGAACAATTCTGTTCCAAGCATTTTACCTGTTCATTGGACGTCACTTCGATACCTATAAACCGAAATCGTGATAAGGGGCGCCTCTTTAGGCAAATGTTCGAAAAAAGCCCAGGTGTGAAGCTAGGAAATATTAGTAGTCAAAACTGTAGTTTTCAATTGAAAGATGCAGCATCACCAATTATAATAGCGATTACAAAACGGCTGTAATGGGCTGTCGTTTTGCTTTGTATTATCTGAAGCACTACCAAAGCGAAAGGAGGGAAAGCGTATGAAACTGACAATCGGAAACATTTATGTGAAGGATGTCGCACTGGGCGACGAGAACAAGTTCGAAGACGGAATCCTGACCATCAACAAGCAGGATGCCATCGATTACCTGATGGGCGAAGACGACCACATCACCGAGCTTGATATCGTCATTGCTCGTCCTGGTGACGACACCCGTATCGTGCCGGTCATCGAGACCATCGAGGCGCGTGTCCGCATGGACGATCGCTGCCTGTTCCCGGGCGTCACGGGCGAGGTGGAGCCCTGCGGCGAAGGCGATCTGAAGGCCTTCAAGGGTTGCTGCATCACCGTGGTCGGCAAGGAATGGGGCTCTTTCGGCGACGGCGTCATCGACATGGGCGGTGAAGGCGCGAAGCACACCTATTGGAGCAAGCTCATCAACATCTGCCTGGTGGGCGACACCGACGAGGAATTCGAACGTCACGAGCAGCAGAAGATGAACCATGCACTTCGCTGGGCCGGTCATCGCTTTGCCGAGTATGTGGGCAAGATTGCCAAGGAGCTTGAGCCCGAGGACACCGAAGAGTATGTGTTCGATCCCATCCTGAAGCGCGACGATGCGCGCAAGGATCTGCCGAACGTGGCAATCGTGTTGCAGCCCCAGTCTCAGATGGAGGCCCTGGGCTACAACGACCTGCTCTATGGCTGGGACATGAATCGTTATCTGCCAAGCTTCCTGAGCCCGACCGAAGTCTTCGACGGCTGCATCATTTCCGGTTCTTTCATGCCTGCTTCCTCGAAGTGGTCCACGTGGGAATTCCAGAACTTCCCCACCATCAAGGAAATGATGAAGTACGACGGTATCGAGTACAACTTCGTGGGCGTCATCATGTCCAACCTCAATGTTGCCTTGGAGCAGAAGGAACGCTCTTGCGTCATCGCTTGCAACATTGCCCAGAACCTTGGTGTTGATTATGCGATCATCACCGAAGAGGGTTACGGCAACCCCGACGCCGACTACGTGCGCATGCAGGTCATCTTCGAAGATGCCGGCATTCCCGTGGTGGGTATCTCCAACGAGTCCGACGGCCGCGACGGTTTTGGCCAGCCGCTGGTAACCTTGGACGAGAAGATGAACGCCAACGTGTCGACCGGCAACGTAGGCCAGCTCACCGAGCTTCCTGCCTGCGCTACCGTTATCGGCAACCTCGAAGCCCTCAACCGCGATGGCATGTCCGGCTCTTGGGGCTACGACGAGATCCTGGGCAAGTCTGCCCGCGACGATGGCTCCATCCTCATGGAGGACAACAACTGGTTCTGCGGCGACCATATTTCTGGTCTGTGCTTGAAGACCATGCTTGAGTACTAGTTACGAGTTATTAGAGAGGAGGTTAGAAAGTGACGAAGAAGGTTATCTATTACGTCAACCAGTTCTTTGGTGGTCTGGGCGGCGAGGATACCGCTGATGTCCCGCCCGAGATTCACGAGGGCACGATCGGTCCTGCCATGGCTGCACAACAGCAGCTCAAGGACGCGGAGATTACCCACACGGTTCTTTGCGGCGACAACTTCATGGGCTCCAACACCGAGGAAGCCCTGGCCAAGATCATCGAGTTCCTCGAGCCGCTCGAGTTCGATATGCTCATCGCAGGTCCTGCTTTCCAGGCTGGCCGTTACGGCATTGCCTGCGGCAGCGTCTGCAAAGCCGTCAAGGATCATTTTGGCTGCAAGGTGCTTACCTCCATGCATGCCGAAAACCCCGGCGTCGAGATGTTCAAGAAGGACGTCATCATCATGGATGGCGCGAACGCAGCCGCCAAGATGCGCAAGGACATGAAGAACCTCATCAACTTCGCCAACAAGATGTTGGTGGACGACGAGGGCCTGGGCGCCGAAGCTGAAGGTTACTTCCCGCGCGGCTACCGCAGGGAATTCTACCTGGAAGACAAGCACGAGAACACGGCTGCTGCCCGTGGCGTGCAGATGCTCATCAAGAAGATCAAGGGCGAGCCGTACCGCACAGAGCTCATCATCCCGAAGAAGGATCTGGTCCCCATTGCCGATCCCATCGAAGACCTGTCCAAGGCCACGATCGCCATCGTTTCTTCTGGCGGCATCGTGCCCGTTGGCAACCCCGATCGCATCCAGTCCGCGTCCGCTACCCGTTGGGGTCGCTACGACATGACTGGCATGGACAAGCTGGGCAACCGCGAAGAAGGCGCATTCATGACCATTCATGCTGGTTATGACCCTGCTGCTGCCGACGCCGACCCGAACCGCATCATCCCGCTGGACGCACTGCGCCAGTACGAGCGCGAGGGTAAGATTGCCAAGCTGCACGAGTATTTCTATAGCACCGTTGGTACTGGTACCACCGAATCCGAGGCTGCCCGCATGGCTTCCGAGATCGTTCCGTATCTCCAGGAGGCTGGCGTGGACGGCGTTATTTTCGTCAGCACTTGAGGCACTTGCACACGTTGCGGCGCAACAATGGTGAAGACGATCGAAAAGGCTGGTATCCCGATCGTTCAGATGTGCAACCTGATTCCTGTTGCCACTACCGTAGGTGCCAACAGGATGGTTCCGACCATCTCGATTCCGTATCCATTGGGTGACCCGAACGACCCGCCGGAGGAGCAGTACAAACTGCGTTACCACCGCGTAGGCGTTGCCCTGGATGCCCTTGCAACCCCGATTACAGAACAGACGGTGTTCAAGGTGAAAATTTAGAGGTGCGACAGAGTAAACCGCTGCTGTTCGCAAGCCCTAGGCGGGCGAATCGCAGATAGGGAGCACTTCCGAGGGGGAAGGCGAGCCGATTCAATCGGAGCCTTCCCCCTCTTTCTATTTGAAGGGGGAGGCGGGTCTGAAGAGCGACCCAGGGATTCCCCTCTTCGTGTTCCACCTCCGAGGCTATTACATAGGAACCGTGGCAGATCGTTCCATGTAATCGATGCACGAAGCGAAGAGGAAGGAGGACGGCTCGAAAGAGCAAAGGGAAAACATGCGTGTCCACGAGGAGCGGGCGCGCATATGAGTGTAAGCAAGATTGCAATCGGAAAGGAGTGTATTGCGTATGAAGCTTACTATCGGCAACATCTACGTTAAGGATGTCGTGCTGGGCGATGAGAACAAGTTCGAAGATGGCATTCTCACCATCGACAAGCAGGGAGCTATCGACTACCTGATGGAAGAGGACGACCACATCACCGAGCTTGACATCGTCATCGCACGTCCGGGCGACGACACCCGCATCGTGCCGGTCATCGAGACCATCGAGCCGCGCGTGCGCATGGACGACCGTTGCCTGTTCCCCGGTGTTACGGGCGACGTCCAGCCTTGTGGCGAGGGCGACCTGAAGGCGTTCAAGGACGTCTGCGTCACCGTGGTCGGCAAGGAATGGGGTTCGTTCGGCGACGGCGTCATCGACATGGGTGGCATCGGCGCCAAGGAGACCTACTGGTCCCGCCTGATCAACATCTGCCTCGTGGGCGACACCGACGAGGAGTTCGAGCGCTACGAGCAGCAGAAGATGAACCATGCTCTGCGTTGGGCTGGCCATCGCTTTGCCGAGTACATCGGCAAGACCGCCAAGGAGCTCGAGCCCGAAGAGACCGAGGTCTATGAATTCGACCCGATCCTGAAGCGCGACGATGCTCGCAAGGAACTGCCCAACGTGGTCTGCGTCATGCAGCCGCAGTCGCAGATGGAAGCCCTGGGTTACAACGACCTGCTCTATGGTTGGGACATGAACCGCTACCTGCCCAGCTTCCTGAGCCCCACCGAGGTCTTCGACGGCGCCCTGATCTCCGGTTCGTTCATGCCTGCTTCCTCTAAGTGGGCCACCTATGAGTTCCAGAACTTCCCGATTCTGAAGGAGCTCTTCGCTGAAGACGGCAAGTCCTTCAACTTCGTGGGCGTCATCATGTCGAACCTCAACGTTGCCCTGGACCAGAAAGAGCGTTCTGCGGTTATGGTCCGCAACATTGCCCTGAACCTTGGTGCCGACTATGCGCTGGTCACCGAGGAAGGTTACGGCAACCCCGACACCGACTACGTGCGTTGCATGGTCATCCTCGAAGATGCCGGCATCCCCGTGGTGGGCGTCTCCGACGAATCCGACGGTCGTGACGGCTTCGGCCAGCCGCTGGTCGTGCTCGACGAGAAGCTCAATGCGCTGGTCTCCACTGGCAACGTGGGTCAGCTCTCCGACCTACCCGCTTGCGCTACGGTCATCGGCAACCTCGAGGCTCTCAACCGCGACGGCATGTCCGGTTCTTGGGGCTACGACGAGATCTTGGGCAAGTCGGCTCGCGACGACGGCTCCGTGATCATGGAGAACAACAACTGGTTCTGCGGCAACCATATTTCTGGCTTCGCCTGCAAGACCATGATCGAAATGTAAACATCGAAGTCAAACGAAGGAGGTAAGAATATGACGAAGAAGGTTATCTACTACGTCAACCAGTTCTTCGGCGGCATCGGCGGCGAGGACACGGCTGACTTCGAGCCCGAAATCCGCGAAGGCAAGGTTGGTCCTGCTGTAGCAGCCGAACCGCAGCTGGAAGATGCTGAAATCACCCATACCGTCATCTGCGGCGACAACTTCATGGGTTCCAACACCGACGAGGCCATCGCCCGTATCCTCGAAATGCTCGAGGGCAAGGAAATGGACCTGTTCATCGCTGGTCCCGCATTCCAGGCTGGTCGTTATGGCGTGGCTTGCGGCAACGTCTGCAAGGCCGTGAAGGAAAAGTTCGGCGTACCGGTACTAACCTCGATGAACGCCGAGAACCCTGGCGTTGACATGTTCAAGAAGGACGTCATCATCATGGACGGCGCCAACGCTGCCGCCAAGATGCGCAAGGACCTGAAGAACATGTGCAAGTTCGCCAACAAGATGCTGGCGGGCGACCCGGGCGAAGGTGCCGAAAAAGAAGGCTACTTCAAGCGTGGCCTGCGTCGTGAGTACTTCTATGAGTACAAGCGCGAGAACACCGCAGCTTATCGTGGCGTTCAGATGCTGATCAAGAAGATCAAGGGCGAGCCGTATCAGACCGAGCTCATCATCCCGAAGAAGGACCTGGTGCCCATCGCCGATCCTATTCAGGACCTGTCCAAGGCCCGCATCGTCATCGTCACTTCTGGCGGCATCGTGCCGGTCGACAACCCCGACCGCATCCAGTCCGCATCCGCTACCCGTTGGGGTCGCTATGACATTTCCGGTCTGGACAAGCTGCCCAACCGTTGGGAAGGTGGCCACAAGGTCATCCACGCAGGCTACGACCCGGCAGCCGGCGACAACAACCCCAACATCACCGTCCCTGTGGACGCGCTGCGCGCCTACGAAAAGGAAGGCAAGATCGGCAAGCTGGACGACCACTACTACACCACGGTAGGCACTGGCACCACGGAATCCGAAGCTGCCCGCATGGCTTCCGAGATGATCCCGTACTTCATCGAGGACGGCGTTGACGGCGTGATTCTGACCAGCACTTGAGGCACCTGCACTCGTTGCGGGGCAACGATGGTCAAAACTATCGAACGTGCTGGCTTCCCGGTCGTTCACATGTGCAACTTGATTCCCGTCGCCACTACGGTGGGCGCGAACAGGATGGTTCCCACCATCTCCATTCCGTACCCGTTGGGCGACCCGAACACCCCTGAAGAAGAGCAGTGGAAGCTGCGCTATCACCGCGTAGGTGTTGCGCTTGACGCCCTTGCTACTCCGATTGAAGAGCAGACGGTCTTCAAGGTAAAGATCTAGTTTCGTTTCCTCGGCGGGTCGTCACCCGTACGCACATTTCTGCACGTCCGTGTGATACGGAATGGCGATGGCCTTGGGCGCCCAGGAGTTTGGCAGAGCTTCTGGGCAGTGGGTGGGAACCTGGCAGGGTTCCCACCCACACTTATATCAGGGCACTGAATATATTGGTGCCCGAATCGATAAACTACATCGATAACCTTTGAACTGCCGCGCTTTGTTTCGAAGTGGATTCTGGCTATAGAACCCCGCATGGCAAAGCGGCAATCGCGAAAAGAGCCAATTCTTGGCAGCAGGCTTTCAGCAACAGACTTTCCGTTTGCCGGGATTCGGGCCAATGTGCCCCGTTGGCGTCGAGAAGGGAAACATAGCACTATAGCACCATTTCAGAATTGTGCATATGCATAAAATAATCGTGGTCAGCATAACAAGAAATAAAATTATTCCTTCGTGACGTGGGTAAACCAGCCCCCTACAGGGTGAGCGGATAATCAAAACAAAATTGCACGGTTTTCGCTGGTATGGGATTGCCATTGCAAACTCTTGGGCTCAAGTTGCGGGTCCACAGAGGCGAAATGACTGTGGTTCAAGGCATTGACATGCGGAAATGCAAGAGTTCAGGAAGTATGGAACCCCGCTGTGCATTGCTGGGAAAACCCGCATGCAAAAAAGCAACAGGACAAGAGATTTGCAATTTTTATCTCTATTTAACAAATCGACCATACGAGAGTCGCATGTGTTTCGAGGTGTGGCTCGGTCCAAAAAAAACTCTTTCAGAATGTTAGATTTTATTGCAGGTGTACAAATGATGGAGTATAGTTGAATCCGTAGTGCACACCTGATGAACTGCGCACCCGTTTCGGAGGCGATTCTAGAGAGCTTCTTCGGGAGCAAGGTTCGCTCAGGCGCTTGCCGTATTCATTTGGATTGGGGCCTAAAGGCTCCATCGAAAGGAGATTAGTATGGCAAAGATCGTTAACTCCTGGAACGACTGGGATCCGCTGAAGCGCGTCATTCTTGGCGTCTGCGACAACTCG
>JBGUXY010000032.1:0-3261 GCA_045118335.1 Eggerthellaceae bacterium
CGCGCCCATGATGGCTGCAGACTGGATCCGCATGCGCCTGAACTCGCCGCAGCCGTTCCTGGCCAACATCGATCCGCCGCTGACCTATGAACGCTTGGCCGAGGAAAAGATCATTCGCGCTGCCGTGCCGCCCATCCCGTGGGATCCGTTCTTTGGCATGAAATTCCCCACGCAGACGGGCCATATGGAGTTCTACTCCGAGCGCCTGAACAACGTTGGGTTGCCCATGGCGACCTACCACGAGCCCTACGAGGTTCCCACGACCACACGGCTTGCAAACGGCACCGCCAAGCACAAGTACCAGTTCTTCAGCGGCCGCCAGCGCTTCTTCATGCAGTCGATTTTCACCGATGACCCGGTCATGACCGAACTGTCGGGCGGCAAGCCCACCGGCCGCATCAACCCAGTTGACGCGCGTGCTGAAGGCATTGTCGACGGCGACAAGTGCGAGGTCTACAACGAGCGCGGCCACGTGATTATCGAGATGCGCTTGGATCAGGCGATACCGCCGGGAACCATCCAAGTGTGGTTCGGCTGGCGCAAACGCCAGTTCGAAAAGCATGAGGGCGAGGAGAGCGGTATGTACTCCGAGCTGCTCGTTCCGCTCGGCGACAACGACACGCTCGATGAGGCGGCCCAGTACTGGTACCAGTGCACGCAGGAAGACGGCGCGGTCGGCTACATTCTGGGCGGTGGCACGTACTCGGCGATGGCTGGTGCGTGGGATACCATTTGGGACTGCGCGTGCGATATCCGCAAGCTCGAGGCTTAAGAGGGGGAAGCGATCATGACTGAGAAAGCAATGAAGGGCCCCATGGCCAAGAGAGACCCTGAGAACAACATCTGGGCGCATTCGCCTGCCAAGACCGAAATCCCGGACGACGTGATCTTCGTAGACTTGCTGCGTTGCACCGGTTGTTGGACCTGTTCGCTGTCGTGCATGACCGGCAACGGCTTGCCCGATGGACGTTATTTCGTAAACGTGCGCACATTGGGCAGCGGCGAGGGCATCGACCGCCCGTCAGGCACATGGCCTGACCTGCGCATGTCGTGGATGCCGTACTACACGCACCACTGCATCAAGTGCAAGCCTCGCACCGAGGCCGGCGAGCTGCCGTATTGTGTGAAGAACTGCCCGAACAAGGCGCTGTACTATGGTGCCGACGCAGCCGAAAAGATCGAGGCGGCGCGACAGCGCGGAGCCCGCATCTACCAGCTGCCCGAATGGGAGCACGGCAAGGATGGCGTCATCTATGCAAGCCCGGATCGCGAGATCATCTAGTGGTTTGACGAGCTATCGAAGGGGCTGCATATGCAGCCCCTTTTTGGTGCATGAACGCCGAGTTTGCCCCCTGTTCATTCGAAGTACTCTCCACAGTTCTCAGCCAAAAACCGCTTCAACAGGTCAACGCAATGTTGTGCGTGCAACGACAGTTTCCTGTGTCGCGGATACAAAAAGCCCACCTGGGAGACGGCTTCCGGCGTAGAGAGCGGCACGAACTTGAGGCCGTCGGTTGGCATGTTGGCGTCGAGTTGTGAGACGAAGAATCCGAATGAGTCAAACGCTGCAATCGCTTCGTAGTCCGATGCGTGCAAAAACTCGAGGAGCATGCGTGGGCTTGTCACGCTCATGCGGACGTTGTCGAGCGGATGGTCGCGGAACAGCCATTCAGCTAATTGCGTCATCTCGCGGTGGGAGTTTAGGACGATGGGCATCTTGGCGACGTCGACTCGGTGGAGAGCCGTCTCGCGTGCGAGCGGGGAGTCCTCGCGGCAGACGAATCCGAACGTCGTCTTCATGATTGGCTCGAAAGAAACGTTCGGATTCTGCAGGATGCTCGGAAGTGACTTTGCGTTGATGTCGAGGTAGCACAGATCGCCGCCATCGGAGAGCGTGGCCCGTTGGATGAGCTTATCGAACGGTTCTTCGAGATAGGTGGAGTTTTCTGCGAGCAATCCGATGTACGCTGTGTTCGAAACGGCGGTTTGTGCGCCGTAGTAGCTCACGTAAAGCGTAATGGGTTCTTCGCCTTCGGGACCTTCGAAACGGCCGTCGAGCAGTTCATCAACCATGCTTCTATGATCGTTGACGATGCGCTCGGCATGCTTGAGGAGCACCTCACCGTCACTTGTCAGGCGCACTCCACGCCTGCTGCGTTCGACCAGTTTGATTCCGAGCTCCGTCTCGAGCGATGTAATGGCCTTGTTCAGGCCTTGTTGCGAGATAAGGAGGTTCTTTGCGGCGCCGTAGAATGACCCTGCCTGGGCTAATGCAATGAAATAGCGCAAGCTATCGATTTGCATCTGCTTCTCCTTTGTTTGGCGATCTGTTGTGTCACGAGAGCGGTCCCTCTGACCCAACAAATCGCCAAACCATCAATTGCAACCATTGGTTGAATAATATAGCAGAAACCTGTTTCTTTCGGTTACCATAAGAGCACGGGTACACTTTGGGACAAGGAGTTCTTGCGCTGAGGGGAATGCGCGGGAAGGGGGTTTGCCCGCGCGTTTCCTTTGCGCAAGACGCAAGTTGAAGACGAAAAGCAAAGGAGGAAAGCGTATGTCCGAAGAGTCTTTCGTGTACACGTGCTGCCCTGGTTGGGGTGACCACGAGTTCTGCGCGATTAAGACCATCGTGAAGGATGGCAAGATCGTGCGAACCGAGAAGCCGGACTACACCGGCGCCGAGGCGAACGAGGGCTACATCTGCCAGAAGGGCATCATGTCGTGCCGTCAGCCTTACAACCCGAAGCGCCTGACTCATCCGCTCAAGCGCGTTGGCGAGCGTGGCGAGGGCAAGTGGGAGAAGATCAGCTGGGATCAGGCGATGGACGAAATCGCCGCCAAGCTGCTCGAGCTTCGTGACAAGTACGGCCCCGAATCATTGGCCATGTGGGACGTCGTGGCGTCGGTGCCGCCTTCTCAGGGATTGGGCGCATTGCTGTCGTCCCGTTTCATCGGCTTGTGGGGCGCCACTGACCCCATCCAGGCGTACGGCCTTGATAACGGCCCGTTCTATGCGGCCTTCTTCGATTTCGGCAACTTCTACAAGTACATGACGACCGATCCGAAGAACTTCGACACGTCCGACTACATCATCGTGTGGGGCGCCAATCCCATCGAGAACCAGCAGCGTATCGCCAAGCATTTGGTCGAGGCGAAAGCCAACGGTGCCAAGATCGTCGACATCGGTCTGTTGTTCGATGGCACGGCTGGTTTCGCAGACGAGTTCATCCCCGTCAAGCCCGGTAGCGACCCGGC
>JBGUXY010000033.1:0-22452 GCA_045118335.1 Eggerthellaceae bacterium
CATCTTCATCGAGATGGCCGACGGCATTGAAACTGGGAGCTTCGGAAAGCGTCCCAAGATTGCCCTGACCGGCATGGGCAGCGAGCACGGCGAGGAAAACTCCATGGCCGCAGCTGTTGCCGCAGCAGCCAAGGGCGTTGACGTGCAGTACATTGGCTCGTTCACCAACGATGCTGTGACCACCATCGCCGTCGCCGACGACGAAGAGGGCCATGCCAAGATGGACGAGATGCTCGACGCTGGCGAAATCGATGGCGCCGTGACCATGCACTACCCGTTCCCCATCGGCGTGAGCACCGTTGGTCGTGTTGTCACCCCTGCCTATGGCAAGGAAATGTTCATCGCCAACACCACCGGCACCTCGAGCACCGAGCGTACCGAGGCTATGATCCTGAACGCCATCGCCGGCATCATCGCCGCCAAGGCTTGCGGCATCGCCAAGCCCAAGGTGGGCATCCTCAACGTCGACAACGCCCGTCAGGTGGAAATGGCTCTGAAGGAACTGGCCGAAAACGGCTATGACATCACCTTCGCCGAGTCCTCCCGCGCCGACGGCGGCTGCGTCCTTCGTGGCAACGACGTGCTGAAGGGCACCCCGGACGTTCTGGTTACCGACTCGCTTACCGGCAACGTGCTCACCAAGATGATCTCTGCCGCTTCCACCGGCGGTTCCTTCGAGGCTACCGGCTTCGGTTACGGCCCCGGCATCGGTAAGGGATATGACAAGCTCGTGCTCATCGTGTCTCGCGCCTCTGGTGCCCCGGTTCTGGCAAACGCTCTGCAGTTTGCCGCCGAGCTGGTGCGCAACAAGGTGTTTGCTGTCGCCAAGGCCGAGTACGAAGCAGCCGAAAAGGCTGGCCTGCAGGCCGCTATCGACAAGCGCAAGCCGAAGCCTGCCGCCGCTGAAGAAGAAGCCGTCTCGGCTCCTCCGGCCGAGCCTTGCACCTCTTCCATTCCCGGCATCGACGTCATGGACCTGGAAGACGCCGTTCAGGTGCTGTGGAAGGCTGGCATCTATGCCGAATCTGGCATGGGTTGCACCGGTCCTCTGGTCATGATGAGCGACGCGAACTACGAAAAAGCGCTCGAATTGCTGAAGGAAGCGGGTTACGTAGGCTAGCAGCTAACGCACGCCAACGAAACCCTGCTGGTGTTGGCAGGTCCGAGGATACGCAAACAAGAAGAGCCGCATCCCAAGGGATGCGGCTCTCTTTTGCTGGCAGCAAGATAACGGACGTTTTCCCAAACGTTGGTTCTGAATTAACAGCAACGCGCTCGTAAGTTTCATAACACGCATACAGTGGCTTAATAGTCAATTGATAAAAACTGGTTGTAAAAACATCGATTCTCAATCAAGAGTCTTATAAGCGACAGCTTCAATCGGTGCATACATATATACACACATCTTGCAATCAAGAGACCATGTAAACGCTTAACACGATTTGTAATACTCAAGGTGCATAACGTTACGCGTTGGTTTTGCCCGTGGTTTATCAGTCCCTTCGACGAGAAAGGTGTGTTATGGAAGAGGGCAACGAGCATGAGGTCGTCCAACAAGAGACCGAAGTATGGGGTTCTCGATTTGGATACATCATGGTGGCTGCCGGTGCAGCCATCGGCTTGGGAAACGTTTGGAAGTTCCCCTATCTCACCTACCACAATGGCGGTGGTGCATTCATCCTGACGTTCATCATCTTAAACGTCATCTTGGCATATCCTATGCTTAAAATCGAATCGTCTATCGGCCGTCATGGCAGAAGTGACACGGTAAGCGCATTCGAGAAAATCAACTCCAAGTGGGGTTTTGTCGGCTGGGTTGCCACTGTCTGCACGCTCGGCATCAACTTCTTCTACGTAGTCGTTGGTGGCTGGGTGCTCAAATATGCATGCCACTACATCGTGAGCGGCAACTTTGGCGAAGCTGGAAACACCGAGGCGTTCTTCACCAACTTCACAACATCTGCTGTCGAGCCTATCGTCTGGACGTTTATCCTGCTTGCTTTTACTTCGATCTTGCTGATGTTCGGCATTACGAACTTCGTGGAGAAGATCGTCAAGATCATCATGCCGGTATTGGCTGCCTTCCTGATCATTTGCGGCCTATGGGCGCTCTTCACCATCGACGGTGCCATGAAGGGTCTAAGCTTCTATTTCATCCCCGACTTCAGTCACTACACATTCAAGACTTTCGCCCAAGCGGCAACACAGGTGCTCTTCTCCGTCGGCATCGGTTGGGGTATCTTCACCACGCTGGGTGCCAACATGTCCAAGAAGCAGAACATCAAGCAGGACTCCGCAATGGTTGTTATCTGCGACGCGTCGATCGCCATCATCGCTGGCTTCGTGGTCATCCCCTCGGCTCTGGCCTTTGGTACCGACGTCGAAGCTGGCCCGCGCCTAATCTTCGAAGTCATGACCGGCGTGTTCTCTTCGCTTCCTGGTGGTCGCATACTGGGCATCTTCTTCTTCGTCGCGCTGATGTTTGCCGTCATCTCTTCGCTGTTCACGTTCTTCGAAATCCCGATGCGCGTGTTCGAAAAGAAGCTCGGCATGGGCCGCATGAAGGGTGTGTTGGTCGTTTCGATCATCATCTTCGTGGGCAACATCATCGTGTCCTTGGGCTTTGGCCCGCTCTCCGGCGTCACGATTCCGTGGCCGTATGCAACTGGCATCGAGCAATATGGCTTCTATGACTGGCTTGACTGCTTCACCGCTTACCTGCTGCTGCCTGCCGGCGTTATCCTCGAGGCCATCTTCGTAGCCAAGGTTTGGGGCTTCGAGAAGTACAACAAGGAAATGACCAACGACGGCGAGCTCACCCCCATCAAGCCGCTCGAAAAGTTCGTCATCATGGTTATCAACCCGATTCTGATGATCATCGTGTTCTTGAACGTATTCGGGTTCATCCAATAGCAAATCGCAGCAAATCGAGTATTGAGGTGAGGCACCAAGCACTGAACGCTCGGTGCCTCGCTCAGTATTTGCCGAACGCAATGTTTATATGAAAAGGCTATACATAAAGAATTAAAGAAGAGCAGTGACTTTTCAACGATACTCCCATTAAAATGACCGTCAGCAAATGAAACTAGCAGGTTTGCTTGGCGCTTCCTTTTCCGAAACTCGCACGAAAGGCAGAAATACGTGCAAAATGAGAATTTTGGAGCCAATCGCAGCAGTCGAGACCTTCGGGTAATCAAGACGCTCGATGCCATACACGGTGCATTCGAGTCGCTCTTGCTCGAGCGACCGTACTCGAAGATTACCGTTGTGTCGGTTTGCGAACGCGCTCGCATCAACAAGAAAACGTTTTACCGTTACTACCAAACGCTTGACGACCTTCTCCAGGAGCTCCTGGATCAATACATCACTCCCTACGTTGCGCTCACCTCGGGAATGCGCTATCCAGAAGACGTCGAGAAAGTCACCCGCATATTCTTGAAATATTGCGCTGAACAGGGGAGCCTTTTCGATGCGATCATTGCCAACGAAATCCACGAAAGCATACTAAGGTGTTTCGTGGAAGGGTCCGAAACCGAGCGTTTCGCAATCAGCGGTCCACCTGATGGGTGGAACGACGACGAGTGGAGACTGTACATGACAACCGTGACGTCGGCTCAGTTGCGCGTTTACCAGCAATGGGTTAAAGATGGGCGCGTGGTGTCGCTCGACCGCATGATAGATATCGCCTGCAAGGTCATTTGTCACGGTGCCTGTCTGGGGCACGACCAGTCGCGCAGATAGACGTATGCCTTGGCGACCCTGCTTGCAAGCCATGACGGGGGTTGTCCCCTGTCATGATATATGCCCCCGAGATTTACATGAAAAGGGACGCCCAGCAAGACGCCCCGTTTGTTTGTGGCATATCGCCAGGGGTTTTCTTGCGAGCGGTTTACAGCTCGTTGTCCTCGATGATGGCAAGCGATTGCACGCCATGAGCCATTGCGGCGCCTGCACGCAGGGTGGCCACGGTGTGGTACACCTCCATGATTTGGTCGGCGTCAGCGCCGGAATTGACAAGGCTTTGAGTGTGGGCATCGATGCAGTAGGGGCATTGCAGGTCGATGGCTACACCCAATGCGATCAGATGCTTTTCGCGTGCGGTTAGGGCGCCATCCTGATACACCGAGCCATAGTAGTTCATGAAGTTGGGCCACAGGTCGCTTGCTGCGCTGCCCACGCCATCGCTCGAGAATTTCTTGAGGTCTTCAGGATTGTAATAAGTCTGCATGTTGTATCCTTTCTGCCCGATTGACATACATGACAATATTGTAATCACAATAAGGAATCTCGTGCAGCTCAATGACGCCATTTCACAAATACGAGAATGCCAAGAAACACTCTTATCCCGAGTTTCATCATGTGTTTTGGGCTAGATACAAATATAGGCCAGCTTCTTTTGCAGAATGAAGCTGGCCTATATTCAAAGGCGGGCATTGATTAGCAGAAATCTCAATGCCCATTAGTATATTAAATGAAAGGTTGACAGATTGCAACTATTATCTGGGAAATTAACCTGTTTGACCTATAATTGACCTACCGCAACCAACGATTGGAACAGATTTCTAGGAAGATTGCCCCTCGTTTGAACATTCTTCCTGACGTGGCCTATTCCAATCGATAGATTCTTGATTTAGCCATGCGCAGACGACGCCCGAGGAGGCAACATGGACATCGGCAACAGCCCAAATCTGGCCCTTGGAACCGCTGGACACATCGACCACGGCAAATCAGCTCTGATTATGGCCCTTACCGGCACCGACCCCGATAGGCTCGAAGAAGAAAAGCGCCGCGGAATAACCATCGAGCTCGGTTTCGTGGAACTCGAACTTCCCGATGGGCGCATGATGACCGTCGTGGATGTTCCCGGGCACGAGCGCTTCGTGCGTCAGATGATCATTGGGGCAGCTGGCATCGATGTGGCTCTTCTGGTAATTGCGGCAGATGATGGCGTGATGCCGCAGACGACAGAACACGTTGCCGTGTTGCAAACATTGGGCATCGAATCATGCGTTGTGGCTATAACCAAGATAGACATGGTCGATTCAGAATGGGTTGATTTGGTAGAGGAAGAAGTTCGTGCGTTTCTTGCCGATACGCCATTCGCCAATGCCCGAATAGTACGTTGCTCCAGCCGCACGGGAGAGGGCATCGAAGACGTGCGTCAGGCCATCGGCGCTGCGGTTGACGATGCCCCGAAGGTGCACCAGAGCCTCGCATTCCGCCAGCCGGTTCATCGCGTATTCTCGGTCAAAGGGGCGGGTACCGTTATTACCGGCGTCGTATGGAGCGGGTCGATAAAGCCAGACGATGTAGTTGAGGTGCTTCCTTCGGGGAAGCGCGGGCGCGTTCGAGGGGTGCAGGTGTATGGACGCTCCGTCAAGGAAGCTGTTGCGGGCAATTGCGTAGCCGTGAACTTGAACGATATAAAGGCCGACGAAATTGCTCCTGGCGACTTCATTGCCACCCCGGGCGTTATACAGCCCACCGATCGATTTGATTGCTATTTCACTTACATGGACACGTCTGGGACGGGAAAGCCACTTGTCAGCGGCGTTCAGATGCATATCGCTCATGGCGCAAAAGAGGTACTCGGGCGCGTCTTGTTTGCAGATGGGCTTTCCCAGCTGGGGCCAGGGCAAAGCTGCTATGCTCAGGTTCGACTCGATGAGCCGCTAACCGTATCGTGCTACGACCGGTTCATAGCGCGCACCTATTCTCCGGTGCGCGTTGCCGGTGGCGGACAGATACTCCTTGCCCGACCTAGGCGTCGTACGGGCCTTGATGAAGATCGCGAAATCCTTGACGCTCTCAAGCAGGGCGATTTCCAAACGGCAGTTGAGATTGCCCTTGCGGCACAGGAGTATCCCTGCACCGCCGAGGAGCTTGCTCGCCTGTTCGGCATGGATTCCGAATCGACTTTGACGTGCATCAAAGCCGCCATTGAATCGGAAAAGGCGATTGCGTTTGGCCAAGGCGGGAAGTATTACACCACCCAGCCGACGCAAGACGCCCTGCTTGACGCTCTCGAGACAATGCTCGTGACGTTTCACGATGAACATCCCACCGAGCCGGGAATGAAGAAGGAAACCTTGCGACAGCAGTGTTTCCCACGGCTTGACACACAGCGGTTCGACCTGCTGGTTGCTTTGGCAGTCGAGCAGAACAGAGCGGCTGTCAACAAGGGTCTCGTCGGTCATGCCAGCGCCCAGGATGCTGCCAACAAGGCCGAACAGGAAGCCGAGGAGGCGCTGCTGGCTTATCTGAAGAAATGTCAGCGCACACCCCCCGAGCTCAAGGTATGCGCCGAAGAGTGCAACTTGAACATGCCACTTGCACGACGTGCCATTGCCTCGCTGCTTGGCAAGGGCAAGGTGTACCGCGTTACGCACGACATGCATTACGAAAGCGAGTGTCTTGCCGAAATGCGCAAGATCGTTGCAGACCTGTGCAGTCGCAAGGAAGGTGCTACCCTGGCAGAGATCCGCGATGCCCTAGATATCAGCCGAAAAGCCGCCGTGGCGCTTCTCGACGCATTCGACCTAGAGGAATTCACCGTCCGCGTGGAAGACAAGCGCTATCTGAAGCAAAGATGAGAAATAGGGACGGGTTCGTTTTCTCACCCATTTCTCATAATGCCCGTTTCTCATGCAAAAGGATCGCGCTTCAACGCGATCCTTCATGCATGTTAGTTGGGATGTGGTTGGCGGTAGCTATTCTACGCTGATGACGCCAACGTTGCCGTCGCAGACTTTTCCGATGCGTGCTGGCCTTCTGCCCGTGATGCCGAAAAACTCGTCGCTGAAGCGGTCGGCGTCTTCGGGGGCGACGGCCATGATAAGCCCGCCACTTGTCTGCGGATCGCAAAGAACCGTCATGCGATTGGCATACGTGGTGTCGTCCATCGTGCCCTGCTCCACGAACGCCTTCGCCCATTCCACGACGGATTCGGTCCGATTCGGCCGCGTGCCGGCGCAAGCGTAGTCCCACACGCGATCGAAAAGCGGAATCTGGTCCCATTCGAGCGTGGCGGACGCTTCGCACGATTCCATCATGGCGTGCAGGCGACCGACGAGCCCCGTGGCGTTTACGCTGGCTGCACCGTGTACGTTAATACCTGCGGCAGCGTCGAAGGCGGCCTTGTTCAGCTCCATCATCGAATCGATGGCTGCTTCAAGCGTTTCCGCCGTTTCCTCGTAAGCCTTGAAAGCTGCAGCCAAGATGCCTGACCCCAGCGGCTTCGTGTAGAAGAGAATGTCTCCGGGGCAAACGTTCTCGTTGCGGATGATGCTTTCTGTTGGGGCCATGCCAAAGACGGCAAGCCCGTATTTGGGGTCGGCGTCGTCGATGGAGTGCCCGCCTACGACAAAGGCACCAGCTTCTATGACCTTGTCGGATCCACCGCGCATGACGGCGCCCACTTCGTCGATGCCCAGCTTGCAGGGAAGAGCCATCATGTTAAGGGCGGTCATGGGCTTGACGCCTGCCGCATACAGGTTCGAAAGCGCACCAGCTGCCGATATCGCCCCGAATTGATAGGGGTCATCGACGACAGGGGGGAACCAGTCCATGGAAAACACGATTGCCTGCTTGTCGTTGACGCGGACGATCATGCAGTCGTCGCCGTCTGCGAGCCCGATGGAGTTTTCCTGGCTAAATGCAGGCACAATGCCCTTTGTGATGCTTGCGAATTCGTCGGGACGCCATTTGGCAGCCCAACCGCCTATCGCCGTGCGTTCCGTGAGGGTGGGGGGAATTTCCTCCATCTCCTCTTCGTCATCGGGGTCTTCCTCCACTTCATTCCATTCGCCGCAGGAAAAGTCGTGGTTGTTCCAGCTTGTGGTGAGCCAGTAGTCGACGACGTCCCATTCCGACTCATCGAGCAAGCCGGGCTTTAAACGAGGGTGAGCCATGCTCTCTCCTTCATGTTGGTGAGTGACTAGCGAACGAAGATGGTGCCGCTGGGACCGTCGAAGATTTCGGCGATTACCGCTGCATCATGACCCGAAAGTCGCTTGAAGGCCTTCAGGTAATTATCCGCTTCGTTCTTTGGCAGCGAAATGAGCAGACCACCGCTTGTCTGGGGATCGCAAATCACGCCCATTCGGTCGTCATAGGTGAATTCGTCCATGCGCCCCTGAGGGATGAAGTCTTTAGCCCATTCAACCACGTCGAAAACCGGACCAGGGCGGCATCCATTGCACGAATGCTCGTAAGCCCGGTCGAACAGGGGGATGGCATCCCATTTCAAAAACGCCGCAGTACCGCTCGATTCGAGCATTTCGTGCATGTGGCCTGCCAGGCCAAATCCAGTCACGTCGGTGCAAGCGTGCACGTGCAGGCCTTCCATGGCTTCGGCGGCAGCCTTGTTCAGCTCCATCATCGAATCGATGACGGGTCTCATCGATTCCGCCGTTTCCAGTCCCGCAAGGAAGGCGGAATGCATAAGTCCCATGCCAATGGGCTTCGTGTATATCATCACGTCTCCCAGGCGCGCACCCTCGTTTTTCTTGACGTCTTCCGGTCGTGCGATGCCAATAACCGCCATGCCGTATTTTGGCTCGCAGTCTTCTACGATGTGCCCGCCGACAACGAAAGCGCCGCAGGCGGCAATCTGGTCGGACCCTCCGCGAATGACCTCTTCGGCAACGTCTTGTCCCAGCTCTGACGGGAACGCCAAAACGTTGAGGGCTGCAATTGGCTTTGCGCCCATAGCGTAGACGTCCGATATCGAGTTCGCTGCTGCAACAGCCCCATACTCGTACGGATCGTCAACAACAGGCGTGAAGAAGTCAACGGTAAGCACGACGGCCTGATCGTCGTTCATGCGTAAAACAGCGCAGTCGTCACTCGTGTCGAACCCAAGCATCAGCTCAGGGTCGATTGGCTGCGCAATGCTCTTCAAGATTTCCTTTAAGTCGCCCGGACCCCACTTGGCTGCTCACCCGCCTTTTGCGGTCGTTCGGGTGAGGTGGACGACGCCGTCTTCGTCGATGACCGGCAGATCCGGCTCAGTCATCTCGGTCTCGCACTCCGAACTCATATGCACCTCCTCAAAGACGCTGGTTCGTCGTTGTGCTGATAGCGCACCGTTCTCGCCGAACGGTGCGCCTATCGGGCTTTATTAATCGGCATTATAGCGATTTGGACTCATGGGAAGGTGTTGCGTGTCTGTAGATTGGAAAGAAAGCTGCTAATTAACAGGCTCCCCACGAACGGAAACGATCATGGGGAGCCTGTGTTTTGCTAGATGCCCGCTTAGATGGATGCGAAATAGCTCTTGAAGCCTTCGGCGATGGCCTCGAGCTCTTCGTCGTTGAGAATCGTGCGCGGGTCGCAGATAACGGCACCGCGATTAATGCGCGCAACGATGGGGATGGGGCATTTCTTGGTAAGGTACGTTTCGCAATCTTGGACATTGCCCTTGATAGGGGTGATGGCTGCGGCGTACGTCTCGATTTCGTACATGGGCAGCGAGCCGCCGCCTGCGCGCGAAACCTCGGGGATGACGGCAACGTCTGCGCATCCTTCGGGGAGGCGTTCGTCGATCATGGCTTTCAGGCGATCCGCGCGCACTTTCACCGTTTCGGCTGATTCGGAGAGCATGCGAACGGTGGGAATGTCGTTGAGGGCTTCTTTGTTCTGCATGTACAGGCGCAAGGTACCTTCGAGAGCCGCAATGGTCATCTTGTCAAGACGCAGTACGCGTGCCAGCGGGTTTTTCTTCAGTCGGTCGATAAGCTCCTTCGAGCCGCAAACCACGCCGCACTGGGGTCCGCCCAGCATCTTGTCGCCCGAGAAGGACACGAGGTCGGCGCCGGCGGCGAGCGATTCTGCAACGGTGGGCTCGGTCCAGGCGCCGTAGCGGTTCAGGCGCACGAACGTGCCGGCACCCTGGTCTTCGAAAACGAGGATGCGCTGGCCGGTTTCCCTCTTGCGGGCATCGGCGACTTCCTTGAGCTCGGTGAGCTTGACTTCCTTGGTGAAGCCGGTGATGCGGTAGTTGGATTTGTGCACCTTCAGCATGATGGTGGTCTCGTCGGTGATGGCGCGCTCGTAGTCGCGTGCATGGGTCTTGTTCGTGCAGCCGACTTCGATCATGTGCGCATTGGATTGGGCCATGATGTCGGGGATTCGGAACGACCCACCCAGCTCGATAAGCTCGCCGCGGGAAACAATGGCTTCATGGCCGGCAGCGAACTCGGAAAGGACGAGGATAACCGCTGCAGCGTTGTTGTTCACGGCGATGGCTGCCTCGGCCCCGGTCAGGGCGCACAGCAAGCGCTCGCAATGCGTGTGGCGACTGCCGCGCGTCATGGCATCGACGTTGTACTCGAGGTTGGAGTAGCCCTTCATGACGTCGTTGACCGCCTGGATGGCCTGAGGCGCCATGACGCTTCGGCCCATGTTGGTGTGGATTACCACGCCCGTGGCGTTGATGATCTGGCGAAGAGAGGGCTTGACGAGCAGCTCGATTTGCTCGAAGGCATCCTGTGCGATGCTGTCGATGTCAAAGGTGGGATGATCGCCAGCAAGAATCGACGTGCGCAGCTTTCCGATAGTCGAGCGAACTGCGTTGGCCATCAGATCGTGGGGGATGTCCGCTTCGGCAGTTTGGGGCTCGAGGCGCTTGAGCACCTCTTCAACCTGGGGAAGGCTTTTAAGGAGTTTGATGCTTTCAGCGTTGTCCATGGTATGTCCTTTCGAGCTGGTCTGATTGCGTGAACCAGGGTCGGTGGCAGAAGGCCGAAGCCAATCGCTCAAATTGTTACTGCGTTGCATTATATGCCATCGAAAGCGCTGCTACAGGCACAAACTCTTTTGAGGTGTGGGTGTTTCCAATCAAGGTCAGAAAATATCCTGCGACACGCGCAATCGGGTGGTGATGAGCCTGGGTTCCTGGCGTAGTCCTTTTCTGGTGCTGGCCAGGTTGCTCATGCGGTTATTGGGCGCTGTCTTGTGCGGCGGCTTCTTTTTTCATGGCGGCTTCGATGGCTCGTGCGAGCTGATCGCTGCATGACGTGCCGCGCCTGCCGCACATGGTGCCCTTCAGGGTGTCGGCGATTTCCTTTGCGTCCTTGCCTTCGGTGAGCATGCTGAGCGCTTTCAGGTTGCCTTCGCATCCGCCGCCAAGGAACATGACGTTTCGCAGCTCGCCTTCATCGAGCTCGAACCTGATCTGGCGGCAGCATACTCTTTCCGTATTGAATCGATGAGCTCCCACGGTATTTTTCTCCTCTCGGTGCTCTCTGTTTATCCCAAACGCCTCAGATTGCTTCCCGAACGTCGGGTGAACCCACATTCATCGAAGCTTTCAAGAAGCGGAACAGTGTATTTGCGTGTTGTGCCCAAAGCGTCGCGGAGCGCGGCGACGGTGCCTTCTCCACCGGCTGCGAAATGTTCGACGATTATGCGCTTGCACTCTTCGATAGGTTCGACGTCGAAATACAGGTCGGCGTTGGCGCGCCATGCCCGGTTTTGGCTGCATAGCAGATCCATGGCCTTTCGCGCAAGGGCGACTTCGACTCCGACCTGGTCGGCTAGCTCCTTCAAAGACGGAGGGGTAAGTCCCGTGCCCCGCAAGGCTTCCACGAGCTTTTCCGCTGCTTCGCCTTCGGCCTTTTGGGCCGCTTTGTGTGCGGCAGGATGGCGCACCACGGCGTTCGATGCAACTGCAACACCTTCGCACATCGCGCGTTCGAGCAGCGCGTCGAAGCAGGAAGACGGCATCTTGGGGAAGCATTTTCTGCGCAAGGCTTCCTTGGGCATGCCATCTGCCTTGGGGTTGTCTTCGTGGAACTGCAAGAGCACGCCTTCGATCTTCTGGAGCGAAAGGGCGACGATTTCTGCGGTGGCATAATAGCTTGGCCCCGACCCCAAAACCTCGATGCGCCCCTGTGCCGCTGCGTCGTTGAGGTGATGCTCTGCACGTTGCGGTTCGATGCCAACAAGGCGCGCGAAGAAGACCGAACTCGTGGGTGCTTGCTCGGTTGCCACCGCGCATTCCAGAGCCGCTTGCATATCTTCTTTGCGTAGCGTTTCGAACAGATCACGTTCTTGTTCGCTTAACATGGTGCGCCTGCGTGGATGAGCCAAAAGCACGGTGCCGCCGCCAGCAAGCTGGACGGGCGAGTATGTGCGCATCACGAACCTGTCGCCGTGCGACAGCGCGAGCGGCTCTTCCAGGCGAAACTGGGCGATGGCCGATTCGCCAGGTTCGAGCGCGGCAAGTCCATCGGCGAGCAAGATGCGGCCGATGATCTCTCGCGTTCCGTGGGCAATGTGCATGCGTGCACCGCTCACGAGGGGCTTGCCCGTCTTGTCGTTGTCGATATAGGTGATATAGGCATCGAAGCGATCGCTTGGCTCTATGGCATCAACCTGAGCAAGGAAATCTCCGGGATGCACTTCGCTTGTCTTCACGTTGCTGAGGTTGATGGCGATTCGATTCCCCGCATATGCCTTTTCCACGGGGTTGCCGAACACCTGGATGGAGCGAATGCGGCAACGCTTCTTGGACGGGAGTATCTCTACCATGTCGCCAGGTGCTGCCGTGCCGCTCCAGAGCGTTCCCGTGAGCACCGTGCCAGCACCCTTGATAGTGAACACGCGGTCGATGGGGTAGCGCAGCGCTTCGCCGGCGTGCGTGCGGTCGGTGTCGGCAACGGCATCTTGCAGTGCGAGCAGCAACTCATCCAGCCCCTCGCGCGTTTTCGAGGAAACGGGGATGATGGGGGCATCTGCATAAGGCGTGGTAGCCAGGTGGTCGCGGATATCGTCGGCTACGAACTCGACCCACTCCTGGTCGACTAGGTCTATCTTGGTTAGCGCAACCACACATGAGCGGATCCCCAGCGTCTGCAAGATGGTAAGATGCTCGACCGTCTGGGGCATGACGCCGTCATCTGCGGCCACGACCAGCAGGGCAACGTCGATACCCGTTGCTCCTGAAATCATCTGCCGGACGAATTTCTCGTGGCCGGGCAAATCGACAACGCCCATGAAACGACCGTCGGGCAACCAGAGCTGAGCGAAGCCGAGCGTGATGGTGATGCCGCGTTCCTTTTCCTCGTTGAGGCGGTCGGGGTCGGTGCCGGTGAGTGCATAGATAAGGGAGGACTTTCCGTGGTCGATGTGGCCAGCGGTACCAAGCACCAAGTCGGGTTGCGATCTGTTGCCCATGAGGTCTGTCTCCCTGTCGATAATGGATCGTGTCCTTCTGCGCGCTCCGAGCGCCAGAGTGCAGTATATCCAACATCGCAAAGTGGCGAAAGCGAGAACGCGATACGAGCTGGGGTTAGGACAGAAAGAGCGTAAAAGGGTTTCGCCTTGGCTCCGCATACATCGTAGATGGCGCGACGAAACGCGTTCATCGCATCGAGATTTTTTCTGAACATGATAGGAATATCTATTCTTGGTGGCGTGTTTGTCCTAGAATGTCCTAGTGACATGACGGAGTTTCTGCACCGTCCGCCATGCGCTTACGTGGGGATTCACGTGATTCTGTGGCATGTGATGAGCGTTGGCTGTATGGCAATCACAATCGACGTATCGTCAATTCTGCATCAAATTCTGCTATTTGGCTTTCAGGCAGGGCATTCTGCAGCCCATGCCTTGGAAGCGCTGTCTTCACAGGAGGAAGAATGACCGAGTTCTATCAGAAGGCCCAAGAATTCGCACAGCGCGTTATCGCACCTCGTGCCGATGAAATCGACCAGACCGACGAGTTCCCGAAAGACATATTCGATGCACTTGCCGACGAAGGTTACATGGCTCTGATCGTCCCCACCGAATACGGCGGATTGGGCAAGGGCTATCTGGAGCATGCGGAAGTCGTCATGGCTCTTTCAGAAGTTTCCGGCACCGTGGGCATCTGCTACTTCCAGCACAACACCACCATCTTCGAGGTCATGCGCGTTGGCACGCAGCAGCTGAAAGACGAAGTGTTCAACGGCGTTGTCAAAGACCACAAGATCTGCGCCCTTGCTTGCTCTGAAATCAACACGGGCTGCCATTTCTACAGCTGCGAGACCACGGCAGAGCGCCTGGATAACGGCAAGACCAAAATCAACGGCGTGAAGTCCATGGTTACGATGGCTTCTTATGCGAGCTGGTATTGCATCGACTGCCAGGCTGTGGGCGCCGAGGGCATTTCCCAGTGGCTCATCCCCGCCACCTTGGACGGCATTTCCTTCCGCACGCAGGATTGGCATGGCTTGGGCATGCATGGCAACATCAGCTGCCCCATGGTCATGGACAACATCGAAGTTCCCGAATACTATCGCTATGGCAACGAGGGCGAAGGCGTCGAGCAGATCCTCAACGTTGTTGCTCCTCCGTTCATCCTTGGCCTGGCTGCCCTCTATACCGGCATCACCACCGGCATGCTCAACGAGGCCACTGCATATTCGATGCAGCGTCAGTATCCCTGCGGCACCTACATCGACGGCAAGAAGCTTTGCGAGCTCGAGCCCATCCAGGCTCATCTCACCAAGCTCTACACCAGCTCCTGGGCTTGCAAGACGCTCACCATCGACGCAGCCAAGGCCATGGATGCCGGCGAGCCGGACGCTCTCATCCGCATCCTTGCTGCACGTTTCGAGTCTATCAACGAAGTCGTCGACGCCGGCAAGTACGCCATGCGCGTCGTTGGTGGCAAGGGCTATAACAAGACCACCGCGGTCGAACGTATGCTGCGCGACGGTTATGCTGGCCAGATTATGGCCCCAAGCGCCGACGTTCTCGGCTTGTGGATTGGCCGCCTGATCACTGGCCAGTCTCCTCTGTAGACACCGATTACGCGGGGCGTATGTAGCTTCTGCTTGCGAGCTTCAGTCTATAGTTACTAAAAAGACACCGCCATCGTTGCCGAAGACGATGGCGGTGTTCTGTATCTGGGCTCCCGCAAACTGCGGGGCTGGGGTGATGGCCCTACGTGGTGCCTCAACTGGACCCAGCGCCGGCTGTGCAGGTGTAGCACCAGTTACGGAAAGCGATGTTGCGCGGTTGCGGATCGCGATCGACCCAGTCGAAGATGGTTTCGCCCGACAGCATGGGCAGCCCCATGGCCTGGTTGAAGTCGCAGTCGTAGAGCTTGCCCTGCCAGTCGACGCTGATCTGGTCGCGGCACATCATGGCCGGCACCGTGTCGGGGTTGAACACGTCGACGAGCTGTTGCACGTAGTCCTTCAACCGATCCTTGCGGTTCAGCGCTTCGGCGAACCGCCCGCAGGGCATGTTTGCGATGGAGACAAGATTGCTGAAATCAATGTCGAAATCGTGCTTCAGCCTCATTCGGTATTCAGCTTCCAGCCCAGAACTGTCGGGAGGAAGGATTGGGCCTGCGGGATTGAACACGAGTGTGATAACATGCTTGCCCGTGCCGTATCCCAGCTCGTTGAGTTTTCGAAGAACCTTGATGCTGTTGTCGAATACGCCGCTACCGCGGATCTTGTCGCAATTGCGTGCGGCATAGTAGGGAAGCGAAGCAAACAGGTGCACGTCGTTTTCCGCGTACACGTCCAGATAATGTTCGTACTCGGGCTCGAGCAAGATGGTCAGGTTCGTGCGCACTACAGTATCAAGTTTCAACGCAGATGCCTGCTCGATGAGCCATTGCAGGTGCGGGTTCATCTCGGGGGCACCACCGGTGATGTCGAGCGTCTTGAATCCACCGTGAATGCAGGCATCCAAGCATGCCTGCATGGTTTCCCGCCCCATCTCTTCATCGCGCTTGGGCGAGCATTGCAGGTGACAGTGCCTGCAAGCCAGGTTGCATTTGTAGCCTATATTCATCTGCAACGTCGTCAGGTTCGCGTTTGAAGCCCGATACTCTGCGTCGATTTGCCCAGCAAAGGGGGGAAACGACGACAACACTTCTTCGACCGTCTGCTCAGCCATGGCTCCCTCGAATGATCGTCTTAGATTTGTCGGCCCGTTGTATTGCCAACATGCCGGTTGCTCAAAACAAGAACACCCCGCACATCATGTACAGGGCGCTCGATGTATTCTTTGGCGGAGACGTGTGCGAATCGAACACACCCAAGACGTTCTGCGCGCCTCACAACGGCTTTGAAGGCCGCGGGCCCCACCAGGGAACCATCCGTCTCCGTTCGGGACGTATCTTAACACAAAAGCCGTTCGATAAAAGAAGATTTTTGAAAATCATGATTGGGGCGTGAAGCGCATCGAGGGAACATGGGCACGCGTGAAAAAAGCGCCTGTTCAGAACATGAGGCCCCATAAGCGTCCATAGTCTGGCAGCAGCCCATTGAAGTGAGCAATGGTCATAAATACACTACATAATAGATTTCAAGCAAGGAAACAAAGCTCGTCGAAGGACCTCGTCAACAGAATGCACGGCGACTGCAATGGCAGCCGAGACGACGGCCTTTGTGGAAAGCGCCAGCATGCGAAGGGGTCCCGAGCTGTGCTTTCCTGCGTCGAAAAACGTGAAACAACGCCAGAATAAACTCACGAAACGAGCAGGAATTGAGCGGGAACATAAAAACTTTACGAATGAATTCACTAAACATGATTAGAAAAATTGTGCAAACGACATAAATTTGGTAAATAGGAATCAGAAGATTTGCAGTTTGCTGCATGCAAATCTGTGTAGCAATTTTCCAGACATCGGCGGCGATTTGCGGTTAGAATTAGCGATGGCCGACTGTGAACTGGCGAGCGGCCCGATCGGCGAAGAGGAGGTGGCGTATCGTAGTTGTGACGAACAACCCTCTGCTGAAGGGTGAAGAGGACGTGCTGTTCGTGGACGGCACGTTTCGTGACGTTCTCGTGAAGGCGCGCAACATGGTCTACGAAGGCCACGAGCTCGTCACCCATCCGCTGTTCGCAAGTGGCAGGATGATGTTTTCCCCGTTCCGTACCGTTATCGTGGGTGATGAAGCTGGGAAGCCTTCGGAGTTCGCGTGCCAGATCATGGAGAACTCCATATCGATGTACGACGTTGCCGTAGAGCACCGCAACCGCCAGCCTCAGCACGATGACGACTACGCTTACTTGGACCGGAGCTTGTATCGCTCTTCGCTCGAAGAGCTGAAGCTCCTGAACAAGGATATATAAGACCGAGAAACGAAAGGAGGTGTTGGTGATGAAGCTTGAGCAGAATCTCATCTACGTCAAGGATATCGTCTTGGGTGACGAGAACAAAGTCGAAGACGGTGTTTTGACCGTAGACGTGGAAGGCCTGAAGGCAGCTGTGCTCGAAGACGAGAAGATCAAAGACGTCGCAATCGACGTTGCCAAGCCGGGCGAGCGCGTGCGTATCGTGCCGGTGAAAGACGTCATCGAACCGCGCTACCGTGTGGGTCGCCGCAACGGATTCCCAGGAGTCACCACCAAGTATGAACAGGCCGGCGACGGCGCGGTGAACATCCTCAAGGGTGCCACCGTCGTTACCATCGGAGACCTGGTAGGATTCCAGGAGGGTGTCATTGACATGTGGGGCGAGGGCGCGCGTTGGACGCCGTTCTCGAAGACGCAGAACATCGTGGTGGACATCACTCCCATCGATGGTCTCGATCCGCATGCCCACGAGGTCGTGGTCCGCATGGCTGGTCTGCGTGCCGCAACGTTTGTGGGGCTTGCTGCCAAGGATGCTGCCATCGACGAGACCAAGGTCTACGAGTTGGCAACCATGGCAGAAGAGACCGCCAAGTATCCCGACCTGCCAAAGGTCGCCTACGTGGAGATGACCATTTCCCAGGGTCTGCTGCATGACACGTTCTTCTATGGCGTGGACCTAAAGGAAATCCTTCCCACCTGGTACCATCCGTTCGAAGAGCTGGACAATGCTGTGATCAGCGGCAACTGCGTGGCTGCCTGCGACAAGATCACCACCTACCAGCACCAGAACAACACGGTCATCGACCGTCTGTATGCGCAGCACGGCAAGACCATCAACTACATCGGCAACATCTTCTCGCCCGAGCTCACCACGCTCGACGGCAAGTTCCGCACGTGCGACTACACGGCGAAGCTGTGCCACCAGCTTGGCGCCAATGGCGTGGTCATTTCCGAGGAAGGTTACGGCAATCCCGACTCCGACCTGGTAATGAACTGCAAGCGCCTGGAAGACCGCGGCATCAAGACGGTGCTCATCACCGACGAATGCTCCGGTTGGGACGGCACGAGCCAGCCGCTCACCGACAACACCAAGGAAGCTGTGGCCGTGATCTCCACGGGCAACGTCTCCAAGGTCATCGAGCTCGAGCCCGCCGACAAGGTTATCGGCAACATCAAGTCCTCGCAGACCCTTGCTGGTGGCTGGGACGGTTGCGTAGCTGAAGACGGCAGCCTGAAGGTCGAGCTGAACGCCGTTATCGGTGCCACCTCTGAAATCGGTTTCCACGACGCTTCCGTGAAGCTGTACTAGAAGGAGGGTTGAAATGGCAAAACGCGTTCTGTTCTATCTCAACCAGTTCTTCGGCGGCATCGGCGGCGAGGACAAGGCCGATTTCAATCCGGAGTATCGTGAAGAGATCATCGGCCCCGACATGAACATCGTCAAGGGACTCGGCGATCTGATCGAGCCTGTTGGCACCATCATCTGCGGTGACAACTACTTCGGCGAATTCGAAGAAGACGCCAAGGCGTTCATCGCCAACGTCATCACCGAAAAGAAGCCCGACATCTTCGTGTGCGGTCCTGCATTCAACGCCGGTCGTTACGGCTTTGCCTGCGCTGGCGCCAGCAAGGTTGCTCACGACATGGGTCTTATCTGCGTTAGCGGCATGTACGAGGAAAACCCCGGCTTGGAGCACTGCGTGGGCTTCACGTGGGTTGCCAAGACGGCTAACTCCGCCGCCAAGATGCGCAAGGCCTTGCCTCTCATGGTCAACCTGGTGAAGAAGATCGTCGAAGGCGAAGAAATCACGCCCGAAGCCGACAACTACTTCCCGCAGGGTCGTCGTGAGTGCTACATCCAGGGCGAACTTGGTGCAGACCGCGCAATCGCAATGCTGCTCAAGCGTCTGAACGACGAGCCCTTCGTCACCGAGCTGCCCATGGCAGAGTTCGACGAAGTCGATCCGGCTCCGGCCATCAAGGATGTCACGAAGGCCACCATCGCCATCGTGTCTTCCTCCGGTGTCGTGCCCCAGGGCAACCCCGACCGCCTGCAGTCTGCTTCCGCTCAGCAGTGGAACAAGTACTACATTGGCGACAAGGACGACCTGCCCACTGGCGATTACTACACCGTCCATGGTGGTTACGACCCCATGTACATCAATGCCCAGCCTACCCGTGGCGTCCCGCTGGACATCATGCGCGAGCTGGAAAAAGAAGGCAAGATCGGCAAGGTCTTCGATTACTACTACATCACGACCGGTACCGGTACTGCCGTCGCCAATGCCAAGAAGTTTGGCGTCGAGATTGGCAAGGAACTGAAGGAAGCCGGAGTAGACGGCGTTATTCTAACCTCCACTTGAGGCACTTGCACACGTTGCGGCGCAACAATGGTTAAGGAAATCGAACGTTACGGTATTCCTATTGTTCACATGGCAACCATCACCACCATTTCGGAGTCGGTCGGCGCACGACGCATCGTACCGACGGTGGCCATTCCGCATCCGATTGGCAACCCGAACCTCAGCCCGGAAGACGAGCATGCACTTCGCTACGAACTCGTCGACCGTGCCATCAAGGCTCTGGGAACCGAAATCACGGAGACCACCCAGTTCGAATAAGCAAAGGTGACAAGGCAAGCCTGATGAGAGGGGCGACCGTAACGGGTCGCCCCTCGGTTTTCTTCGAGGGATGTATGGGAGGATGTTAGAAATAGGGGGTTTATCCACATGGTCGCATAGGGGAAGCGTATGCAACCATGTGGGCAATACCGTCCATTGAAATATCGAATGGATATAAATATTCTGAATGATAGCAGGCCAATGATTCAGATCCATTCGATGACGGTTAAAGCATAAGGAGGTGTGAATCTTCAAAAAGGCCCAGTGTTGTTAGTTTTTCGAAAGAGGAACGCCAGCCTCGAAGACGGCGAGGCGTTCACGACATGCACCAAAAGGAGGTGTGCTGAATGAGACTAGAACAGAACCTGATTTACATTAAAGACATCGTTCTTGGCGATGAGCTGAAAGTCGAAGATGGCGTTCTTACCGTGGACGCGGAAGGCCTGCGGGCATGCGTGCTCGAGGACGAGAAGATCAAAGACGTCAAAGTCGACCTCGCCAAGCCGGGCGAGCGCGTGCGCATCGTGCCGGTGAAAGACGTCATCGAGCCGCGCTATCGTGTGGATAGGCGCAACGGGTTCCCCGGGGTCACCACGAAGTACGAGCAGGCGGGCAACGGTGCCGTTAACATTTTGAAGGGTGCCGCCGTCGTCACCATTGGCGATATGGTGGGCTTCCAGGAGGGCGTCATCGACATGTGGGGCGAAGGTGCCCGCTGGACGCCGTTCTCCAAGACATTCAACATCGTGGTGGACATCACGCCCATCGATGGACTCGACCCCCATGCGCATGAGGTCGTCGTGCGCCACGCTGGCCTGCGCGCTTCCACCTACGTTGGCCTGGCCGCCAAGGAAGCTGCCATCGACGAGACCAAGGTCTACGAGATTGCCACCATGGCCGAAGAAGTGGCCAAGTACCCGGACCTGCCGAAGGTCCTCTATGTTCAGATGAACATCGCGCAGGGCCTGCTGCACGACACGTTCTTCTATGGCGTGGACTTAAAGGAAATCGTTCCGACCTGGTTCCATCCGAACGAGGAGCTCGACAATGCCGTCATCAGCGGTAACTGCGTAGCTGCCTGCGACAAGATCACCACCTATCAGCATCAGACCAACGCGCTGACTCATGACCTCTACGAGCAGCACGGCAAGACCATCAACTTCATCGGCAACATCTTCTCGCCCGAGCTCACCACGCTCGATGGCAAGTTCCGCAATTGCGATTATTGCGCGAAGCTTTGCCACCAGCTGGGCGCCGACGGCGTGATCGTTTCCGAGGAAGGCTACGGCAATCCCGACTCCGACCTGGTCATGATCTGCAAGCGCCTGGAAGACCGCGGCATCAAGACCGTACTCGTCACCGACGAGTGCTCAGGCTGGGACGGCACCAGCCAGCCGCTGACCGACACCGCCAAGGAAGCCGTTGCTGTGGTTTCCTCCGGCAACGTGTCCAAGGTCATCGAGCTCGAAGCCGCCGACAAGGTCATCGGCAACCTGAAGTCCGCTCAGACGCTGGCAGGCGGCTGGGATGGCTGCGCCGGTGAAGACGGCACGTTGAAAGTCGAGCTGAATGCCGTTATCGGCGCCACGTCCGAAATTGGCTACCACAACGCTTCCGTTAAGCTCTACTAGGAAATCGAGAGGAGGTAAACCAGATGGCAAAACGTGTTCTGTTCTATTTGAACCAGTTCTTCGGCGGCATCGGCGGCGAAGACAAAGCCGACTACGAGCCTGAGTTCCGCGCCGACATCATCGGCCCCGCGACCGGTATCATGGGCGGTGCTGGTGACGCTGTCGAGGGCATCGGCACCATCATCGTGGGCGACAACTTCTTCGGTGAGCGCGAAGACGAGGCCAAGGCCTTCATCGCCAAGACCATCGAAGAGCAGAAGCCCGATATCTTCGTGGCTGGTCCCGCATTCAACGCCGGTCGTTACGGCTTCTCTTGCGCTGGCGCCTGCCAGGTTGCAAATGAAGCCGGTGTCACCTGCGTGAGTGGCATGTACGAGGAAAACCCCGGTCTGGAGTACTGCCAGTCCTTCGCATGGGTCGCCCAGACCGCAAACGCTGCCGCCAAGATGCGCAAGGCTCTGCCCATCATGGCCAACCTGGTGAAGAAGCTCGCCCTCGGCGAGGAAGTCACTCCCGATGGTGACAAGTACTTCGCTCAGGGTCGTCGTGAGTGCATCATCGTGGATGAGCTGGGCTCCACGCGTGCTGTGAAGATGCTGCTCAAGCGCTTTAACGACGAACCGTTCGAGACCGAGCTTCCCATGCCGTCGTTCGACGTCGTCGAGCCTGCAGCTCCCATCGCCGACCTGTCCAAGGCCACCATTGCGCTGGCGACTTCCGGCGGCATCGTACCCAACGGCAACCCCGACCGTCTGCAGTCCGCTTCCGCTCAGCAGTGGAACAAATACGATGTATCCGGCATCGACGAGCTCAAGGGCGAGTACTACACCGTCCATGGCGGCTTCGACCCGGTCTACTGCAACGAGAAGGCCGACCGCGTTCTGCCTCTCGACCAGCTGCGCAAGATGGAGAAGGATGGCGAGATCGGCAAGGTCTACGACTACTTCTACACCACCACTGGTACCGGCACCGCCGTTGCCAACTCCATCAAGTTCGGTGAGGAGATTGGCAAGGAGCTCAAGGAAGCCGGCGTTGACGGCGTTCTGCTTACCTCCACTTGAGGCACCTGCACTCGTTGCGGGGCAACGATGGTAAAAGAAATCGAACGCTACGGTATT
>JBGUXY010000034.1:0-76516 GCA_045118335.1 Eggerthellaceae bacterium
ACGCACATATGGCCCTGTCGTCTAGCGGTTTAGGACGCCGCCCTCTCAAGGCGGAGATCGCCAGTTCGAATCTGGTCAGGGCTACCACAAACGAGCAGGTCACCGGGATATCTCGGTGACCTTTTTGTTTGCATTATACAACTAGGGGATATGATGGGGGATATCTGTTCGTTTAAGCAGTCTTTAGGAGATTGATAACTGGGGCAGCCTTTCGGGTTTGAGCATCTGTAATTGCGGGGTTATAGGGTGTTTCTCTTTGTTCTTCTAAATAGTTTTCGCAGGTCAACCTCATCAAAATGCCGTTTATAGTTGGTTGCCCCCAACCACGCAGCTGGGCAAAACGCGTTGGTAAAATTTGCCCGTTTACCCAGCTCAAACCAAAAAGCACCCTCAACTAGTTCCATGGTCCCAACTAGGAAGGTGGACAAAACGTGGGGTTATTGGACAACCCCACAAACCATACGAATTAATTGAGTGCTGGCAATTATCAGATAGGGAAAAAGCGTGACTGGCGACCGCTGTCGGCACAGGTGAAAGCCGCTATAGTGGCGGAATAATACATTTTCTCGATTCCACTAGCCGGCAAACTACCACTTTTGGCTCTTGAACATCACGAAAGCCTGAGTAGTGGGTAGTCGCGCAAGCGAAACCGCGGTTTTTGACATGAAAATCCGACTTGTGGGTCATAGTAGTCCGATTAGTGGGTTTTATCGGCCAATCATCTTATAATCTACGTCGTTAGAGAAGTATGCGATTCGTACCAATCGCAAGAACCGGGAGCACAAGGAGGTAACCCTCATGAAAAAGGTGGCATTGGTTGCATTGCTCGTGTGCGCTGCGTTGCTTGCCGCATGTGGCGCAGCGGGGCCAAACCTCAACTCGCTGGCCATACATAGCGCCGAGCGGACTGGTGATCAGGCCGTGAAAGTGGAGGTCAGCTTCGACCAGGAGTACGAAGATGTTATCGTGTCGTTCCATTCGGATGTCAACAACGACACGTTTGAGGGCGAGGCCCTCTATTCATACACGCTTGGCAAGGTCGAACCTGGGCAGATGTACACGGTGGAAGCGAATGACGACGACGAGTGGTCGTTTTCGGGCACGTTCAAGCAGGTCAGAGTCGACAAGGATGGTCCGCAGATCGTCGCGCCGAACATGAAGGACGAAGTGATCAAGGTCAACGTCTTAAACGGCGTGGATAATCTGCTCGAAACCGAAGTCGCAGCAAATGGCGGGGAATAAAGCAGATAGCGGACAACAGAGAAATAGGGATGATGAGAAAGGATGAGAAATAGGGACGGGTTCGTTTTCTCATCACGATCCCAGATACCATCAAAGGGGATAGCCACTGTTATGCATTGTCAGAGCAGTGACTATCCCCTTTGATGAAAAGAGCGTGCTGCTCGGGTGCGAGTTTGCTTTGAGCCCAAGCGGCACGCTGGTGAAAAAGAGACCGCTAGTCGTTGTCGTAGCGCTGGCTGTTCTCGAAGGTGGCGCGGCCGAAGAGTACGCCGCCCATCATGTGCATGTGCAGATGAGGCACGCTGGCAGCGGAATCCGGACCGGTGTTCATGATGGTGCGGTAGCCGCTTTCGTGCACGCCCTTGATCTTGGCGATTTCCGGCAGGGTTTTCAGCATGTGGCCCAGAACCTCTTCCGGTACATCGTCGTTGAGGTTCTCGTAGTGCTTCTTGGGGACCAGTAGGGTGTGTACGGGGGCTTCGGGCTCCACGTCGTCGAACGCCATGCAGATATCGTCTTCGTAGACGGGCTTCGAGGGGATTTCGCCGGATATGATCTTGCAGAAGATGCAATCGCTCATGTATGTACCTTTCTCTTTTGCTCGATTTGGGTGCGTTGGCACGTATACCATAGTGTAACCCTAGCAGAAGCCATGATTCTTCCTCCCGAGTGGGTGGAACACAACAACGATAGATGGCCTGGTAGATGAATGCATGCGACACAGGCAAATGCCGCGTGAGCATGGCGTGAAGGCTTGGTAATGGGCGAGTGTATGGCAGAGTCCGCGATAGGGGCTTATTCTTGGACCTTCATGGCTATCTCGAGTGGCACCTTGCGGATGCGGCGCACGTGCATTATCGCAACCAGTGCGTAAGCGATCATGCCGACCACAACCAGCAAAGCCAGACACGACGGCGGGATGATGAGGGGGAAGTTGCCCGAATAATCCATAAAGATTACCTTCAGCAGCACGGATATAAGCAAGATGATGAGCGGGATGCTCGCCACCAGGCTAAACAGCACCCAGCAGGTGATAGGCCTGATGTAGAGCCCGTCGACTTCCAGGTCATGGTATCCAAACACCTTCATATAGCTGATGGAGCGCGCGCTGCGGTCGATTACCGTCTTCGTGAGCAGGAATACCAATATGACGTAGATGGGAACGGACATGAGCATCATCATGCGCACGATTTTGCCCATGGACTCCTCGAGCTGATCGCTCATCTTCGTCATGTCATCGGGCACGATAACGGTGGCCACGTAGCGCTCGTCCAGGTTCAGCTCGCATGCGCTCGCGTATGCGTTGAAGTAGTCGGCATCGTTTCCGAACATGCGATTGAAGTCGTCCAAGGTCATGTAGATGTTCGTGTCGGATTCGTTAGAGGCCACATCGGCGACTGTTATGGTGTGGCGTTTGCCCTCGTGGCGGTTCACAAGCTCCACTTCGTTACCAGGCTTGGCTTCCGTCTTCTGCGGCAGCCCCCTGCCTACGACCACATGGCCATCAGAGACATCGATATCGGTCCAGTAGCGGCTGTCAGGTTGGATGCCGTACACGGAAACCGTCTCGAACTTGTTGCCCCAGGAATGAGCGATGTCGACGGTTCCCACGGCAAACTTCTCCGCCTGTCCGATAGCTTCGGCATCATTGTCCTGTGTGTTCACCACGTGGGCATCTTCGTCGATTTCCGACGCTAGCCGCAAGTCGTCGAGCAGGTCGTCGTCGAGGCCGCGCACGAGGTCCAGGTCGGCACGCGTCTGCTCGTCGAGGTTGGTTATAAGGTCCAGGTCGGCACGCGTCTGCCCGTCCACGTCGTTGACCAGTTCTATGTCGTCGAGTGTTTGGGTATCCAGGGTCGAGAAGTATTGGAGGTCGGCAAGGGTCTGGGTGTCGGCGGCGGCAAGAAGCAGGGCATCATCTGCCGTGGGCGTTGCGTTTCGCATGCGCATCGCGGCGTCCAAGACGTCTTGATTCTCACGCAGCCGATCAAGCGTGTCCATCAGTTCTCGATTGTCCTGCAGTCGGTCGGCGGCATCCACGAGCTTTTGGTTGCGCTGCAGCCGCTCGATGGCATCCACGAGCTCGTCGTTGCCGGCCAATCGGTCTAGCGCATCCACGGCCTCGCGGTTTTCCTCGACTCGATCATGGTCTTCCAACAGCCTGAGCTGGGCGGCGTAGCGGTCCAGCTCTTCCTCGGTTCCCTCGAGTTCGAGCGGGGTCTTCAGCACGTATTGGTGGGGAGCCGCCACGGTGTCGCGCAGCTGCAGCGCGTAGTTGTGCACCACTGGCAGCATGCAGATGCCAAACAGCAGTAGCAAGCTTGCGAACATGATGCCGAAGAAAAGCGTGACGAAGTGGCTGGCGTTGCGTAGCAGCACTCGCAGGCGGAATCGCGTGGCGTATCGCAGCCCCGATGGCAAAACGATGGTGGCATTGCGCCTGCGCGAGGCGACTTCGTGGCGCAGGAACTGCAACGGCGTGAACTTCATCTTGCGCATAAGGCCGAACAGGGTGATTCCAACGAGCATCGCGTAGGGCACCACGGCCGTTAGCAGAACCACGCGTCCGTTCCAATGTCCAACATAAGGAGGAAGGCTGTAGCTGTGGTAATAGAGGCCTTTCATGGGATCGCCCAGCAGCGTCAGCCCCACGGATAGCCCCACGATGATGGCAAGCAAGCCCACGACTGCGGGCAGCACCATGTAGTGGCGAACGATCTCGCCCTTGCGCCACCCGCTTGCCAGCATCGTGCCGATGACGGCGCTCTCCGCTTCGATGGTGGCGCTGGTGAGCACCACGAACACGAAGGCCATGATCACCACCAGCATGAACAACAGCACCGTCCACATCGTCTGGTCGTGCGTCACATCGTCTAGGGCGTAGCCAATCGCCTGGTTATCCTCGGCATCGAGGATCTCGCTCACCACGGCGCCGTGGTCGATGAGCGCATCGACCATGTCCTCCTCGATGTCGGTCCGCTGCGCCTGGTCGAGCGCCTGGTCGTCGAAGACGTACGAATAGCTGTACACCTCGCTTCCCGCGTTGATCTGCCGATATGCCTCGGGAGCCATTTGCGCTACGGTAAATGTGAGGGTGTCGAACATGAAGTTGTTGTTGTCTGTGAAAAGCGCCTGATAATCGGGAAGGGTCATGATGCCGGATATCGTATAGTTCCGACCGTCGAGCACGACGGTATCGCCTACGGAAAGACCGTGGTTTTCCATGAACACGCGGTCGAGCGCCACTTCGCCATCTGTTGCGGGTGCGTTGCCTTCCGCATAGGCTGCCAGGTTCAATTCCGCACGGTTCGCGTATACACGTGCCGTGATGACGCCCGCGACCGGCCCGTCGGGAATCTTCAGCGATACCTGGCGGTAGAAGTCGGGGTACACGCTCACGCCGAGGCCTTCAACGGCCTCGATGGCTTCGTCGTCGGGCTCGAAGTCGCAGGTGAACCTGCCGTCTTCGATGTTATACGCCGCAGGCATTTCCTCGATGATTTCCTGGATGCTGCTCGCTGCCAAAAGGTAGCCGCTCGTGAATGCAGTGGCGAACGCCATCATCAAGAACAGTCCCAGGTACTTGCCCAGGTTGCCGCGCAGTTCGCGCGCGAAACGCTTGTTTTGGGGGTTGGCCATGCTACCACTCCAACTGCCTAGCGGGCAGCCGATGTCCGTTGAGGACGTTTTCCACCAGTCTGCCATCGCGCAGGCGAAGGATGCGGTGCGCCATGTGCTTGATGGCGTCGTTGTGGGTCACGATAACCACCGTGCAGCCATAATCGCGGTTCACTTGCTCCACCAGCTCCAAAATCTCTTTGGACGTGTGGTAGTCCAACGCGCCGGTGGGCTCATCGCATAGTAGCAGCCCGGGGTTTTTCACCAAAGCCCTTCCGATGGCGCAACGCTGCTGCTGGCCGCCGGATACTTGATGGGGGAACTTGTCGCGATGCTCCCACAGCCCCAGGGATCGTAACAGTTGCTCTAGGGGTAGGGGTGCTTTGGAGAGGTATTCGCAGACCTCGATGTTCTCCTTCACCGTCAGGTCGCCGACGAGGTTGTAGAACTGGAACACGAATCCCAGCTCGCGACGGCGGTAGTCGACCAGCGCCTTGTCGGGTAGGCAGGTTATATCGACTCCGTCGACCACTATGCTTCCGCTATCGGCGTTCTCCAAACCACCGACTAGGTTCAAAAAGGTCGACTTGCCCGAACCCGAGGGTCCCAGCAGGACGCATATCTCGCCCTTGCCCAACGTCACGTCGACATCTTTTAGCACCTCTACTCGGGCCTCTCCTTCGCCATAGTGCTTTCGCAGGTTTTCCACCTGCAAGTACGCTTCTGTCACGGTGCCTCCGCTTGAGTTAGGTATACATAACTCTTTGAGGGTACCACTATAAGTTAGGATTGTCTAACGATACATTGCGCAGCCGATGTGTAGCTAAGCGAGCACTCGTGTCGCATGAACAAGCCTACATGGGCGGCAGAATCGCTGCGATGTTGGGCCGGGGTTGGGTTCGTGTAGGGTTTCGGTAAGCTCTGCGTTGGAAATCACGCATTCAAAAATTTACGAACACCAGGTCAGAGTATGGTTATACAATATTGTAAGTTTCCCCATGAGAACCTCCTCGACGTGTGCGGAGGAGGACATGATGACAGCATATCTAAAAGAACGGCTTTGTTGCGGATTTCCGCCCCAGCGACTGGGGGTGGCGGGAGCATTCGTGCGTGATGCCCTCGTGTCGCGGATGATGCTCGACCGGAAGCTTATACGGTTCGTGTGTGCACCTTCCGGCATGGGCAAGACCACCTTGGTATACATGTATGCCCAGATAATCTTTTCCTTCGAAAACGTTTTGTGGTTAGACGCCTTCCACCCCTGCGTTCTGCGCGATTTGGACGATGGCTCTCTGGCGGTGAAGTTGCGCCAAGTCGTCGCCCCCGGTAGCTTGGTGGTATTCGAAGACGTGCCATGGTTTGGATCGGTGCGCCGGCAGCGGTTCGCGTCGGTGTGCGAAGACCTGCTGGCCTACGGATGCGAGGTCGTGGTCACGGCAATTCCCTCGTGCGACCCGTTTGCCGGCGATTGGCAGGACTGCCTGACCATCACGTCTCCCGACTTGCTCTATTCCGATGCTGAACTCGAAGAGATGCGCGTGAAGGGCTCGTTGCCGCTGCAGCTCCGTTCGCCCAAAAACCTGCTCGAGCGCGTTCCCGGCGTGAAAGACCGCTCGGCGAATTCCATCGAGAGATTCCTCGGCGCACAGCTTGCCGAAGCCCGCTCGTCATTAGAATCGGCTCTCACCATCGCGTTGGCTCTCCTGGGCAGCGGCAGCATCGAGGAGCTGGCCGAAGTTCTGGGCGTGGGGGTCACGGCCGATGACGTGCGGGTGGCAGACTTGCGGCCCTATGTAGCGCTCAGGGAATTTCGCAACGCGTTCGAAGCCGATGGTTTTCCCGTGGGGGAGGTAGTGCGAGCTGCACAGCCGTACTTGAAGTCGGTGTGCGCCAACCTGCCCGGCGTCGATGCCGAAGTGTTTTTATGCCGCATTGCCGACGTCTTGCTCGCAAACGGGCGGTTCGACCGCGCCACCAAGCTGGTGATAAGCGGTTGCAGCCCCTCTACACGGGCAGTTTGGCTCGGCCACAACCAAGACGTCATGCTCGAGACCGGAAACCCGTTTTCGGTGTTTTTGGTGTATCGAAGCTTGGGGAAGTCGAGCTCGGCTCGCCATCCGCTGCTTCACTTCGGCAACGCCTGGGCGCTCTGCCAGCTGGGCAACTTGCAACAGGGAGTAGAAAAGCTGTTGGCAGTGGCTCGCAGGCGAGACTTCAAGCCGAACGACCGTCTGCTCGCCGCCACCGTAGCTGCGCTCTATTCTCGTCAAGATCCGGTGCACCTGCCGTTGGGCGACACGTTTGGCCAGTGCTGCATGCAGGTCAGAGACGAGGGTGGTGAACAAGACCCCCTTTCCCTGCTGTGGAACGCCTTGCTCGAAGGCGATACCGGCCTAGTCGCCCTCGATGGCTTCCGCGATGACGAGTGCTGTTCGAGGGGGTGGCTGCTCGCGGCAGCCTGCTGCTTGCGCTCGGTGGAGTTCGTCATGAGGGAAGAAGGGCTCGATGATGTCGAGGTGGATTTAATCGACTCGTTCGTCGAACGCGTTGCCTCCACCGTGGAGCGCTGTGTCGAATACGGCATGCTCGAGGCCACGCTCGTGCTCGTGGCCTCCCAGCTCGTCAGGATGAACGTCTGGCAGGGCGAATGGTCGCAGCAGGCGAGCCTGTGCTTTGCGAGGCTGGAATCGAAACTGGGAAGGCAGTGCAGCGCTTACGAGAAACTCCGCGATGCCGTCCCTTTGGAGCAGGAGCACCGACGCATGCTGGCGACGGGCGGGAAGGAGAGCTTGGCTGCCGATATGCCCGAAGCCCCGTTGCTCGAAGTGCGGCTGTTCGGTGGCTTCGAGGTGAGCATAGGAGGGCATCCCGTCGAAGCCGAGAAGACTTCGAGGATGAAGGTGAAGGCCCTACTCGCGCTGTTGGTGCTTAACGCGGGCAAGGATCTTTCCTGTGAGCATCTGGCGCAGATGCTTTGGCCCGAAAGCGCTGCGGGAAAGGCGCGACGCAACTTCTACAGCATCTATTCGATGCTCAACCACGCGCTGGTCACCCCCGAAGGGGAGATGCCATACCTGAGCCGCACGCAGGGTGTGTGCAAGCTCAACGCCGCGAATCTGCGCAGCGACGCTATCGATTTGGTGGAGACCTGCAACCAGATGCGCTTTGGCAAGCCGGTATCTGAAGACGCTTTCCTGTTGCTCGAGCAGCTCAGGTTCACCTATCGCGGCGAGCTCCTTCCCGGCGAGGCTGTCGTCCCCGCCATCGAATCAGCCCGTTCCCAGTGGCGAAACCGCGTGGTCGACGCCGTGATCTATGCGGCGCGCGACCTGCAATCCAGGGGAGAGGTTGCCGCCGCCCTCGAATATGCCAAGCAGGCGGTGGTGTTCGACCCGCATCGCGAGGACTGCTACGAACTGCTCATGGTGCTCCAGATGACGTACGCTCAGCGCACGGGGGCTATCGAGACGTATTTCACCTACACGAAGATGAACCGAGAGCTGGGTCTGAGCGTTTCGGCTAGGATGATGGAGCTGTACAACTGCATCATCCAGGACGAGCCATTGCAAGGTGAGCGTGTGGTACACGAGCCGGTATACGCCTAGGCGTTGCGAATTCCCATTGCGCAAACCTGGTCCGCTCGGCGGACGCGAGTGCGCCCGCCGAGCGCTTCTCGCCTCGCGATAAGCGTAGATGCCCTTCAGGCACAGGGTAGCGACTGTGAATTTCCTCTGCATCCACAGCCGCTGTGCTAGAGTGGGCTTCCGTATACGTGTACAGAGCCGAAACGGCGGTTTCGGCTGCATGCCGATAGAAGGACAGGCAGGCTATGGCAGGCTTCCTTTCAAAGATACTCACGTTTGGCGAAGACCGCCAGCTCAAGAAATTCCAAGGCGTCGTCGATCGCATCAACGGGCTAGAACCCCAGATCGAAAAGCTTGGAGACGACGACCTTCGTGCCCTGACCGGTGAATACCGGAAACGGGTGGCAGGAGGCGAGGCACTCGACAAGGTGCTGCCCGAGGCGTTTGCCACGGTACGCGAGGCCAGCAAGCGCACGTTGGGGCTGCGGCATTTCGATGTGCAGCTCATCGGCGGCATGGCTCTTAACGCCGGCCAGATCGCCGAGATGAAGACGGGCGAGGGCAAGACGCTCGTCTCCACCCTGGCGGGATACCTCAACGCGCTCACGGGCAACAACGTGCACATCGTCACGGTGAACGACTACTTGGCCAAACGCGACAGCGAGTGGATGGGCCGCATCTACCGCTTCCTGGGCATGGAGGTCGGGCTTATTCAAAACGGCATGAAGCCCGCTGGGAAAATTCCCGCGTACAAGGCCGATGTCACTTATGGCACGAACTCCGAGTTCGGCTTCGATTATTTGCGGGACAACATGGTCACGAAGGCGGGCAACCGCGTACAGCGGGGGCATTACTTCGCCGTGGTGGACGAGGTCGACTCGATTCTCATCGACGAGGCGCGCACGCCTTTGATCATCTCGGGTGCGGGAACGCAGGCGGCAGACACCTACCGCCAGTTCGCACGTGTGATGAAGGGCCTGCGCGAAGGCGTGGACTTCGAAAAGGACGAGGCCAAGCGCACTATCAACGCCACCGAAAGCGGCCTGGTAAAGATCGAGAACCTGCTCGGCGTGGAAGACCTCTACAACGACCCGACGGGCATGATGCCCAACCACCTGCAGCAAGCCTTGAAGGCCCAGTTCTTGTTCCACCGCGACATCGATTACGTGGTCATGAACGGGGAAGTGAAGATCGTCGACGAGTTCACTGGCCGCATCATGGAGGGAAGGCGCTGGTCGGAAGGCCTGCACCAGGCTATCGAAGCCAAGGAAGGCGTGCTGGTCAAACAAGAGAACCAGACGTTGGCTACCATCACGTTGCAAAACTACTTCCGCCTCTACGATAAGCTCTCGGGCATGACGGGCACGGCCATGACCGAAGACTCCGAGTTCCGTCAGATCTACAAGCTGCCCGTGATGGCCATCCCGCCGAACAAGCCGGTCATCCGCAAAGACGAAAACGACCTAATCTACCGTACCGTCGACGCCAAGTTCAATGCCGTGGCCGACGATATCGCCGAGAGGCACGCGAACGGTCAGCCGGTGCTCGTGGGCACCGTGTCTATCGAAAACTCCGAAAGGCTCAGCCGCCTGCTCGACAAGCGTGGAATCCGTCACGAGACCCTCAATGCCAAAAACCACGAGCGCGAAGCGCATATCGTGGCGCAGGCGGGCCGTGTAGGCGCGGTCACCATCGCCACCAACATGGCAGGCCGTGGTACCGACATCTTGCTTGGGGGCAATCCCGAGGGGCTGGCAGATGCGCTTCTTCTCGAACGCGGGTATGATCCCGAGCTCGAAGAGGGTGCCGAAGTGGAGGAAGGCCAGCTCGAAGCCCCGACGCAAGCGCAGCGCGACGATGCGCTGGACGAGGCGCGCGAAATCACGAAACGCGAGCATGTCCAGGTGGTAAAGGCTGGCGGCCTGTGCGTCATCGGAACCGAACGTCACGAGTCGCGTCGTATCGACAACCAGCTGCGCGGCCGTTCCGGCCGTCAGGGCGACCCGGGCACCACGCAGTTTTACCTGAGCCTAGAAGACGACCTCATGCGCTTGTTCGGAGGCGCGCGCATGGAAAAGGTGGGCGCCATGATGGAGCGCACCGACATGCCCGATGACATGCCCATCCAGGCTTCCATGGTGTCGAAGGCGATCGAAAACGCGCAGCGCCAAGTCGAGACCATCAATTTCTCCGCCCGCAAGAACGTGCTGGAATACGACGACGTCATGAACCTGCAGCGCAAGGCAATCTACGAGGAACGCAACGCCATCCTCGACGGCAAGGACCTCACCGAGCGCATTCCCGAGATCGCCACGGACTGCGTTGGCGCCGTGGTCGGCGAAAACTGCCCAGCGAATCTGGCTGCCGACGACTGGGATTGCGAGGCCGTGGATCGCTGGATGGCCGAGATGGAAGGCCGCAGCACGTTCCACGTGATGGACCTCGACCACGACGATGATGCGGCATATGTGGCACAAGCTGCGGTGGACGATCTGCTAAACGTCTACGACAACAAGCGCAAGCTCCTGGGCGATGCGATCATGTCGAACCTGCAAGCCCAGGTGATGCTGCGTATCATCGACACGCGCTGGATGAATCATCTCCAAGAGATGGATTACCTCAAGACCGGCATCGGGCTGCGCGCGTTCGGCCAGCGAGATCCGCTCGTCGAGTACAAGGGCGAAGCGCACCGTGCGTTCGGCGAGATGACCGCTGGCATGTACGAGGCGTTTCTGCGCACCTTGCTGAGGTTGCAGGTTGCCCAGCAGCAGACGCCCGTCATGCCCGAAGAGCGCAACCCGCTCGAGGGAAGGGTTACCTATTCGAATCCGGAGCAGACGCTCGAGGGTTCTTCCTCGAGCACGAGGCAGCGCGTGCAGCGGGCCCAACGCGAGGCCCAGGGGATGCCCGCCGAAGCTCCCAAACCCGCGGAGCCCGCGAAGCCCCAAACTTATGTGAAGGATAAAAACGACCCCTTCGCCAACGTGGGCCGCAACGACCCGTGCCCATGCGGATCGGGCAAGAAATACAAGAAGTGTCACGGTGCCGACCGCGCCTGACCTCGCGTCGATGCGGGGAGCCCCGCAAGTGCGCGATGATGGGCAGTAACGGTCGGAAGCAGGGGAGATGCAGGATAACAAAGAACAAGAAGCGATGGCGTTGCGTCTGGAGCAGGCGCATGCGTTCCTGCATGTCGATGATTTGACGGCTGAGCTCAGAAAGCTCGAGAAGGCGATTGCCGCCCCTGGCTTCTGGGATGACGCGAACCGGGCACAGGAGGTTTCCAAGCGTGCCAGCGCCATACGCACGACGCTGGACGAATACGATGAGGCGTGCGGCCTGCTCGAGGAAGCTCAAGCGGCACTCGACCTGGCAGAGGAGGCCCCCGAGTTCGCCGATGAGGCGCGCGAGTTCTTAGACCAGCTCGGCGCCATGATCGATCGCTTCGAAATCGAGTCGTGGTTCGACGGGCGCTTCGATGACGGTCCTGCCATCGTGACGGTGAATCCCGGCAGCGGCGGGCTCGAAGCGCAGGATTGGACCGATATGTTGCGGCACATGTACCTGCGCTATGTCGAGTCGAAGGGTTGGAAGGCCAAGATGATCGACCTGGTGCCCGGTCAGGTAATCGGCATCGAGCGCGCGAGCTTCGAAGTCGATGGCAGGTTTGCCTACGGTATGCTGCGAAGCGAGACTGGCGTGCACCGCCTCGTTCGCATCTCGCCCACCGACGACAAGAAGCGCCGCCACACCACGTTCGCGAGCGTGGAGGTCATGCCGCTGCTCCCCGAGGACATCGAAGTTGATTTGAACCCGGCAGATGTGCGCGTAGACGTCTACCGTGCCAGTGGGCCAGGTGGTCAGTGCGTGAACACAACCGATTCCGCTGTCCGTTTGACGCATATCCCTACCGGAATCGTGGTAACGTGCCAAAACGAGAAGTCGCAACTGCACAACAAAGACGCTGCCTTCAGGGTTCTGCGTGCCAAGCTCTACGAGCTCGAGGAACGCAAGCGAGACGAGGAGTTAGCGGAATTGCGCGGGGAAAAAATGGAGAATTCCTTTGGAAGTCAAATACGCAACTACGTGTTATACCCTTATCAACTGGTGAAAGACCTTCGCAGCGGCGTGGAGACGGGCAACGTGGCCGCGGTGCTGGAAGGCGACATCGAAGAGTTTGTCATCGGCTACCACCGCTGGCGCGTATCGCAGTAGATACTTGCGATCCGCGGGAGGAAAGGAACGGCATGGACATAAAGAGCTTGCAGGAGCTGGCGCGTCTGATGCGCATCGACATCGTGGAGATGCTCGCCGAGGCGGGCAGCGGGCACCCGGGAGGGTCCCTCTCCTGCATAGACACGCTGTGCGCGCTGTACTTCGGCGGAGTGCTGAAGCACGACCCGAGCAACCCCCAGGATCCCGACCGCGACCGCTTCATCTTGGCCAAGGGCCATTCTGCGCCAGCGCTCTACGCCGTTTTGGCGCGTGCGGGCTATTTCCCGCGCGAGGAGCTGCTCACCCTGCGCAAGCTTGGCTCGCGTCTGCAGGGTCATCCCGACTGCAGGCTCTTGCCCGGCATCGAGGCGTCCACTGGTTCGCTGGGGCAGGGTCTCTCCATCGCGGCGGGCATGGCGTGTGGACTGCGCCTGGCAGATTCTGACGCGCGCGTGTTCACCATGCTCGGCGACGGCGAGTGCGAGGAGGGCCAGGTCTGGGAGGCATCGATGTTTGCCGTCCATCAGCGCCTGGGCAACCTCGTGGCAATGGTTGACTGCAACAATTTGCAGATTGATGGAAACGTTCACGACGTGGTGCAGACCGGCGATTTAGCCCCCAAGTTCGAGGCGTTCGGTTGGCAGGTCACCGAGGTCGATGGCCACGACATGGCTGCGCTCGTCAACGTCCTGAGCACCGCGAAGGCTGCGGGTGGTACAGCACCGCACATGATCATGCTGCGCACCGTGAAGGGTAAGGGCGTCTCGTTCATGGAGAACCAGGCGTCATGGCATGGAGTGGCGCCGAACGCGGAGCAGGCACGGCAGGCAATCGCAGAGCTCGGCGGCAAGGAGGCAATCAATGGTTAGGTTTGCAACACCCGAACAGGCTGCCCAGAAGAAGGCCACGCGTGCCGCGCTGGGCGCAACCTTGATTGAGCTGGCGGCAGAGGGCGTGCCTGTGTGCGCCGTGGACGCAGACCTGAGCGGATCTACGACCCTGGGCAAGTTCGGCGCGTCATCGCCGGAGAACGCGAAGCGGTTCTTCAACTGTGGCATCGCCGAGCAGAACATGATCGACGTGGCGGCAGGCTTGGCGCTTACCGGCAACGTGGTCTTCACCGGCTCGTTCGCCGTTTTCGGCACTGGCCGCGCCTACGATCAGATTCGCAACACCGTGTGCTACTCGAATCTCGATGTGAAGATTTGCCCTACTCATGCAGGTGTGACCGTGGGCCCCGATGGCGGCAGCCATCAAATGCTCGAGGACGTTGCACTCATGCGCGTGCTGCCCAACATGAAAGTTCTGGTCCCAGCCGACTACTCCGCAGCTGCTGCAGCCATCAGATTGGCGGCGGCTACACCTGGGCCGGTCTACGTGCGCATGGGCCGAGCGAACGTGCCGACGGTATATGCTCCCGATGTCGAGCTGGAAGTCGGTCGTGCCTACGTGCTCCGCGAGGGAACCGACGTCACCATCGTGGCGAACGGCGTGGAGATCAGAGAGGCCATGCTTGCAGCAGACGCACTTGCTGAACAGGGTATCTCCGCCGAGGTGATAGACGCTTTCAGCGTGAAGCCACTCGACGTCGAGACCATCGCCGCATCTGCGAGGAAGACGGGGCACGTGGTGGCGTGCGAGGAGCACTCCATCATCGGTGGCCTGTGTGCCGCCTTGGGCGAGCTGGCGATCACATGTCCGGTACCCTTCGAGTTCGTGGCCGTTCAGGATTGCTTCGGCAAGTCGGCAAGCTTTGAGGAACTGATGGAATACTTCGGCCTCGATGCCGCCGCCATTGTTGAAGCTGTGAAAAAGGTATTGAGCCGCTAGGGCGTCTGATATTATCTATAGGTCCCAGTAAACACTATTCGAACGGAGCATTCTGTGGCAAACGCTAACAACCAAGGGGTTTCTGCGAACAGCAGCGGACACTCTTCGGTCGAGCGAGTCGGCAGTCATTCCAGGGGAGTAACCTCGCAGTTGTCGGCGGTTCTTCCCGACCTCGACCTGGACACCGCCGCTCAGCCCTCCGGGAAGCCGGTCATCACCTTCGACCATGTGACCAAAGTGTATCCGGCACAACCCAACAAACCAGCTCTCGACGACGTGACCGTGCAGGTGTGTGCAGGTGAGTTCGTGTTCTTGGTCGGCCATTCCGGTTCCGGCAAGTCCACGTTCATCCGCTCCATCATCCGTGAAATCAAGCCGTCGAAGGGCCATATCTACATCGGCGACGAAGACCTGGGCTCCATGCGCAACTGGCGCGTGCCCTATCTGCGCCGCAACATCGGATGCGTGTTCCAGGACTTCAAGCTCCTGCCGAACAAGACCGTGTTCGAAAACGTTGCCTTCGCGCTCGAGGTAATCGGCAAGTCCCGCCACGTCATCAAGACGCAGGTACCCGAGGTGCTGCGCCTGGTCGGCCTGCAGGACAAGCTCGACAAGCGCCCCGATCAGCTTTCCGGCGGCGAACAGCAGCGCGTGTCCATCGCGCGTGCCATCGTGAACCGCCCGCCGCTGCTCATCTGCGACGAGCCCACCGGCAACCTCGACCCGCAAACTTCCCGCGGCATCATGGATTTGCTGTTGCGCATCAACCGCACTGGCACCACGGTGCTCGTAGCAACCCACGACCGTGAAATGGTCGACAACATGCGCAAGCGCGTCATCATGCTGGAAAAGGGCCACGTGGCCCGCGACCAGGAAAGGGGCGTGTACGGTTTCGATGTCTAGTCTGTTCTATTTCATCCGCGAGGCCTTCAAGGGCTTTGCACGCAACCTTTCCACCGCGTTGGGTTCAATCGTCACGATCTTCTTGTCGCTGCTCATCATCGGCGTGTTCTTCGTCGGTGGCGTCGTGGTCGACAACATCGTCGATTCGGTCGAGAGCAAGGTCTCCATCACCGCATACATCGCAGACGATGCCGAAGATGCCGACATACAATCGCTCGAGAACTACATCAGCGGCCTTGACGGCGTCGCCAGCGTGTCGTTCACGAGCAAGGAGCAAGCACTGGAGAACTTCAAGAATTCCATGACCAGCAACCCGGAAATCGTCGAGCAGCTCGACGGGCAGAACCCGCTGCCCGCTTCCATCGACATCGAGCTTTCAGAAGCGCAGGAGGTCAAGGCCATCGCCGACCAGATAGAGGCGAACGAGACCTTCCGTGCCATCTGCGACAATCCCGAAGATCCGGGCGAGTCGTTGAAATATGGCCAGAAGACGGTCGAGAAGCTCTTCGCGCTCACGAACTACATCCGCTATATCGGCATCGCGCTCGTTGCCCTACTGGTGTTCATCGCGTTCGTGTTCATCAACAACACGATTCGCCTTTCGATCATGGCGCGTCGCAAGGAAATCGCCATCATGCGTCTCGTGGGCGCCTCGAACAACTTCATCCGCGGGCCGTTCTCCATGGAAGGTGCGCTGCATGCCATCATCGGCGCCGCGTTGGCGATTGGCGGCTTGCAACTGCTCCGCACATTCGTGATTCCGCGAGTGCAGTCGGCACTTCCCTGGTTGCCCATCGACGTTGCAGGCCATACCTACATGCTCATCTATCTGATTCTGCTGGTAGCTGGCTTGGTCATCGGCCTTATCGGTTCGGCGCTTGCTATGCGCCGTTACCTGAAGGTGTAGATGCACGTTCGGGCCTTTAGTGGTATAAAGGGCTCATGAAACAGTATTCCGAAGAATACCTGCGAAGATTCGGCAAGAGAAGGAGCAGGCTGATCAGGTTCATGGTCGGCCTGCTCCTCGTGTGCGTGGCTTTTGCGGCTGGATTCATCTTACGTGGCAACGAGGCGCTTCTTGCCAGATTGGGTTTCGATACTCCCTCCAACAACCAGGATTCCAACCCCGGCATGACGATATCGGGTGACACGTACGAGTCGCTGTCTGCTCGTGTGGCTGAAGTGCAGGGCATACTGGAAAACGAAAGCGTCAACGAGTACGATCTCAATGCCACCACCAAGTCGGTTATCGACGTGTTGCTGGATGCCACCGGCGATTCTTTCGTGAGCTATCTGGACCAGAATCAGTACGAAGCCTACCTCGAGGCTGCAGCCGATTCGTATACCGGTATTGGCATCCTGTTCTCTGAACGTGATGGCCAGGCGTGCGCGGTGGATGTGTTCAGCGGATCAGAAGCCGAGGCGAAGGGTGTGAGACCCGACGATTTGGTGGTCGCCATCGATGGCGACCGCAATTCCGGCGGTTGGACGCAGGCGGAAGTTTTGCGCGCCTTGGCCGAAATGAAGAATAAGTCGGTGGTCATTACCTGGCGACGCGCAGCGCCCGATGGCGAAGACGAGTCTGACGAATTTACGACCGAGCTCAAGGTGTCCGACTATGAAGAGCCCAATGTGGAAGTCAGGCTCATCGACAAAGAGGTGGGCTACATCAAGCTCTCCCAGGTGTCGTCGAATTCCGATGACCTAGTGAAAAACGCCATCGACAACCTTAAAAAACAGGGTGCGACAAGCTATGTGCTCGACTTGCGCGACAACCCGGGTGGCTACATCACCCAGGCTATCGACATCGGTTCCCTGTTCGTGTCGAGTGGCACGTTCGTGAAGATCACCGTCAACGGTGGCGTTATCGACCGCGAGGTAAGCAGCAACCTGGCAAGTGACGGCGCGCCCCTCGTGGTCCTTGTCAACGGTCGGACAGCTGCTGCAGCCGAGGTGATTGCCGGCGGCTTGCAAGATCTCGGCGACGAAGGGAAGGTTCGCGTCGTGGGCGAGACCACCATGGGCAAGGGCAGCGTCCAGACCGTTTCCGCGTTGAGTTTCGGCGGTGGGATCCGCTACACGACTGCGTACTACCAAACTCCCAACGGATATGACATCAACGGCAATGGAATCGTTCCCGACATCCAGGTTGCAGAAGGCTCCTCCTCTGAAGAAGACGATGCCCAACTCTCCTTGGCAGTCGACACTGCGAAGTCGATGGTCAATTTGGCCGACTAGGCCCATATCATGGCAAAACGGCATTCCAAGACAAGGCGGGGCCCTCGCAGCAACCCGCAAGGCGTCTTGAGCGTGGCTGCGTCTGGATACGGGTTCGTGCAGACGGCGGAAGGCGATTTCTTCATACCGTCATCGAAGATGGCAGGTGCTTTCGACGGCGATGTGGTCGAGGTCATACCCTTTACCGATGGACAACGTTTACGAGGGGCTTCGCTGGCGCGCAACCAGGCTGGTGCCGATACGCCCATGGCACGTGTGGTGCGCGTGCTTCACCGTGCACATGAGACGGTCATTGGACGCTTGGAGGTGGCAGATCCCTTTGCAGTGGTCGTCCCCCAAGATGGGCGCCTTACCCACGACATATTCACGATGCGCTCCGACAATCCCGATATCGCCGATGGCTCCATAGTCCGAGTGCGCATGGTCCAGTACCCAACACGTCATCAGGCGGCAACGGGCGTGATCGAGGAAGTGCTGGGACATGCCAACGATGTTGGCGTAGATGTCGAGATGGTCATAGGAAAGCACCAGCTCGAGACATCGTTTTCCGAAGCGTCTCTCGACGAGGCGCACAGAGCCGATGTTGGACTCGATGCCGCCTTGGAACAGGGTTATACCGACTTGCGCGACCGGTTCGTGTTCACCATCGACCCGGTTGACGCACGTGATTTCGACGATGCCATTTCCTGGGAGCGCATTTCAGACGACCGCTGGCGACTTGGCGTTCACATCGCCGATGTTTCCCATTACGTGGAGTGGGGTTCGTCCATCGACCTCGATGCCCGTCGCCGTGCGACGAGCGTGTACCTGGTTGACCGCGTGATACCCATGTTGCCCGAAGAGCTGTCTTGCGACGTGTGCTCTCTCGTGCCTGGAAAACCACGCCGGGCGTTCACCGTCGATGCACTCGTCGACGGGCAGGGAAGGGTGCTTCGCGCTCGGTTCTATCCATCCATCATCGAATCGAAGGCGCGTTTGAGCTATGACCAGGCCCAATGCTTCATCGATGCCGCCCATGCTGGATTGGGGTGGGCCGAAGCCCTGTCTTCTTCTGCCAGGTGCGATGTGCCCTTAGACGCGCCCCGCCCAGACGATTCCGTGGCCGTCATGCTCTTCGACGCGCTGTCAGAACTCGATAGGTTCGCGAAGCGGCGGTGCGGTTTGCGCCGTGATGCGGGAGGCATCGATTTTTGCACGGTCGAGGCGAAGGTCAAGCTCGACGAAGACGGCGAACCCGCAGAAGTCGTCTTGCGCAAGCGCACCGAAGCAACCGGGCTGGTGGAAGAAGCCATGCTGCTTGCCAACGAATGCGCAGCCTTAAAGCTACTCGAGTCGCAGATGCCGGCCGTATTTCGCGTGCACGAAGCCCCGGATCGCGATTCCATGGCAGCAATCGTTCCCGTGTTGAAAGAGCTTGGCTATTCCGGGGATGTCGATTTCAGGCGTTTCGTCGAAGGCGAGCCGCGAAGCGTCCAGGCCGTTTTGGCCAAAGCGGAGGGGCGAGTCGAGCAATCGTTGGTTACGCAGTTGGTGCTGCGCAGCATGCAGCGTGCCCGCTACAGTGAATCGTGCAGCTGCCATTATGCCCTGGCGAGCCGTGCTTACTGCCATTTCACGAGTCCCATCAGGCGCTATCCCGATTTGATCGTGCATCGGATGCTGAAGGCGGCTATTTGGGGGAAGCCTGCCACCTTCGAGCAACAGGCTTCGAGCATCGGCTGGCTTGCCGAGCACGCATCCGCGATGGAGCGCATAGCCGAGGATGCTGCACGCGAGACCCAGGAGATCAAGCTCGTCGAGTACATGGGGCGGTTCGTGGGTTCGGTTTTACCGGGAACGGTGGTGGGAGTTGCGTCGTATGGCGTCTTCGTTCAGCTCGACAATACGGCAGAGGGACTGGTTGCTGTAAGCGACCTGGGCAACGAGCGCTTTTCCTTCGATTCGGGCCTGTTCATGCTCACGGGTCAGGAAAGCGGCGCGGTCTTTCGCCTGGGGCAGCGAATGGATGTCGTAATCGTGGCTGCTCCGCCCCATCAGCGTCGACTCGAGCTGGGGCTATTTCGGGGCGATAAATAAACGGCGAAGCTCAGCTCCTTCTTATGTATAATAATTCTATCTGCAATCTGCAGCCCGCTTACCGCAGGTCGTTCTTTTCGGGTTGCATGATATGAGGTCGCATTTGCGCCCATATGTTCGATATCGCTTTGATTGGGTCGTGCTTTGGCGAAGAAGGATGAGAAGCTCATAGCCCGCAACAAACGGGCGTTGCACGAATACGAGGTCGTCTCCACGTTGGAGGCCGGCATCGTGCTCACGGGCACCGAAGTATGCTCTCTTCGCGAGAACAACTGCCAGCTCACCGATTGTTTCGCGCTCGTCCGCAAGGGCGAGGTGTGGCTCATGAACCTGCACATCGCCCCGTACAGCCATGGCAACATCGCAAACCCCGACCCCGACCGCAACCGCAAGCTGCTCCTGCACAAAAAGGAGATCGCTCATCTCAGAGAGCAGACACGCGAACGGGGCATGGCGTTGGTTCCGCTCAAGATTTATTTTGCGAAGAACAACCTCGTGAAGGTGGAGCTCGCCATTTGCAGGGGCAAGAAGCTCTACGACAAGCGCCAGGCCATGGCAAAGCGCGACGCCGAACGCGAGATGCAGCGTGCCGTGAAAGAACGAAACCGCTATTAGGAGGCTCCATGTCCGACGAAACCAACGTATCAGCCGAGGAAACCGAAGACGTCGAGGAAACCGAAGACGTGGAAGGCGCATGGGAAGATGCAGATGATGAAAGCTTCGACGATGATGCTTTAGATGACGAAGACGTCGACGAAGACGACGAATGGGAAGACGAAGACGATTCTGAACACGACGATTGCTTCGACGAAGACGATGACGAAGACGAAGACGAATGGGACGAAGAAGAAGACGAATTCTTCGGCGACGACGAATGGGAAGACGAAGACGAATGGGACGACGACGATGAGGACGACTGGGAGGAAGACGAGGACGAGTGGGACGAAGACTACGATTGGGAGGAAGAGGATGACAACCCCCTCTCGTACAACAAGGTTCAAAAGACCACCGACGACCTCAACTCCATTGCACGCGACGGAGTGGCAGTCGCCCGCGAGTTGAAAGGCGCTTATGACGACATCAAGCAGCTTTTCGACATAAAGGGCCTATTCAAATTCTAGTTCTGTCGGGGGATACGCCAGGCGCCGTGCGCATGGCGTGGAATTAGGCAAGGAAAGGGAAGAAAATGGATTTCATGACCCAATTGGTAGGTGTCACCGACACCATTGACACCTACATGTACACGTACTTCCTGGTGTTCCTGCTCATCATCGCAGGCTTGTACTTCTCGATACGGACCCGCTTCATACAGTTCCGCGGGTTCAGGGACATGATCAGGCATCTGACCGAAAAGAAGCACAATGACGGCGAAAAGAGCGTTTCGTCGTTCCAGGCTCTTATGGTCTCCACGGCTTCGCGTGTTGGCACGGGCAACATCGCGGGTGTGGCAACCGCCATCGCCGTGGGTGGCCCCGGAGCCGTGTTCTGGATGTGGATCATGGCGTCAGTCGGCTCGGCTTCCGCGTTCGTAGAGTCCACGCTGGCGCAGACGTGGAAGGTGAAGGCTGGCGAGGGCGAGTTTCGTGGCGGCCCTGCGTACTACATCCACCAGGCACTGCATAGCCGCAAGCTCGGCATCGTGTTCGCTATCTCGCTCATCTTGTGCTTCGGCCTGGGTTTCAACGGCTTGCAGACCTACAACATGAGCTCGTCGCTGAACCTCTACGTCGACAACTTCCTTGCCACGATGAATCTGGGCGATGCTCAGCTCGCGCAGATCACGAATGCGATGTATAGCGTCATCCACCTGGCTGTGGGTATCATCATTGCCGTGGTACTCGGATTCGTGCTCTTCGGCGGAACGCGCTTCATCACGTTCTTGACGTCCATCATCGTGCCCATCATGGCAATTGGCTACATCCTGTTGGCCGTCATCATGGTCCTGATGAACATCGGCGAGCTTCCCGCCGTGTTCGGGCTCATCTTCAGCGAAGCGTTCGACATCTCGTCGATCACGGGCGGGTTCGCCGGATCGATGATCGTTTGGGGCATCAAGCGCGGCTTGTTCTCCAACGAAGCTGGTATGGGTTCTGCTCCGAACGCCGCCGCATCCGCATCTGTCTCTCATCCTGCCAAGCAGGGCTTGGTCCAGACCTTCTCGGTGTTTTTGGACACCATGGTCATCTGCACCTGCTCCGCCACGATGATCATGCTCTACGTGGCTCCCGACATCGGCATCACGGCCTTCGGCGGCGGTGTCGGCGAAGCAGCCAATGGCGGCATGCCTCTCGTTCAGGGTGCACTCGAAAGCGGCTTTGGCGTATTGGGCCTGCACTTCATGACCATCGCCATCTTCGCGTTCGCGTTCTCGAGCCTTGTGGGCAACTACTACTATGCCGAGTCGAACTTGAAGTTCATCACCGATAGCAAGATCACCCTGGTCGTGTTCCGCATCCTGTGCTGCGTGGTCGTGTTCTTCAGCGCTCAGTCGAACCTGACCCTGGCATGGAACCTGGCCGACATCTTCATGGGCATCGAGGCAACCATCAACATCGTGGTCATCTTGATACTGGGAAAGTGGGCCGTAGCCATCTTAAAGGACTACGAAGCACAGAAGAAGCAGGGTCTCGACCCCGTTTTCGTAGCCGACAGCATTCCCGGCATACCCAAGACCGAATGCTGGCATCAGTCAGCCGAAGAGCTGCACAAGCATGATGCCGAAATTCACCAGGGCAGCGTGGCGGAAGACATACTCGAGACCATGACACAGTAGCTCGAAAGCGCCAGACAAGGTGCAGTCCCTTGTGGTGACACGCATCTGCGAAGGGCCCCAAGCAGGGCCCTTCGCTTTGCTTGAGGAGATGATGCCGAGCCCCGGCCAATGGAATCGGGGTTCGGCATCATCTCCTCAAGCAAAAATAGCCCCGCAGTATGAACCGCGGGGCTGCGTTGACGTTTGGGTCTTGGAGTTTTATGCGCGGGTGACCTTGCCAGCCTTCATGCACTTGGTGCAGACGTTGGCGCGGCGGACATGACCGTTGTCGTTGATGGTGATCTTTTGCACGTTGGGACGGAAGACGCGGTTGGTCACACGGTGGGAATGGCTCACGTTACGACCGGCAACCGGTGCCTTGCCGCAGATTTCACATACCTTGGACATAATAATCAACTCCATTTACTATGAACATCGCCCGCTCGTTCAGGCTTGTTGACAAAAAGCCCTCGTAGCATAGCACATGGCGATCGTTTGTCCAACTCTTTGAGGCTGGCGTCCTGTAAGCATCACGGCTTTTTCAAATTTTTGGATTGGCTTGCGAGTGTGGTTGTTCTGCCTGTTCAGCAAAGCATGGAAAGCGGTTGACAGCTTGCCGATGCCCGCACATGTGGATTCGCTCGTGATGTTTCCCATTGGGCTAGCCCCGATGCGCGGTTGGGTTATACTGAACTATCGTGCTTGTCATGAATGCGCGCTCGGACGAGCGTCGTGAAAGGAAAGCTATGAGTGAGAGAATTCCTGGCGATCTGCATGTCGCCAATGAAGTCCTGGCAGATCTCGTAGGTCATGCCATCACTAATTGCTATGGCGTGGTGGGAATGGCTGCGCCCACGGCTGTCGACGGAATAGCCAAGTTGCTGCCGGCTTCGCGCCTGCGCCGCGGCGTGGTTGTGTCCACCGCCGAACAAGGCGTTCAGGTCGATGTCCATGTCATCATCGAATACGGGACGAACATCAACGTGGTCTCCCAGAACGTGATCGAAGCGGTGACCTTTGCCATGACCGAATACGCCCAAGTTCCCCTGGCTGGCGTGAACGTGCACGTGGAAGGCGTGAAGGTCCGCCGTTAGCATCGCCGTGCGCGGACGGTTCCTTTGGACTGTGATACGCGCATGCTCACATCAATCGAGGAGTAACGTTCAACATGTCAGATACTTATACGACCAAAGAGATCGTCAATGCCATTGCGCATGCCAGCGCAACGCTCACCGATAGGAAAGACGAGGTCAACCGTCTCAACGTGTTCCCCGTTCCCGATGGCGACACCGGCACCAACATGTCGCTGACGGTGAAGTCCGTGGTCGACAACCTCTCGAACCTTCCCGCGGATGCCTCGAAGGCAGATATCCGCAGGTCCATTACAAACGGAGCCCTCATGGGTGCCCGGGGCAACTCCGGCGTCATCACGTCGCAGATACTACGCGGTCTGTGCGAGGGCGCCGCCAAATGCGAGCAATTCGACGTCGATGCGCTCGATGCCGTGTTCGACTCTGCGGTGGAGACGGCATTCCGTGCGGTGCGCAAGCCGGTCGAGGGCACGATTCTCACCGTTTTGCGTGATACCGCCCTTGCTGCGCGCAAGGCTCGCAAGCGCAAGTTCTCCATGGACGAAGCCCTGTCCTTCGTCGTCAGCGAAGCATACGAATCGGTGCAGCGCACGCCCGAGCTGTTGCCCGTGCTCAAGGAAAACGGCGTCGTCGATGCCGGCGGTTACGGGCTGGCGATTCTCGTCGATGCGTTCGCGGCTTCGCTTTTGGGCAAGGACCGCACGGTAGGCGACGAGCTGAACATCGGCGGTTCGGCTGCCCCGAAGGTCGAAATCGAGCACATCAACGACTGGGAAGGTTCAGAGTTTCGCTATTGCAACGAGTTCCTGGTCGATTCCGACACGCTCGACCCGCAGGAGGCGCTCGATTTCCTTGCAACGATGGGCGACTGCGAGCTATGCGTGGGCGCAAACCCCAAGTTCAAAGTGCATGTGCATTCGAACCATCCCGACCAGGTGCTCGCTTACTTCCTAGAGCGTGGGCAGATCTTCGAGGTGTTCATCCACAACATGGACCTGCAGGCTGTCGAGCGCAACGAGAAGCTGATTGAGGAAAAGGGCGAACGCAAGCCCCTGGGTTTCGTGGCCGTGGCCGCAGGAGAGGGCAATGCGAGGATCTTGGAAAGCCTGGGAGTAGACGTTGTCGTCTCCGGTGGGCAGACGATGAACCCCTCCACGAAGGACCTGCTCGACGCCGTGAACGCGGTCAACGCCGAGTCGGTGATTATCCTGCCCAACAACAAGAACATCATCATGGCCGCCCAAAGCTGCGTGGAAGTCTCCGACACCCCGTGTGCCGTCGTGCCGAGCCGAAGCGTGCCACAGGCTTTCGCCGCGATGTTCGAAGTCGATCCGGAAGCATCGATTGAGGACAACGTCGAGGCGATGACAGCTGCGCTCGACCAGGTGCGCACCGGCGAGGTGACCACTGCCATCAAGGATGCAAAGGACGCCCACGGCAATCCCATCAAGGATGGCGATGTGATCGGCATTGCCGATGATTCCATCGAGGCTATCGGTCAGTCGATCGAGGAAGTTGCCATGGCGCTGCTCGAGTTCATGGAAGCCGGAGATGCCGATACGCTTACCCTGCTCGCAGGGGCCGATATGGACGACGACCGTTTCCAGGAGCTCGTAGAGCGCATCGAAGGGGTCTACGAAGACCTCGAGATCGACGCCCATCGAGGTGAGCAGCCCCTTTATCCCCTCGTCATGTCGGTGGAATAGGGCACGGCGGGCTTACCGTTCACGTATGAGTGGCGGGAAACACAACAGCAACGGCAAGGCGGTCCGGGGCGCGAACCCCGACCGCCTTGCGGCTTCTCTGGCGTTAGACGGCAGCGTGACGAAGGTTCGGGCGGTTTCGGGTGCCCGAGCGGCAGCTTTGGGGAAGATGGGCATCCGCACGCTACGCGATCTGGTCACCCACTTCCCACGCCGCTACATCGACATGAGCGCGGTGAGCACCATCGCGCAGGCTCAGATCGGGCAGTCGTGCACCATCGTGGCCGAGGTGTTCGAGGTGAAGCTCAAGCAGCCTAAGCGCAATTTGAGTCTGGTAGAGGTCACGCTCAACGATGGAACCGACACCATGATCGTGACGTGTTTCCGCCAACCATGGCTTGCAAATCGCCTCCAACGCGGAGACCGGCTCGCCGTTTCAGGGAAGGTCGAGTTCAACTACGAGTTCAAGCGCATGACCAATCCGTTCATGGAGGACGTGGCACAGGGGGGTGATGCCTCTGGCATGATCGTGCCCGTGCATCCTGCCACGGAAAAGGTGAACACGGCTTGGATGCGCAGGTTGGTGTCGAACGCTTTGGAGGAATGCATCGGGCTCGAGGACCCACTTCCGCTCGATTTGCGCTTGCGGTACCGATTGATGAGTCGGCAATGCGCCTTGCGGGTCATCCATTTTCCCACGTCGATGGACGAAGTGGGACAAGCGCGCAGGAGGTTGGCATACGAGGAGCTGTTGTTGCTGGAGTTACATCTGATGATGCGCAGCCAGGCGGGAGGCGAAGGCGGATACGTGCAGCATGTAACCGACGGCCCCTGCTCGAAGGCCCTTTTCGCGGCATTGCCGTTTCGCCTCACCGACGAGCAGGAGCAGGCTCGCTGTCGCATCTTGGAGGCCATGGCGGCTCCCCGTCGCGCGAACCACATGCTGTTGGGAGACGTGGGCACGGGCAAGACGGTGGTTGCCGCATTTGCCTTGGCGGCAGCGGCCGACACCGGCACTCAGGCACTCATGATGGCGCCCACCGAAGTGCTCGCCCAGCAATACGGCAGCAAGGTGGGCCCCTTGCTCGACGAAGCGGGCGTTCGCTGGGCCCTGCTCACGGGTTCCACGTCGCCAGCCGATAGGGAGGCCATCTGCGCTAGCCTGCGCTCGGGCGAGCTTACCGTGCTCTTCGGGACGCATGCATTGCTCGAGCCCGATGTCGTGGCTTCTCGGTGCAGCATCGTCGTCATCGACGAGCAGCAGCGTTTCGGGGTGGAGCAGCGTGGCGCCCTCGTGGCGAAGGGGTGCCATGCCGATGCGCTCTCGCTTACCGCAACGCCCATACCCCGGTCCTTGGCATTGGCGCTGTATGGCGACATGACCTTGTCCTACATACGCCATCGCCCGGGCAACATGAAGCCTGCGGTCACGAAGGCGTATTCATACGCTCAGAGCGGCGAGGCGTACGAGGTCGCCCTGGAAGAGCTTGCCTTGGGAAGGCAGGTGTATGTGGTGTGCCCGCTGGTCGGCGATGCCAAGACGCCTTCGAAGGGCGGCAAAGCCGACGGATCCGACGAGGGGGAAGACGATTACGCTTTTGCCGGCATAGCGATCGAGCAGGCGGGGGACTACGTAGAGGGCAACGTGCGCGCCGCCTTGCAACATGCCGACTACCTGCAGGAAAAGGTGTTCTGCGGTTACAAGGTAGCCGTGCTGCACGGCAAGATGAAAAGTGCCGAAAAGCAGGCGGTCATGCAGGATTTCAGGGAAAACCGCGTGCAGGTGCTCGTTTCCACAACCGTCATCGAGGTGGGCGTCGATGTTGCCGGTGCAACGGTGATGATCGTGGAGGACGCCGACCGTTTCGGGCTCGCCCAGTTGCACCAGCTGCGTGGGCGCGTTGGGCGTGGTTCCCATCGCGGGTACACATGCCTGGTTTCGGGGACGAAGGCGCCTGCCGCCTTGGAACGCCTTGCTGCCATGGAGCGCACCGACGATGGGTTCGAGTTGGCGGAATACGACCTGTCTTTGCGTCGCGAGGGCGATATCCTGGGAAACCGTCAGCATGGCGCATCGGTGCTGAAGCTCGTGAACGTGGTTCGCGACAGTGCCATCGTGGAAGTGGCGCACGCCGATGCCGCCGAGTTGCTGGAAAGCGACCCGGGCTTGCGCCTTCCCGAACACCAGGCGCTGCGCTACGAGTTGGCACGCGTCTTTGCCCAGGAAAGCGAAAGGCAGGCGGGGAATGCGCATCATAGCCGGTGAGTACCGGGGCCGAACGCTTAAGGCCCCGAAGGGAAACGCCACGCGGCCAACCGTCGACCGCGTGCGCGAGTCTCTCATGAGCTCGATCCTTTCGGCTCGCGGAAACTGGGACGGTGCCGTGGTGCTCGACTTGTTCGCAGGCAGCGGCGCGCTGGGGTTGGAGGCGTTGTCCCGTGGGGCGCGATTCGCATGCTTTTGCGAGAAGCACCCACCTGCACTTGAAGCGCTGCGTTCCAACACCGCCATGGCCGATGCGGGGCGGGCGCGCATCATGCGGGGGGACGTGACGAAGCGCCTGCCCGCGCCTCCTGCGGGAAGCGCATTCGACCTGGTGTTTCTGGACCCGCCGTACGCCATGCCGGCAGGGGATGTGGCTTCGCTGCTCGCGAGGTTGGGTCGTGCGGGCTCGCTTTCGCCCGATGCGATCGTTTCCTATGAACACGACGCTTCCAAAGATCCTCTGCAGGATGCGGGCTTTCTTTCGCTACAATTGCACCAGGTCGCGCGAAAGACATTCGGCGCGACGGTGGTGGACCTGTTCAGGATTGGTGAGTCATGAGAAAAGCAGTAGTACCGGGAACATTCGACCCCATTACATTGGGGCATATCGACGTCATCAACCGAGCAGCCCAGATATTCGACGAAGTGGTCGTCGGCGTGGCCGAATCGGCTGGGAAGGGTCCCAAGGGGCCGCTGTTCACCTTGGAGCAGCGCGTCGAGCTCGTGCGCGAGTCCACCGCACACCTGGAAAACGTGACGGTGCAACCGTTTGGAGGGCTGCTGGTGGCCTTCGCAAGGCAGGTGGGGGCCATGGCGTTGGTGAAGGGGCTGCGCGCCATCACCGACTTCGAGTACGAGTTCCAGATGACTGCCATGAACTACCAGATCGACCAGGAAATCGAGACGGTGTTCATCATGTCCACCCCACAGAACATGTACCTCTCCTCGTCGATCGTGCGCGAGTTGGCCATGTTTGGGGGAAAGTTCGAATCGTTCGTGACGCCTTGCGTCTACCGGGCACTGTGCGAAAAGTACGGCGAGCCGTATGTGGGCTAGCCTGCCTGCGCGTTTGAAGCGTGGTCGAATTGGGGTCCGTCAAACGGCAAGATGCGGCGATTTTGCTTCGTTTAACCGTCGAGAGCTGGTGAAATGACATGTTATTGTGCATGTACGGTGAATCGAAGTGTTTCATGTAAGATGGGCATGCTAGAATATGTTGAATCTGCTGCGTGTTCAGCTCATGCAGCGCTGTAATGTACACTTCGGAAGGATGAACATGGACGAAACAGGGGTCTTGGGATTAATCGAGGAACTGTCGATTCTGCTGGAAGATTCCAAGCCGGTTTTTGGCAAGAGCAACATGCGTCAGGTGGATGTTGCTGCCGCGTTCGAGATTCTAGATGATATCCGTGACACGTTCCCGAGCGAATTCGCGCAGTCGCGTCAGATCGTGCGTGAACGTCAGAGCTTGCTCGACGATGCCGAGGCGGAAGCGAATCGCATGATCGAAGACGCACGCGGTCAGGCCATGACCATTGCGAGCGAGCAGGAAATCGTGCGCATCTCCCAGCAGCAGGCCGACAGCATCTTGGCTGAGGCTCGCGAACTCGAGCGCCAGACCCGCGCCGGTGCTGAAGACTACGCCGATGAGGTCTTCGGCCATGTCGAGAGCAGCCTCGACACGTTGCTTTCCAACGTTCGTCGTTGCCGTGACCGGCTGAATTCCAATTCGCTTTCCGGTCGATAGGCATATGGAACCCACGAAGATTCTCGTAGCGCCAGAGCTCTTCGCACCCGCGGAGAGCTCTTCGTTTGCGGGTGAGTATTCATTGTCGCAGTTGCAGGTGGGTCCGGACGCATATATGTTCGACGATCCGCTTCGCTGGGACGTGAGCATTACCAATACAGGCGGGGCCCTGCTGGTGTCGGGGACCGTTCGGGGCAAAGGCACGACGGAGTGCGCTCGGTGCCTGGACAATTTCGATTTGGACATATGCGGCGATGTCGAGGGCTTCTTCGTCATCGAGGAAGAAGCCCGCCCGGAAGACATGGACGAAGACGAGTTCGATTTCCTTCCCGAAGACCACGTTATCGACCTGGAGCCCCTGTTACGGGCGGCCATCCTGGTCGATGTCCCGCTGAAGCCGCTGTGCCGTGACGATTGCCGGGGCATCTGCCCGGATTGCGGGGCGAACCTCAACGTAGGGCAGTGCGGATGCGCTTTGGAACGCGAGCGGCAAGCCGCCGAAGATCAAGCCGCGAGCAATCCGTTCGCAGCCTTGGCGCAGCTGAAGTTCGATGAAGACTAGACCATCGATTTGCTTTTGCGCGGCAATGGAGCATGTCTTGGGGAGAGCGCTTTCGAGGTTGACGTATCGTGCGTATGATGCGTTTGCGTTCGCCATGAAACTGTTACTAGCACGATGATTGGTTCAACGCTAGTATGGGCGATACGACGTTGAAGATGCGCTGTGGACAAGGGGGTAGGGAATGCAGCCTTGCCGTGAGCAGAACCTGCAGCTAATCGAAGACTATCTGCGAAGTGGATGCAAGGGCGAAGGCGAGCCCTTGCGCTTGGGTGTGGAGATGGAGCACACGCTCGTGCATGTGGACGGGCGCCCCGTGTCGTATTCCGAATCCGGTGGCGTTCGGGACCTGCTCGAGCGCATGAGCGTCTACTACGATGTGCGCAGCGAGGAGCAGGGCAACATCGTGGGCTTGGCTAGAAATCGGGAAAACATCACCATCGAACCTGCCGCGCAGGTAGAGATAAGCGCTGGCCCCTTCCAGACAGTGGGAGAATTCGTTGCCGCCTACGAGGATTTCCGAAGCCGCCTCGACCCCGAGCTCGAGGCGCTCGGCCTGGAAGCGCCACTGACGGGTTACAACCCAGTGGCTTGCGCGCTCGACTTGGAACTGATTCCGAAGTTTCGCTATCGCAGCATGAACGGATATCTGGGCGACATCAGCCCATACGGTCCCCGCATGATGCGATGCACCACATCGCTTCAGGTGTCCATAGACTTCATCAGCGAAGCTGATGCCTCACGCAAGATGCGCCTAGCCAACATCCTGGTACCTTTTTTCGCGCTCATCACCGACAACGTTCCGGTGTTCGAGGGCCAGCCCAACGACGTGCACGCCATGCGGATGCGCGTGTGGGAAGACGTCGATCCCGATCGATGCAACATCGTTCCGGGAAGCGCGGACCCCGGTTTCACCTTCCGTGACTATGCGAACTACATCCTCGACGTGCCCGCCATCTTGGTGCCCGACGTTGGAAGCAGCGAGGGCTTCCGCTATGTGGGTGCCCAGACCTTTGGCGATGTATACGCAGACCGCGTGATGACGCACGCCGAGCTGGAGCACGCCCTTTCCATGGAATGGCCAGACAACCGCTTGAAGACATACGTTGAGATACGCCCCGCTGACGCCATGCCGCTACCGTATGCTGCCGCATACGTCGCCTTGTTGAAGGGCTTGTTCTACTGCCGGGCTAACCTCGATGCTCTCGATGAGGCATTTGCGGATGTGCGCCACCTGGACGTGGAAGCAGCGAAGTGGAAGGTCATCTTCGACGGCTTCGAGGCGCGCGCATATCGCAGGATCGCGCGTGAGTGGGTGGACTGGCTCTTCGACTTGGCCCATGCAGGCCTCGATGCGGAAGAAGTCGTCTACCTGGAGCCGCTGGAAACCCTAGCCCGTCAACGTCTGACTCCCCGCGAAGCCCTGCATGGGCGCCCGAGTACCGAGGCGTAGGCAAGCTCGGGCTCGCCAACTGCTCACGCATGCTTCAAATGCGTTTGTGCAGGCTGTTTGTAGGGCTTGCAAGTGGCAAACCCGTTCGCTAAAATACTGCTTCGCGTGTTTTATCTGATGCTAAAAGCCAGGCTTTGCGGCCTGTTACAGTAAAAGGAGACGATCATGGCAGTACCCAAACGAAAGACGGGGCGTGCTCGCTACAACGCCCGCCGTTCCGAAAACGACAAGATCTTCGCCCCCGCGCGTTCGGTGTGCCCTCAGTGCGGCGAAGTCAAGCTGCCGCATCGCGTATGCCCGAACTGCGGCTACTATCGTGACCGCGAGGTCATCGAAACCGCATAGCCGAACAGGCTCAGGTTGCAGGAGGGTCCTCCGAACGAATTGCGTTCGGAGGATTTTCGTGTGTTCAGATAGGGGATTGATGCTTGCCCGCCAACCGTCAATCCCGTGTTTGACGCTATAATGCCCAAAACTGCGCGAAGCCACGAACGCCGTTGCTGCTTCGCGCCTGGATTTCCCCAACCAGCTCTTCATGCAAGGAGACGCCATGAGCGAGATGATCAGCATTGCCGTAGATGCCCTCGGCGGAGATTTCGGCCCTTCCGTGGTTTTGCCGGGTGTCGAGGCTGCACTTGCCGCTGAGCCACAACTGCAAGTGCTGCTCTGCGGCCCCGAAGACGTGGTCGTGCCGTTTGCCGAAAGCCACGAGCGCTGCGAAGCCGTGCCATGCACCGAAGAGATTGGCATGGACGAGCATCCGGCAAATGCCGTGAGACGCAAGAAGGACTCGAGCATCGTGGTCGGCTGCCGCTTGGTGAAGGAAGGCCGTGCGCAGGGCTTTTTCTCGGCTGGCTCGACCGGTGCTTGCCTGGCCGCCGGCACTCTGGTGGCTGGGCGAATCAAGGGCGTGGCGCGTCCGGCGTTATCCACCATCATACCTTCTCCGGTCCGTACCGTGGTCATGTGCGATGTGGGGGCAAACGCCGATTGCAAGCCCGAGTACCTGGTGCAGTTCGCCAAGATGGCCTCCATCTACGTGGAGCAGATTCTCGAGCGCAAGAACCCCACGGTTGCGCTGCTCAACATCGGGGCAGAGGATACGAAGGGCTCGCAGTTCGCACAGGATTGCCATGCGCTGCTCAAGCAGGAGATTCCCAATTTCAAGGGCAATTGCGAGGGAACGGATGTGGCAAATGGCACCTACGACGTCATCGTCACCGACGGCTTCACCGGCAACGTGTGCATCAAGACCATCGAGGGCATAACGCATGTGCTCTTCGACAGCTTGAAGGGCGTGTTCAAGTCGAATCCGCTCACGATGCTTTCCGCCCTGGCCATCAAGGGCGCGATGAAAGATCTGAAAGATTCCATCAGCCCCGACACTTATGGCGGCGCACCCCTGCTCGGCGTGCGTGGCGCCTGCCTGGTGGGGCATGGCTCTTCTAACGAGACCGCTGTGAAAAACGGCATCCTCACTGCTGCCAAAACGGTTCGGTTGCAGGTTTCTGAATTAATAGCGCAAAGTGTCGCTCAGGGAAGCGCGCAAGAGTAGAATCCATATGATTGGCCGCAAAGGTTGGTTCGTCTACGGCGGAAAGGGAAAGCGGGCCTGATGGCATTGACGGATGAACAACGGGAAAAGCTCGATCTGGCTCAGCAGATACTCGAGTATGAATTCGGGGATGAAACCATCCTCCTTCCCGCCATCACGCATCCTTCGGCAGTCGAGGGCAAGCCCGTGAAGTGCTCCTACGAGCGTCTGGAGTTTTTGGGTGACAGCATCTTGGGCGCCATCGTGGCCGACGCTGCATTCCATGCATACCGCAACCTCGACGAAGGGGGGCTTACCCGCATCAAGGTGTCGCTCGTTTCGGGAGCCTCGCTGGCGCGGGTGGCAGAACAGCTCGGTTTCGCCGACGCCATCATCTTCGGCATGTCCGAGCGCGGCACCGGAAGGCGCGGGCTCCATTCGGCGCTGGAAAACGTTTACGAAGCCGTCGTGGCGGCGCTTTACCTGGATGGGGGCATCGAAGCTGCGCGGGGCTTTGTCCACCGCACGCTCATCGAGCATATGAGCGAGGAAATGGCCCGCGAACCGGAAAACCCCAAAAGCGTCCTGCAGGAAAAGCTGCAAGAAGAGGGCATCACCCCCACGTACAAGCTCATCGAGACGCAGGGTCCGCCGCATGACCGCACCTTCGTAACGCAGGTGTTTGCTGGCATGCAGGCGCTCGCTCGTGGCGTTGGCCGCACGAAGAAGGAATCGGAGAGCTCTGCCGCCAGCAGCGCATTGGAACTCATGGGTTTCAAGTCGTCTGGCACCTACGAAGAAAAGGAACGCGCGAAGGCGACGAAGGCCTATCAGAAGACCTACGAGAAAACCGAGCAGGCCATCGCCCGTGCGGTGGAAAAGGACGCGAAGAACGCCGAAAAGGAACGCGCGAAGGCGATAAAGGCGCAGCGCAAAGCCCAACGCAAGCAAGGTTAGGAGCGCTCCCGTGCATCTGAAGTCGCTCGTGCTGAAGGGGTTCAAGTCGTTTGCCGACCGCAGCGTCATGTCTTTCGAACCTGGTATCACCGTCATCGTGGGGCCCAACGGGTCGGGCAAATCGAACATATCGGATGCTGTTTTGTGGGTGCTCGGCGAGCGCAGCGCACGCAACTTGCGTGGCCAGGCCATGGAGGACGTCATTTTCTCGGGCTCGGCAGCGCGCAAGGCATCGGGTGTAGCCGAGGTGAGCCTGGTACTCGACAACTCAGACAACACGCTTCCCGTCGAGTTTTCCGAAGTGGTGCTCTCACGGCGCATGTACCGCAATGGCGAGAGCGAATACCTCATCAACGGCACGCAGGCACGACGCATGGACGTGCTTGACATCTTGCACGATTCGGGTTTGGGTACGGGTACGCACTCCATCATCGCCCAAGGCCATTTGAGCTCGATTCTGCAATCGAAACCCGAAGACCGCCGCGCGCTCATCGAGGAAGCAGCCGGTGTCTTGAAACACAAACAGCGCAAGGAAAAAAGCGAGCGCAAGCTGGCGCTGATGGATGGCCACCTTGCCCGTGCAAATGATATCGTGCGCGAGGTGGAAAGGCAGGTCAAGCCGCTTGAGCGCAAGGCGAAGCGCGCCATCGCCTACGAGGACGCGTCATCGCAGCTGGCTTCTCTCGATCTGGATCTGGCAGTAGATGACTTGCGTTCCTTGCAGATAAGCTGGGATGTCGTGTGCAAGCAGGAAGCGGAAGCGGAAGCGTCTGTGACAGGCCTGCGTGAGCGCATCCGGCAATGCGAGGGTGAATCTGCCCAGTTGCAAACCCAGCTGCAAGCATCGACGGCCGATGCGGGCGAGACCGCGAAACGGTATCGGCGAGCTCAAGCCGCCGTCGACAAGCTCGATTCGAACGTGCTGCTCTTCCGCGAGAAGAGGCGCTCGTCTACAGACTATCTGGCCGAGATGCAGATCTCGCTCGAACATGACATGCGGACGGCTGAAGCTGCCGATGCTCAGCGCGAAGCTGCGGCCGCCAACCTTCGCGAGGCGAAGGCGGCGGGGGAGGCCGCCCGGCAAACCCAACAGTCCGCCCAATCGCGTGCCGATGCTGCCCGAACGCGCCAGCGCGAGCTCCAATCGCACATCGACCGGCTCTCGCATGAGCGGCGCGATGCCGCGGCCGACCTGGAAGAGACGCGCGCCCGCCTGGCCCGCACGCAGGAAGTCGTGGCTGCCAACCGTGCTCAGGGCCAGATGATAGACACTCACGTTGCCGACCTGCATCAGCGTCTCGAAGCCGCCGAGCAGGCCGACGTTCAGGCAAGGCTTGTTGCCCGCGAGACCGAGGGCGCTCTTGAAGAAGCCATCGCGCAGGAAGCCCAAGCCCGCGAGACCACGGGCAATGCCATGCGTAGCAGGGACGAAGCCCGTGCGGCGTACGACCGTGCCCGAGAGGGGAGGGCGGAGCAGGGAGCTCGCGTGAGGAGCTTGGAAGAGTTGCGCCGTGCGCGTCAAGCGCAAAACCCGCTGCTTGCCTGGGTCGTCGATCATGCCGATGAGCTGCAGGTTCAGCTGCGTCCGCTTGTGGAGATGGTCTCTGCGCCCGGCAACCTCGAAGCCGTGGTCGAAGAGCTGCTCGGAGAGGACATGCAGGCGCTCATCGTGGAAGACGAGCAGGCAGCAGTTGCCGTGGCAAGCCGATTGGCTCGATGCGACGATGCTGGTTCGGTGACGCTTCTGCCCCGCCGACAGGAATCTGCCGCTGGCGTGCCAGCCGGAGCAGTGAGGTTGGTTGACGAGATTTCTTGCGCCGATGATGCAGCCGGGGTCATCGAGTCGCTGCTTGGAGACGTGTACCTGTTCGATGACGTGTCAAGCGCGCAGGCGTTTGCGAAGGCAAATCCGGGTTCGTGCTGCGCTACCCAGACCGGCTACGTGGTGTGGTCGAATGGCAAGGTGCGATGCCGTCATCGGCGCTTGGACGAGACAAGCCAGCTGGGCGATTACCGCGCACTGGAAGAAGCGCGCAGTGCGCTCAAACGTGCCCAAGACGCCGAGGATCAGGCCCAAGAAGCCGCCCAAACAGCCGAAGAGGCCTTGCGGGCTGCCCAATCGGCTGGGTTGGAAATCTCGCAGGGCGTGGCACAGCTGCGCGGTCAAGTGCAGGCCGCCAATCGCGAGAGCGCCCGTGCTGAAAAAGCGCTGCTCGCCTTGCAGCGCGAGCAAGAGCAGCTCGAAGCGCGCAGGCGCAAGACGGCCGATGCGTTGGCGAAGGCCGAACCCGATGCCACCGCGTTGGCTGCGAAGGTGAGCGAAATCGGCGAACAGATGTCCCAGCTCAAAGAAGATCTCGATGCGAAGCGATCAGAACTTGCCCCCCAGCGGGCGTTGGCCGACCAGGCGTCGGCGGAGCTGGCGGAGGCTAAGCTGCAGACTGCGACGTGCTCCGAGCGCATTGCCTATGCGAAGCGCATGCTCGAAGCTTGCGAGCGCGACATCGTGCACGCCCGCAATCAAGCGGAGCGCGCGCGTGAGGGCATTGCGCGCAAGGGAGCAGCGCTGACCCGCATCGATCCGATGATCGAGGTGTTCTCTGCGCTCTCGCAGCTTGCGCGGCAGCGAGCCGATTACCTGGAAGCCGAAACCGCGAAGACCCAGGGTGTTTCCGAATCGCTTCATGCTCGAATCAACGAGGCGCGTGCCCGCACGAAGGCAGCGCATGAGGCATATGATGAGGCGAGCCGGCGACTGGCCGACATACGCGTCGAGAAGAGCCGCATCGAGATGCAGGTTGAAAGCGCCATCTCCACTATCGTGCATGATTGCTCGACTCCGCTCGAGACGGCCGTCGAGCTTCCCCAGCTCGAAAACCGCGCCGAAGTGGAGGCCCGGGCCGAGAAGCTGCGCCGGCGCATCGCGAACATGGGCGCCATCAACCCCGATGCGGCCGCGGAATACGAGACCCTCAAGGAACGCTACGATTACCTGAACTCGCAGCTAGCCGATATGCGCAGCGCGCGAAAGGCGCTCGACAAGATAGTGTCTGTCATCGACGCGCGCATGAAAGACGATTTCGCCAACACCTTCGATGTGGTCAACGCCAATTTCAAGAGCGTCTTCGCCGAGCTCTTCCCCGGTGGGTCAGGCTCGCTTTCCCTCACCGACCCCCACGACATGGAAAACACCGGCGTGGAGGTAAGTGCCCAGCCGCCTGGCAAGCGTATCTTGAAGATGTCGCTTATGAGCGGTGGCGAAAAATCGCTTACAGCACTTGCGTTGCTGTTCGCTGTGTACAAGACGCGCGCCACGCCGTTCTACGTCCTCGACGAGGTGGAGGCTGCGCTCGACGATACGAACCTGCGGCGCCTGGTGTCCTACCTCGATTCCATGCGCACCGGCTCGCAGTTCATCATCATCTCGCATCAGCGACGCACGATGGAGATGGCGGACGTGCTTTACGGAATCTCGATGCAATCAGATGGCGTTACGAAGGTGATGAGCCAAAGGCTCGACAAGGCGTTGCAATACGCGGAAGGATAGACCATGTGGGAAAGAGTTAAAGCTGGCATGTCGCGCACGAGGCAGCGGTTCACCGAGCGGATGAACGTGCTGCTCGACCGTGGCCCCGATGTAGACGATGAGTTCTGGGACGGTTTGGAAGAGGCCCTGATCTTAAGCGATGTGGGCGCGATCACCGCTTCCGAGATCGTGGAGGAAATGCGCGAGGAGGCGACGCGCAAGGCGCTGCCCGATGCCTATGCCGTCATGGACACGCTTACCGACCGCATTGCCGACACTTTCACGCAGACGGAAGTCAACATCTTCGAAGAGGAGCAAGCGGTGGTGCTCTTCGTCGGCATCAACGGCGCCGGCAAGACCACCACGGTGGGCAAGATCGCCTACGAGGCGAAGGCAAAAGGCCGCAACGTGCTGCTCGGCTGCGGCGACACCTTCCGTGCAGCGGCGATCGAGCAGTTGGAGGAATGGGGACGTCGCGCCAACGTGGAAATCGTGGAGCGCGAGCGGGGGAGCGACCCGGCCAGCGTGTGCTACGAAACCATCGAGCGTGCCGAGGTCCTGGGAAGCGATCTGGTGCTCATCGATACCGCCGGGCGTCTGCACACCTCTGCCGACCTGATGCGCGAGCTGCAGAAGGTGGTAGGCGTGGTTCGCAAGCGCTCGAAGATGCCCGTGCGCACCGTGCTCGTCATCGATGCGACGACGGGGCAAAACGGTCTTTCGCAGGCGCGAGAGTTCAACAAGGCGCTCGACCTGGACGCGCTGATCGTGACCAAGCTGGACGGCACGGCGAAGGGTGGCATCGCCTTGGCGGTGTCGCATGAACTGGAGCTTCCCATCGCCAAGGTTGGCGTGGGCGAGCGCCTTGAAGATCTGCAGGACTTCGATGCGCGCGATTTCGCCGCCGCGCTGATCGGCGCCGAGCCCGAAGACGAATTCGAGGAATCGCAGCGGGAGCAGGAACCGGAGTCAGTTGCAAAGCAGGGGCAGGTGGAACCCGAACCTGTGGCGGAGCCTGCGGAAGCGCCGGTGCAGGAGCCTGTCTGGCCAACTTCAGCTTCACCCGAGGTCCCGCTAGGCCCGACCTGCTGGTCTTGCGGCGCGCCAAAGCGCGAGGACGACCGGTTCTGCATGTATTGCGGCGCCAAGCAGGTGCAAGATGACGACGAGGCACATGCCGTGCAGGAGCCGGTCGAGGAAGCTCAGACGGAGGCTGCCATGCAGCCAGGAGCCGACCTCGAAGTGCAACCGGAGGCAGGCGTTTCGATCCCGTTTGCCGTTTCAGCCGATGGGGAAGACGAAGAGGATTTCTCTGCCGATGCGGACGCTGCATTCGAAGCCTACGAGGCGCAACGCGCCGAACAAGCCGACGGTTCCGTCGAACCCGAACCAGAGTCGGCTGTCGAGACGGAAGAGGAACCGCAGGAGGAGCAGGGCCGCATCAAGCGCATGTTCCGCTGGCGTGGAAGGAAGTAAGCAATGCTCGAGAGCCTATCCGAAAGACTGCAGGGGATCTTCGGCAACCTGCGCGGCAAGGGCAAGCTCACCGAAGAGGACATCAATTCGGCGATGCGCGAGATCCGACTCGCGCTGCTGGAGGCCGACGTAAACTTCAAGGTGGTCAAAAGCTTCGTCGCGCGCACGAAGGAGCGTTGTCTCGAAGCCGAGGTGCTCGAATCGCTCACGCCTGCCCAAAACGTGGTGAAGGTCGTGCTCGACGAGCTTACCGGTTTGTTGGGGCAAACCGAGTCGAAGCTGGTCATGGGCGGGCGCATTCCCAATGTGATCATGCTTGTGGGCCTGCAGGGCTCGGGCAAGACCACTGCTGCTGCTAAGCTGGCGTACCTGCTCAAGCAGCAGGGTCACAGCCCCCTGCTCGTAGCCTGCGACGTGTACCGTCCGGCTGCAGCCGATCAGCTGCAGACGCTCGGTGGTGAAATCGGCGTGCGCGTATATCGCCGCGATGGGGGAAACCCCGTGGACATCGCCAAGGAAGGCGTGCGTGATGCCATCGACTCGCTTCGCGACGTGGTCATCATCGACACGGCAGGCCGTTTGCACGTTGACGAGCAGATGATGCAGGAAGCCGAGGACATAAAGCTCGCCGTGAAACCCGACCAGATTCTAATGGTGGTCGACGCCATGACCGGTCAAGACGTGGTGAACGTGGCTGCGGCCTTCGCCGAGCGCGTGGATTTCGACGGCGTCATCATGTCGAAGATGGACGGCGACGCCCGTGGTGGCGGTGCCCTGTCCATCCGCGAGGTCACCGGCAAGCCCATCAAGTTCATCAGCTCGGGCGAAAAGCCCGACTCCTTGGAGGTGTTCCATCCCGATCGCATGGCGAAGCGCATCCTGGGGATGGGCGACGTTATCAGCCTGATCGAAACCGCCTCGAAGATCCGCGAAGACGAGATCGAGGCGGAAACCGCCGAGCGCATGGCTCGCGCCCAGCTCAACCTCAACGACTTCATCGAGATGAACAAGCAGGTGCGGCGCATGGGCGGTATCTCGAAGCTCGTGAGCGCACTTCCCGGCGGTGACAAGGCCATGGCGCAGGGTCAGGTCGACATGGGCGCGCTCGACCGCATGGAAAACATCATCTTCTCGATGACGAAGCAGGAGCGCGAACACCCCGAGATATTAAACGGCAGCAGGCGAGCGCGCATCGCGAAGGGCGCGGGCGTTACCGTCACGGAAGTGAACCAGGTCCTGAAAAAGTTCAACGAAACCAAGAAGATGATGAAGCAGTTCATGCCCGACGCGGACTTGCACAGCAACAGGAAGGGCAAGAAGGGCAAGAAGGGCAAGCGGCGCCGCTCGATTCCCGGCATGCCCGGCGGCATGAGCATGGCCGATCTGAAGAAGCTGCAGGAAATGCTGGAGCAGCAGGGTATGTAGCATCCGGCAAACGGGTTTTGGGCATACGCGAAAGACGTGGCGGGATGCCAGGCGGGCTTGCGAAGGCAAGTGTCGCCTGCGTCCCGCTGCCGTACGAGAGGGAACAAACATAGATTGGCTCTTTGAGCAGGGAGCAAGGTGCCGAGGCTTTCGTATTGCAAAGCGTGACAGTGTGTCTGGCAAGTGTGGCTTTCTCTGAATCTCCACCCCAGAGCTGGGTCTATGCCGATGCTTCAAACGTCGTTCACATTGGGTTCACAAACGTGTATAACACATGCATTTTTTGGTAACATAGCTGTTCGCGTGCCCACAGGCGAGTATCGTGTTTCAGGCATGCGCACACATGCGGGTGTGGCGGAATTGGCAGACGCGCCAGATTTAGGTTCTGGTGGGGAAACCCGTGAAGGTTCGAGTCCTTTCACCCGCACCAGTCGGGCGCACGAGCTCCAAGCCGCGCTCGCGAATGGTGTGCAATGGGAAAAAACGGGCCACGTGCTTTTCGCGGGACCGAGTATAAGACAGTATTAGATGGAGGAAACAGGTGGAAACCACAGTAGAGGCCTTGGAAGGTAACCAGAAAAAGCTCACGGTAACCGTCAGCGCCAAGGAAGTCGACGATCGCATCCGCAAGCAGTACAAGGACTTTGCGTACAAGTACAACTTCCCAGGATTCCGCAAGGGCAAGGCTCCGCGTCCGGTTATCGACAACATGCTGGGCAAGCAGGCCGTAGTGGCTTCCGTAACCGACGACATCGTAAACGGGCTTTACCCCGTGGCCATGGACGAGCTGGATCTTATCGCCATGGGCCAGCCCGAAATCGAGACGAGCACCGACCTGGTCGAGGCCGGCAAGGACTTCTCCTTCACCGCCGTGGTGGAAACCCGTCCCGAATACGAGCTCGACAACTACGATCCCATCACGGTCAAGCTGCCCGCCGCCACCGCTACCGATGCCGAGATCGACGCGCAGATCGACGAGCTGCGCGAATACTACTTCGACTTCAAGGACAGCCCGGCCAACACCAAGGTGAAGGCCGATAGCTTCGTCGACATCGCCATGGAGGCAAAAAACGCCGATGGCGAGCCCATCCAGTCTCTGGCAACCGAGTCTCGCCTCTACGAGCTGGGCCGTGGCTTGTTCCCGGCGGCTTTCGACGAGGCCTTGCTGGGCTTGAAGAAGGGTGACACGAAGACCATCGAGATCGACATGAACGATGAGCCGTCCACGATTGGCTCCGGTCTACCCGATGCCGGCACCATCACGTTCGATGTCACGATCAACCAGCTGAAGAAGAAGATCCTTCCCGAGGTCGACGACGAGTGGGCCAAGGAAAAGGCCGGATTCGACGACCTTGCGGCCATGCGCGACATGATTGCCATGAACATCAACATGCAGAAGTCCTCCATGCTCCCGCGCCTGCGCGAGAACGAGGCCCTGTATGCCTTGCAGGAGCGCCTGCAAGGCGAGGTGCCCGAGGCGCTTGCCGAAGCAGAGGAGCAAAACCTCATCCAGAACTTCTTCATGCAGATGCAGCAGTCCGGCATGACGCTTGACGCCTACCTGGCACAGTCCGGTCTCACGCCCGAGACCTTCAAAGACGACGTGAAGAAGCAGGCCGCCGATGTGGTGGCGCAGGACCTGGCTCTCGATGCCTGGGCACGCAAGGCTGGCATCGAGATCACCGATGCCGATATCACCGCCGAATTCGAGCGCTCCGGTGCCGATGACCCCAAGGGCCTCGAGAAGCAGTGGCGCGAAAACGGCCAGATCGCCATGCTTCGCGCAGGCATCCGTCGCCAGCGCGCCCTGGAGCAGATCCTGGAAGGCCTGATCGTCGAAGAAATCGGCGATGAAGCCGAGCAGGATGCGCCCGAGGCCGAAGAGGCTCCTGCTGCCGAGGCCGCTCCTGCTGCCGAACAGGCCCCTGCCGCTGAAGAGGTTGCAGCAGAGGATGCTCAGTAACGGCACGAAAACAACTCGGTGAACAATGGCGGGTTGGTGGCGATTGCGCTACCGACCCGCTTGCCGTTTCGTTTAACCTGGAGCGCAAACGTTTCCAAGCAGAACCGGAAGGATTCGCATGAACAGATTCGAAACCAAAGACGCCCTGATTCCCTATGTCATCGAGCAGAGCCCGCGTGGCGAGCGCAGCTACGACATCTACTCGCGCCTGCTCAACGAGCGCATCGTCTTCCTTGGCGAAGCCATCGACGACGCAGTTGCAAACTCCGTGGTCGCACAGTTGCTGCACCTCGAGTCCGCCGACCCCGACAAGGACATCTCGCTCTACATCAACAGTCCCGGTGGGTCGGTGACGGCGGGCTTGGCCATCCTCGACACGATGAACTACATCCGCTGCGACGTGAGCACCATCTGCATCGGCGAGTGCGCGTCGATGGCCGCCGTGCTCCTGAGCGCTGGCACGCCTGGCAAGCGCTTCTGCCTGCCCAACTCCATGGTGCTCATCCACCAGCCTTCGGGTGGCGCTCAGGGCCAGCAGACGGAAATCCAGATCGTGGCCGACTTCATGCTCAAGACCCGCGAGCGCCTCAACCGCATCCTGGCCGAGAACACCGGTCAGAGCCTCGAAGACATCCAGCGCGACACCGAGCGCGATAACTACATGACCGCCGAGCAGGCGCTCGAATACGGTCTGATCGACAAGGTGGTCTCGAAGCGCGACTAGACTTGCGCCCGAGTTCCGCCTACACGTTTCCTCCTTAGAGACAAAAGGCAGCTGATGGATAAAAACAATGCCGAAAACTACCGATGCTCCTTCTGCGGCAAGTCCGGTGACCAGGTCAATGCCCTGGTAAGCGGACCCAACGGCATCTACATCTGCGATGAGTGCATATCGATATGCGCAGAGGCCATGATGCGAGATATGGGCCGGCACCTACGCAACGACTACGCCGACTTCGACTCGATGCCCATGCCGCCTATGCCGCAGCGCGAAGACGAGCTCAGCCCCGAAGAGATTCTGGGAAACCTTCCCACGCCCCATGAGCTCTACCAGAGCCTAAGCGATTACGTCATTGGCCAGGAAGATGCCAAGCGCGCCCTTTCGGTGGCCGTGTACAACCACTACAAGCGCATACAGATCGGCGCGCAGGCCGTGGAAGACGACGTCGAGATCGCCAAGAGCAACATCATGCTTCTCGGCCCGACCGGTTCGGGCAAAACGCTGCTCGCGCAGACGCTGGCGCGCACGTTGCGGGTCCCGTTCGCGATTGCGGACGCCACCACGCTCACCGAGGCGGGATACGTCGGCGAGGACGTCGAGAATATCCTCCTCAAGCTCATCACGGCAGCCGACTTCGACATCCCGCGTGCCGAGATCGGCATCATCTACATCGACGAGATCGACAAGATAGCGCGGAAGAGCGAAAGCGTTTCGATTACGCGCGACGTATCGGGCGAAGGCGTGCAACAGGCGCTGCTGAAGATCGTCGAAGGCTGCGAGGCCAGCGTGCCGCCGCAGGGTGGGCGCAAGCATCCCCAACAAGAGCTCATCCACATCGACACCACCAACATACTGTTTATCGTGGGTGGCGCTTTCGTCGGGTTGCCGGAAATCGTGGCTGAGCGCGTGGGCAAGAAGGGCATCGGATTCAATTCCGACCTGCCCCAAAGCGACGCCCAGCAGGAAAGCGAGCTGCTGGCGCAGGTTCTGCCCGAAGACCTCACGAAATTCGGCATGATCCCCGAATTCATCGGGCGCATCCCCGTAGTCACGAGCCTGCGCGAGCTCACCGAAGATGAGCTTGCCCATATCCTCGTGGAGCCGAAGAACGCGCTGGTCAAGCAGTATCGGCGCATGTTCGAGTTCGAGGACTGCGAGCTGGTGGTGAAAGACGAGGCGCTCCAGGCGATTGCGAAGATGGCCATAGCCCAGAAAACGGGTGCGCGTGGCCTGCGGTCCATCTGCGAGAAGGTGCTGCTCGACGTGATGTACGATCTGCCCGAATACCACGAGCCGACGCGGGTGATGGTGCGGGCAAGCGACATCGAGGGTAAAACGAAGCCCCAGATCAAGGCGCGACCGGCGCGCAAGTTGGCCTAAGGGCCCGATTGGGAAACATTGCAAGCGTGGCGGAAGGGGCACGCTTGCCGCGACTATGCATGACGCTAGGGAAGGCGAACGAAATGGCAGAGAAGAAAAAGGTCGATTACGATTTCGCGGTGCACGAGGTGCCCCTGTTCCAGGCCTGGAACGCGGGCGGGTATTTCAGGCGCTCGCCTGGGTTTGGCAAGTACGGCAACCAGAGTTACACCATCGTGATTCCGCCTCCCAACATCACGGGCATGCTGCACATGGGGCACGCCCTCAACGACACTATCCAAGACACCTGCATACGCCACGCCCGCATGCAAGGTTACCGTACGCGCTGGGTGCTCGGCACCGACCACGCTGGCATCGCCACGCAGACGAAGGTCGACAAGAAGCTTGCCGAAGAGGGCATCAGCCGCCTGGAAATCGGTCGCGAGAAGTTCTTGGAAGCTTGCTGGGAATGGCGGCGCGACTATGGCACCACGATCGTGGAGCAGATCAAGGGGATGGGCTGTTCTTGCGACTACGACGACGAGCATTTCACCCTCGACCCCGACTATGTCGACGGCGTTCGTCGCCTGTTCGTGGAATGGTATCGCGACGACCTTATCTACAAGGGCAAGCGCATCGTGAACTGGTGCCCGCATTGCACCACCGCCATCGCCGACGACGAAGCCGAATATGTCGATGAAGTCGGCCATCTGTGGCATCTGCGCTATCCGCTGGTCGAGCCCGTCGACGGGCAGGAATACATCGTGGTGGCCACGACGCGTCCCGAAACCATGCTTGGCGACACCGGCGTTGCCGTGAGCCCCAAGGACCCTGACAAGAAGAAGTTCGTGGGCAAGAAGGTGCTTTTGCCCATCGTGAACCGCGAGATCGAGATATTCGAGGACTTCCACGTCGATGCTGGTTTCGGCACGGGGTTCGTGAAGGTAACTCCCGCGCATGACCCCAACGACTGGGCGATGGGCGAGACGCATGGTCTCGAGAAGATCAACATCTTCGACGAAACCGCGCACGTGGTCGAGGGCTACGGCCCGTATTCGGGAATGGACCGCGACGAGGCGCGTGACGCCGTCGTGGCCGAGTTCGAGCGACTGGGCCTGCTCGACCGCATCGAGGACCATGCCCATTCCGTGATGACCTGCTACCGCTGCCACACCAAGCTCGAGCCCTGGCTTTCCGAGCAGTGGTTCGTGGCGGTCGAGCGTCTGAAGAAGGACGCTGCCCGCGTGGTGGAGGACGGCACAATCCAGTTCCACCCGGCGCGCTGGAAGCAGGTCTACCTCGACTGGCTGGCAAACCTGAAGGACTGGTGCATCAGCCGCCAGCTTTGGTGGGGGCATCGCATCCCGATGTTTTACTGCGACGAGTGTGGTTGGGAAGACGCGAGCGTGGAAGAGGTGCACACCTGCCCGAAGTGCGGTGCGGTCGTGCGCCAAGACGAAGACGTGCTCGACACGTGGTTCTCGAGCCAGCTGTGGCCCTTCGCCACGATGGGTTGGACGCGTGATGGCGTCGACGCTCCCGAGCTCAAGCATGCCTATCCCACCCAGGTGCTCTCTACGGCCCGCGACATCATGGGCCTGTGGGTTGCGCGCATGGTGATGGCGGGCATGTACTGCTGCGGTGACATTCCCTTCCAGCATGTGATCATTCATCCGACGGTGATGGGAGCCGATGGCAAGCCCATGTCGAAGAGTCGCGGCAACGGGGTCGACCCTCTGCAGCTGATGAAGGACTACGGAGCCGACGGCATGAGGTTTGGCCTGCTCATGCAGGTCACGGGTGCCCAGGACCTGCGTTTTGACGAAGACAAGCTCGTAAGCAGCCGCAACTTCGCCAACAAGATCCGCAATGCAGCACGCTTCGTGAACATGAACCTTGATGGCTTTGATCAGGGCGCACCCGAGCCCACCACGCTTGCCGACCGCTGGATCTTCAGCAGGCTTGCCCGACTGGTGGAACACGTCGATACCGCCTTGGACCGCTTCGAGTTCTCTGAGGTCACCCGCGAGCTCTACTCGTTTTTCTGGAACGAGTTCTGCGACTGGTACATCGAGTTTTCCAAGAGCCGCTTGCAGGGCGTTGATGCCGCAGATAGACTGCAGTGCCAGCGCAACCTCGTGTTCGTGCTCGACCAGGCGCTTCGCCTGCTGCATCCCATCATGCCCTTCGTCACCGAAGAGATCTACCAGGACCTTCCCACAGAAAAAGAGCAGCCCTACCTCATCGCTGCCAGGTGGCCGGATGCGCAAGAACTCGCGTGCTATCTGGACGAGGAAGCCGAACGCACCATCACCATGGTCACCGACACGGTCACGGCTGTGCGCGGATCGCGTTCGCGTTATGGAATATCGCCGAAACAGAAGATGGATGCTGTGGTGAAGACCGAAAGCGATCAGGATGCCGACCTGCTGCAGGCGCAGGCTCCGCTCATCTTGGGAATGGCGAACCTCTCCAGCCTGAGTGCGAGCGCAGAGGCCGTCAAGCCGCCCGAGTCGAGCGTGACGCTCTCGAGCGGGCTGGAAATCTACGTGCCGCTCACCGGCTTGGTGGATTTCGATGCCGAGCGGGCTCGGTTGCGCAAGGAGCTCAAGGGTTTGGAAGGCGATGTGGCGAAGTTTTCGAAGAAGCTATCCAATCCCGGGTTCCTCTCGAAGGCCGCACCCGAGATTATCGAGAAGGACCGTGTTAAGCTCGCCGACTTCACCGCGAAGCTCGAGCGTGTGAAAGCCCAGCTCGCGGAATTAGAGTGATGATTCGGAATAGCGCTTGTCTTTTGCTACAATACCTAGGATGCGCATACCGCGCATGCTGAATGGGCAATGGTGCCGATTGAAGTTAAGGATTGACCATGAGTGAATTGATGTCGCAAATCATCACGCCGGAAGTGCAGCAGGCGTTCTCCACGTTCGTGATGCTTTGCGCTGTGCTGTACGTGTTGGTTGTCGTATGGGTGGCTCGCGATGCTTATCAGCGTGGGACCCTGTGGTGGCTGTGGGCCATCATCGCGCTCATCCCGGTGGTGGGCCTGATTGCCTACGTGCTGCTCCGTCCATCTTTGCTGCGCGTCGACCGCGACGAGCAAGAGCTTGAAATCGCATTGAAGCAACGACAACTCATGCGGTATGGCGAATGTGCGACGTGCGGGTATCCTGTCGAATCCGATTACGTGGTGTGCCCCAACTGCCACCAGCGTCTGAAGAACGTCTGCAGCAACTGCAGCAAGGCGCTCGACCCCGCTTGGACCGTATGCCCCTATTGCGCCACCTCGGTTGGAACCCGTTCCCGCAACCGGTAGCATCTGGGTGAATAGCCCGATTGACATAGCATGAATCAAGGAGCGTCCTTCGGGGCGCTCCTCTCCATGATGAGACAATAAGAGCAGCTAAGGCAGTTGACTGGCTCATCCATGATACGCCACGGCTTTGGACGCAGTCGGCGAAGATGGCAGTCTGGTAGCTTTGCAACAGCGCTGCACGACAGGGGCACTTCCTTGCCGTAGTCTTTTGTGCAGCGATTAGATCAGGCTGTGTTGGCAGGCGTCGCGGAAGCCGGTGAACAGCGGACGGCAGTTGTCCAAGTACTCGGGATGCCACTGCACGCCGATGTAGAAGCGGCGCGATGGGTCTTCGCAGCCTTCGTAGATGCCGTCTGCGCTGATGGCGTTGATGTAGATGCCGGGAGCGGGACGCAGGATTGCCTGGTGGTGCATGGAATTGGTATTGAGCACCCAGTCGATGTCGTCGATATGGCGGTTTTCGGCGCCGAAGAGCAAGTCGAACAGCTGCGTCTCGGGCTGGATGTGCACGATTTCCTTGCGGATGGTATAGGGCTTTTCCTGAAGGTGGTTGTGATTCGTATGGCCATGTGCAATCAAATCGCTGATGAGCGTGCCACCCAACGCCACGTTCATCACCTGGTTGCCGCGGCATATGCCGAGCGTGGGCAGGTTGTAGGCATGTGCCCGACGGGCCAGCTGCAGCTCGCACAAATCGCGCTCGGGGTTGAGGTCCACATACTGCACGTTGGGATCGAGGGATGCCCCATAATGGCAGGGATGCACGTCGCCACCGCCGATGAGCACCAACCCGTCGAGTTTAGACAGCCGCGATTCGATTTCGACGAAGTCGGATGTGTTGGTGAGCAGCACGGGCACGAGGCCGGTTTCGCGCAACACGTCTATGTAGGGACGTTCGTTCTCGTTCAGCTCGGCGAAATTGTCGGTATGGGTTGTTACTCCTACGAAAAGCACGCGGGTCACTGTCCTTCAGCTGGGGTGTACCAGTGTTGCCTGGATTCTTATCGCAGACATGATGAAGCAAAACGACTGCCGTTGCAGGCTCGTGGCCGTTCTTTCATGAAAAACGCCAGAAAGGTCAGGTGGGGGAGGGGCTGATGGTTTCCGTTGGAGATGCGTGCCGCACGGAACCGGGAGGCAATTATCATTCGGGGAATATGTTCACGGGAAGGTGACAATATATTGTGCACAATGTAATCAGTCTGGAATTGCTTTCGAAAATCGATAAAGTGTCAACTGATAAACGACGAAGCCCTGTTCCCGATGAAGGGACAGGCGATCTTGACAAGGAGATATCATGGCACAGGTAATCTCTTCTGCACAATTCCAGGAAAAGGTACTCGATGCGGACAAACCCGTTATGGTCGATTTCTTCGCCACGTGGTGCGGGCCCTGCCAGGCGCTCGCATCCACGGTCGAGGAAGTGGCCGAGGACATGGGCGATAGCGCCTATGTGTACAAGGTTGATGTCGACCAGAGCCCTGACATCGCGCGTGCGTATCGCATCATGAGCGTACCCACCATCATCGTGTTCGAGAATGGTGCGGTGAAGAACCAGTCGCTGGGAGCACAGCCCAAGTCCGCGCTGCTTGCGCTGTTCGATTAAACGCAAACAACAAGGTGGAAGGTGCGGCGGGTATCCGTCGCGCCTTCTTGGTGCAAAAGCTGCGAAGGTGGCTATCTCGCCAGGGCGTTCATGCTAGAATACCTGCGGCAAGAAGGCTCGGGAGAAAAGAAGCTTTTTCGAGCGAAATACCTGGGCAAATGCAAGAGAACGTGAATTGGGACGCGTCGTGCTGTGCGGGCGGCGCGTTTTCGTGCGGATACGTGCAAGGGGAAATGATGCTGGAACGAGAGAAACTGGTCAAGATCTGCCAGGCATACGACGATCTGCAGACGAAGATGACCGATCCGGCCGTGCTGTCGGATCAAAAGGAATACAACCGACTGGCGAAAGAATACGCCAACCAGGGACCGCTGGCGAAGGCAGCGCGTGCCTACGTGCAAAACCTCGATGATATGGCCGATGCCAAGGAAATGCTCTCGGATGCCGAGATGAAAGAATTCGCCCAGGAGGAGATTGCCCGCATCGAAGGCGAGCTTCCCAAGCTCGAAGATGACATCAAGTTCATGCTCATCCCGGCCGATCCCGCCGACGACAAGGATATCATCGTCGAGATTCGCGCCGGTGCAGGTGGTGACGAGGCCGCGATTTTCGCAGGAGACCTGTTCCGCATGTATTCTCGATTTGCCGACCAGAAGAAATGGAAGATCGAGACATTGGACGTGTCCGCCTCGGAAGCAGGTGGCTACAAGGAAATCCAGTTCAAGGTCAAGGGCGACAAGGTCTATTCCGAAATGAAGTTCGAAAGCGGCGTTCATCGCGTGCAGCGTGTGCCAAAGACCGAAAGCCAGGGGCGTATACACACCTCCACGGCCACGGTAGCCGTTCTGCCCGAGGCTGACGAGGTCGAAATCGACATCAAGCAGGAAGATCTTCGCATCGACGTGTACCGTGCGGGTGGCCCGGGTGGTCAGTGCGTGAACACCACCGACTCCGCCGTCCGCATCACCCACCTGCCCACCGGCCTGGTGGTGCAGTCGCAAGACCAGAAAAGCCAGCTGCAGAACAAAATCGCCGCTATGGCCGTGCTCCGTGCGCGTCTTTACGACAAGATGCTGGAAGAGCAGCGTGCCGCAGAAGGCGCCGAGCGCCGCGCCCAGATCGGCACCGGCGACCGTTCCGAGAAGATCCGCACCTACAACGGCCCCCAAGATCGCGTCACCGATCACCGCATCGGCTATAACGGCACGTACAACGGCGTCCTCCTCGGTGCCGGTGGCAACGGCCTCGAAGAGCTCATCACCGCCCTGCAAGCCGCCGATCGCGCCAAGAAACTCGAACAAGCCGTGTAAGGTCCGCCGTTGTGCCGAATGGCGGACGTGTGCATCATGTGCTGCGACGCTGTGAAGGCCCCGGCGCCCCATCATGCCCCTTGTGCAAGGAATGGCGCGCAATGAGCCAGCTGCCCGTGGGTCAGCTGCTCGAAGTCGTTCGACTCAATTGACGATAGCGGGTACGAAGCTTCCTTTCCGCGTATGTTCGGCGGTTTCCTTGATTCCAATTCGAAGTCACGATTACCGGGATGCTGAAATCGCGTTTATGGGAAAAGCAGTCTATAAGTCACGAGTTCGCAATCATCTGCCTGGGTTTGTTCATGTGCTTTGAATGCCATGTGGATGACTGTCACGCAAACGACGTTTCAGCTTGCGCAAACGGACACTAGCCACTGGTCTTTCGAAATCTGCGCTCGTGGCAAGCTGTTAGGGGGAACTGTTTTACGTGTTGTGCCTCTGACGTCGGATAGGTGTGGATTGTGTCCATGCGATGGGGTTCTGGTAAGATGACACGGGTTGTCGGAGAGGACGGAAGGGCGCTTTGGAGCAAGACGTTTGGACGATTAGGAGGATCCTTTCCTGGATCGAGGGGTACTTGCGCGACAGGGGGGATGGCAATCCCCGGTTGAGTGCGCAATGGCTCGTTTCCGACGCCTTGGGAATGAGCCGTCTAGAGCTTTATCTAGATCCCGATCGGCCTCTGAGCGAGGGTGAGCGTGCCACGTTGCGCGATTACACGCGCAGGCGCGGGGCTGGCGAGCCCCTGCAATACATCACAGGCACTACCGACTTCCGTTTCATCACGGTGGAGGTGGAGCATGGCGTGCTCATACCCCGGCCGGAAACCGAAGTGCTCGTGAGCGAGGCGCTTGCAAGGATCGATGCGGTGGGTACGGTGAAGCGGGCTCGTCTGGAGGCTACAGGGAGGGCTGCCGTAAGGGAAGCTGGCGATCGAGATGGCTATCTTGCCGATAATGGGGAGGAAATCGCCACTGAGGGCATAACCATTGCTGAGGTAGAGACTTCTGATTGGGAGAAGGTTCCCAGTGGGGGTGATACGTCTACTATAAGCGATTCTTGCCATGGCAAGGAATCTTCCCATGGGGAAGAAACCCATCATAGCGAAGACGAGGGGCTGTTAGTGGCCGATCTGTGCACGGGGTCGGGGTGCATTGCATGTGCAATCGCGACAGAAATACCCCATGCCCATGTTATCGCGACGGATATCGACCCCAAGGCGATTGCGCTCGCTAGGCGCAATGCCCAACGGCTCGGGGTGTCGCAACGTGTCCAGATACTGGAATGCGACCTGGGGTGTGGAATCGATGATCATCTCATGGGGTCTTTCGACCTGGTTATATCCAACCCGCCTTATATCCCCACGAACATGTTGTCCTCGCTTGATGGGGAAGTGACGGGATACGAGTCGTCCCTTGCACTCGATGGTGGGGAAGATGGCCTCGATACGTTCAGGAGGTTGCTGCCCTTTGCCCTGGAAGCGCTTGCTCCCCAGGGCGTTATAGCCGTTGAGCTGCACGAGACCTGTCTCGATCAGGCCCGCGAAATCGCCGAGGATATGGGTTTTTCCGACATATCCATAGCCAACGACCTTGCAGGGCGACCACGCGTTTTGCTTGCCCGGAAAGGATAGCCAAATGAGAGAATACCTGATCGATAACTTGAAGATTTCTGCACCTGTCCTAAAAGAGTTCCTGGGCGATGCGCAGCCCGTATGTGCCATCGTGCTGGGAAGCGGCTTGAATTCCTTTGCCGATGAACTGGAAAAGAAGCGGTTCTTGAAGTACGCCGACGTTCCCTACATGAAAGTGTCCACGGCGACGGGCCACAAGGGCCGCTTCGTGCTCGGGAACGTGCCCGGTACCCAAGTGAAGGTGCTCTGCATGCAGGGTAGGCTCCATGGCTACGAGGGAAATTCCGCCCAGGAAGTGGCCTATCCCATATGGCTCATGCACGAAGTGGGCATAAACACGCTCGTGACCACGAATGCCGCCGGGTCCTTGAACCCAAAGCTGCGCGTGGGCGACTTCTGCCTCATGGCCGATCACATCAACTTCACCGGTCGCAATCCCGTCTGTGGCGTCGAGCCGAACATGATAGCCGAACGTTTCGTTCCCATGGTCGGGGCATATGACGCCGATTTGCGGGCTGCTGTTTTGGATATCGCACAGCGAGAAGGCGTGCGCGTGCGCGAGGGTGTGTACCTGGGGCTGCTGGGCCCGAGCTTCGAAACGCCCGCCGAGATCTGCATGTTTCGCACGTGGGGTGCCGATACGGTCGCGATGAGCGTGGTGGAAGAAGTCATCGCGGCACGGCACGTTGGCATGCGCGTGATGGGCATGTCGCTTGTCACGAACATGGCGAGCGGTGTCGAAGGTGGCGATCCGCAATCCGACGACATCATGTCGGTTGCCGACGGCGCGCGTGAGCCGTTTTCGAAGCTGATGCGCGGGTTGGCGTGCCATCTTGCAAAACGGCAAGGTCGCCTAGCCCGATGATCGAGGTCCGCAGCCGCTCGTCCGCGGGCCGCAGTCGCTCGTCTGCGGATTGGCCAGAACTCGGTCGCGGAATCGAAGGTAGAATGCAGGCATGCAGCTTGCAATTGATAGAGAGGATCATTCCATGTCCAAGAAGATACTGATAACCGAGAAGGTTGTCGACACTTGCACGGAGTTGCTGACTGGTGCCGGCTACGAAGTCGATGTGATGCTCGACTTGACCACCGAGCAGCTAATCGAGGTCATACCTGCATATGACGCGCTCATCGTGCGCAGCGCCACGAAAGTGACGCGCGAGGTCATCGAGGCAGCCGAGAACCTTCGGGTCATCGGTCGTGCCGGCGTGAGCGTCGCCAACATCGACATCCAGGAAGCAACCGAGCGCGGCATCATCGTGTGCAACGCCCCCATTTCCAACATCGTTTCCATGGCAGAGCACGCGATGTGCCTCATGCTTGCCGCCGCACGCAAGGTCCCCCTGGCGGACCGTTCCGTGAAAGCCCACGAATGGGATCGCGAGCGCTTCGTGGGCACCGAGCTCTTCGAGAAGACGTTGGCCATCTTCGGCTTGGGCAGGGTAGGAGGCTATGTCGCCGAACGCGCGAAGGCGTTCGGCATGCGAGTCGTCGCCCATGATCCCTTCTGCTCTCCCGAACGTGCCGACGCGTTGGGCGTGAAGCTTTACACGGACATGGAAGCCATCCTGGCCGAGGCGGATTTCATCACGGTGCATCTTCCCAAGACGAAGGGAACCATCGGGCTTTTCGGTCCTGCGGAATACTCCCTCATGAAAGATGGCGTCATCTTGGTCAATTGCGCCCATGCCGAGATATTCGACATTCCCGCGCTCGCCGATTTCATGGCAGCGGGCAAGATCGCCGCTTGCGGTTTCGATGCCTTCGAAGAGGAGCCCTGCTTCGATTCCCCGCTTCACGAATTCGAGCAGGCCGTGCTCACGCCGCATCTCGCGGGCTCCACCTACGAGGCGCAGATGAGGGCTGGCATCCAGATCGCCGAATACGTGACGGCTGGCCTGGAGGGCTCGATTGTCCCCACCGCTATCAACATGGCCACGGTTTCGCCCGAGATACTCGACCTGGTCGGCCCCTATGTCCCTGCCTGCCAGCTCATGGGCTTGACTTTGGTGCAGATCGCCCGCGACATCCCGACGAAGCTCACCGTTACCGCCACGGGCGCTCTCGCCGGGCAGGATCCGAAGCTGCTCACGGCTGGCGTGCTGGAGGGCATGCTTTCGTACCGCTCGAGCATGCGGGTCAGCTCCAACAACGCCATCGATATCGCCAAGCGCCACGGCATCAAGGTTGAGATGCGTGACGAGGCCGATTCCGGCGAGTACTCTTCTACGGTGAACGTGAAAGCCGACAACCTCGAGATGGCATGCACCCTCATCGATTCTGGCCAGACCACGCGCATCGTTTCGTTGCTGGGATACAAGATCGACATCATCCCCGCCAAGCACAGTCTCGTCTTCGAGTACATCGACCAGCCTGGCATGATCGGCGTCATCGGCACCATCTTGGGCGAAGCAGGTGTCAACATCACCACGATGCAGATCGGCACCAACCCCACGCAGGAATACGCCCTCGTGTACATGAACGTGGGCGGACCCGTGCCAGACGAGGTCATCGCAAAGCTGCATGACGCCATCGATTTAGAGAATCTTTGGTACATCCGCCTCTAGATGCCGGCTCCTACACAGCTCGAGCCGATCTAAGATCGTCAAAAGCTGCTTGCATCCGCGCAGGCCGTGCACGTCTTTTGAGCGTGCGCGGCCTGTACAATGCAATCCACATGCCAGCCGAATCCCTCCGGCAGCTTCCGGTGCCCATGCAAAAGACACTCGGAGAATCTGCTGTTCGCCACCCGGATAATGCGGAAAACTGATGGTGAACGGATGAAAGCTGGAAAAGGGGGGCGGAATGTGATTAAATGCATGAGGTTGCCAATGGCCGGGCGGTTTGCGCGTCCTGGCCGGGCAACGGAAAACTTTCGGCTGATTTGGAGAAAGTGGGTGCGTCCCGCTTTCTTTGTTTATCAGGCGCAAACGAGACGAGACCGCATGCAGTGTTGGAGGTGATGCGCATGTTGACGGGCAAGGAGAAAAGCCTGCTCGCCGCCTTGGAGCCCACGGCGGCGGAAAAGGACGTTGAAATCGTGACCGTGGAAGTGGTCGGCTCGCGCAAGGCGCCCACCATCAGGGTCTTCATCGATACGCCCCACGGCGTGAGCTTCGACGAGCTTTCATCTGCCCAGTCGTGGATCGACGATATCATGGACGATCTCGACCCGTTTCCCGGTGCCTACACGCTCGAGGTGAGCTCGCCGGGCATCGACCGCCCGTTGCGCACGCCCGAGCACTTCGAGCGCTTCGTCGGCGAACGCGCGCAGGTCGTATGCCAGGCTCCCGTCGACGGGCGGGCGCGGTGGACGGGCACGCTGCTCGGTTGCGAAGACGGAAGGGTGCTGCTCGACGTGGACGGAGAGCAGGTGGCGCTCGAGTTGTCCAATATCAGACGGGCGAACGTGAAGGGCGTCATCGATTTCAACGCGAAGTCCGACTTGGGTCCCGAGACGATTCTGGACATGTAGCGGCAACAGAAGGGAACGGCAGGCAGGCAACGCTGCCTTATCGGATAGGAAAGGAAACGGCACATGGCAACCTCAGAGCTGATCGAAGCATTGCAGGCTTTGGCGCACGAGCGCAGGATCGACGAGTTCTACCTCATCGAGCGCTTGGAGGCGTCTTTGGCTCGCAGCTACGAGCGTATCCTGAATCTGAAGTGGGACGCACGTGTCACCATCGACCGCGCCACGGGAAAGATCTATGTCTACGAGTTGGTGGGCCAAGGTGAGCCCGACGAGGAAACGGGCGAGTATCCCGAATACGTCGAGCGCGATGTCACGCCCAACGACGTGAGTCGAATCGCTGCGCAGAATGCTAAGAGCGTGATCAGCTCCATCGTTCGCGAGGCCGGTCGCCAGAGCATCTACGAGGAGTTCAGCCAGCGAGTGGGCGACTTGGTAACCGGCACGGTGCTGCAGGGCACCAACGATTTCACGATCGTGAAGATTCGCGATGGCGTGGAAGCCGAACTTCCTCACTACGATGTGAAGCGCAACCCTGGCGAGCGCAACGAGCGCCCCTCCAACGAGCGCTATCGCCACAACCAGCGGCTCAAGACGCTTATCATCGAGGTTCGCAACCCCAATTCCGACGAAGCGCGCGTCCGCGGCGAGCAGGCCCGTCCGTCGATCGTGGTGTCGCGCACGCATCCCGACCTCATCCGCAGGCTCTTCGAGATCGAGGTGCCAGAAATCTACGATGGCATGGTGGAGATCAAGTCGATTGCCCGCGAGCCCGGCGCGCGTTCGAAGGTGGCCGTGTATTCCCGCGAACCCAATCTCGACCCGGTTGGCGCATGCGTGGGTCCGAAGGGCAGCCGCGTGCGCATGGTGGTCGAAGAGCTGCGCAACGAGCGCGTGGACGTCATCCAGTGGGACGAGAATCCCGCCGTGTACGTGAAAAATGCGCTCTCGCCCGCGAAGGTCACCCGCGTGGACATCGACGAAGCGACTCACTACGCCACCATCGTGGTCCCCGATGACCAGCTGTCGTTGGCAATCGGCAAGGAAGGCCAGAACGCCCGACTGGCGGCTCGCCTCACCGGTTGGCACATCGACATCAAGTCCGCATCGTTTGCCATCGAGCCTGCCGAGGCGGAAAACCAGCTCATCGACGAGGACGATCTGGCTGAAGACGATGTGATCTGCGCGTACGTGGGTCCCGACGATGTCCGTTGCCGCAACCATGCCCGCCCGGGAAGCCGTTTCTGCGGCGTGCATGCCGACGAAGAGGCTTAAGAGGAGCGGCGACGTTGCAAAGTGGAGCCAACATCCAGGCGAGCGCGCCCAAGCGCATCCGCACGTGCATCGCGTGTGGGGCGAAGTCTTCGAAGACGAGCCTGCAGCGCATCGTGCGCACGCCGGATGGCGATGTGGAGTACGACCCTCGGGGGAGGGCAGCCGGTCGAGGAGCCTACGTGTGTTCCGTCGAATGCCTGGAGCGCGCCTTGAAGACCGGGCGCATCGAACGTTCGCTGAAGACGAAGGTCAGCGATGAACAGAAGGAAAGCGTTTCCCGTGCCATGCGGAAGGCGCTTTGCGATACGAGTGAGGAGATGAGGAGTCCGAATGCCTAGCATGCGAGTACATGAACTGGCGAAGGAGCTGAACATGTCGAGCAAGGAGCTGCTCGACCGTTTAGCCGAGATGAAGATCCCTGCGAAAACACATGCAAGCATCCTCAACGACGCCTATGTCGCGAAGATCCGCAAGAACCTTGAACCCGAGATCAAGGAGCGTGCCGGCATCATCGAAGACGAAGAGGCCAAGCAGCTTGCGAAGGAGAAGGCGGAAGAGGAAGCGCGTCGAGCCGAAGAAGCGGCCGAACGACGAGCGGCTGTGGAAAAAGAACGCGCTCAGCGTGAAGCAGAACGCGCGAAGCGCCAGCAGCGTAGCACCGGCTACACCGGCAACCAGCAGGCGTCTTCCGCCCAGCAACCGCAGCGCAAACAGCCGCCCAAGGAGGTGTCTCCTTTCGCCGCCCTGGCCGACCAGATTGAAGCCGAGAAAGAACGCGTCGCGCGCGAGAAGGCAGAAGCCGAAGCACGTGCGCGCGCCGAGGCGATGGCGCGCGAAGTGGCAAAGAAGCAGGCAGTTGAAGAGCGCCTGCACGGCAACCGCTCCAAGAGCTCGGGAAAGGGACAGGTTGTCGAAAAGCCGCAGCGCAAGCAGCCGACGCGGCTGGCGAGTCGCCCCAGCCAGTTCGATTCGCTTCTCTCGCAGATCGAGGCGGAAAAGGAGCGCATCGCGCAAGACGAGCAGCGCAAGCAGGCAGAGCAGAAGCAGCAGCGAACGGACGGCGGAAAGAAGAAGCAGGGCAGGAAGCAGGGACGAGGCCACAACTTCGAGCCCGATGTCCCCGAGCTGGAAACCCAGGAACAGCAGGGCGAGGACCGCTACGCACAGATGGCCGTGCAGGCCGAGAAGCTGCAGCGCGACAAGGTGCTGGCCGAGGCCCGTGCTGCCGTGGCGGCAGCTTCGCATGAGGGCGAAGGCCGCCGCAAGAAGCGCAAGCAGAAGCGCGAGGCCGAAGCGCGCGAACGTGCAGAGCTGGAAGCCTTGGAAAAGGGCCTCGACCCCGAGTTGGTACTCGACGACTCGGTGGTCCAGATCCCGCAGGGCGCTTCGGTTCAGAAGTTCGCCGAAACTTTGGGCGTTGCCCCCAACGAGGTAATCAAACGCCTGTTCATGTTGGGCCAGGTGCTCACGCTCACCCAGTCCATGAGCGACGACATGGTCGAACTCGTGGCCGACGACCTGGGCCGCAAGGTGCGCGTGGTCTCGCCCGAAGAGGAATACGCCGTGGTGTTCAACGACCGCGACGAGGACCTCAAACCCCGGCCTCCCGTGGTCACCGTCATGGGCCATGTCGACCATGGCAAGACCTCGCTGCTCGACGCCATCCGCAACACCGGCGTGGTTGCCACCGAGGCAGGCGGTATCACGCAGCACATCGGCGCTTCCGTCGTGAACCTTGCCGATAGGCAGATTACCTTCATCGACACGCCCGGTCACGAGGCGTTCACGGCCATGCGCGCCCGCGGCGCCCAGGTCACCGATGTCATCGTGCTTGTCGTGGCAGCCGATGACGGTGTGATGCCGCAGACCATCGAGGCAATAAACCACGCCAAGGCGGCCGACGTCCCCATCGTGGTGGCGGTGAACAAGATCGACAAGGCGGGTGCCAATCCCGACCGCGTACGTCAAGAACTCACCGAATACGGCGTCATCCCCGAGGAATGGGGTGGCACCAACATGTTCGTTGACGTATCCGCACGTCAAAACCTACACATCGACGATCTGCTCGAGACCATCTTGCTGCAGGCTGACGTCTTGGAGCTGAAGGCGAATCCCGATGCGTTCGCTTCTGGCTTCGTCATCGAGTCGAACCTGGACAAGGGGCGCGGCCCGGTTGCCACCGTGCTCGTGAACCGCGGCACGCTGCGTCCGGGCGACACCGTGGTCGCCGGCACCAGCTATGGTCGCGTCCGCGCCCTGGTGGGGCCTCGCGGCGAGCATGTGAAGGCAGCTTACCCGGCCGATCCCGTCGAGATCTTGGGCCTTTCGAGCGTTCCGACCGCAGGTGATGAGTTCCGCGTGTTCGAAGACGAACGCGATGCTCGCAAGCTTGCCGAGGAACGTGCGTTGCGCGAGAGGCTCAGGCAGCAGGAGCAGCGCACCCACATGAGCCTGGACGACCTGTTCAGTCGCTTGGAAGAAGGCAAGCAGACCGACCTGAACCTGGTCGTGAAAGCCGACGTACAGGGCTCCATCGAGGCCCTGCGCGACGCCTTTGGAAAGATGGACCAGTCGGAAGTCAAGATCAACATCATCCATGCCGCCGTGGGTGGCATCACCGAAACGGACGTCACGCTGGCAGCAGCATCCGACGCCATCATCATCGGCTTCAACGTGCGTCCCATGGGCAAGACGCGTGCCATGGCGGAGAAGGAGAAAGTGGACATCCGCCTGTACCGGGTCATTTACCAGGCAATCGAGGACATCAACGCCGCCCGTGTGGGCTTGCTCTCTCCCGATATCGTGGAAGAGGACACTGGTATAGCCGAGGTGCGCGAGACCTTCAAGGTTCCCAAAGTGGGTACCATTGCCGGTTGCTACATCACCGAAGGCGAGATCAACCGCGACGACCGTGTGCGCATCGTGCGCCAGGGCACGGTTATCTTCGAAGGCAAGATCGCGTCGCTGCGCCGCTTCAAAGACGACGTCAAGAGCGTGCGGAGCGGTTACGAATGCGGTATCGGCATCGAAGGCTATCAGGACCTGAAGGTGGACGACCTCATCGAGGGCTACAAGAAGGTAGAAGTCGAGAGGACCGAATAAGGGGGGCGCGGTTCTGACGAACCGCGTCCTACTCGATGCTGCGGCCCGTCCAGGCACGCCATCTGGTCCCTCGTTTGCTCACTCACGGCCCAAAGGCCGCTCCTGCGCAAGTCGGGGCCATCTGGCGCACCTGGACGAGCCTCGCTGACTTTGGCGGACCTGGGAGTTTAGTAGGCTCGCCGCTGCGCGGCATCGCCTTGGTGCACTTGGGGGTGACTTCGCTTGATGCATGGGTGGGCTCGTCGCTGGGCGGCATCGTGGGCGTGAGGAGTCGACCAGGTTTGTTTGTCACATGAAAGGAGTTTCATGAAACAAGGGTCTTCCAGCAGGAAGGTGAATGAACAGGCGCGCGAGGTTATCGCCAATGCGCTGCTGTTCGACATTTCCGACCCCAGGTTGTCGTTGGTCACGATCACGGGATGCGAGGTGAGCTACGACCGCAGCTACTGCAACGTGTTCTACACGGCTAGCGAGGGCACCTACGAGGACGTGGCGAAGGCGTTCGAGGGGGCGGCGGGGCGCATCCGCAGCCTCATGGCGAAGCGGCTTTCGTGGCGTGTGGCGCCCGAGCTGCGTTTCATCCTCGATGAAAGCGTGGATACTGCCCAGCGCATCGAGGAAGCTATCCGGCGCGAGCAGGAGCGGGAGTAGCCTATGAACGTCGAAGGCCGCATGGTTGGGCTTTCCGAAATAGCACAGACGCTGCTGGAGGCCGATGATTTCGCCATCTGTGGGCATGTGAGCCCCGACGGTGACTGCATTGGCTCCGCACTGGCGCTTGCGTGGGCGTTGCGCTCGACAGGAAAAAACGTCACGTGCCTTCTGGCAAAAGACGAGCCCATCGACTATGGCCTGCGCTTTCTACCTGGGGCCGACCAGATGGTCCCCGCCTGCGATTACGAGGGGGGCTGCCAGACGTTTGTGGCGGTGGACGTGCCCGATGCTAGTCGCATGGGCAACGAGGCAAAGGCCTTCCATGCGCAGGCAGCGGAAACTATCACCATCGACCATCATATCTCGAAGTGCCCCATGTCGCGCGTGAACTACGTGGATGCCGACGCAGCTGCTGCAGCCATCATCGTGTGGAAGCTGATTCCCCTGCTCGGCGTCGAGCCCGATGAGCGAATGGCGACATGCTGTTATGCCGGCTTGCTCACCGATACGGGCAGCTTCCAATACCAGAACACCTCTGCCGAATCGCTGAGCCTGGCAGCCCAGATGGTGTCTGCCGGCGCCGACCCATCGCACGTGGCGGAAGAGGCGTATCAGAACCGTTCTCGTGCTTCCATTGCCCTCGAGAAGCGCATGCTTGGCCATATCGAATACCCTTGCGGCGGCAAGTTTGCGATGAGCTATCTGAAGCGAAGCGATTTCGTGGAAACGAACGCCACGAAAGCCGATGCCGAACCCATGATCGACATCGTCCGGTCCATTCGCGGTGTGCGCGTTGCGTGCATGCTGCGCGAGCAAGACGGCCAGGTGCGTGGCAGCTTGCGCGCCAAAGACGATACCGACGTGGCCGTGATCGCTAATCGTTTTGGGGGAGGCGGACACAAGGCGGCTGCCGGATTCACGTTCAAGGGCACGCTCGACGATGCAATTTCGGCCATGCGCGAGGTGTTTGCCGAATTGAAGTCGGAGCGCTAAGTGGGCAGGCGCAGCACAACCGACCTATGCCTGGTCGTGGGTGTTGACAAGCCGGCTGGCATGACCTCCCACGATGTGGTGAACCGCGTGCGCCGCATTTTCGGCGAGCGCCGCTGCGGACACATGGGCACGCTCGATCCTGCGGCCACCGGCGCGCTAGCGGTATGCGTGGGCCCTGCAACCAGGCTCGATCCGCTGCTCACGTCACATGACAAGGCATACGAGTTCACCATCGCGTTCGGATCCGCGACCGATACCGACGATGCCGAGGGACAGCTGACGCGTACCGCGTCCGTTCCCGCGAAGGTGGCCGATGTCCGATTCGCCGAAGTGCAGGTTGAAAGGCTCGTGGGCCGGTTTCAACAGATGCCTCCCGTGTATTCCGCTATCAAGGTTGGCGGGAGGAAATCGTATGAGGAAGCGCGCCGAGGCAAAGTGGTGGAGCTTTCCCCTCGCGAGGTCGAGATCTACGATGCCCGCTTGATTGCCGTGGAGGGTGACGAACTCGAACCGATCTGGCGTGTGCAGGCCAGCGTTTCTGCTGGCACTTACGTGCGTTCCATCGCCCGTGACATGGGCATTTCCCTGGGCACTTGCGCCCACGTCGGTGAACTCAGGCGTCTTAGTGCGGGAAAGCTCGACGTGCGGGACTGCTGCAGCCTCGAGCTGCTCGAGCGAGATCCGTTTGGGATGCTGCTCGACCCGGTACGGCTCCTGGGCCTGCGTTTCGTGTTCATGGACCCGGCAACCTCGCGCAAGGTGGCGGTGGGAAGCGCGGTTTCGGCGACGGGACTGATGCTTTGCTGCTACGATGGGCGATTGGGGAGCTGCCTTGGGATAGATGGATGCACGAGCGGGATCTTCGCCAGCGAAGGGCCACTCGAGCCAGGCGAGCTTGTCTGCATGGTCGAGGGCAACTATCTGAGGGCTATTTACGAGTATGATGCAAGGCGTGATGTGTTGAAGTCACGTTGCGGTTTCGCGGTGGGGGTAAGACGTGGCTGATATCGTTCTCATCGAAGATGGGTCCAAGCGAGATCTGTTCTTAGGTTCGTCATGTGCATTTGGCGTGTTCGATGGCGTGCATATAGGACATCGGTTTCTCATCGATCAGGCTCGGCGAACGGCTAAGGAATCTGGCGGTCGCTCGATTGCCCTGACGTTTGACATCGACCCCGATGAGCTGTTCCACGCCGAGCGGCTCAAGAAGCTTCTGTCCAACGAGGACCGCATGCAAATGCTCGCCGATACGGGTGTGGATGTGGTGGCCATCCTACCGTTCACTCCTAAGTTCGCCGGCGAATCACCCGAAGAGTTCCTGGCAAGCACCTTCGGCGACTTTCCTCCTGCTTACCTGCACGTGGGCAGCGATTTGCGTTTCGGCAAGCGCGCATCGGGTACGGTTGAGGACCTGATGCAGTGGGCGAAAGGTTGCGGCGCGCGCATATGCGCACACGATCTGGTGTCTTCTGACGGCGCCCCCATTACCTCCACTCGCATCCGCCTGCTGCTGGCAGATGGCAAGGTACGCGAAGCCGCCGAACTGCTCACGTATCCCTACACGCTTCACGACCGTGTCGTGTCTGGGCGTGGGGAAGGCCGCGACATGGGTTTTCGCACGGCCAACCTGGTGGTCGAACCCATGCGGCGCGTGCTGGGCGAAGGCGTCTTTGGTGCCTATGCCATCGTCGATGGCTTGCGTTACCGTGCGGCCGTCTCGGTTGGTGTCAGCCCCACGTTCAAAGGCGAGACAGATTCCTACATCGAGGTCCACATCCTCGATTTCGAAGGCGACATCTACAACCAGGACATCTACGTCCAGTTCGTCGAATGGCTGCGTCCCATGATGGAGTTCCCCACCGTAGACGAGCTCATCTCAACCGTCATGTCCAACATCCAATGGGTCCGCGAAAACCTTTAGAATGAGTCAGCTGCCCGGAGCGAGTGACTCACCGAGGCGACGGGTGCATTTTCCAGTTGGTCGAGGTGGCCCAGCACGGTGTTGGTCTCCCTGTTGACTCATCCAAGAAATCGGGCGCGGGGAAGGCGGTTTCGCGTTACACTATCCGTAGGGCAATGCTAGGCTGAAAGGGCTCATGTGGCGGGCATAAGCGACGACGACATCCAAAAGGTTCGCGAAGCGAGCGACATCGTGTCGGTGTTCGCCGACCGCATACCGCTGCGCCAGAAGGGACGTACGTATTGGTGTTGCTGCCCATTCCATGATGAGAACACCCCATCATGCCAGATCGATCCCTCCACGCAGCTGTTCTACTGCTTTGGCTGCCATGAAGGTGGCGACGTGTTCACCTACATCATGAAGACCGAGGACATCGACTTTCCCGATGCCGTGCGCAAGCTTGCCGACCGTGCCGGAATCGAGATACACGAGACGGGCAAGGGCGCGGTGTCCCGCAGTTACAAGACGCGTTTGAAGGAAGTGTGCAAAGAGACCTGCGATTTCTACCATTTCCAGCTCATGCGCGTGAAGTCGACCGATGCTGACGCAGCGCGGGCATACTTGGGTGGCCGCGAGCTGGGCGGACAGGTTGCCAAGCGCTGGAAGCTGGGCTTTGCGCCGGGTCGTGGGGCGCTGCTGAACCATCTGCGCCAGAAGGGCTACAGCGTGAAGGAGATGGTGGATGCCAACGTGGTCACGCAGTACGAGGGACGCGCTCCCCGTGACCGCTTCTTCAACCGCATCATGTTTCCCATCTTCGACGACGCGGGCGAATGCATCGCCTTCGGCGGCCGTGTGGTGGGTCAAGGCGAGCCGAAGTACCTGAACAGCCAGGAGACGCCCCTGTTTCGCAAGTCGACCGTGCTCTATGGGCTCGATCGCGCGAAGGCGGCGATGACCTCTACGGGCACGGCGCTCGTAGTCGAAGGCTATACCGATGTCATCGCCTTGCACGAAGCCGGTATGACAAACGCCGTGGCGACGTTGGGAACCGCGCTCACGAAGCAACACATCCGCATCCTGTCGCGACATGCGGGTTCGAAGATCGTCTACCTGTTCGATGGCGATGAAGCAGGGCAGCGTGCCGCCGACCGCGCGCTTGGATTCATCGGCGACACGCTCACCCCGGAAGCTGGGCGAAAGCGCATCGAGCTGTGCGCCTGCACGCTTCCCGACGACCTGGACCCAGCTGATTTCGTGGCCCAGCGGGGCATCGACGCCCTGCGAGAACAGCTAGACGCTGCGCCTCCGCTCATAAGCTATGGCATCGACCGCCGCATCGGGCGTTTCGACACATCTTCGGCCGAGGGTCGTGCAGCTGCCTTCGAGGAGGCAATCGCCGTGCTGGCGCCCATCAAGGACTCGCTTCTGGCGAAGGAGTATGCGGTGCAGATTGCAGGCAGGCTGCATGTCCGCGAAAACGATGCGCTCGAACGCCTATCCAAGCTCGAGGTTCCCCGCGAGCAGTCTTATGAGGATCAGCGCTCATCGGGTGGCAATCAGCGTATGGATGCTCGTGGCGCTGCTTCTGCGCAGACTGCATCGAATGAGGGAGCTGCCCAGGCCTTCGACGGACGCGATGAATACGAAGGCTACGTACCCGATGACTATCTTCCTGCCGATGTTGGTTTCGCGTCGGCAAGCCAGCAAGCCCCGATGCCGCCTTTAAGCGAATACGAGAAGAACCGCCGTCGCTTCGAGGAGGTGTTCATTGGCCTGTGCGCACGATACCCCCAGCTCGCCAATGCGCACGCCGATGCGCTGGCAACCACGCAGTGGCATGCACCTTTGCACGCCAGGCTTTCCGAGCGCTTGCTCGATATCGTAGCCGAGCAACCCGAAGCGACGGCATCCGAAGTAGTTGGATTGCTCACGATGGAGTTTCCCCATTCCGCGAGGGTTTTCGTGGAGTCGCAGGCCGATGCCCAGTCTCCAGAAAGCTATGCGGATTTCCTAGCCGAAGAGCTTGCCATTGGTGATATGGATGATGCCGTGGTAGCTTACCGCGCCCAGCTGCGCAATCCAGGTTCGATGTCGAGCGAGGAATACGACCTGTTGTTCCAAACCGTCAGCGCCCTGCAACGCGACCTGGTCAGCCGCCGCATCGAACACGCCCGCTCCCGCCTATAGCCAGCTGCGCAGATGATGATTCGCCGCGAAGAGGCCTTTCGCCAACGCGAAGATCTTGAAGACGGTGCTGTTCACGGGTAATGCGCGCTGGATCGATTCCGGGATAGCTGCAGTGCGTATTTCGGAGATGGATGGCCCTATCGTGTTCGTGAAGTCATGTATGCAGCCGCTCGGGCAGCAATAGCCTTCCAGGCTTCCGTCAACAGGTGGCTTTACAATGGCATCACTCTTGAGCCATGCGGGAACCATAAGCGCTTTGCCAATCGCCTTTCCCACAGCCGAACCGATTGCGCTGATGAAAAGTGCCATCACGATTATCGAGGGAATCGCCGTGTAGCGTATCCATTCTTCGGCGGTCGTCCATACCCCGATGTTTTCCCAATGGTGCGCCAAAAAAGTACTAACGAGGGAGACCAAGTACGAGACAGCATAGGTGACCTTCCCGCCGTTGCCTCTAGCCACGATTTCGATCAAGGTCGATACGACAGCGCATGCCACGACCCCTGCGAGCGCGAATCCGAAAAACGCAACGTTGACAGATGCTTCCATGCGACTATCCTTCTCTGTTTCCAGCGTGACGCGCTCCCGTTTCCGTTGCGCTTCGTTGGGTGTGCGCATACGTTTGCAGGTGGATGAGTCGGCCCCCCGCGAGTCAGCTCCCGTATCTATTCGCTCATCTACGAGGAACACACAACGGGAAAACGGCTCGATTAGCTTTCTGATTGCTCTAGCAGAAGATCGTTTAGGTATGCGGCAAGGTCTTCCTTGAGCATTTCCCCTTCTGTACTATCCGAGTTCATGGCGGGTGGCGTGTCGGTGCCAACGTTTTCGATATGCACGACCTTGCCTTGCTTTGCATCGATGATGAGCACGAGCGTCGTCGTGCTCACACGGTCCCAGCCTCCCATGTAAAAATCTTCTTCGACGCTGGAGGGAACGCCATCGAAAACGATCAGATAGTCGCATTCGTCGGTGCTGTTGGCGAAGGTCTCGATGGGTACGTCTTTGAGGGCGTCATGCATCTGGTACTGATCGAGGTAGCCGAATGTGCTCTGAGGATAGAACAGGGTTGGTTCACCGTCTACACTAGTCCCCCAGTTCCCATCCGCGTAGAATACCTGCGTTGAGTGAGCTGTATCGGAGACGATGGAATCGAAGTTTCCCAAGACCACCTTTCCGGCAGGGAGGTCGAAACCACCGGAAAGCTCTTCTCCAGCCTGCTCGTCCAGGAAGGCGATGCCGTTGCCGGAATACTCGAACGCTTCTCCCAGATACTCAGCATCGCTTGGCGGCTCGGCGATAACGCCCTCGTCGGCAAGGTTGTTGAGTGCATCTTGGACGATGGCATCCGCCCACTCGTTGTAAAGCGCGATGTCGTCTTCCGACGGCTCTTCGAATGCGGGGGTGTTTTCCTCTTCGGTTGCTTCCTGCGAAGTTGCAGAGCTATCGGCACCGGCGGTCGGTTCGCTTTCCTGTTGCGTCGTCCCTTCGGAGGCTTGCTCGGATTCTGCCGAACCTGCCGATGGGGAGCTCTGCGAAGCGCAGCCCGCGACCATCACCAGCGCGAACAGGCAAGCCAGTGCGAGTACGATTGGCGAGATGAACTTTGCGGGATTCACGTTGCCATGCATAGTCTCTGACCCTCGAGAGAAGTGTTTCATCTGCTCTGCCTTTCTACGAGCGCGTTCGCTTTGTGCACATCTAGCATACTATCATTCTCGCGTGCTGCATGTCAGGTCGCAGAGGGCTGTGGTCATCGTCTTGGTGCCCCTGGATTCTTTTCGTGCAGCTCATGCAGCTCAGCTGGTTGCCTCCATTTCTTTTGACCAAATGCGGGCCTGATGACCTTCGAGGCAATCGCCGTAAGCAGCCCTTTGCTGCAAAGCGGGCAATTGGCCTTCACGCGTGGCAGTGATGTGCTATTCCGCTTCGTGCCAGATATTCTCGAGATACGTTGCGACCTGGTTATACGCGAAATGGACGAGTGCGCACAGCAGCAGGGACCGAGTGAACAGGTACAGGAACCCGAGCAGCAGTGCCACGACGAAGATTTCGGCAAGAAGCAGCGGGCGCTTCCAGCGCTCGTAATGGGCAGCTGTGAACAGGAGCGATGCCACGAGAAGACCGCACAGGTCGATGCACACGACGCGGAACAAGAACTCCTCGGCAAACCCCGCTGCCGCATGCATGGGGATAAGCTCGAGCAGCGAAGATTTGTCTGCCAGCTTGCCGACTCTGTCGGGAATTGTGCGTTCATGCTCGAATAGGCGTATGAGCGCAAGCGTCAGGACCACGCTAGCTGCGAGCGTGCAGGCGGCGGCAAACACGGCAAGCAACGGATCGAGACCATCTGCGATGACGGGCGAAAAGCCTGGGAGCCCACCTTCGCCATGTTTCGGCAGCACCAGAAAAACGTAGAGCGGCAACGCGATGAGCGCGATTGCAAGCTCACCAATGGTATGAACTGCAATTTCTATCCAGCGGGGTGTGGTATCCATGGCACCATTATCAGGCTGTGGACGTTTCGAGTCCATATACTCAAATCTCTGAAGCCCGTAGTTGCCTTCCCTTCATCGTCGTTTTGGTCTCTCGTTTCCTCATACTGGATGAGGGCGATCTTTGCGAACGCGACTACGAATACAACGTGGCGCTAGAGGGGCTTGCGATGCGTGTCCAGCCCCAGGTCCTTCAGGAATGACCTTGCACAGACCCAGGCATGCCAGGCTATGGGCAACATGATGGCGAGTGGGGCGAAAGGACGAAGCAGGTGGGGTCTTCTTGCCATAGGCGGAGCCCACCTTATAATGATAATCTAGGTTTGCCCCAGTTTGTTCTATGGCAGGAAAAGGGGCTATGCCGCAACTTCAAGTTTCAATGCACGGCAATAGGAGGCATATGGCCGCGCGAAACATATCTCGCAAGGAGTTCACGGTTCTCGGCGCCACCATCGGTGCGGGGGTCGTGCTCGGCTTGGGAGGGTGCGCTCCAACGTTGCAAGTGGGTTTGAAGGACTTACAGGAAGGAGAAAGCGCAATGGCGAAAGCAGGAACGGGTGGACAACGTTACATTCCGATGGACGAGCGCGATGGTGCGACGAGCACCGTGTATTTCACGCGCGACTTATCCGCCGAGGGCTTGCGCCGCGCGTTCGAACGCGTGAACGGTGGCATCGACGGCAAGGTGGGAATCAAGTTGCACACGGGCGAGCCGAACGGGCCCAACATCATCCCGCGTCCGTGGGTGAAGGAGCTGATCGACAACGACCTTCCCGATGCGACCATCGTGGAAACCAACGCATACTACGAAGGCGGTCGCTACACTACCGAAGACCATCGCGAAACGATAGCCCTCAATGGGTGGACGTTTGCGCCCGTTGACATCATGGACGAGGAAGGGACCGTGGACCTGCCAATCGAGGGAGGCAAGTGGTTTGACCACATGACGGTGGGAAGCCATCTGGTCGATTACGACTCGCTCGTGGTGCTCACGCACTTCAAAGGGCATGTGATGGGAGGTTTCGGCGGCTCGAACAAAAACATCGGCATTGGCTGTGCAGACGGCCGCATCGGCAAAGCCATGATCCACACGCGCCCTGGTGGCAGCCAGTGGGGAATCGACAAGGAAGAGCTGCACGAGCGCTTCAGCGAGTCGTCGAAAGCGACGTGCGACCACTTCGGCGACCATATCACGTTCGTAAACGTCCTGCGCAACATGAGCGTGTCATGCGACTGCGAGGGAACGGCTGCTATGCCTGTCGTGACGCCCAACATAGGCATCTTGGCGTCAACCGACATCGTGGCAATCGATGCGGCGAGCGTCGATTTGGTCTATGCGCTATCTGAACAGGACCACCATGATCTGGTCGAGCGCATCGAGACGCGCCATGGCCACCGCCAGATCTCCTACATGCACGAGCTTGGCATGGGCAACTGGCGCTACAAGCTTATCGACATCGACAACGACGATGCTTTGATTTCGACCGCCGATGCCGTGGTAGATGTCGTCCCATTCGAGGGATAACCAGCAAAACGCACCGTTTTACCGAAAGATGCACCCGAAGAAGGTGCGACTTGTGAGGAAGTCCACCGCTATTATCTGGCTGGCCAGCCTGATTGCCGTCATTGCCTGCTCGTTGCTGAGTGCATGCTCAACGGCTCCGGCGGCGGAGTTCGGGTTCCCGACGTGCGGCGAGTTGGAATCGATTACCGTGCAGGAATACGTGAACGGTGAACCGGTGAGCCGCGAAATCGCATATGATCCAGAACAGTGGGCGGGCATCGACCCCGACGATTCGGCTTTCTGCATGTGGAACACCGACATCTGGGCGCTGGAGCGTGAGGACGACCAGGGAAAGGCAGACACTACGCAGGCGCTGCGGTATCGTCTGACCAAGACTGACGGCACGGATCTAGAGTTCTACGTATACATGTTAAGGGACAGTGGCGCCACGTATTTCCAGAAACCAGATGGCGAGCTTTGGCGGGACAAGTCCGAGTTTTCAAGCGATAGCTTCACGGACGAATATGGCGTCTACCAGCATATTTCGTTCGACCAGGCGTTTGGATCGCAACTCGAAAGCCGCGATTTCCAGATGCTGCCCGAATACAACGGGACCGCCAAGGCGTTGGTGATCGAAGACTATTCGGCTGTAACAGACGATTCCAATGATACCCCGCATGAACCCAAGATCGAGTGCGAGGACGTGTACTGGGACGGTTGGGACGGCGTGGCTTCGCTGCAGTTGCCACACTACCAGGGGTATTGGGGCGAAGATGACTACGGCGCCATCCGCCCCGAAGACGTGCGCTTCGTGGTGATCTATGAAGCCATCGACGTGGAAATCGACGGCCATTGGGTCGATTCGAGTGGTAACCACGTAAGCAATTCGTACCGATACACATACCAGGGAACGATATACGACCTGGCTACAGGAGAATCGGCAACGTTTATGGAAACAGGAGACAGCTCCATCTTCGATCAGGCCAAGGATTTCATCGACAGGGCAAACGCCACGAGCTAGCGTTTTCCGGGTGATGGAGGATAGAATCCGTTCTCTCGTCGGAGCTGGCAGAGGGGATGAAACCGCGCGCAGGGCGCTAAGGATTCATTTCGCTGGCGAAAACCTCTATACTCTTGCCCCATGGAGACAGAGTTTGTAACATTGGCGGTCATTGCCGTGGTAGCGGCCGTGGTACCGCTCGCGGCAAATCGCATACCGAACAAACTCGTACCCGAGACCGTGCTCCTGCTCATCGCCGGCGCCGTGTTCGGGCCGTTTGCCCTCAAAGCCATCAACGTCACCGAATCCGTGAGCTTGCTCTCCGAGCTTGGCATGGCGTTTCTCTTCCTGTTGGCAGGCTATGAAATCGATCCCAAGAACCTGACTGGTCGCATAGGGCGTGCATCGGTCTTCACCTGGTTCGTGTCGTTTGCCGTTGCAACTGGGATCGTGTTCGCGTTCGCTAGAGCAGAGGCGGGCGATATCGGTGCGATTGCGGCTGCTATTGCGCTCACGACTACCGCCATAGGCACGCTCATGCCCATCTTGGCGGAGCGGGGCATCTTGGGAACCCGCGTTGGCGACCTTGTTCTCAGCTTCGGCACATACGGCGAAATCATGCCCATCCTGGCTATCGCACTGCTCATGACAGCGCGTGCGAAATGGGTTACCGTTGTCGTTTTGCTTGCGTTCGCGGCAATCGCCGTGTTCGTCGGGTGGCAGGCCAAGGGCTTTCGGAAGGTGGGAAACCGGGCCTACGATTTCATGGCGGACCGAGCCGATTCGGGTAGCCAGACGTTCGTGCGCGTCACCGTCGCCCTGCTCGTCTGCCTTGTTGCCATAAGCGCGATCTTCGACCTCGATATCATTTTGGGGGCATTTGCTGCGGGGTTCGTGCTGCGCTACGTTGTTCCGGAAGGCAACCGCTCGTTGGAGCAGAAGCTCGAAGCAATCGGGCACGGATTCCTCATTCCGCTGTTCTTCGTCGTCTCTGGTGCCAACATCGATTTGACGGCTCTCGTGGCGAGCCCGATCATGCTCGCGCTGTTCATCGTCTTGCTCTTGATCGTGCGCTTCGTTCCCATCGTAGTGGCGCTTGGCATCTGCCGCGACACGCGCGACGTGCCAAGGCACGACCGCATTTCCGTGGCGTTCTACTGCACGACCGCGCTACCGCTCATCGTCGCCGTCACGAACGTCGCGGTGAGCGGCGGCGCCATGCACCCATCGACGGCGTCCATCATGGTCGCTGCTGGAGCTGTATCCGTGCTCGTCATGCCGCTTCTTGCATCTGCGATCCAGCGAATCGCTGCCAACAGGGGGGGATAGCCCAACGAGATTATCCGCATATATCGGCTTTGGCGCCTCCGGCGCATCATGTATGTGCATTTGAATGGAAAACCGGCATCTGCGGCAAGGCATAATGAAAACACGGCCTCTTTATCAAACGACGTAATTCCAATCCAGCGTGGCAGACAAGTCGCGTCCTGTTCCGCCGGCATTTTTTTCGATTTGCTGACGATTTCACGATAATTGCCGTTGCAATTGGCAAAAAAATCGATTTGCTGACGATTATTGGAGGGAGTTGTTAATGCAAAGCCATTTGCAAATGTAAAAGACCAGGTAGATTGCAAGCGTCTTTTTGGTCATGAATGCAAGAGGCGAAAAATCGTCAGCAAATCGAAATAATTGCCAATCAAGATGCGATTTTGAGAAAAATCGTCAGCAAATCGAAAAAAGTGACACAAGATGAAAAGGGACGGGCTTGTGTATCATCGACGGGTCCCAGCGTCACGAAAGTCGGTAGTCCTTTGCCGCTCGTGCATCGATGGCAAATCAGCCCGCCCGTATCTATATATTGGCGGTATCCTCGTTTTTCGCAAAGCAATGCATTTGCCCATGGTTTTAGCTTGACGCAGCGGGGGTTGATTCGAGCGGCTATGACACATAGTGGATCCGGCTCCTGTCGAAGCGATCTTGCTGCTTGCGTTGCTCCGCTGGATAGCCGTACGGGAAAACCGCGAATGCCCTGAGCGTTTCAGGAAGCTCCAAGATCGCCTCGACGGCCTGCATGCGCTCCTCTATCGGGGCGATGCCGAGCCACACGCCGCCGAGACCCTGGGAACACGTCTCGAGCCAGAGGTTCTCCATCGCGATAGAGAGGTCGATTTGCGCATAGTCGGGAAGCTTGCAGTCTTTCCGATAGGCCGACACAATGGCGGATGGCGCATCCTTCACCATACCCGCATAGGGGTGCACTTGGGAAAGCGCCACGAGCTTTTCCTTATCGGTCACTACGAAGAACTCCCAGGGTTGTTGGTTGGCTGCCGATGGTGCCTGCATAGCGGCTCGAAGGATTGCCTCGGTCTTGTCTGGCTCAACTTGCCTATCCTGGTACTTCCTGATGCTCACGCGTGTGTAGATGGCGTCCATGAACGTTCCTTTCGCAGATAGAATCGCACTTGGGGGCTTTGTGCGAAACAAGTTGGGTTCACCATGCAGACTATTCTACGCTCATATCGCGGATTCAAGCTTTAGGAAAAGAGTGCATGTCAGCACCATGTGCCAATGCGTCATGCATATGATGATGCGGGGCCACCACGACATCTAAGCCCTGCATTTCGAGGACCGAATCTCGCGGGAGATAAACGACCGCGTGCAGGTGTCGAACAGCGCGAAGAAGGTAACGCTGCGGCAGCGTTGGAAACACCGCCTGGTCTCTTCGAGCGTGCTCAACGTGGCTGATCTGGCGTTCATGCTGCTCGTGGTGCTCTTGCTGTGGCGGGGTGGGTTCGAGCCCGCCATGGCGGTCGTGCTGTAAAACTATCACACCAGGCTTGGAAACAAGGCCGTCTTCACCATCATGCACTTCTCGGATTTTTCGTGCGAGCTTAGGCTAGCGGGCGACGGGATCCGCTCGCTCGTCGCCAGCCGCGAGTTTCCCAAGGAGCGCTTCGGCGACAAGCACCTAGATCATGTAGATGGCAAGGTCGAGTTCAAAGACGTCTGTTTTGCCTACCAGGATTACGGTGTGTCGCTCAGGTCGGGGAACAAGATGCTCGATAGCACGAGTTTTACCATGGAGCCAGGGCAGCTGGTGGCGTTCGCCGGGCACAGCGGCTGCGGGAAGAGCACGCTTTTCAACCTGTTGAACAAGCAGTACGAACCCGACAAGGGCACAATCCTGCTCGACGATGTGGATCTTGCCGAACACGACTCGGAAAGCGTGCGTGGCTACATAGCCCTCATAAGCCAGTACCCCTACCTGTTCAATGCCACCATCCGCGAGAACCTTGCATACATGTAACCCGACTTGACCGGCGAGGAAATCGATCTTCTTCATCGATGGCGGGAAGGTGCTCGCCAGTGGAACTCATGGGGAGCTCATGGAAACGTGCGGCAAATACCGAGAGCTGTATCAGGCGGAGCAGGTAGGGGCGATGGGTTAATCTGCGTGCGGTGAAAAGATTTGCTTGTTGCATCGTATAATCATACAAGGAAGTGCATGGCACACATGTAAAAGGAGGCAACGATGAGCCTGGAAGAGTACATTAAGAACCTGGACCCCGAGCTGCAGGAGAAAGCGCGCGCGTGCGGCAGCGTCCAAGAGCTGCTGGCGCTCGCGAAGGAGGCCGGCATCCCCGTGCCCGACGAGGCATTGGCTGCCATCGCCGGCGGCGATGATACCGATGACGGTGGCTGCTTGCCAGACGTCAAATGCCCGAGGTGCGGAAGCACGAACACCGTAATGCTTATCGGGGGGCGTTACTGGCTTTGCGAAGACTGCGGCTACGAGTGGTGCATGAAGTAGAGTAAGCCCGACCTTATATTCATGGCGTGGTTCCGACACGCAGGTATAATGGCGCCACCCGGAACGTTGGATGTCATGGCGGCGGCATAAGCGTCCAGGGTAGGGGAGAGAGGATGTGGCTGCATATGGGATTGATGAAAAAGCTGTTCAAACCGCGATGGATGAACGGGTCGGATTGGATTGCCAAGGATGCCGTCATCAGGATCCACGACCCGGAAACGCTTCGCCGCATCGTTGCCGAGGCCCCGTCGGTCGAGGCGCGCGTTGACGCGCTGAAGAAGCTCGACGACCAGTCTCTCTACCGCGAGGTCGCGATGACGTCGGAGGATGCTGACCTTGCCTACCAGGCTGCCATGAACGTCGACGACCTCTCCACGCTCGAGTCGTTCTTGGAGCGCGACTTGCTGGATGCGAGGCCGATAGAAAGGCGCAACGTCCTCGTGCGCTATCTCGCCGTCAAGAAGAATGCGTTGAATGCCATAAACGACGCGCTGCCCACAACGGATGACGCTGCGCGTATCATCGACCTGGCCGTGAGCGACCCAGAGCAAGACGCTCCCCAGTGGCCTCGCCACGACCGCAAGGCGGACCCGTACAGGTCTATGAAGTTTTCAGCAGATTTGCTGAGGCACGCAGCCGTAAGACGGCTTGCCGAGCTGGGGGATGACGGCGCCCTTGCCGAAGTGATCGAGCGGGCGGCAGACGACAAGGTCATGGAGCTCGCCGTTTCTTCGGTTCAGGACAACAGCGTGCTCGACCGGCTCATCCTCGACGGCAGCTTGCGCTCCGAAGCCCGGGTATGCGTGATCTCCCACATGGACAACGCCGACCTTCTCCGCGAGCTGCTTGGGAAGGTGGACCCGCTTGCGGCAAAGTCCACGGTCTTTGCGTACAGGCTCATGGATCTGCCCTGCATAGACGGGCAGTATCACGAATGGGTGACCATCTCCGAGGAGGACAACAGCGCACTTGGCGCATACAGCGAAGGTCCCCACACCATCGACTGGGAAAAGCGCTGTTCCAAGTGCGGACTCGAGGTCAAGGGGTGCAGCTAGCTCGGTTTGTTGCGATTGAGACAACAAGGATAAACAGGAGATGGGCGCAGCTGACTCGATGAACGGGGGTGGAGGAGTGTTTAGGCGGAATGAGCGTTCCTCTGTCTCCTGTTCTTTTGTCGTGGTTCGCTGATCATGCTGTCCTGTCCACTTTCCCCTGTTCATCCTTCACTCCCTGCTCGCTGTTCAGAGTCGTCCACTGCTCAGTCTCCGCAGGCCTCGCTGAACACCTGGAGCTCGAAGTCCATGGACTTGCGGTAGATGTCGTGTGCCAGGTTCTCGTCGAAGGGCTTGCCGTCGCTTTTCCACGTTTCGATGAAGTTGCCCAACAGCCACGCGCCGCCGAAGCTTTCGCTCTCTCCCTCGTAGACCCCTTCGAACCAGCTTTGGTACACGCCGGGGTTGTACCATGGGCTCATCATGAGCTGGCGCGCGAACCACGGCCACAGGTAGTAGCAGGGGAGATACGCCACGAGGGCGTAGATGGGGTCCTCGTCCCGGGCCACCTGCAGTTCGTGGTCCGAGTAGCGCCTCATCGTATCCGTGGGCAGCACGCAGGTGGAATCCTGCAGGTGCCAGTCGTCCAGGAAGGTCCGGTTGTAGCTGTTGTAGCCCTCGAGCTTCGCCTCGACGAGGTCGTGGAGTTCGGGCTGGTCTTGCGCGTCTATCCTGCCCAGGAGCTGCTCGAGCGTTTCCTGGGCGCGGTAGCAGTAGTACGCGTCCTGTACCGTGAGGCAGCCGAAGTCGAGCGGGCTCAAAGTGCCGTTGTGCATGGACTGCAGGTAGCGCGTGCTGGCGACGGCGTTCATGGTGCGCAGGTTCGCCTTGATGGCACTATAGTAGAAGCTCGTGAGCGGGGGCCGGTCCATGAGGCTGCGCAAGACATTGGGAATGAACGGGAGCGTCCAGGCGCTCCTGATGAGAAGTCTATGCATCGGACCGCCTCCTTACGCGGGAAACCC
>JBGUXY010000035.1:0-26669 GCA_045118335.1 Eggerthellaceae bacterium
TTTCCAAGGGCTCACGAATGGCCATCGAAGCGCTCGCACGAGCACGCCGGAGGCGTCAGATACAGGGAATTCTTATTCCCACTCAACCGTAGCAGGCGGCTTGCTCGTGATGTCGTACACCACGCGGTTCACCCCCGGCACTTCGGCCACGATGCGGCTCGAAATGCGGCCGAGCACCTCGTAAGGCAGCTTCGCCCAGTCAGCCGTCATGGCGTCGCTGCTTTCCACGGCGCGCAGGATCACAGGGCGTGCATACGTGCGCTCGTCGCCCATCACGCCGACGCTGCGGATGTCGGGCAGCACGGCGAAGTACTGCCAGCAGCTGTGCTCGCTGTTGCGCTCGCCGGTTTCCTCGAGCAGTTTCGCGTTGTAGGCGTCCAGCTCCTCGCGCACGATGGCATCGGCGTTCTTCAAGATTTCGCGCTTTTCGGGCGTCACGTCGCCGATAATGCGGATGGCAAGACCCGGGCCGGGGAAGGGCTGGCGCCACACGATGTGGTCGGGCAGGCCCAGCGCGGTTCCCATGGCGCGCACCTCGTCCTTGAAGAAGTGGTCGAGTGGCTCGATCAGGTCGAAGTGCACTCTTTCGGGGAAGGGGATCAGGTTGTGGTGGCTCTTGATCGTTGACGCCTTGCCGCCAGTCTTGCGCGCGCCGCTCTCGATGATGTCGGGATAGATGGTGCCTTGCGCCATGAACTGCACGGGACGGCCGTCTTCGGCCAGATTCTGCGCCACGGCGAAGAACTCGTTCCAGAACTGCGTGCCGATGATATGGCGTTTCTGCTCGGGGTCGGTGATGCCGGCGAGCAGCTTGGCATAGCGCTCCTCGGCATGCACGTGCACGAAGTCGACGTCGAAGAGCTTGGTGAATACTTCCTCCACCTGCTCGGGTTCGTTCTTGCGTAGCAAGCCGTGATTCACGAACACGCAGGTCAGCTGTTTGCCGATGGCACGGGCACAGAGCGCTGCAACTACCGATGAGTCCACACCGCCTGAAAGGCCCAAGATCACACGGTCCTTGCCCACTTGCTTGCGGATGGCAGCAACTGCGTCTTCCACGATGCCTTCCATATTCCAGCTTGGCTGCAGCTTGCAGATGCCGAATAGGAAGTTACCCAGCAGATCCTGCCCGTATGGCGTGTGGCGCACCTCGGGATGGAATTGTGTAGCGTAGAGCTTGCGTTCGACGCATTCCATCGACGCAACGGGGCAGATAGAGGTCTGCGACGTGACGGCGAATCCATCTGGAACACGCGTGACGGCATCTCGGTGGCTCATCCACACCGTCTGCTGACTGGGCGTGCTGCCGAACAGCCTGCTGGTTCCTCCATCGCAACGTGTGATGTCTGCCGGGCCGTACTCGCCTTTTTCGGTATGACCCACGGCACCTCCCAAAGTGACGGCCATGATTTGCTGTCCATAGCAGAAGCCCAGCACGGGAATTCCCAGCTCAAGAACCTGAGGGTCGATGGTGGGGGAGTCTTTTGCGTAGACGCTTGCCGGGCCACCGGACAAGATGATGGCGGCAGGGGCCGCTTCGCGAACTTCGTCAGCCGTGATGTCACATGGCACGATTTCCGAATAAACGCCCAGGTCGCGCACGCGGCGGGCGATGAGCTGGCCGTACTGGGCGCCAAAGTCGAACACGAGTACGGTCTGCTTGGAATTAGTTGCGGTGTTCAAGGTTGCTCCTAATGTTTTATCGCCAACTGCGACATTCATTTTCCCTGTTGCAATGGTAACGCGTATCCGCACCACGAAACCCGAACGTAACGTGAGTTTGCAAAAGGGCTTCGCATGTGCAAGTACCCTTTCCACGCGTGCGGATGACCCTTCATGGCAACGGAACAATGACAACGTTTGTCGGCGCCACGCGGTTGCAGTATCATTCACGGCCTGTAGACACCTGTAGACGCTGGATAGTGAGGTGCTGTACCCGTGTTAATGGAACTGCTGAAATCGTTCATCATCGGCCTGGTAGAGGGCATCACCGAATGGCTTCCCATTTCCTCGACGGGTCACATGATCCTGGTCGATGAGTTCTTGAAGCTCGATGTGTCTGAACAGTTCCTAGCGCTGTTTTTGGTGGTCATCCAGATCGGTGCCATCATGGCCGTCATCATCCTGTATTTCCACAAGCTCAACCCATTTTCCCCACGCAAGAGCGCGCAGGAGCGCCGTGGTACATGGCGTCTGTGGGGTATGGTGGTGATAGGATGTATTCCCGCCGCCGTGGTTGGTATCGCGCTCGATGACTGGGTTCATGACCACTTCTACAACGCCACGGTGGTTGCCGCAGCTCTTATCCTCTACGGTATCATCTTCATCGTCATGGAGCGGAAAAACCGCAAGCGTGAGGCTGCCGTACAGGTTCCTCGCGGTCGCCATGCGAAGGGTGGGGAAGATACTGTCGCGATTTTCAAGGTTGCCACGGTTGACGATATCTCCCCCAAGCACGCGCTAGCTATCGGCCTGTTCCAGTGCCTGGCGATTATTCCCGGTACTAGCCGAAGCGGGTCCACCATCATCGGCGGCATGCTGGCGGGCTGTTCTCGCGTAGCGGCCACGGAGTTCACGTTTTTCCTGGCGATTCCCATCATGTTGGGCTGGGGGCTCGTGAAGGTCTTGAAGTACCTGGCCTCCGGTTTGGTCATGTCCACGACCGAAATAGGCGTTTTGGTAGTGGGGATACTCACGGCGTTCGTGGTTTCGGTCGTCTCCATCAAGTTCCTGATGAACTACATCAAGCGCAACGATTTCACTGCATTCGGTTGGTATCGTATCGTGGTGGGTGTGATAGTCTTGGGGTACTTTGGGGCAAAGGGCGCCGGGCTGTTCTAATCGCCTCCAATCGATGTCTCGCTGGTCGAGGGTCTTCATGGTCCATTGACGTGCCGATACCGGAAGGAGGGGTCCGCATTGCGTTTTTCGATGCTCTACAAGATGATTTACGCACTTGCGGCAAAGGATGGCCGTGAGGAGATTCTGTTTGGAGACAGCGCGCCAGCAGCGGGCGTTGCCTTCGAGCGCAGCTTGGCTTGCGATACATTTCCCGAGCTCTGGTTCGAGCTTCCGCTTACAGGTGAACCATGGTTCGACCTGCATGCTCTTACATCGCGTGAAGACGTTTTTCCCGATATGACCTTTGCCGAAGATTGCACAGGTGGCAATCCTGCTGTTTTCCAATGGTTTTCCGAGCAAGAGCGCGGTGTGAGGCAACTGGCCTTGAGTTGGGATATCGGAAGGGGAGACGTCGATCGTCCTGCCGTGCAGCTGCTCGTGAACTCCAGCGATATCCAGGTAACATGCGGTTTTCTGGAAGCTGCGGGAAGGCCCGATGCAGTGCAGGCGTTCCGTGCCTTCGCTGCCAGTTTGCCTGCTGGGTGGTTTGCATGTTATGCAGGTGTCTTCCCCGGGAGGCCAGGTCACAACCTGCGCGTCGAATGCATTCCGGATGAGGATCTTCAGCGGGCATATGCCAGCGATTCCACGCTGCTGGAAGCGCATCTTATCCAGATGGGGATGGCCAAGCTAGGCGACACGCTCGTGCCCCGCTGCCAGTTGATGGCGAAGCTGCCGTTGCAGTTAGAGTTCCAGTTCGACGTGGACTCTCAAGGCTGTGCCAGCGAGACGTTCGCAGCGAGCGTGCGATTTGCCCAGCCGCCCGGCAAATCCAGTTTACAGGCATTCGACCCAGATGGGGCAGCTGGCGATCTCATGCGCCAGGTGGAAGCCTGGGGGCTAGCAGACAATCGATGGCGTCTGCTCGCGGACACCGTGTTCGCCAAGCGGGCATCCCTGGGATTCGAGAGTAGCATCCTGTACTGCTATCCTGCGTTCCTGAAATTTCGTTGGCGAGCGGGAAATCCCCTCGACGCCAAGGCCTATCTCATAGCAGGTGCTCTTTAAAACACGTTTTGTCACAATCGTTCTTACTTGATTTATGGTACTTTTATAGCACATTTCAAACATGCTCGCAGGTGCGTTCGAGGCGCGCCTGCGCAGATTGGGCTATGTGGAGGTTTACCATGCAAGACGAGAGTCAACCTGGCAGTTCGGCATTGGCCAATGTAAGCGATTTCGACAGTCCCGAAGCACGTGCGAGGCGCAGGCGCGAGGCGGACGCGAACCTGAGCGCGTCCGAGAAGCTTCGGGCCAACGCCACCGTTGTTATAGCGGTTATCGCAGGGGTCACCGTGTCCACCGTGAAATTCATCGCCGCTGCACTGACGGGTTCGTCCGCCATGTTTTCCGAGGGTATTCACTCGATGGTTGATGCTATCAACGATTCGCTTTTGCTTGTGGGCGAAAAGAGGTCCAAGCGCGAACCAGATGCGAAGCATCCGTTCGGATACGGAACGGAACTGTACTTCTACAGCCACACGGTTGCGCTCGTCATCTTCGTTCTGGGTGGCGGTTTCGCCATGTACGAAGGTATGCAGGGAGTCATGGAGGGTGGCACCCCCATCGCGAACCCGCTCATCAACTACATCGTCTTGGCAATTGGCATCGCATTCGAGGGCGTGTCCCTTTCGGTGGCTGTGCGCACCGTGAACAAGGCTCGTGGGGACATGCGCATCATGCGCTATATCCGCGAGTCGAAAAGCCCCACGAACATCACCGTCTTTCTGGAAGACTCGGCTGCAGTGGGAGGCATGGTCGTGGCGCTCGTCGGCAACATCGCATCGGTGGCGACGGGCAATTACGTCATCGATTCGTGGGCTTCGGTCATCATCGGCGCAATCATGGCGTTCATCGCCCTCCTCCTGCTACGCGAAACCTACGATTTGGTAATCGGCGAGGGCATGACTCCGGAAGAGATAAACGACGTGGTGTCCCTCGTGGAAAAAGATCCTGCAACCATCAAGTGCGGACGTGTGCTTTCGTTGTATTTGGCTCCGGAAGAGCTGCTGGTCACCATGGATGTGACGTTTCGTGCCGATATGGACGAAGGGGAAGTGCTCCAAGCGGTTGACCGGATAGAGTCCGCAATCATCGAAGAATATCCGCAGACTTCCCGCATCTTCATCGAGCCCGAGAGCTTGAATCAGGTATATCGGCAGCGAAACGACCGCCGGCTCATCTTCGAGGCTGTAGAGGAGGACATGGCGCGCGAAGAGCGCTTCGAGGAAAGAGCGCAGCTGCGCAACCGTCGTGTCGAGGAACGCAAACAACGTGATCAGGAAATCATGGAGCGCATCGCCGAGCGAAGGAAACAACACTACGCTCAAATGGACCGTTTCGTGGAAGAGATCAGCAACTAGGACAAGGGCAGCCACTGTTTTCGATAACCGTTTACGGCGCATAGGCAGACTGAATGGGGTTGGACGGGTGCCTTAATCGTGCAATACCACGATGGTTTGCTATCATGCAGCGCATGGAGGTGATGGGGTAGATGGATAATATTCTGCATGTTCTCAAACGCGACACGATGCGTCTGCTGAAGGCCCCTGCTGCTCTGATAGTGATTGCGGCGATTCTGGTAATGCCGTCTCTGTACACCTGGTACAACGTGTTGGGCTTTTGGAACCCCTACGACAGCACGGGAAACATCCGCGTGTGCGTGGTCAACCAGGACCAGGGCGCCGAAAACGATCTCACGGGCGAGCTGAACGTGGGCGAGAGCATCGTCGAGGCGTTGCAGGAAAACGACAAGCTGTCTTGGGTCATCGAAGACTACGACACCGCCATGGATGACTTGAAGTCCGGCGACGTCTATGCCGTCTACGTCATCCCGTCTGATTTCAGTGAGTGCTTGATTTCGCCTCTCACGGGGGATGTGAAATCGCCCAAGCTGGAATACTACGTGAACGAAAAGCTCGGGCCCATTTCTCCGAAGATCACCGATGCGGGAGCCACAGCGCTCGACCAGACCATCAATTCGATGTTCGTCAAGGCAGTAAGCGATGCTGTCGCGGGATCGGTGGACGAGGCTATCGACGATGCCAAGGAAGATATCGACACGACGGAGTCACAGGCTAACACGAAGGTCGATGAAGCCATGGCATCGCTTCAGCAGGTCAGGGATTCCCTGGCGGAAATCGAGCAGGCCACACAAAACGCCCAGGACAAGGCTGGCACAGCACGTGCTGCCCTCGATGACGCTGCGGTGATGATGAACGATTCAGCTGTCGTTTTGCAGGACGTATCGGTCGAAGCTGCCAACGTGCAAACGGAACTGGCGGGTATTTCCAGCAGCAGCATATCGTCTCTTGCTGACGTGTTGGCACAGGTGGCGGCGGTGGCTTCGAATGTTTCCATTGTTGCCGGGAACATAACGTCGGCAGCGGGCACAGCTCAAACCGAAATCAACCGAGCGGCTGGAGAGGCCCAACAAGTGGTGAATGCCATGAACGATGCGGCTTCTATCTTGCGCTCGTGGGCGGCTACGCTGCCCGACGACGATCCCGCCAAGGCAAAGCTCGATGGAACTGCCGCCGATATCGAGTCACGTGCAAGTGAGCTTCAGGTCAACGTCGATGAAGTGGTTGCTCTAAGCTGGGATGTCTACAACACTTCCGTGGCTGCTCAGGATACGGCATCGGCATTGGCGACGGATGCGCAGCAGGCCTCCAACAACGCGCGTACTTTCTCGGACATTTTGTTCGGGTCCACTGCCCCTACCATCAATGCCACGCTGGGCCAGGTTTCGGTCATCATGGCGAACCTGTCCATTGCGGTATCGAACCAGCAGCTCGTTATCGTCCAGGCGCAGATGTGCCTAGACCAGCTCAATGGCGTGCTCGAGGACTCGAAGCTGGCCATATCGCAGACAGATGAGCTCGTGGCTGGCTTGCAAGGTGATTTGGACCAGGTCACAACCGATGTTCGCGCGCTTGGCCAATCCAGCATCATCGCGAATCTACTGGATAATGGCACGCTCAATGCAAGCAGCATTTCCGATTTCATGGGTTCTCCCACGGAATTGGAGACAGTCACGTTCTATTCGCCCAACTCGTATGGAGCTGCAATGGCTCCGCTGTTCATGAACCTGACGTTTTGGATTGGGGCGTTCATGCTCATGATCGTCATGCGCAAGGAAGCCGATTCCGAGGGGATAGGCAACCTCACGTTGTCGCAGCGCTACCTTGGCAGGTTCGCCCTGTTCGCTCTCATCGTCATAGGGCAGGCGATTATCTGCTGCATCGGCACGATGCTTTTGGGCGTGCATGTTGCAAACGTTGCCGCCCTGTTCCTGGCATCGGCTCTCGCGTCGCTTACGTACCTGAGCATCATCTATGCCCTTTCGCTGTCTTTCCAGCATATCGGCATGGGCATATGCTTCGTGTTGGTATTCGCTCAGATTCCGGGTGCGACGGGTCTTTATCCGCCCGAGCTCACCTCGCACTTCTTCCAGACCATATACCCGTTCCTTCCGTTCACGTATGGAATCGATGCCATGCGCGAGTCTATCTGCGGTTTCTACGGAAGCTATTTCATCCACGACTTGTCTATCATGAGTGTGTTCTTCTTTGCGTTTTTGGCGTTGGGCTTGATGCTGCACCCGCTTATGGCAAACGTGAACCGCATGGTTGCAAAGCAGGTTAGAGAAAGCGACTTGTTCAACGGTGGCGAGGTCGTAACTCCCGCGCGTCCATACCGCCTCTCGCAGGTGGCTCGCATCCTTTCGGAGCGTGAAGACTACCATCAGAATCTTGCCGATCGCTATGAAAGGTTCAGCAGGGTATATCCACAGCTCATCAGGGGGTCCATCGCGGTCGGCATCGCCGTTCCGGTGGCGGTGGTGTTCCTGTTCGCTCTTACCACCACGGAAAAGGAAACGTTGCTCACCATGTGCTTTTTGGGGTTGTTGGGCCTTTCTATCTTCCTGGTTGTGGTGGAGTCGCTGCGTTACAGCTTCGAGCGCCAGATGAACCTTGCGAGCATGTCCCATGAGCACGTACTCAAGCTGATTTCGGTGCATGAGCACTTGGTGAAAGCGAATATGCACATCACGTCATTTGATGCCCGTTTGAAAAGGCATCCCTTGGATTCGATAGCCATGAAGTCGGAAGCCCCCGAGCCCGAAACCACGGAGCCGGAAGCCCCCGAGCCCGAATCGGAAGACTACGAGCTTGAAGCCCCCGAGCCCGAATTGGAGGCTCCAGAGTCGGATGCCCCCGATTCCACGGGTGATGGTCCGCGAGATTCAGCTATAGAAGGGGAGGTGCACGATGCGTAATATCTGGCAGATTATTCGCGATGACGTGTCGCACCTTTTCACGAATGTCATGAGCACCATCCTCATGGTGGGCCTGATCATTCTTCCCTCGATGTTCGCGTGGTACAACAACATGGCCTGCTGGGACGTTTTCGACAACACGGGCAACCTCAAGGTGGCGGTTGCTAACTCCGATGCGGGCTACGAAAGCGACCTGCTGCCCATCGAGATCAACGTCGGAGACAAGGTCGTATCCGGGTTGCGTGGAAACGACCAGATAGATTGGGTGTTCACCACCGAAGAAGACGCAATCGAAGGCACGAAGGCAGGCCGTTACTACGCTGCCGTGGTCATTCCGGATACCTTCAGCCGCGACATGCTCACGTTTTACACCGACGAGATGCAGCATGCGACCATCTACTACTATGTGAACGAGAAAAAGAACGCCATCACTCCGCGCATCACCGAGGCCGGTGCCGATGCCATCTCCTACGAGATAAACGCGGAGTTTGCCAATACCGTATCCGAAGCGGCTTTGGGATTCGCCGATACCCTGTCTCAGGTTGCCGAGGATACAGACGCGGAAGGGGAAATAGCCGAACTCGCCGACCGCATGCGCCACGCTGCCGACCGCATGGACCAGACGGCAGAGGTGCTGCAGCTCTACGCGAACCTGGCGGTTGAATCTCAGGACCTGGTGGCAAGCTCGGCAAGTCTTATCGACAATACCTGCGTGCAGGTTGACAACATCGTCGGTACAGCGGAAGACGGCAGGCAGACGCTTACGGTGCTGTCTGCAGACCTTGTTGCTTCGGTGGATGAGCTCGCAGGGGCTCTCGACCAGAACGCCACTGCGATGGAAGACCTTCAATGGCAGGTCGACCAGCTGTTTGCGACAGCCTCTACCGACACGCAAGACGCTGCAGCCGCACTGCGCAACGAGGCGACCGTAATCGACAACAGGATAGCGGCTCTCGTCGAAGTTTCAAACGACCTGAATACTCTGGCTAACGAGCTTCCCGAGTTTGCAGACGTGATTAACCAAACCATCACGACGGTGAACGCTGAGATTGTGGCTTTGGGGGACGTGCGCGACTCGCTGAACTCGGCGGCTAACAACTTGGAGCAAGGAAACACCGATGCGCAAGCCCTGGCCGATTTGGTGAAGCAGGAAGCAGCGCAGGCGAAAGCCGACATCGACACCATGAAAGCCAATTTCGAGCAGAACATCAAGCCTGGCATCCAGCAGCTGGCGGCGGATATCGACGTGCTCAACGCCGATCTTGGGCAAGGCATGGCCGATTTTAACACGATAGGAGAAGACCTCACGGGATCGGTTGACTCGGCTGCTGCTTCCCTGGGGACGGCTTCCCAGAAGGTGAACGTTGCCTCGGGCGATCTGCATAACGCGTCCCAAAGCCTGCGCGACCTTTCCGATGCCATAGACGCCGCTATCACCTCGCAAGATGTAGATACGCTCAAGCAGCTGCTCGGAACCGACGTGGAAAGCATGGCCAGCGCACTGTCTGCGCCCGTGCAGGTCGAGCGCAAGGCGGTGTTTACCAGCGAGAACTTCGGTTCGTCCATGAGCCCCATATACACCACGTTGGCGCTGTTCGTGGGCGCAATTCTGATCATGGTGGCGATGAAGCCCGCCGTCTCGCAGCGGGGCGAGCAACGCCTTCGCAACCCGAAGCCGCGCCATCTGTATTTCGGCCGCTTCGGCGTGGTGGCACTGCTTTCGCTATGCCAATCGACGCTCCTGGCTTTGGGCAACATGTTCTTCCTGCAGGTTCAGGTCACACATCCCGCACTCTACCTGTTCTGCCTCTGGTTTTCCGGCCTGGTGTTTGCGTTCTTCATCTACACGTTGGTGCTATCGTTCGAGAACTTGGGCAAGGGTATCGCGGTGCTGATGCTCATCGTGCAGGTAACGGGGTGTGGTGGATCGTATCCTCTGCAGCTCATGCCGGGATTCGTGCAAAAGATCAGCCCGTTTCTCCCCGCGACGCATGTGGTGAATGCGCTACGCGCAGCGATGATGGGCGTCTATCAGAACGACTTTTGGATCAGCATGTTCTACGTTGCGGTGTTTTTGGTGCCGGCGCTTCTACTTGGCCTGGCGCTGCGCAAGCCCTTGGAGCGGTTCATGCGCTTCTACGTGAGCAAGGTCGAAGAATCCAACATGATGGAATGATCCCGCATGTCAGGCCCCCGAAGCTCGGGGGCCAAGAAGCCAACGTAGCTCTTCCCATGCTTGCTGGTCAGGACTGCTGCCGCTTCGGGAACATCGTCTGCGAACGAGATGGCGGCGCGCTCCTGCGGTGTTAGGAATCCGTGCTCGACCATCTTGTCCAACATGTTTCGCAGGTCGTCGTAATAGCCGCTCACGTTCAAAAGCACGCAAGGAGCACTCGTGAGCCCCAGGCGGATGCGTGCCATGATCTCGGATATTTCCTCCAACGTTCCGACGCCGCCTGGTAAAGCCACGAAGGCATCGGCAAGGTCGATCATCTTCGCCTTGCGCTCCGACATCGTTTCCACCACGATGAGCTCGGTAAGGTCGTGCTGCGCGACTCCTGCTTCGAGGAAAAACCGCGGCTCCACGCCAATCACTTGGCCACCGCCATTCATCACCGTTGCCGATACCACGCCCATAAGCCCTACCGAGCTTCCGCCATATACAAGCCCATGCCCGTGTTTGGCTATCCATTGACCCAGATCGCGGGCGACTTTCTGGTAAATCGGGTCACCGCCGGCGTCTGACCCGCAATAAACGGCAATGTTCAACGTATCCTCCAGCTTCTTTCGTGAAAACGTGCCTTCACGCGCTATCGTAACGTATCCGGGCCCAGCGTTTGGCAAGTGCATTCTCGGTATTCTGACGTTGACGACGGTGGCGAAAAAGTGTCATCCGAGCCCGTGGGTCAATCGCCGTTGAAGTCAAACGGATTGCCCATGGTAATACGACCAGCGCTTTTGCTATTTGTGGTAATAACGGCGCAGTTCGTACTTCGGCTCACAGCACACGTTTATGCCCAGCGTGCGGTAGAGCTTCTCGTCGGTGGGTGAGATGATCACGCTGAAGAACGCATCGCATCCTGACAGCTCGTGGATATGATCGAGCAGCTGTGCCGCCTCTGTGCTGGCTATGGAGCTTACCGAAAGAGCGATGAGCGTCTCGTCGGAATGTAGACGCGGGTTTTTGTGGTTCAGGTATTCGGTCTTCAGCCGGCAAATGGGCTCGATGACACTATCGGTGATCACTTCCACGTCTTCGGTGCCGGCAAGGTACTTGAGCGCGTTCATGATCAGCGACGATGCTGCGCCCAGAAGCGTCGATGTCTTGCCTGTGACCACGGCTCCGTCAGGCATGACCATGGCGCCCACCGGGCCACCCGTTGCCTCTTCCTTCAACAGGGCCGCACTGCGTGCAGGCGAGAGGTTTTGGTTCACGCCCACCTTGTTCATGAGCAGTTCGAGCTTTGCAACCTGTTCTTCGCCCTGGCCAGTACGCTTCGCCGCGACAGCCGTCTGGAAGAAGCGGCGAACGATTTCCATCTTGGCGGCTTCGCACACGGCTTCGTCGTCGATGATGGCGCAGCCCGCCATGTTCACACCCATGTCGGTTGGCGATTGATAGGGGCTTTCGCCGAGCATGCGCTCCATCATCGATTTCAGAACGGGGAAGATCTCGATATCACGGTTGTAGTTCACCGTGGTCTCGCCGTAGGCTTCCAAATGGAACGGATCGATGGCGTTGGCGTCGTTGAGGTCGACCGTTGCAGCCTCGTAGGCGATATTCACCGGGTGCTTCAGCGGTAGGTTCCAAACGGGGAACGTCTCATATTTGGAATAGCCGGCTTTCATGCCGCGTTTGTGCTCGTGGTATATCTGCGACAGACACGTCGCCATCTTGCCGCTGCCCGGCCCGGGTGCGGTAACAACCACGAGCGGGCGTGTGGTTTCCACGAACTCGTTTTTGCCGTATCCGCCGTCGCTGACGATGTGCTCGATGTCGAACGGGTAGTCTGCTATGGGATAGTGCAGGTAGCTCGAGATGCCCAAGCTGTCGAGGCGGCGGCGGAACGCGTCGGCGTCGAGCTGCCCGGAGTACTGGGTGATCACGACGCTGCTCACGTAGAACCCGAGCGTGCGGAACATGTCCATAAGGCGCAAGACTTCCTGTTCGTAGGTGATGCCCAGGTCACCTCGTATTTTGCTCTTCTCGATGTGGTTAGCGTTGATGGCAATGATGACCTCGACGTCGTCGACGATGCTTTTCAGCATATTGATCTTCGTGTCGGGCTCGAAGCCGGGAAGCACGCGGGCGGCGTGGTAGTCGTCGAACAGCTTGCCGCCGAATTCCAGATAAAGCTTGCCGCCGAACTGGTCGATTCTTTCGCGGATGCGCGCCGCCTGGAGCTCGATGTACTTCTGATTGTCGAAACCGATGCGCATGAGCCTACCACCCTTTCATGCAGCTGTGCTGTGTGCCAGCGTCGTTGAACTGAGTTATTATACCGTTTCAGGAACCGCAAGCAGGGTGCGGAAACGCAGAAAATGGCATGCCCGATTCTATTTCACGAGCTACCTGAAACAGCAGGAGGAGCCATGAAGAACATTTTGATGATCGCCACAGGTGGGACCATTGCCTGCAAGGAAACTCCCGACGGCCTGGTGCCGGGGCTTTCCGGCGATCAGCTGCTCGAGTTCGTGCCTGATGAGAAAAAGCTGTGCAAGCTTGAAACCGTCGACCTCTTCAGGGTGGACAGCACCAATGTGACACCATCGCATTGGATCGAAATCGCGCGCGTCATCCGCGAAAACTACGAGCGCTACGACGGCTTCTTGGTTACGCATGGCACCGACACCATGTCATACACCGCCGCAGGGCTTTCATACCTTATCCAGGGCAACGACAAGCCCATTGCGATTACCGGCTCGCAGCTGCCCATCAACAACACCTGCACCGATGCGACGCTGAACCTTCGCGATAGCCTGCTCTACCTGGTCGATGATGATTCGCGCGACACGACGCTGGTATTCGGCGGCGTTGCCATAGCAGGTACGCGTGCCACCAAGAGGCGCACGTTCAGCTTGAGGGCTTTCGAGAGCGTGAACCTGCCCGTTGTTGCCGAGATGCTTCACGGAACCGTTCGCCGCAGCGTGACTGCTTTGGGCAAAACGGAAGGCGACGTGCGCTTCTACGATAAGCTCGACACTCGCGTGGGCATCTTAAAGCTCGTGCCTGGCATGGATGCACGGGTTCTGAAGGCGCTCATGCCCTATTTGGATGCCGTGATCATCGAGGGCTTCGGGCTCGGGGGAATTCCCAGCTCGCCGGATTGGCTAGATGCCGTGTTCGAGTGGCTCGATTCGGGTCGCATCATAGTTGCCACCTCCCAGGCATTCGAAGAAGGCTTCGACATGGGCGTTTACGAAGTGGGCCACGCGTACGTGCAGCGCGGTGGCATGCTGATGGCAGGTGATATGGCCTGCGAGGCGCTCGTGGCAAAGACCATGTGGGCTTTGGGCCAGACCCGCGGTTTCCATGAGGTCGAAAAGCTGTTCTATCACCCGGTGAACCACGACCGCATCATGCGATAGGCCGCAATGGAGGAACTGATTCGGGAATTCGTGTCGTACCTGAGCGTGGAGCGTGGCTCCTCGCCACTTACGGTGCGCGCCTACGAGCACGACCTGCGTGTGTACCTGGCATTTCTCACCGACCCCGAACTTGGGCTCGCAGAAGCTCCGTTGCAATCGTTTGACCAGGTCGAACGTTTGACGGTGGTCGCCTTCGAAGACTACCTGCTCACCAAGCGCGGTTATGCGTCTTCGAGCCTGCAGCGCAGCCTTGCCAGCCTGAAGGCGTTTCATTCCTTCCTGGTGCGCGAAGGTTTTTGCGAACGCAACCCCACCGAGACCATACCGATGCCGCGCAAGCCGCAACGCCTGCCCGAAGTTCTGAGCATCGAGCAGGTGTGCCAAATGCTTGAATCCGTAACTGGCGCCGACCCATTGCGGCTTCGTGACCGGGCGATGCTGGAAGTGCTCTACGGCTGCGGGCTGCGCGTGAGCGAACTATGCGGCCTCGATTGCGATCGCATCGATTTGAGCGAGGGCTTCATGCTCGTGATGGGCAAAGGCGGCAAGGAGCGTGTCGTGCCCATTTCAGGCGAAGCGGCTCGCACTCTTGACTTGTATCTCCAAGACGGCAGGCCCAAGCTGGTTCGACCGCAATCAGTTGCCACCAACGCCGTGTTCCTGAATGCAAGGGGTGGGCGGCTATCGCGCCAAAGCGTGTTCAAGCTGGTTCAGAGTTGCGGTATGCAGATCGGCGTGAAGAACATGCATCCACACGTCCTGCGTCATTCGTGCGCTACGCACATGCTGGAAGGTGGTGCCGATTTGCGCGTGATCCAAGACATGCTCGGGCATTCCGACATCTCGACCACGCAGATATACACGCATGTGCAGCGGGCGCACATCAGGGAAGAATACATCCACGCGCACCCGCGCGCTCACATGAAGAGCAGCTGATATTCCATTTTCGGCTGCGCTGCAGATAACGCCTTCGTTTCGTGCGTGGCAGTTTTGCGCATCGTGTGGTGTTGTGGGAGAGCTTTTGGCGGAATGCATTCGCCAGCTGTGTTCACTTGACGGAAAATCCACATCAGGCGAGTGGATAGATAGCCAACGAATCATGCCTTTCAGATACAATATGTCGTGGTCTACGAAGTCTTGCATGCTGCATGTAGGGTGCAGGGTTCCTGCGTCTTGACATGGTGAAACGTGCAGTCCGTTTATCGGAAAATGCCATATTGTGTTGCGATGTGCAGCAAAGTGGGATAAAATGCAAAGCACGCAAAGGCCTCGTGGGATTTCGAAGGGAAGACATGGAAGAAACGGAGAAGATCGTTGATCTCAACGGCCAGTTCCGTTTCAAGATCGATGCCAAAGGGCGCATGTCTCTGCCGGCGAAGTTTCGCAAGGACCTTGGCAAGGACCTCGTGGTTACGAAGGACCCCATGTTCGATTGCCTGAGGGTTTTCGAGCAGAAGGACTTCAATGCCTGGGTTGCCCGGATGCTGGAAGAGAAGTTGGGGAAGTTCAGCGAGACCGACAAGCAGCATGTCGCCATGCGCCGATGGTTCAAGCAAAACGCCGAGGACGTCGACATAGACTCCACCAACCGCATCCTGCTTCCAGCAGGTCAGCGCAACCTGGTGGGCATCACCAAGGAAGTGGTCATCGTGGGGAACACGGGTTACTTCGAGGTCTGGGATGCTCAGCGCTTTGACAGCATGAATGCCGAATATGATTTCGGCGCCATGTTCGGCTAGATAGGCATATGCACCATGACAAGTGAATATCGGCACATACCGGTCCTGCTCGCCGAGTGTCTCGAACAATTGCAGCTAGAACCACAGAACACGTTCGCGGACCTTACACTCGGCGGAGCAGGGCATTCTGTCGAAGCAGCCAAGCGCATCGGTCATGGAGGCATGCTCATCGGCATCGATCAGGATGAGGTGGCTCTTGCCGCCGCTCAAACTCGGCTCCTGGCGCTGCCCGAAGACCAGCGTCCGGAAACCGTGCTCCTGCGTGGCAACTTCGGCAACTTGGATGAGCTGCTTCTTTCAGCTGACGTGCCTGCGGTCGATGCGATGCTGTTCGACCTGGGAGTTTCGTCAGTACAGATTGACACGCCGTCCCGTGGCTTCTCCTTCAAGGAGACGGCCCCACTTGATATGCGGATGGATCCGGGGAAACAAACCATAACCGCCGCAGAGATCGTGAACCACTACAACGCAGCAGATCTCACTCGGATCATCCGTATCTACTCTGAAGAGAAGTGGGCGAGCCGCATCGCGGAGTTCATCGTGAAGGCGCGCCAGAAGGAGCCCATCGAAACGAGCGATCAGCTGGTCGAGATCATCAAGGCTGCCATTCCCGCTTCCGCCAGGCGCAGCGGGGGGCATCCGGCCAAACGCACGTTCCAGGCGCTGCGCATCGAGGTGAACAGCGAACTCGACGTGCTGAAATCGGGGTTGGAAGCTGCCATCCGCTGGCTTGCGCCCGGTGGGCGCATCGCAGTCATCAGCTACCACTCGCTCGAAGACCGCATAGTCAAAGACATCTTCGCGCAGCACGCGCAAGGATGCACCTGCCCGCCGGAATTGCCGGTGTGCACATGCGGGAACGTGCCGATATTGAAAGTCGTGACGCGCAAGCCCATCGTGGCATCCGCCGAGGAGGTTGCACGCAATCCCCGCGCGCGCAGTGCAAAACTGCGGGTTGCTCGGAAGCTGTAACCCTCATCGGAAACGAAGCTGAAACGAACGACGAGATGAGGAAGGCGGCATTCCGTGTCAGGAGCTGCTCGAGCATATGATTACGAATACATGCGCGGTTCCGCCGTGCGTGCTCCGCGTCAGGCGGAGCGCGTTCGCGTCGTTCATGCACGTCGTCCCATCGAGACCGTATCTCCGCAGGTCGTTACCTTCGCGCGCATCGCCATCGTGTTCGTGGTCCTGTTCGCGGTGATATCGTTCGCGCGCATCGCCATTCATACTGCCACGGTAAACGTCATGCTGGAAAACGAGCAGATCTCGGCTCAGATCGACGAGGTTCGCTCCACCAGCGCCAACCTCGAGGTGCAGGAGAGCACCATGGGTAGCCCGACGAACGTGAAGCGTGATGCAAGGCAGATGGGCATGAGCGCTCCTTATGCCACCGAAACCCTCATGCTGGGCCAAGATGTGGTGGCCTATGACGCCGAGGGCAACCTTTCGCTTTCGCAGAGCTTGGCTGCAGCTTCCGTGGGGTAGCCCATGGCTCGCGGAAACGACCGGAAAAGCAATGACAGCAGGGGCTCGAAGCCCCTGCGTTCACGTGTGGCGGCTGTGCCCACCGAGTCGGTGAACCCTGCGCGCATAAGCTTCATTGTCTTCATGTTCATGATCTTAGCTGCTGTAATACTCGTGCGCCTCGTGTACCTGACAGCTATCGTCGGTCCGGAAAACGCCGAAAAGGCTCAGGACAGCCGCACCATCTATGTCGATCAGCCGGCCAAACGGGGTACTATCTACGACCGCAATGGTACCGTGCTCGCGGCCAGCGTCGATGCGAAGACCATCTATTGCAACCCTTATGAGGTAAAAGACGTCAAGGGTACCGCCACTCAGCTTGCGGCGATCCTAGGCGGCAAGAGCTCCGATTACGAGGAAGCCCTGCAGATGGAGGACACCTCGTTTGCCTATGTCTACCAGAAAGCCGACATCGATCTGGCCCAACGCGTGGCCGACCTCGAGATGGCCGGCATCTACCAGCTCGACGATTCCAAGCGCGTCTACCCGTGTGGTCAGACGGCTGGCCAGGTGGTAGGTGTGTGCGACGTAGACGGCAACGGTCTGACCGGCTTAGAGCTGTACTACGACGAAATCTTGCGCGGCGAAGACGGCGAGATGGTGGTCGAGCGCGGCGCGAACGACTACCCGATAGCAGGTGGCTTGCACGAGCGCAAAAGCCCCGTCGACGGTCAAGACATCGTGATCTCGATCGACGTGGAAATGCAGGAGTACTTGGAAAACCGCCTGGCCTCTGCCGTGGCCGAAATCCAGGGCAAGGGTGGAAACGCCATCGTCTACGATGGGGCGACCGGCGACATCTTGGCCATGGCAACCTATCCGCTCCTCGATCCCGGCGACCGCGAGACTTACCAGGAAGAGGCCATGAACCTCACGAGCATCACCACGGCCTACGAACCTGGATCCATCTTCAAGACCATTTCGATGACCGCCGTGTTCGAAGAGCTCGATGTCACCCCCGATACCACCATCTTCTGCCCGGCTGCGCTGCCCGCCGACGAATACTATGTCACCGACGCGCACTACCGAGGCGACGAGAAGATGTCGATGCGCACCATCATCAGGGATTCATCGAACGTGGGCATGTCTCTTTCGGCCAAGCGCCTGGGCTTCGACAGGCTCTATGACAAGATCGTGGAATACAACCTCACCGAGCCAACGGGCGTGGATTATCCCGGCGAGTCGGCCGGCTATCTTACCGAGCCGAGCGAGTGGTCCACCATCCAGTGCTACAACGTGAGCTTCGGCCAGGGCGTCATGGTCACACCCCTTCAGGTGACGCGTTTCTATGGCGCGCTCGTAAACGACGGTGTCGAGTGCACTCCGCACTTCCTGCTGTCGAAGCCCCAGACGGGAGAGGTGGAGGAATACTCCACCGAGCGGGTGATACGCAATACCGATGCCATCGCGCCCATCACGAGCATGCTCCAGTCGGTGGTGGAGGAGGGCACTGGCACCGATGCCCAGATCGACGGCTTCGAGCCTGCAGGCAAGACCGGCACCGCCGAGTTCGTGGGCGATAACGGGCTTTACCGAACCGACGCCTACAACATCAGCTTCGTGGGCTATCTTCCCGACACGAATTCTTCGCTCGTGTGTTTTGTGGGGGTAACGGATGTTCCTGGCGACAGGCTAACGACCCCCGCCTTTCGAGATATAATGACGTTCGCCATCAACCATTACGAGATCACCCCGGAGTAAAGGAGCGCTGCCATGGGCATGACCTGCAAGCAACTGTTTTCCGGTCTGGATTGCACCATCATCGGAAACGAAAACGAAATGGTGGAGGGCATAGCCTTCCGCAGCGACATGGTGGTGCCCCATGATGCGTTCTTCTGCATCGTCGGGTTGAAGGTGGACGGGCATTCGTTTGCCCAAGACGCCATCAACCGTGGTGCGAAGGTGCTCGTGGTTGAGCGCAAGGTCTACCTGGCCGATGCCAGCGACGTCACCGAAGTCGTGGTATCCGACTCGCGTCAGGCCATGGCGCTGGCCGCCTCGAACTTCTACGGGCAGCCGTCGCGTGATTTCAAGCTCGTGGGCATCACCGGCACCAACGGCAAGACCACGACCACATACCTGGTCGAGCACATGGCCAGCGTGGCGGGCAAGCACACGGGCGTGATCGGAACCGTTGGCGTCCGCATCGGCAACGTTCTCGAGCGTAGCGCGCACACCACGCCCGAATCCCGCGACCTGCAGGCCATTTTCGCGCGTATGAGCGAGGCGGGCTGCGACGTGGTCGCCATGGAAGTAAGTTCCCATGCTCTCGACCTGGAACGTACATGGGGCACGAAGTTCGAGGTCACGGCGTTTTCGAACCTTACGCAAGACCATCTCGACTATCACAACGACTTCGAGTCGTACTTCGAGGCGAAGGCTCGCCTGTTTTCCAAGGACTACCCTGCGAAGCGCGTGATCAACATCGACGATGAATGGGGCCGCAAGCTGCTCGCCCGCTGTTCCCAAGCCGAAGATCACATCATTTCGGTGGGCTTCAACCGCAGTGCGCTCATCCATCCGGTGGAGGTTGTCTACCACACCACGCACACCGACGTGACGCTTGACGTGCGCGGGACGCACTACAGCTTCAGCTACCCGCTCGTGGGCAGGTTCAACGTGTCGAACATCATGCTGGCCTTTGGCATTGGAATCGAGCTTGGAATTCCCGTGCACACCATCGTGAAGGCGCTCGAGACATCGCCCCAGGTGAATGGTCGCATGCAGCGTGTTCACGTGGAAAACGACGGCGGCGTGAGCGTGTTTGTCGACTACGCGCACACCCCAGACGCGCTCGAGAAGGCCATCGCGTCGGTTTCCGGCATCACGGAAGGCCGCGTTATCGTGGTGTTCGGATGTGGTGGCGACCGCGATGCAACGAAGCGACCCATCATGGGTGCTGCAGCTCTTGCTGCCGACCATGTGGTCGTCACGTCCGACAACCCACGTACAGAAGACCCGCTGGCCATCATCAAGGGCATCCTGCCCGGCATGACCGCAGGTGTGGGCCGCTACGATGTGGAACCCGACCGGCGGGCGGCTATCGCTTTGGCCATCAGCCTGGCCGAGCCTGGCGACAGCGTTCTGGTGGCGGGCAAGGGTCACGAGGACTACCAGATTTTGGGAAAGACCACGATTCACTTCAGCGACGCAGAAGTGGTCGCCGAAGAGCTCGACCGCGCATTCGGGAAGGCTCAGGGCTAGCCCATGCGTTTCACAACAGACGAGATTGCCGCCTGCACCGGTGGCGAAGTGGTAGTGCAGGCACGAGAGGTTGACGCCCCCATCATCGGATTGAGCTGGGATTCTCGCACCGTGGGTGCCGGCGAGCTGTACGTGGCATTGCCTGGCGAGCGCGTGGACGGCCACAAGTTCGTCGTTTCCGCCTTTCAGGCGGGCGCCCAGGCGGTTCTGGTCGCAGCCGAGGTGTTGCCCGAATGGGAAAGCGCGGCAAGAGCATGTGGTGGTGCCATCGTGCGCGTGCCCAACACGTTTGCCGCCTTGCCGCTGATGGCCCGTGCTTGGCGAAACCGTCTGCAGGGAACCGTGATCGCGCTCACCGGCTCGAGCGGCAAAACCACCACCAAGGGCATGCTGCAAGATGTGCTTTCTGCCCATGGAACATGCATTGCCACCCTTGGCAACCAGAACAACGAGCTGGGAGTTCCTGCAACGGTGCTGCGTGCCGACGTGGACACGCGTTTCGTGGTGGTGGAGATGGGCATGCGCGGCTTGCACCAGCTCGAGGAACTTTGCGAATACGTGGCGCCGGACATGGCGCTTGTCACCAACGTGGGCACGAGCCACATGGAATTGCTCGGATCACGCGAAAACATCGCCCGCGCCAAGGCAGAGCCCTTTGAGGCCTTGAAGCCAGGTGGCGTGGCGTTCATCAATGCAAGCGACGATTACGCGACCAAGCTGCGCGAATTCGGCCAGACGAGCCGCGAGGGCGTGGAAGAGGTCTTCTACGACGGTTCGGGGGCAGATCCTGCCAGGTATGCGTCCGACTTGCGTCCCGCAGTTTTCGCCAGCGACATCGAGGTGGATGGCCAGGGCCGTCCTTCGTTCACGCTGCATATGCCAAGCGGTCAGGAACGCTGCACGCTCCAAATGCGTGGACTGCACAACGTGCACAACGCTGCTGCGGTTGCAGCTGTGGGCTACAAAGTCGGCATGGACGTGCGCCAGGTTGTCTGCGCGCTTGAAGGATCGCAACCGGTGGCTGGACGTCAGCGCGTGATCCTAACCGCATCCGGCATCACCGTGGTAGACGACGCCTACAACGCGAATCCCGATTCCATGCGAGCATCGTTGGCCATGTTCGCGTCCATGGATGTGCCGGGTCGGCGCATTGCCGTGCTGGGCGACATGGGGGAGCTTGGAGCCTACGCCGAAGAGGGCCATGCATCCATGGGCGCCTTTGCGGCATCGCTTCCCATCGCGCGCCTGGTGTGCGTGGGCGAGCTTTCCCGCATCATTGCGCAAGCTGCGAGGCAGGCGGGCATGGATCCTGCGGCCATTGCACACGTTCGCGACGCCGGCGAAGCGCTCGCTTTCGTGAAAGACGAACTGAAAGAAGGAGACGCCGTGCTCGTGAAGGCCTCGCATTCCATGGCCTTGGAGCAGGTTGTCGAAGGGTTGGCAGATTAGGATGTTCAAAGTTTTCGGGGCTTACCCAACGTTTTCCGTGTTTTTGGCCATCGTCGTTGCGGCCGTGGCCACCATGGTGCTCATGCCGCCATGGATCAAGCTGCTCCGCCGAGACAACATCGGCCAGCAGGTTCGCGCAGATGGGCCGGAAAGCCACCTGGTGAAGCAGGGCACGCCAACCATGGGTGGTGCCATCATGCTTATCGCCATCGCCTTGGCCACCGTCTTGCTGGCGCGCCACACGCCCGAGATGTGGCTGCTTCTTGCCGCCATGCTGCTTACCGGCGTGCTGGGCCTAGTCGACGACGCCTCGAAGGTCATCCGTAAAAACACCTTAGGTCTGAAGCCGCGCGACAAGCTCATCGGCCAATTCGTGTTGGTGATCGTGTTCTGCTTGGTGGCGGTGAACTACTGTCACGTGGCGCCGACTATTCACATCCCGTTCCTCTACACCTTCGACCTTGGCGTTCTTACTACCACGCTTCCGGGCGGGTTCCAGATTCCCTGGCTGTACCTGGTGTTCGTGGCGCTGCTCATCGCGGGCATGTCGAATGCCGTGAACCTTACCGACGGCCTCGACGGGTTGGCAGGCGGAACCATCATGGTCGCGATGCTGTTCATGGCTGCCATCGCCTACCGCTCGGACGTGCTCGACGCGGCGGTGTTCGCCGCCGCGATCGCCGGTTCGTGCGTGGGCTTTTTGTGGTTCAACTCGTATCCGGCCGACATCTTCATGGGCGACACGGGTTCGCTGGCGCTGGGCACGGCCCTTGGCTGCCTTGCGGTGATCACCAAGACCGAGGTCGTTTCGCTGGTGCTGGGCGGCTTGTTCGTGGCCGAGGCCATTTCGGTCATGATCCAGGTGTTCTACTACAAGCGAACGCGCAAGCGCCTGTTCTTGATGGCGCCTTTGCATCACCATTTCGAAAAGAAGGGCTGGAGCGAGGTGAAGGTGGTGATTCGCTTCTGGATCATCTCGGGAACCTTGGCTGCCATTGGCTTCTTCCTGTACTTCTCTGAAAGTCTTGTCGTGCTTGGAGTCCTCTGATGACGTCGATTGTTGAATACATCGAGGGAAAGAAGCGCGCGCCCCGCGACCTGGGACGCGTGCTCGTGCTCGGCTTGGGGAAAAGCGGCACCATAGCTGCCCGCTACTGCTTGGAGCTTGTGGGCGAGCGCGTGCAGAGCGTGACCGTCTACGGCGGGCAGGGAAGCCCCGAGTCCCTTCGGATGGGAAAGGAGCTGCAAGCTGCGGGAGCCGCCGTGCTCTTCGATACCGAAGACGTGCAAGGCGAATACGACGTGTGCATCGCCTCGCCCGGCATTTCCCAGTTCGGCTCGTTTTACCAGGCCGCTTGCCAAGCGAGCGGGGAAGTGGTGAGCGAGGTGGAGTTCGCCTGGCGCGAGAGCAACGCAGATTCGACGTGGGTGGCCATAACGGGCACCAACGGGAAGACCACGACCACGGCTTTGTGCGCGCATATCCTGCAGGCATGCGGTTTCAATGCGGCGGCGGTCGGCAATATCGGCGATACGTGCCTGGCTGCCGTGGCAGCCGGAGATACCGACGTCTACGTGGCCGAAGTGAGCTCGTATCAGCTTGCTTCCACCATACATTTCGCACCCGACGCTGTCGTGCTGCTCAACATCACGCCCGACCACGTGAAGTGGCATCAGGGATACCAAAACTACATCGACGCCAAGATGAAGGTTCTGGCGAACCTGGGCGTATCCGGTGGAGTGGCCGTGATGGACGCTTGCAACGACGTGGTGCGCGCCAAGGTACGCGAGCTGCGTGCTGAGGCACCAGCGGGTTTCCCGTATGTTCCCATGGGAGCCGAGCCCGGCATCACCTGCGATATGCGTTCTCGCTGCGGTAGCCAGAATGCCGCGTTTTTGCGGGAATCAGACCAGATGCTGGTGGTGGCTCTCGCAGATGCCGAACACGAGCTGTGCACGCGCAACGAGCTGCAGATTCCCGGCGACCACAACGTGGGCAATGCCCTGGCTGCTGCGGCTGCGGCACTTGCGGTAGGCGCTCCTGCCCAGGGCGTGCGCGATGGGTTGACAAGCTTCACGTCGCTTGAGCACCGCATCGAAGCATGTGGGAATGTTGCCGGGGTCTCGTTTTACAACGATTCCAAGGCCACGAACGTCGACGCCACGCTCAAGGCGCTCGAGGCGTTTCGCCCGGCGCGTCCCATCGTGTTGCTCGGCGGTCGGGACAAGGGCACCGACCTTGATGTCTTGGTGCGCACTGCCCAGGAAAACTGCAAGGCCGTTGTGTGCTATGGCGAGGGCGGTCCGCGCTTCGAAGAAGCTTTCCGCGTCTCGAGCCTTCCCACTTACCATGCTTGGGGCATGCGCCAGGCGTTCGATGTGGCCGTGAAGCTGGCGGGCGAGGGCGACATCGTATTGCTTTCCCCCGCGTGCGCGTCGTTCGACGAGTTCTCGTGCTTCGAGGAGCGCGGGGACGTGTTCAAGCGCTACGTGCGAGATCTTGCCACGGGGTGATAGATGGCACGGAACGCAAAAACATCTAAAACGAAGCACGCTTCCATTCAAGGCAACCGCATACAGACCTTCTTCTTGCAGGGTTCGCGCGACATCGCCATGCCGAGGCTGATGCTGTTGTTGGCCGTGCTCGCACTCACGGTCTTGGGCATCGTGATGGTGTACTCGTCGTCCACCATCGAGGCGCTCAACGTTGGCGAAAACTCGTCGAGCTACATGAGGAGCCAGCTGATCTATGCCATCGGCGGTATGGTCGGATGCCTGTTCCTGGCGAAGATGATTCCGTATTACCGATGGATGGGCGGCCTGCTCGACGTTTTATGGTGGGTGTCGATGGGCTTGCTGGTCCTGACGGCCATCATGGGCGTGGCGGCTCTAGGTGCGCAGCGCTGGCTGGTGCTCGGCCCGATCAGCTTTCAGCCATCGGAGTTGGCAAAGGTCGCGTTCGTGCTGGTCATGGCTCGAATCATGTATCAAATGCGCACCGAGAACCTTGACGCCAACGAATTGGGCCTGCGCATCGGCTTGATGGTGGTCGCCCCGTTGCTGCTGCTCTATTTCGCGCAGTCCGACTTGGGCACCACCCTTATCTGCATCGTGGGAATCCTCGCGGTGGCGTGGTTGGGCGATGTACCGTTGCGCCCCTTCGTCACCACGATGTTGGTCTTGCTCGCCCTGGGTGTGATCGCAGTGTTCGCGGTGGGGTATCGAAGCGACCGAATGTCGTTTTTGAACCCCGAAGCCGACTACTATGGTGGCGGCTACCAACTCTCTCGCTCGTTTTACGCCTTCGGCGAAGGCGGCTTGTTCGGTGTGGGACTGGGCAATTCCACCGAGAAGTACCTATACCTGCCCGAGGCCGAAACCGACTTCATCTTCGCTATCGTGGGCGAGGAGCTCGGTTTGGTGGGGGCGCTCGTGGTGGTTGCCCTGTTCATGCTCATCCTGTATGCGGGAATGGACATCGCCCGCAAAGCTCCCGACACGTTTGGCTCGATGATCGCCGGTGGCTGCACCGTGATGTTGGTGTTCCAGGCCCTGCTCAACATCTGCTGCGTCATCGGGTTGCTGCCCACGACTGGCAAGCCCTTGCCATTCCTCTCTTCGGGCGGATCGTCGCTGATCGCGTCCTTCTTCCTGGTGGGCATCATCCTTTCGGTTTCGTTTGCATCTGGCGCCGATTCGGGTGTCTACCAGAAGCGGCGAGAGGAATTCAAGGTCGTGCGCACAAACGGCCGTGGCGGACAACGGGGTAGCGGACGGTCCGGTTCGGGTGGTTCGCAATCGCGTTTTTCGAGGAGGTAGGTCATGAACATCGTCTTGTCGGGCGGCGGCACGGCGGGTCACATCAACCCCGCTCTTGCTATCGCCACCATCCTGCGCGACCGGGGCCATGACGTCTACTACGCTGGCACGCCGGGTGGCGTCGAGGCTCGCCTGGTACCCGAGGCGGGCTTCTCGTTCACGGGCTTCGAGGCGGCGGGCTTCAACCGCAACCATCCGAAGACCATCGTGCGTGCACTGCGTTTGATGAGCTCCTCCACCGCCGAGGCGATTTCTTGGTTCGATCAAGTGAAGCCCGACGTGGTGGCGTGTTTCGGCGGCTATGTGTGCATTCCCGTGGGGCGGGCGGCGCTCAAGCGCGGGATTCCCGTGGTGGTTCACGAGCAGAACTCCATCATGGGCATGGCCAACAAGTACCTCTCGGCAAAAGCGGCTGCCGTGGCGCTTACCTACGAGGTGGCCGGAGAGCCGGTGAAGGACAAGTCGAAGCTCGTGCTCACGGGCAACCCGGTGCGCAGGTCGGTATTCGAGGCCACGCGCGAAGAGGGCCGTGCATACATGGGCATTTCAGATGACGCGCAGGTGCTGGTCGTGTTTGGCGGCAGTTTGGGTGCGCGCCACGTCAATACGGCGGTGAGCCAGTGCAAGGATGCTCTGCTATTGCATCCCAACCTGCATGTTTGGCACATAACCGGGCCCAAGGAGCTCGAGACGGTGCAAGGCCAGCTGGCGTTGACCGATCAGGAATCGACTCGCTACCATGTGGTGGGATACGAAAACCAGATGGGCAAGGTGCTTGCCGCTTGCGACATGGTGGTGTCGCGTTCTGGTGCCACGTCGCTGGCGGAAATATCGGCCCTGCAGATTCCAGCGCTGCTCGTGCCGTTCCCATTCGCCACGGCCGATCACCAAAGCACCAATGCGCGCGAATACGTGCGGGCGGGTGCTGCGTACATGATCGCCGACGACCAGGTTGAGACTCCGCGATTCCGCGAGCTGCTCATGACCCTGGTAGAAGACGAGCAGGTACGTGAGAACATGAAGCGCGCTTCGGCGACCTTTGACACGCAGGATGCCGCGGGCAAGTTAGCAGAACTTGTGATTGCTTCCGCACGGCAGTCATAACCGATACAATACGTCAGAACGATGAGTTGAGGATGTGGGTTTGGGGGGGGGGGGGG
>JBGUXY010000036.1:0-27182 GCA_045118335.1 Eggerthellaceae bacterium
GGCCGTAAGGCCCGGCGGCCGCGTGGTCGTCGTCGGCATGACGAAGCTCGAGACCACCGTCAACACCAACGCCATGATCAACATGCAGACCGAGCTGCGCGGTTCCGTGGGCGGCACGAAAGAGAGCATCGAGAACGTCATCGCCCTCATGGCCACCGGCGACCTTTCCATCAACGCCATCGAGACCACGCTCGACAAGGTCCCCGAGGGCCTCGACCTGCTCGACGGTGCAGGCGTTCCCGGCCGCCTGGTGATGCGCACCCAGGATTCCGACTACGAATAAAACCTCGAGTTGATCGAACATCAAGCGGCCCTGCCAGTATAGGCGGGGCCGCTTTTGCATCATGTCACGAAAAGCCTTTGAGTTTTCTGACTCATGCCACAAATTGAGCTGTTTGGGACGGCAGGAAAGCCTTTTTGGAACTCTTTTTTCATCTCGGTCCGCAGTTTTGCCAAGAAATGCAAAAAAATCGCTATATGGTGTGAGTATTAAAGCATGAAAACTTGTTTTTTACGACTGCTCAAAACTCTGAACTGGGATTATGCAACTATCGACATCAAAACCAAATCGACTGCGAAGAGCAAATCCACACCATATGGGGATTTTTTTGCATTTCTTGGCAAAACTGCGGACCGACTTCTGCAAGCCGGAAATTGCCTTGAGTAATCCTGCGTGAAAACGCGTGTCACATGCCTCGGTGACTGCTTCTTGACGCATCATGCTGAAATGTCAGTTATGCATTTCGACCGTTTGCCCAATGCAGGAAACCGTAAGGTGGTTCATAATGGGCTGAAGCTCCAAATGCTCATCTGGAACGCCTCTCGTAGGCAAAGACGCTCTGGGCTAGAAAAGATTGCCCCTTCTTGCATCTTTAACGTCGAAACTCCCGGTTTGGGCTCTTGTGCGAAAGGAAGCATGGATGTCAGAGAGATTGATGGAATATAGCTGCAGCAAATTCGTCGATGCACTCGCTGCAAAAACGAGCGTACCAGGCGGTGGCGGGGCCGCTGCCTACGTGGGGGCTCTTTCGGTGGCGCTATGCTCGATGGTGGGCAACTTCACAACGGGCAAGAAGAAGTACGCCGAACACGAGGACGACGTGCGATGCATGTTGGCAGAAGGCGAAACGATTCGAAAGCGTTTGCTGGAACTGGTGGACGAGGATGCCGCTGCGTTCGAGCCGCTCTCCCGCGCTTACGGCATTCCGAAGGAAGATCCTATTCGGGCCGAAACCTTGGAGCGATGCACGAAAGATGCTCTACAGGGTCCCTTCCAGATGATGAAGGAAATCTGCCGCACCATAGAACTACTCGAAGAGATGAACGCGAAGGGCTCACGCCTGCTCATCAGCGACGTGGGTTGCGGTGCCACTCTGGCAGCAGCTGCCTTGCAGGCGGCGGCAATGAACGTTTTCATCAACACGAAGGAGCTAGAAGACCGAGCTTACGCCCAGGGTGTCGATGCCGAATGCGAATCTATGTTGTCAGATTACGTCCCACGAGCCCAAGCCGTGGCTCAACAAGTGATGAATGGGATGAGGGTTTAGAATCTTGCAGACGAAACGGAAAACGAAAGTGACAATGAACCCAAAAGGCGAAATGACGATGACAACCAGGATGTGCGATGCAGATAACCTATGCCGCATGGTGGGAAAGGAACAGCTGTGGCAAAACTGCTGAAAGGGAAGCCTGTAGCGGACGCTATGGCCGAAGAACTTGCGGAACGCGTCACACGATTGAGGAAAGCAGGCATCATCCCCACACTGGCAATGGTTCGTGTAGGCGAACGCGACGATGATCTGACCTACGAACGCAGCGCTTTGAAGCGCTGTACGACTGTCGGCATAGAAGTGAGACGGTTCATGCTGCCAGCTGATTGTTCACAAGAACAACTCATGGACGCTATTGAGCAGGTCAATATAAACCCCCGCATCCATGGCTGCCTGATGTTTCGTCCACTGCCGGCCCATCTGGACGAGGCAATCGTCTGCAAGGCCCTTGATCCAGCGAAAGACATCGATGGCATCACGGTTGGCTCGCTTTATGGCATCTTCGCCAACCAACCGGTGGGCTTTCCTCCCTGCACGGCCGACGCATGCATGCGCATCCTACGCCATTATGGCTTTGAGCTTTCTGGGGCTAACGCAGTGGTGCTGGGCCGCAGCCTGGTTATCGGCAAGCCCGTTTCCATGATGCTCCAATCTGCCAATGCCACCGTGACCATGTGCCATTCGCGCACACGCGACCTTGCCGCGAAATGCGCCGCGGCTGATCTGCTGGTTGTGGCCGTAGGTCGCATCGGCGCCATTGGAGCCGATTCCGTCGCACCTGGCCAGGTAATAGTCGATGTGGGCATCAACTTCGACGAAGTAGAAGGCAAGATCTTCGGAGACGTGGACTTTGATGGCGTCGAGCCCTTGGTGGACGCCATCACGCCAGTGCCTGGCGGCGTGGGCAGCGTGACGACCGCCGTGTTGGCCGCCCACGTGGTGGAGGCCGCCGAGCGTTAATCGGTAATGCTTCCAGAGGCCCACCCCGCCTTTCGAGAAGGGGATTTGCGCAGGCAAACGACCCAGCCGCATTGGTTAGGGCCGCTTTCGCGTTGCTGTCAGCTCCTCTACGAACGCGCTTTTCTTATGCCAGATGCGCGTATTCCTCGTCGCTTACCGACTCGAGCCATTCGTTTCTGGTAGCAGTTCCCGGCATGTCCACGGCTACGTGGGAAAACCAACTGTCAGCCTTCGCGCCATGCCAGTGCTTTACGTTCGCGGGCACCACGATCACCTTGCCTGCCACGAGCTCTACCGGGTCCTTGCCCTCTTCTTGGTACCAGCCTTCGCCCGCCGTGCATAGCAGCACGTGACCACCGCCGGCTTGGGCATGGTGAATGTGCCAGCGGTTGCGCACGCCCGGTGCAAACGACACGTTCACCACGAACACGCCGTCGGTAGCACGATCGGTAAGCGGTTTTAGGAACGAATCTCCTGGTATGTATTCCGCGCAGATGGTGTTCACCGGCCCCACGCCGAACACGTCATCTCGCTCCAACTCTTCCTTGGTCGCACATTTCGCCATGTTTGGCCATCCTTCCCGAAACGTTAACCGCGTACGCTACATCCGCCTGTGATGGTTGAGACCTTTCTTCATTGGTCACATTCCGAATGCCGCACACATCATTTTAGCTTTTCACCATCGAAACCGCGGAGAGACGAGATGGTGGTCCAAAAAGGACACGCTCCGCCGATCGATGTCTTCCCACCCCGATGCTTCGACGCGGAATCGGTAGAACTGTTGATGATGTGCAGCATGCTAGAATGCTGCAGAAGCCTATGCGAACACGATAGATGACGAAGGGGTGCAAGATGCTCATTCGCAATGTTCATATCGAAAACGACGAGCGCCTGCAGGACGTGCGCGTGGAAAACGGCAAGTTCGCGGAAATCGCACAGAAAATCGCGCCCATAGAAGACGAGACCGTCATCGAAGGCGAAGAGCGCCTGATGCTGCCGCCGTTCGTGGAGCCACACGTACATCTGGACGCGTGCCTGACGGCTGGAACACCACGCTGGAACGAGTCGGGTACGCTCTTCGAGGGCATTCAGATCTTCCACGAGTACAAGCCACGCCTGACCCCCGAAGATGTGAAGGAACGCGCCATGCGGGCGCTGCGCATGATGGCATCACACGGCATACAGTTCGTGCGCGGGCATGTGGACGTATCTGACCCGAACCTCACGGCACTCGAGCCGCTGCTGGAAGTACGCCGCGAAGCCGCCAGCTTCATCGACGTGCAGCTCGTGGCTTTCCCGCAAGAAGGCATCCTATCATTCCCGAACGGCGAAGCTTTGCTGCACAAGGCAGCTGCGGCAGGCGTTGACGCCATCGGTGGCTGCCCCCATATCGAATTCAACCAAGGCTATGGCGCTGAGTCGGCGCGCATCCTGATGGACGTGGCCTGCGAACACGACCTGCTGGTAGATGTCCATTGCGACGAGATAGACGATCCGGGCTCCCGCAACCTGGAAGTGCTGGCCACGCTGGCGCTGGAGCGCGGCATGGGCAATCGGGTCACGGGCAGCCATGCCACCGCCATGGGATCGTATCCCGACGCTTACGCTAACAAGCTCATCAACCTGCTCGCCCGCTCGGGCATGAACATCATCTCTAATCCCATGGTGAACATGCACCTGGGCGGCCGCTTCGACACGTATCCGAAACGTCGCGGCCTCACGCGCGTGAAGGAACTGGACGAAATCGGCGTGAACGTGGCGTTTGGCGAAGACGACCTGCAAGACCCCTGGCACCCATTGGGAAACGGCGACATGATCGACCCCGTGTGGATGGGCGTCTATGCCGCTCAGCTCATGGGATACGAACAGCTGCAAAACTCCTATCGGTTCGTCACGCACAATGCCGCACGAGCGCTGAACAGACAGGATGGTTACGGTATTGCGGTAGGCAACCCCGCGAGCTTCGTGCTCATGGACGCCCCTAACTTCTACGAAGTCTTGCGCACGCATGCTCCCGTCACGCTCAGCGTCCGCCGTGGCAAAGTCGTCGCAACCACGCAACCTGCCCACACGCAACTGCTGCTGCCGTAGCTACCACGACGCAAGCTTCTCGGGTTTCGACCGCCCTGGCCACCAGCTGGCTTCCGATGTTGCGACTTGGCTGCCGACGTGCATCGATTCGAGGATTCAAACGAAAGCCATCTATCGCAAACCCTTGGGGCTCGAACGCCAGCATCACCTGGCAATGGAATGCGATGCGACAAGCGTGTCGTTATCGGGTAAAACATGGCATGCCGCCGCACAACCAAAAGCTGGGCTGCGGAAATCTTCCCGCAGCCCAGCTACCATATTGCGTATACGAGAACGGATCAGTAGCCGCCGACGTCTTTTTCCGTGATCTTGCCGGCAAACGACCTGTAGATGACCACGTGATAGATAAGCACCAGCGGCAGGCCGATACAGGTGATGATGGTCATGCACAAAAGCGTGAGCTGGCTTGATGCCGCAGAGGCCACGGTTATGCTGTAGAGCCCGTTCGCATCGGGAATAAAAGCCGGGAACAGCGCCGAAGCAGCCACTCCCACAAGGCCCACGCACGTGATTGCCGAGGCAAGAAACGTCTTCAGGTCGGTCGTGGGACCTTGCTTGCCCCACATGAACTGCAGCGCGAATGCCGCCAGCACCACAATGGCGAACAAGATGCGCAACGGGAAGATGGAGCCTTCGACACGCGTGACGATAAGCAGGTAGAGCAGGCCCGCCAGCACGAACAGCACGATGGTAGCCAACTGGAACTTGCCCCGCAATGCAGCTGCGCGGTTACGCAGGTCGCCTTCCGTCTTCACGGCCGTCCACGACAAGCCATGCGTTATCATCTGCGAAAGGCCCAGCAGCCCGCACACGAGCGCAAACGGATTCAACAGCGCAAAGAAGCTTCCCAGATAGTCGCCATTCGCATCGAGCGGAATCCCATTGACCACATTGCCCACCGCCACGCCGAACAACAATGCCGGCACAGCGCTGCCGATGAAGAACAGGATGTCCCACAGTTTCGAATTTGCCTTGTCAAGCGCGTGGAACTCGAAAGAGACCGCACGCACGATCAACCCGAACAGCACGAGCATTATAGCCAGATAGAACCCCGAAAACGACGTTGCGTATGCCGCGGGGAATGCCGCGAACAAGGCGCCGCCGCAAGTGAGCAGCCATACCTCGTTACCATCCCACACGGGACCCACAGCCCGACGCAAGATGGCGCGTTCGGTGTCGTCTTTGGCAAGCCAGGGGAACACCGTACCTATGCCCAGATCGAACCCATCGAGCACGAAATAGCCGGCCATGAGCACGAAGATGAGGATGAACCAAAGCACCTGCAGGAACGTCATGGCTACATCACCTGCCCTTCGGCAACCTTGGCAGGCACTGAGCCATCACCAACGGTGATGCCATCGGGCCCCGCCTTGATCACGCGCATGACCACGCGCACGTACATGAAAACCAGAAACGCATAGATGACGGCGAAGAGCACCAGCGTGATGAGCATCTCGACGCTGTTCACCGCGGGGGAAATGGCATCAGCCGTGCGCAGCTCGTGGTAGACAATCCACGGTTGACGGCCGAATTCGGCAACGGCCCAGCCAGTCTGGATGCCGACCATGGGGAACAGCGGTCCCCACTGCAGCGCACGGAGCAAGCCACGGGGAGGCTCCTTGCCCTTGCGCAGCTTCAGCAACACTATCAGACCGAACAGGAACCACAGCCCGATAAACGCGAACATACCCACCATAATATGGTAGCTCTGGAAGATGAGCTGGACGCTGGGGGTGTCGCCTTCGGGGAAATCGTTGATGCCTGGATACTCAGTGGTGGTGTCGTTGGAGGCCAGGAAACTCGTCATGCCGGGAATGGGCACCTCAATCGCGATGAGCCGTTCGTTGTTTTCGTCTACCCACCCCACGATGGCCATGTCCATCGGGCCGGTCTCGTATTGAGCCTCCATGGCAGCAAGCTTCTCGGGTTGTTGATTGGCAACTTCGACCGCTTGCTGATGCATGGCGGGAAGCATCACGACCAAGCCGATGAGCGCCACGATAAAGCCAGTGGTGAGGTTCTTGTGCCCGAAGCTCTTGTTGCCCTTCAGGTAATGGTAGGCGCCCACAGCCAATCCAACCAATCCGCCCGTGCAAAGCACGGCTGCAATCACGTGCGCGTAACGCGGTAACGTCGAGAAGTTCAGGGCAGCCGCGAAGAAGTTCGTCAGCACAGCCCGACCGTCGACCACCTCATATCCGGCAGGAGTCTGCATCCACGAATTGGCGATGATAATCCACAGCGCACTCAGGCACGAACCAAACCACACCAGCCAAGCGGAAACCACGTAGAACTTCTCAGACACCTTCCCGCGCCCGAACACGAGCACACCCAAAAACGTGCTCTCGAGGAAAAACGCGAGCAATGCCTCGGCGGCAAGCGGCGCACCGAAGATGTCGCCCACGAACCGCGAGTAGTTCGCCCAGTTGGTTCCGAAGGAAAACTCCATGGTAATGCCCGTCGCAACGCCCACGGCAAAGGTGATGGTGAACACCTTGATCCAGAATCGGGCTATGACCTGGTCTTCTTCCAACCCGCTGCGCTTCGCGCGCGTTTGGGCAATAGCCATGACCAGTCCCGTGCCGATAGACATGGGCACAAACAGGAAATGGACGATAACCGTGAGCGCGAATTGCAATCGCGATAGCAACACGACATCCATGGCACCCCTCCTTTATCGAGTGCGAAAAGTAAACTACATCATATCTTGAAACCACACACCGAACTGCCGTTGGCATAATTGAACGCGCCATCCTTGCAAACGCACTTTTCCATACCATTCAATCGGCTGAGGGCATTTTGCCGATGCGTTTACCCAGAAGCACCCGTCGCGAACAGAGCATCTGCCGCCTACCCCATTGGGGACACTCCAAACGTCTCATCCATCGGGCTGGCGGCAAGGTATCGTCATTCATGCTGAAAACCCTCGGACAGGAAGTCCCATCCGTCGGGATGGCGGCAAGGTATCGAACAGGATTTGAAGCGCCCCTATGGGCCAGAAGGTTATTCGCAGGCAAGGTGACCGTCGCCAAACAGCAGGCATTTTTCCTCGCCGGGAAGAGCAGCTCGGGCTTGGTCACGCAGGCGGTTCACGCCGATGAAGAACTGACGCATCATCACCACGAGCAGATAGCGGCCCGCAGGTGTGAGCGTTATCTCGTCGGCGTTGTTGGTGGCGAAGGCACGGGCAGCCGTCATGAATGCCATTTCCGCCGGCAAGCCCACTTCGATGGGCACCCCGAAATCCCGTTTGAACTGACGCTTGTCAAGCCGCAGCCCAAACAACTGCATCATGAAACGGTAGCGCATGCGGTCGCGCTTCGAAAACGTGGTCTTGCCCATAACGGACATGCGACCCGATTCGAGCTTTTCGTTGTATTCGGTCACAGAGAACGTGTTCACGTACAAGCTGCTTCCCAGGTATGTGATGCCACCGCTGCCGATAGCGGGATACTCTTCGAAATCGACCACATACTCGTCAATCATGCCGCGATCGGATTTCCCGAAAGTCCAGGCACTGCCCATGGCGAACCCATTGTCGAGCAGCACGTTGCAGATGATCTCGTAGAACTCGCGTTCGCGGTTGTAATCCACCTTGCCCACGGTTTTCGCCAGCGACTCCTTAACCGACGGCGAGGCCATGAGCGGATAGAACGTGGTCTGGGTAACACCGCTTTCGAGAATGAAAGCCAGGTCGTTTATGAGGATGTCGTGTGTCTGTGCCGGAAAGTTGAAGATCATGTCCACGTTAAGCGACGTGAAATAGGGTACGGCATCCTGGATGCGAGTGAAGATCTGCTCTGCCGAACCGTATTTGTCTAAACGGTCCATCTGCTTGAGCAGTCCATCGTCGGAACTCTGCACGCCTACGCTCAAGCGCTGCACACGCCCTTCCAGCTTTTCGAGGTATTCGGGAACGAGGTGGTTGGGGTTCGTTTCGCTGGAAACCTCGCGAATGCTGAAAAGCTCTCGAGCCAAGTCGATGGTTTCGCAGAGCTCGTCGATCATGATGGTGGGCGTGCCGCCGCCAACGTAGAGGCTTTCGAAGTCGTAGCCCAGATCGGCCAGCATGCGCATTTCCTTGCGCAGGTTCTTGAAGTAGGGCACCGCCCGTTGCTCGTTGAACGGGAAGCGATTAAACGAGCAGTACGGGCACAGGCGCTCGCAGAACGGCACGTGTGCGTAAAGCATGTAGCGCTGCCCGGGAACGGGAGCAGGCAGCATCGTTTGCTCTATGGGCTCCAGGTCCAGATAGGCATCGGTGCACTGCCCCACGATAGCGCTCAGCAGCCGTTCCGTGATCATCGCTTCAATTCCTCCCTGTATTGCGCGAATGGGGTTTAGGCAAAAACGTGATGACGAATGGAAACGGATGCGATTCATCGCCTTTCCCGTCGAGCCGGTTGCTCAATGAGAAATTGCACCCGTCCCCATTTATCCCCATTTATCATTGTTGCCCATTTATCGTTTCACTTATCGTTTCGCGCATTATTCCCAGGAGGAGCGCCCGGCGGCGGCCTTCTTGCCGATGTCGTTGCGGAACTGCTTGCCCTCGAACACGATATGGCCAACCGCTTCGTAAGCGCGGTCGCGGGCCATGTCAAACGAATCGCCCATTGCCACCACGTTCAGCACGCGGCCACCGGAGGTGATGAATTCCTCGTCCTCGTTGAAAGCCGTACCGGCGTGGAATACCGTTACGTCGTGCAAATCCTCGGCATCATCGATACCCAAGATGACCTTGCCCTTCTCGTAGCTACCAGGGTAGCCCTCGCTGGCCAGCACCACGCATACAGCCCAGGAATCCGACCAGGAAAGCTCGATGTCTTCGGGCTTGCCAGCTGCCACAGCTACCATGATGTCCACCAGGTCGGACTTCAGGCGCGGTAGGATTACTTGCGTTTCCGGGTCGCCGAAACGCGCATTGAACTCCAGCACCTTGGGGCCTTCCGGAGTCAGCATGAAGCCGCCATAGAGCACGCCACGGTAATCATTATCGAACGGGGCCTTTGCCGTTGCCGCAGCGGCACGTTCCATGACATCGACCATGGTGGCGTATTCCTCGTCGGTTACGATGGGCACTGGCGAATACACGCCCATGCCGCCCGTGTTAGGTCCACGGTCGCCATCGTAGGCACGCTTGTGGTCTTGTGCAGTGGCCATGCAGAATGCGCGTCCGCCCGTGACGAACGCCAGCAACGAGCACTCGGGGCCGGTGAGGCATTCCTCGACCACCACGCGGTTGCCCGCTTCGCCGAACGCACCGTCGAAGCAGCTTTCCACAGCCTCCAGCGCGTCGTCGATGTCATTCGCGACAATAACGCCCTTGCCAGCCGCCAGGCCGTCGGCCTTCACCACGACAGGCGCGCCGATTTCGCGCACGTATTCCAGCGCAGGCTGCTTTTCGGTGAAGCTCTGGTAACGCGCCGTGGGGATGTCGTTATCCACCATGAACTGCTTGCTGTACGTCTTGCTGCCCTCGAGCTGCGCTCCCTGCGCATCGGGGCCGAACACCAGCACGCCAGCTTCACGCAAGACATCGGCCACGCCCGCCACCAGCGGGGCTTCGGGGCCGATAACCACCAAGTCGATGGCATGTTCGCGCACGAAGGCCAAAACCGCCTGGCCGTCTTCGGCGCTCACGTCGCTCACGTTCGTTGCGAAGGCAGCTGTTCCGCCATTGCCCGGCGCCACGAAGAGCTGATCGCACTTGGGGGACTTCGCCAACGCCCAGGCAATCGCATGTTCCCTGCCGCCGCCGCCCAGTACTAAGATGTTCATCGCAATCCTTACTCTAGAAGACTTCACGTTTTCCTTCACGTGCGAACACGAGCAACTTGCATTCGTCCCGCTTGCACGCTGCCTTTCACCAGTTTGCCCGAAAGCGTTTACCTGCTCGACCAGCCGCGGAAGATGGTTTGATCGCGGTCGGGGCCAACGGCGATGATGCTGATGTGAACGCCCACGAGCTCCTCTAAATACTCCACGTATTTCTGTGCGTTTTCGGGCAGCTCCTCGAACGTGCGGCAGCCCGTGATGTCATCCTTCCAGCCGGGAACCTCGACGTAGACGGGTTCCACGTGCTTCGGGTAGAGCGCGCTTTGCTGCATGGGGAAGTAATCGTATGTCTTGCCGTCGGCCTTATATCCCACGCATACCTTGATGGTGTCGAACTCGGAAAGAACGTCGAGCTTGGTAAGCGCCAAGTCGGTGAGGCTGTTGCAGTCGACCGCATAACGGGCGATGACGGCATCGAACCACCCACAACGGCGCTTGCGCCCCGTGGTGACACCATATTCGTGCCCGATTTCGCAAAGGATCTCGCCTGTTTCGTCGAAGAGCTCCGTGGGAAACGGTCCCGACCCCACGCGCGTGATGTAGGCCTTGGCGATGCCGATGACCTTGTCGATGGCCTTCGGCCCAACGCCGGCACCCGCACAGGCGCCACCTGCGCAGCAGGAAGAGGACGTGACGAACGGATACGTTCCATGGTCGATGTCGAGCAGCGTTGCCTGCGCACCCTCGAACAGGATGTTCTTGCCCTCGCGCAGGGCGGTATTCAGCAGATGGGCGGTCTCGGCCATGTGAGGACGGATGATTTCGGCGTAGGCAAGGTAATCGACGCAGATCTGGTCGACCGTGTAGGGCTCGAGTCCGTAAAACTCCAGTTCGGGGTTTTTCGCAGCAAGGGCGGTTTCGAGCTTCTCGCGGAAGATCTTCTCGTCGAGCAGGTCCTGGATGCGAATGCCGATGCGCGCCGCCTTGTCCTGATAGCAGGGCCCTATGCCGCGCTTGGTAGTGCCGATCTTGTTCTTGCCGAGCCGCTTTTCGTTCGCGCCGTCCAAATCGCGATGGTAGGGCATGATCACATGGGCATCGCAGCTTATGACCAGCCGCTCACAAGAAAGACCCTGGGCTTCGAGCTTGGCCATCTCGTCCACCAACACGCTGGGGTCAACCACCACGCCGTTGCCGATGACGGGAATGCAGTTATCGTACATGATCCCCGAAGGCATCAGGTGCAAAGCAAGTTTCTTGCCGCCGTGGATGACGGTATGGCCTGCGTTGTTTCCTCCCTGAAAGCGCACGACGTAATCGTAGTCGCTGGAGATGAGGTCGGTGATCTTTCCCTTGCCCTCATCACCCCACTGGGTGCCCACCAAAACGGTACTTGGCATCTTTCTTCCTTTCCGGTTGGCTCATCCGTGCGAGCTGCCTTCATGGCTTTCGTGCAAACCGCGCTCCCGCCTGCCGTTTTTCGACAAAACGCGGGAAGGCTCGCGACGCTTTATTATATTACAGTGCAATCACGTTCACATCCGCACTCGATTCCTGCATAAGCCTTACAACTTCTTCGTGGCAAGTGAACACGATGACCTGCCGATGCTGCGCAAGGTCGGCCAAGGCAGCAACGGCCCCGCGACGACGTCGGGCATCGAAGTTGACGAGGATGTCGTCGGCCAGAACGGGAATGCTCGAACCCACGTTGTCGGCTGTCTCGAGCAAGGCGATGCGCAAGGCCAGGTAAAGTTGCTGACAGGTGCCCATGGAAAGCAGCGAGGGGTCCCGGGGGACACCGAACTCGTCCACCACGCGAAGCGACCCTTCGTCGTCTATCTCGACGTGCACCCAACGCCCGCAGGTCATGATCGCCATCAAGCGCGAGGCCCGCTGGTATACCCGTGGTTGGCTTTCGGATCCCCACGTTGCAATGGAAGCAGACAGGGTGCGCTTCGCCAGCAGCAAGCAGGCGTATTCCTCCATCGACTCCGCCAGGCGCGTTCGGGCCATCTGCTCCTGCAGCTTGAGGTCGTCAAACGTTCGCATGCGGCGCGCACGCGAAAGCTCTTGCTTGAGCTCTCCGAAGCGAGCGTGATAGCTGGCGTTGGTCTGCAGCTGGGCTTCACGTTGCATCTGTTTCGCGCGCAACGCCTCTTCGAGGGCTTCGAGCGAAGACCCCGTCTCCAATCCTGCAGCCTCGAGCGCAACCACCCGGTCTGTCGCGTTGCGTCGGCGCTGGTCTTCCAGCACTGCACGTTGGGCCGTCAGCGATTGCCGCCTCTGGTCGAGCACCGCCCAGTCGGCCCGGTCCTGACGTGCGGCCTCCAACAGCACGCGCGCGCGCCGCAAGCTCCCCGAGGCGGCTTGCAACCCACACGATTCCAGATAGGACACGATTTCCCGGTCGTGATCTTGAAGCTCTGCTTCCATTGCCTCGAGCTTTTTGGCATCTTGCAACATAACCCACTGCGCATCGTCGAGACGCTTCTTCGCGTCGGCCCCCTGCTGCATGGGCCTAAGCAAGAGCACCCCCACGCCCGCAAGGCCCATGAATGCGGCCACCACGACGACGGCGGCACCCAGCACCATCCACGACAGGCTGTTCAGGGCATGCCCTTGCATGAAAAGCACGACGCCGGCAAGCGCCAACATGACGGGGATGCCCAGCGACACCAGCAACAACAGACGGCGCTGTCGGGCCTCGTGCTGGGGTAGGTCCCTGATGTCGTCGGCGTCGCGCAGCGCATCATAAATGGCCTTCGAGGCCGTGTACTCACGTTTCGCCAAGGAGACGACGCTATCTAACCTGTTGTGCTCTTCTGCCAGCTCATCGATGCCTTCGCGGATAGTCTGCTCTTCCACGGCGTCGATTTGGGGCAACCGCGCATCGCGCTTTTCCCAATGGGCGTCAATCAGGGCGTCGAGCTCCGCCTCTTCGGCATCGAGGTCCGCTTCGCGCTCGAGCAGGTCGCCTTCCTGCAAGTCGAGTTTTGCTATGGCATCGCGTTGGACCGAAAGCATCTCGACGTCGTGGTTGCTGGCAGCCAGTGCACGTTCTAGCTCGTTCATGCGGGGCTCAAGCTCCCTGAATTCGCGGTCTTCGTCGCAGAACTGCTCCATCTCGCGGCGCGATTCCGCAAGCTTTGCCCGTGCATCTTCCAGCGCTGCCTTGCAATTTGGTATGGAGTCGGGAAAGCTCGCAGACCTGGAAAGGCGCTCTGCAAGGCGCCGGTCGAGCTCGCTCATCGCTTGGGCAGGGGAAACGCTCGTGCCAGAACCCGCCGTGAGCAAACGCGCCGTGACATCGCTTGTCTTGCTCAGGCGCCTGAGCTCGTCGCTGTTCAGCGAGAACACGGTCTTGTACGTGTTCTTGTCGATGTCGCCAAGAACGGCAGCGAACTCATCGCCACGCAGGCCTTCTGCATTGCGGACGCGAGAAAGGCGAGCGGTTACGTCCCGTCCGTCCCGATCGCGAAAGACGAGCGTGCCGCTTCGCTGCGCATTCGTCGGCCGGTACACATTGCGCCTGCCGCGAGCCTCGTCCCACCCGAAAAGCACGCCCCCGATAAACGCCGCCGTCGTGGTCTTGCCCGTTTCGTTTTCCCCGAAGACGACGTTGAGCCCAGGCGAAAACGGCCCTACATCCCGCTGGGATACGCCACCGAACGCATCGATGTGCAACGAGCTTAGGAAGAACCTGCCTGCATCCCGAATCTTGTCGTTACTCATGGCCATTGCCTCGCAGCAAGTCGATGAGCAGGCTGTCGGCTCGTTGCTGCAATGCGGCAACGTTGCGTGAGCACTTCGAAGGCAGAACCAAGCCATGAGCGAAGAACTCGTCTTGCAGGTAAGACACCGCAGCAGCCTCGTCCTCGGAAAAAGCTTGTGCCTGCCGTAGGACGACGGCGGGGAACAGCCCTTCGTCCAACAGGGCATCACGGTCGATGGGGTATTCGCTATGATCCACAAGGGCATCGCAATAAAAGATCGGATACCCCTCGTTGATTTGCGCGCGAAGGTCTTCGAGCACTCCCGGCTGACGCAGCAGGCCGTGCAAGGGGGTCGTGCCCGTAAGCGTCACGCGTTCGGCCATTTCCTCGCACTGGGCCCTGCCGTTGAGGCGGAAGAGCTCGCGCATGATGGCATCGTGGCACTCCGCCAACGTCACGCATGCTGAAACGTCCACGCTCGCCACCTGCCAGACGATGCTGGCAAGCGGCACGAACTCGACGGAGTTTGGCTGGCCTTCGGTGAGCGTCACCTGAAAGCAGCCGCGCGAACCAGCCTCCAGCATGTCACGCCCTTGTATGCATCCGGGAAACACGAGCCTTGGGTTATCCGAAGAGTCGACGTAGCGCTTGTGGATGTGGCCCAAGGCCCAGTAGTCGAACCCCGAACGCAGAAGCTCCACCGGGTCGGCTGGGGCCTTCGCCCTATCCAGATGCAGACCCGTGTGCAAAACACCCACTGCGAAGGGCGCCTGTACCCCACATGCCTGCTCGGCAGCAGCGCGCGTGATGCCTTCTGCAATGTTTTGCTTGTCGGATACCACCTGATTGTAATAGCCGCGCCCGCCCAACAGGGCAAGTGGCTGCCCGTCACGCCAATACACGGTAAAGCCTGGCTTGTCGGCCGGGAACATGTACACGTTCGGGGGGAGCTGCGCGTATGAGCGCTGCCAACTCGTATAAGGATCGTGGTTGCCCGTTACCAGGTAAACCGGTATGCCTGCCTGCTCGAGCCGCTGCAGGCCGCGTGTGAACTGCAGGTAGTTGGCATAGGAGGGCTGGGCCTGGTCGAAGATATCCCCCGCCATCACGACGAAGTCCACATTGCGCGATATGGCTTCGTCCACAAGACGTGCATATGCTTGCGGTATAGCCCGCGCCAACCGCTCGGCGAATTCAGGGGATGCAGAACGGAGGCCGCGCAAAGGCGCGCCCAAGTGCAGGTCGGCTGCATGCATGAATGTGATGTGCTCTGCCATATGTGGGAGTATAACCCGTCTGGAACCCAGATGGCCGAATCGCGGGCCTAGTAGATCCCTTCGTAACGCGAGTTGTCGATATAGTCGCCAAACGTCGTGCTTTCCGCCGACCAAGAAAGCGTGATGTCACGCGTGGGGCCATTGCGGTGTTTCGCGACGATAAGGTTTGCCGTGCCCAGGTCGGGACGGTTGTCGCTGTCTGCTTCTGCCTCGTCCATGCTTCGGTCGATGAACATGACGATGTCGGCGTCCTGCTCGATGGACCCCGATTCGCGCAAGTCGGAAAGCATGGGCCGCTTCTTGCTGCCACGTGATTCGATGGCGCGCGAAAGCTGGGAAAGGGCTATGACGGGCATGTCCATTTCCTTTGCCAGCACCTTCAGGCCTCGGGAAATCTCGCCTACCTCGACGGCGCGGTTACCGTCTTTGCGGGTCTGCGGTGGCTGCATGAGCTGCAGATAGTCCACCACGATGAGCCCGTTTTCCTTTCCATGCAGTTCACGACGCGCCTTCGCACGCGCCTCCAGAATCGAAAGCGAAGGCGTGTCGTCGATGTAGAGCTCGATGTTGGAAAGACGCGACATGGCATCGGCCAGCTGCTGCCAGTCGGCATCGGTCAGGAAGCCGCCGCGCACCTTTTCCAGGCCGACATGGGCTTCGGAGCACAGGATGCGCTGAACCAGCTGGGAAGCGCTCATTTCCAACGAGAAGAACGTGGTGGGGCACCCCGCCTTTGCGGCGTTCACCGCCATGTTCAGCGCAAACGAGGTCTTGCCCACGCCAGGGCGTGCAGCCAAGATGATCAGGTCGCCTCCGCGCAAGCCGTGGAACAGGTTGTCCACGTCGGCAAAGCCCGTGGGCACGCCCGCCATGTGCGTCTTCTGCTGGGCAAGCTTCGAAATTTCCTCGAACGCGTCGAACAGAAGGTTGTTCAAGGGGGAAAACGACGATGAAACACGCTTTTCCGTAACATTGAACAGGGTTTTCTCGGCCTCTTCGACCACTTCGCCCAGATCGTCGGGCGCATCGTAGGCCAGAGCCGTGATCTGGGCCGATGCATAGATGAGCTCGCGCAGGACCGAGGTGCGCTTCACGATTTCGGTATGGGTGAGCCAATTGGTGAGGGCGAAAGTGTTATCGGCGAGCTCCACCAGATAGGCCCTACCACCCGCCGCTTCCAGCTGACCAGATGCACGGAGGTTTTCCGCCAGCGATATCTGGTCGATGGGCAAGTTGCGTGCATGCAAGTCCATCATGCCCGCGAAGATGATCTGATGCGCAGGACGGAAGAAGCTTTCGGGGCGCAGGCGAATTGCCACCTCGTCGATGGCCTCGCGCTTGAGCATGCAAGCTGCCAACACCGACTGCTCGGCCTCGATGTTTTGCGGTATTTGCTTCTGGTTTGCCCCCGTAGAACCCAAAGAATAGGCTTGACCTGCGGAATTGTAATTTGGCATGGAACCTTCCTAGAACACTCGCCCGTATGCATCCTCTTGAACGTGTTCCATACTAGCCCACATTCGCCCCAACGGACCCCGTCGTTTTCGGGGTGCAAAGTAGCCTGTCCCATTATCCACCCTCCGTTGGGGAAAACCCGCCAAGCGCCACCTGTGCGAACCCTGGTTTTCCACCGTTTCCACCAAGATGCACGGTGGATAAGTTTTTTCGCACGCTCCACCGTTTCTGCGAAGTGCGGATCGGCGAGTGCGACCCTTGCTTCGCTTCCGGTAGAGCGAACCGTCGCATTTCGAATGCCTCAAATGAGGATGCAGGCGCAAAACATCACGGCGCAGATGCCCATAGCGCGAGTGAGGGACCACATGAGTGCCAAAGGGGACACTCCAAACGTCTCATATCAGGATGCAGACGCAGAACGCCGCAGCGCAGATGCCCATGGCTCGGGTGAGAGGCCACATGAGCGTATCAAGACGAGCCGCCAAGCCTTCGGAATGAGCGATGCGACCAAAATCCACGCAGTGCTTCACGAGCGGGACGAACGCCATCGCGAACAGGTAGTTCAGCGGGTTTGCAAGCCCAGACATCAGGGGGAACAGCAGGTAGCACATGCACGCCGCGCATGTGAGCGCATAGTGGTATACGATAGCGCGATTTCGCCCGAGTACCACGGCGGTCGTGCGCTTGCCGCACGCCGCGTCGTTTTCGAAGTCGCGGATGTTTTGCAAATTGATGGTCTGCGCCAGCAAGACGCCCGCAGCCGATGCCGGCAAGAACACCAGCCAGTTCATGGTGTTGGCGTAAAGCCAGTATCCGCCCAGCCCCGCCACGGGGCCGAAGAAGAAATACGACGCGAAGTCGCCCCATCCACGGTACCCATACGGGCGCCTGCCCATCGTGTAGCAGAATGCGGCGACCACGCTCACGGCTCCGATGGCAAGAAAAAGGACAAAGGGAAGAACGCCCGTCCCCAAACGCACGCACGACCAGATTAGGAGGATGAGCCCAACTAGACAAGCAACCGCCGCCAAGCCGAAGCAGCCTTTCAGCATGGCCTCGGGCGAAAGCTCGCCGCGCTGCAGGGGGCGAATGGGACCTAGGCGATCTTCGTTATCCACACCCTTTTCAAGGTCGCCGTATTCATCTGCCCAGCAGGAAAGCGAAAGCAGCAGATAGCACAGCAGCGTCTCAAGCACGAAGGTGACAAGGTCGAACACGCCATCGCGCCATGCGACAGCCGCCGGGATGATGCCACTCGAAAGCCAGATGGGAAACATGCGCGGGCGCGTGGCTTCCCACCACACGTATGCGGGCACGCCACGGACCCGAGCAGCACGCATCTCTCGTATCCAACTTGGCAACGTCACCACAGTATCCTTGCTTGCATGAACCTCTACGTCACTTTCTATCCGTCGTCTCCTTCAATTAGGGCTATGACCTCTTCTAGCAAGTCCCTGCCTTCGCCGGAAGCAAACGAATCTGCCAGCATGTCGCGAGCATCTGCGCAATAGCGGCCGACAAGGTCTTCGGCAAAGGCGAGCGAGCCAGATTCCTCCATGATGCGTACCGCCCGCCTTGCCTGCGCAGGGTCGTCGTTGCCACCCGAGATGATTTCGGCAAGCACGCCCGCCTCGTCTGAGTGCGCGAGCGCGTGGGCAACGATGACCGTGCGCTTTCCCTTTGCGATATCGAGCGCCCCATCTTTTCCCACGGGGCGTTTCGACAGCGACAGGTTGTCCAAATCGTCGCGAATCTGAAAGGCCAAGCCGACCTTGCCCCCTATCTGGCGCAGGGTATCCACCAGCCGATCGTCTGCTCCCGCGACGATGCCCCCAATCGCAAGCGGAGCAGCGCAGGAATAGCATGCGCTCTTGCTTTCGGTCATGAACAGGCTTTCTTCTACCGAAACGTCCAGGCGACCGTCGCGCGACCACCCGATATCCATCGCCTGGCCTTCCACCGTCTGCTTGGCCATAGCCGTGAACTCATCGAGCACGCGCACTTTCACAACATCGTTCAACGAACCGTCTTCGACGATTAGGCGAAGGGCCAGCACTAAACCATAGTCACCGGCGTTGACCGCTAAAGGAACCCCCTCGGCGGCATGATAGCTCGCAGCACCTCGACGCATCTGCGCCTCGTCTTCAATGTCATCGTGAATGAGGGCAGCCACATGAAAGCTCTCCAGGGCCAAAGCGCACCCATGAACGCTTTCCCGCTGCCCTCCCGCCATGAGACAGCCCGCTTCGCACAGAATGGGGCGCAATCGCTTGCCCGACGAGGCCATGAACACCCCTATGGGATTGAGCACGTACTCGTTCACGTCCTCGTTGCAAGAGGACGCGACAACACCCTGCATATCGCGGTCGAAACGCTTCATGGCGCAGGCAAGGGCCCCGTGCGTGAAACCCGCACCTTCCGTATACATATGAACCACCTTGAAAATGCTATCTAAGATAGCGATTGGACGATTCGCGCCCTGATGGCCTGCTCCATGTCGGCTGGGGGAATGCAACCAAGCCCTTCGTGAACATCATCCACCGATATTCCGAAAAGCGCTGCCACGTATGCCTCGATGGACTCGAGGGCAAGCTTCGTCATGGCCATCTTTTCTGTATCGGTAGCATCCGGATCTTCCGCTTGCGCCCGTCCAACGGTTTCGACCTCGAAAACGCCGAGCGTGAGGAGCGCCTGGCGATACGATACCGATAATGCCTGCGTTCCTTCCCTATCTTCCGCCATTTTTATCATCAGCCTTTCTGTATCCCGCTTGGGAAGCACATTGGACGTTGACCCCATCTTGAACACAACTGCGAAATCACGGCTCGCGGCCATATCGGCACAACGAATATGTTCTTCATGGAAAACCCGCACCTTGCAAGGAACCGGGGGCGACGCTCCGATAAAACGGCTCCGCCCCCATCCACATCATCGAATCTGCGCAAGGTGCCCAAAACGTTACCCGCGCAGAAACGCGCCTATCATGAACTTGATGGCATCTTTGTTCATTAGGCCTTTCAATGCCTTGACATCTTTCGGTTCGACGGCAATCCGGAAATTGACCATGCCGGGAACACGCATGGCCACGTCGAGGTTGCCGTCGATCTTTTTGATGGAGCTTTCCACGCCAGGGGTCGTGAATTCATAGTCGCCCATGTTGATCTGGGCTTTTATAGCTTCCCCTTTTGGTGCGCTAAGAGCAATGGTGGCTAGCTCCTCTCCTGTCTTGCTGATGAGCTTCAAATTGAGCCCCCTCTCTTTTCGGGGCGAGCCTAGGACCACTTGTGGATCTTGCCAGTGCCTCCCTCGGGATAATTCCAATCGATGGCATCGACCGGACAGATATAGCGGCACAAACCACATTCGCCGCAATGGGTCATGCCGAACTGAGACCAGTCGGCCGCCCCGTCTTCGGTCATCTCATAGGAACCTGTGGGGCACAATTCGTAGCATAGGCGGCATCCGGTGCACTTGTTGACATCAACCTTGATGTGCTCCTGGGTCTTCGGCTTGTCGCTCATGACCAGGTAACCTTCGACACGGCGACGGATATCCGCACCGCAGTAACGGCCGTCTTCGTGGCCGCAGTAGAGCATCTCGGTTTCGTATTTTGTACCCATCTTCGGGCGAGGTGCTGTGGAAGACATCGTCATGGTAATACCTCCTCTAGTCCCTGAGCTTCGCTACCATCTCGAGCAATGGAAGCGCTTTCTCGGCTCCATGCTTGACCGCATCGCGGATAGGAGGCATGGGTACGAGGTCGGTGAGATACGGCAACGCTTTGCCCATAGCCGCCGGCAGCAGCTGGCTGTACGATTCGCAATCGATCTTGCCGTCGCACGCGCGAACGATAATCGCATCGACCGCTTTTAAGGCAGCGCCGAACTTCCCGTTGCGGAACATGTTGTTGAGCGGCACCAGATGCAGGTCATCACCCACCCAGCTGTCCTTCCACCTCGCCTCGTATTCGGCGAAGCGCTCTGCCGACCAGTCGCCATCTTCCTTCATGTCGGCGACAAGATCGGCGTACAGGCGACCCTGCCACTGGGCCACGTTCGCGCCCCAGGACTCAACGGGGTTCGCAAAGGAGCCCGCATCGCCAATGAGCGCGAGACCGGGCATGTACGAGGAAAGAAGCTCGTAACCTACGAGGTCGAAGCAATTCAGCGGGTGCATGTTCACGCGGACGAGCTCGGCGCCCTCCAAGAACCTGGCTATAGTCTGCAAATACCAGTCCATGCGTTGCCAGATGTTCTGACGGCTTTCCACCATCTCCTGCATCGTCTGGTATACGGTCACCTCGATAACACCCTGAGGCCAGTCGGCTTGGATGTGCGCTGCATAGAATGTGGGGTCTTCCCCGAAGTAGACCGGACAGGTGCTCCAATCGGTCGCGGGGTTGTCGTCTTTGCCCCACCACATCTCAAAACGCTTCCAGATTTCTTCACGATCAAGCTTGTAGATGAGCTTGACCGCAATCATTTCCTTTTTCCAAGAATGATGGGGAAGAAGGCCGCTCTTTTTGGCGATGATCGAGTCGACTCCCGAGCAGTCGGCCACGGCGCTGCCGTAGATCTTCTCGCCAGTCTCGGTGACGATGCCGATGACCCGGGGGCCACCCTTTGCCTTCCTATCGATGATGACATCGTCGACACGCGTGCTGTATAGCGGCTCAACGCCAGCCTGCACGCATTGTTCGGCAAACCATTTGTCGCTTTCGGGACGGGTGATGTTGGGCATGTCGGTCATGATGTCGGTGCCCGGGGTCAGGGTGACGCCAAACTCGTGCTCGTCGTTGTCAATCGTCCATTTGACCGAAACGGAATTGATGGTGGTGTGGTTTTGCATGAACGGCGCTTCGGAAAAACCCGGGAAGATTTCCTCGCTGATAGGGGTGAACAAAACCGCGCCGGACATGTTCTTCTGGCCGGGGATTTCGGATCGCTCGACCATGAGAACGTCCAGTCCCCTGCGTGCCGCCGTTATTGCGCAGGCGGTTCCGCCAGGACCCGCCCCCACGACGATAAGATCGTACTTATCCTTTTTCGGCATGAACTATCCTCCAATTCATCGAATTGGAGCCCCTCCGACAATGATGCTACAAGGAGACGTTCGAGGTTGCGATACCCAGATAAACGAAAGTGTCGCTTAAAACACCTGGTGTATGCTCTCAAGACCAAAGCACCCGAAACGACGGCGCTTCCTCAGGACTCGGTATATGATGACCCGCTTTCCATCTCGCTTTCCGAATGAAGGCGTATACCACCAAGCTTCTCTTCGGAAAAATGAGGGATACCAGGATTGCGACAGAAGCACTCTATTCCGGCATATCGATTGTATTCGCAGATGAGCGCGGCAAACGCATTAGCTTCCGTCTCGATGTCCACAAAGAATTCGGCGCTGGTCTTGTCTTCTTGCTCCTTCAGCCAAAACACTATCGATTCGCGGAACATCCGGGCAAGTTGAAAGGAAATGCGGTCAATGGCGTCGTCGGCAACCCCGAAGTATCGAAAGACATCCCCGCATGATTGCCTGATAATTGTCGCGATGTTATTCACGATGTAAGTTCCGAACGAATTCTGGCTCATGTCTTCCAGTGCTGCACCGTAGAATAACCTGTCATCCTCGAAGAACGCGAGGATGGAAAGCGCGAATGCCCAGCTGTCCTCAAGACCGAAAGCGCTTTCGCGCTCTGACCATTCTCGATAGCAAATCCAGTTGACCAGCTCGTACTTGTCTCGGAAGTGCTTGTAGAACGTCTTGCGGTTCAGGTTGGCACGTTGGGAAATTTGCAGGACCGTGGTCTTGGCCAAGCCTTGCTCGCGTACAAGCTGCTTTACCGCATCTGCCAATGCGGCTTTGGTTTCCGTGTGCTCATTCACAACGCACCCCCATCTTTTGCTGGGTCGGGCAGTCGATTCTTCGGATAGTTGACAGGGTAGCGAACCAGCCCCAACAACTCATATGACGGTTTTTTCCAATCCGAAGAATCATGAGACCGATAGGCCCCGCTTCAAGCGGGGTACCCCATCGGCCAAAACCGTTGCTATCTTGATGAAGCGTTACGAGAGCTCGACCTCGTCTCCTTCTTCGATGGTGCTCGTCATCTTCTCGGCAGTGTCTTCCTGGACCATCGCCGGCATGGCCTCGATGAATTCCTTCGCGATACCCAACTGCAGCATCATGGTCATGCAGTCGAAGTATTCTTCCCAGTGATAGATCTTGCCGTCTTCGTTGAACTTGATTACGTCGCAGCCGACGTAATGATACTGACGGCCCGTCGGCTGGATGGCCTCGCCCGTCGGAACAGCCCAGGGGTTGGTCATGCGAGCCGTATCGTCCCATTCGATGATGAGGGTCTGCGACTCTGCATCGGCGTACGACGCGCGGAAGTGCCACACTTCGTCTGGATAGGACTTGAAGAAGCCATTCACGAAAGCGACAACATTGTCGTAACCCTTGAACTTGCGAATTGGCCCCACGTACTCAACATCTTGCGCAAACAGCTTCATCGCCTGCTCGCTGCGGTGGTTCGCCCAGTCGTTGACCCAATCCTCGCCAATCTTTTTCAGCTCTTCGACAGTGTAAGCCATTAGAACACTCCTTCTCTTCGACCAGGTCAGGGCGCCGAAACGAATCCGCGTCACGTGACGCGTCTGCACCGTGCGACACCCTCGTATGATTGTCGGCCAATCGTGCGCGCAGGCAAGCCGAAACGGAGATGGAGGGGCTCCTTGGGTCGTTGCGTCCAGCTACCCACGCATCGATTCGCTCTACTTGCATTATCGAAGCGTAAAGTGGCTGTGGTCGATACCCAACGAAGCGGATGTGTCGCCCGCACGGCATACTCTGTGCGCTGCCGCGCCGTGAATCTACGTCTTTGGTGCAATTATCGCGATCTTTGATACCCCCCGATGCTCTCGTCGGTTGCCCTCTTCGGAAAATGCGATACAGGGTTCGCATCATGCCTGTTCAGAAACTTGTTCGTGAGCTTCAACACAGACTTGCGCGCGCTATGGTGAGACAAAGATCCTCGCTTCTCCGCAAAAGAGCACGAAAGCACCTGAGATGAGCAAAACTGCACCTGGAAAGCCGGTTGGCGGTGCAGAGGGAGCCATATCCCTCGATTACAACTTCATCGGGCCCTGGTCGCTCACTCCGTCGGGGAAATACGCGCGACATCGCCCTGGATGTCGAAGGTGGTGTTCATGCCATCGGATATCTGCTCCAAATGCTCGAGCTGAGATTGGGCCTGCTCTCCTTGCGCCACGCTGGGGATGCCGTAATCGTCGCTCAGGTACAGGGGTATGACGGTTGCATCCTGGATGCCATCCTGCGTGATGTCGAAATGCAGCACGTACGATTCGTGGGTGTTGCCGAAATCGAACGATTGGCGGAAAACGCAGTTGCCGTGCGCGTAGGCGATCAGCGACCCTTTGTAGAACTCGATACCTTCGGGCACGTGCGGGTGGTTGCCCAGCACGACATCGGCTCCAGCGTCCACCAGCTGGTGCGCGGGCGTGCGCTGCTGGTAGTCGTCGATGTAGTCTTGGTATTCGACACCCCAGTGCATGGACACGATTACGATGTCGTGCGTTTTCTTCGCCTCGCTCACGCGGCGCAGCGCGTCTTCCATGTTCAACCGCGCCGATGCCACGCCAGGATTGTCGTCGAAAGCCACGTAATAATCGGGCACGATGTCGGTCCACGAAAAGAACGCGATGGAGGCCCCGTTCACGTTGGTTTCCACCATGGCGTCGGCTTGCTCTTCGTTCATGCCCGCCCCTGCATGCAGAATACCCTCGCGGTCCAGCGCATCGAGCGTGTCCTGCAGCGCAGGCCCCGTGTAGTCCATGATGTGGTTGTTCGCCAGCGACACGATGTCGATGCCGCTGTCACGCATGCCCTCGATAGCCTGCGGTCGACCGATGATGTAAACGTCTTTTTCCGGAACCGGCTCGCTGTCGTTGTCGGAAAGCGGGCTTTCCAGGTTCGAGATGGTCACATCGGCGTCTGCCAGCGTGTCGGCAATTCCCGCCATGGCACTGGAGCCGCCGTTCGCGTCGATGTAGTCGGCCACCTCGCGCCAGAAAATGAGGTCGCCCGTCGTGGTAAAGGACACGGAATAGGTTTTTGGCTCCTGCACTTCTTGAGTTGTGCCATCCGCGGTGCCGTCTGGCGCTGCGCCACCAGCACCTAGCCGACCTATGGCGAATGTAATCAACACCACGGCTGCGAGCAGAATCGCAGCCCCGATAGCCAGCTTCGCTTTGCTCGTCGGCAAGGCGAAGACAGCAGCCTGCCTCTGTTGCCGCCCGACACGCCCGTCCTGCTGCCGGCTCCGCTGACGCTGCTGCCGCACCTGTCGCTGCGGCTGCCGCCCCGCACGCTCGTCCTGCTGCTGCGGCTGCCGCCCGGCACGCCCGTCTTGCCGCTGCCGCGACTGTTGCGTCTGGCTTTGCCGCTGATGGCCTCTCTGCGGCTGTTGCCCTGTACGTTCGTCCTGTTGTTGGCTTCGCGGCCGCCTCGCGCCGTACGCGTCTTGTTGTTGGCTTCGCTGCCGCCTCGCGCCGTACGCGTCTTGTTGCCTGCAAACGCTCGGTTGCCTGCGCGACTCCTTCGTGCGATCCGTATCCTCGTTGTCCATGGCTTATCCCATCACGTACAGAACTCCGCTTGCCTTCGTGCAAGCCTATTGCGGAAGCCCATTCCGGCAGCTTCGGCTAAAGCTTCACCACCGCGCTCGATTTCTTAAGTTTGATGATCTGGTCCACCAGGTCAACCATCTCGAAATGCGTCTGCGCTTTATCCATCGATATTCTTAACTCCTCGCAATGCATCCGCAATATGCGAAACAGCACGTATCTTTCATGCGCTCTCTAGTGGCTTCCCTTGCATCATAAACCTTCCCATCGTCGTCTATACGCAATTCCACCTATCTTGAACGCTTCCGCATCGCAACCATTGCAAGCTGGTGCTCCAATCTGGTTTTGGCATGGGTAAAAGGAACCATCATGCATATTGAAGCATTATCAGCAACGCAAATGTCCGAGATGCACCAACTCGCGCCCGCGAAATCGTCGCTGCCGACACGAAAAGCCGAATTGTGAGTCAGAAAAAACCGAGTTGTGGGTTTGGCAAACCCTGCCTGTATGTGAGCCAAACGGCTCACGACAGTTCTGTCCTCCTTGAGATAAAGCACAGTCGTACGAACCAGCAGCCCGTATGAGTCGACAGCCCATAGTCACCTGACTCATATTGAGTCGACGGTCCGCATGGGGCAGCAGCTCGGACGGTCCGCATGGGGCAGCAGCCCGCATAGGAACAGCAGCCCGTAGTCAACTGACTCACATGACTCACGTGGAGCAAAAAAGGCACTCGACAAAACAATCAAGCGTGCGTCAAATCCCACCCTGCCAAGTTTCGCAGACAATCTAAAGCGATCTTTTTCCAAATCGTTCGCTTGATTGCGTTTTGCACATGAAAGCAAGCCCCCTCCCGCGATAACACGGAAGGGGGCTTGCAATCGTGATTGTTGCGAAAGCTCGCGTTATTCAGCGGCCTCTTCTTCAGGAGCCTCTTCGGGAGCTTCCTCAGCCTCGGCGGCCTCCTCGGCCTCCTCGGCCTCGGCAGCAGCCAGGTCATCGGCGGAGCCGACCAGCATCTGGATAGTGGCCTTCACGTCGCGATGCAGCGAGATGGTGGCCTCGTGCTCGCCAGCGGTCTTGATGGCGTCCTTGAGATCGATGGACTTGCGGTCGATCTCGATGCCATACTGGGCGGCCAAAGCGTCGGCGATCATCTGAGTGGTCACGGAGCCGAACAGCTGGCCCTCATCGCCCACGCGGGCTTCGATGGCAAGCTTCACGGTGTCCAGCTTGGCCTTCATGTCTTCGGCAGTGGCGATGCGGCCAGCCTCGCGCTTGGCGATGTTGTGGCGGCGCTGCTCAAGCTGCTTCAGGTTGCCCTTGGTTGCCAAAACGGCTTTCTTCTGGGGCAGCAGGTAGTTGTTGGCGAAACCGTCGGTAACGTCGACGACGTCGCCTTCCACGCCCTTGCCCTTGACTTCTTGGAGCAAAATTACCTTCATTGCAATCCTCCTCCACGCTTAGTCGCGGCGACGACGCTCGCCACGGCCGGACACGGCAGGCACGATGTAGGGCATGAGAGCCATCTCGCGGGCACGCTTCACGGCATTGGCGACGTCACGCTGGTGCTGGGTGCAGCAGCCAGTGACGCGACGCGGCTTGATCTTTCCACGGTCGGTTACGTATTTGCGCAGCATCTGAGTGTCTTTGTAGTCGATGTACTCGGTCTTTTCCTTGCAGAACTGGCAGTACTTACGACGAGGCTGCTTG
>JBGUXY010000037.1:0-9564 GCA_045118335.1 Eggerthellaceae bacterium
AACGCTGGTTCGAGTGGCGCTTTTGCGTTGGCGCAACTGGCGAGACGTGTTGGTGCAATCGGCAGTTCTTAGAGTAGCGGTATCACGTGGCTTGGTGCGCCGTGCTTGGCGTGGGGCGCGGACATGAAGCAGTGCCGGCACTTCAGGTTGCACGCCCCGGTGACCGACCACTGGACTTCCTCTTTGTACTCGCAGGGATACACCATGTACTCCTGCTCGGGAAGCAGGTACTCCGCGGGCCTGGCGGGGCGGACGACGCCCTTCTCGAGCTGCTTTTCCAGAAAGCCCTTGTGTTCTTTGGAAAGTTGTTCCAGGTCCAGGTCGTGCGCGCCGTCGCATTGCAGGAGCAGCTGGTACCTCCCCTTTTCCAGGAACGTGGCATGCTTAAGGGCGCGGTCAACAAGACCCGTGCGCGCCTTCTGCCAGCCGCGGAACCGGTACCGGTTGTCTAAAACGTATCGCATTTCAACCCCTCATCACAAACAGCATGGCATCTATATCAAGCCGACAGCACCAGCCGACCCAGTTCACATCGTCGTGGACAGCAAGGCACACCGCCTCGTTGATGCGTGGAAGGCGATCTCGTATTTAGCCTTTCGATATGAGCTCCACGATGGTCGAGACGCCTGGTCCGACCCTGTTGGCACCACAAAGACGTCTGGCCCGACCTCTTTGGCACGCCGACCCTGTTGGCGCATCCTATTGGCAACGAGCTAATCGTGGTCGCTGACGCAATCGTGATAATAGTCCGAAGCGCAGTCGTAAACGCTCGTCGTGTCGCATTGCAAGAGCGCGCATGAATATTTGCTCATCTCTATGCAATTATCAGCCTGCTCCGGGCAATAGCTGGATCCGCCTGCCACCTGGCTCAGGTCCTCTTCACCCAGCTTGGCGACCTGACTGATGGCTGCATCCGTCCTGTCCTTGAGCTCTTGCTCTTCCTTCGGGATTGCGTTCTCGAATTCGCTCATGGTTTTCTCCTCGTCGCTCGTTCAAAACGCTGCGCGATGGCTGAGGCGCTTGGCCTGATCGTATTGGCGCCAAGACGTTTGGACTTACCCTGGCACGATGGCCGAGGCGCTTGGCCTGATCGTATTGGCGCCGAGACGTTTGGCCTTGCCCCTGGCGCGATGGCCGAGACGTTTGGCCTTATCCCTGGCGCGATAGCCGAGGCGCTTGGCCTTGCCCCTGGCGCGATGGCCGCGTGCTCATGATCTCGTTCGTCACGGAATCGGCCAGCTGCCTGAGCACCTCCTGCAGGTCTAACTCCCGACACGCTCGCAATAGTAATAACCACTTGGGCAGTCGAACTTGCCGCCAGTATCGCATTCCACATAAGCGCACCCATACTTGCTCTTATCCACGCATTCATCACCACCTGCCACCTGCCCCAAGTCCTTTTCGCCCAGCTTGGCGACCTGACTGATGGCTGCATCCGTCCTGTCCTTGAGTTCTTGCTCTTCCTTCGGGATTGCGTTTTCGAATTCGCTCATGGTTTCCTCCTCGTCGTTCGTTTAATGAGTTCCGTGTGGACGCAACGCGCCTCCGATCCTGTTGCGCACTGGGACGGAGAGTCAGGCATCGTGACCCAGCCCGGGAAAGGCGCTCTGTTCCATCACCCTCGCTTTCGCATCCACGGTTTAGTAATACCGTACGGTCCATTCGAGCAGACATTTCCTGTAGAATAGGTCCATGTAAAGATGGGCGTCATCCTCGCTATTCCAGGCGCTGCGTAAGAGTACGTGGTCATTGGTTCCGCAGTTGGGGCAGGGCGGAAGGGGCTTGTTGGGAGCTGGAGGCTCGCCATCGCCCCCGGAAACTTGCTGCATTACTTCGTCGGGTAATTTCTTGGCGTTGTCCTGGGAATCCATTTCGCGCCCCTTCCAATGAGTTTTGCTACGCAAAACCAAAAGACTCTTGCTCCATTATACGAAGCGGCTCGAAAACCGTTTCGCATGATAGGAAAACAAGAAGCCTATGCGTTGGCAATCTTTACGACCTTCTCGAACTTGAACAGGCCACCGTCTTCGCCGGGGTAGTTCCCGGCTTCCTCTTGCGGGAAATGCGGATCGGCATGGCGGTCGTTGTAGTACTCCGTGATGTGGAAACCGCAGCGGTTCACGTAGAAGTGGATGTTGCGCTTCTCGTGGTAGGGCGTGACCAGCTCCCAGCGTTCGGCTTCTGGGTAGCGGGCCTCTATCGCCTGCCAGGCCGCGTAGCCCAGGTGCTTGTCCTGATGGGTGGGGTCTATGAAGAGGAAGTCGAGCAGCTTGCTTGCACCATCGCCCGTGACGATTGCTCCACCCACGGGGCATCCGTCGCAGACGATATGCAGGGCTTCGGCCGCTGGAGCAGCTAGGGATTGGTCTATGTCGCGCTCGGGTGGGATGAGCTCGGGGAAGTCGGGAAACGCTTCGCGGGCGGCCTGCGTGAACGCTTCCTGCATACGCAGCTTGAATGCGGGCATGTCTTTTGGGTGTACGAGCTCTAACGTGATGGCGGGCGTCATATGTGGTCTCCTTTCGCGGTCATCCCGTATCTTTTCACAGAATCCATGGCTTTGCGGCACCGTCAGCTGCGGCGACATGTTTTTTCCAATCACCCCATGTTGGCAACAAATCCATGTTGCCAACAAATAAAAGCGGTATCATTTCGTCGTACGTTTTCAATTGCTAAAAGGTGGCATCATGACTCATTCCCGGCTTTCGAAGATCGTGTCCGCGGTTGTCTCATTCGCTCTTGTTTTCGCGTTTGCACTGCCCGCGCCGGCGCTTGCCGTGCAAACCGAAGTCGAAGTCGACAACTACGCGCTTGCAGGCGACCAGGCAACGGTGAGCGGAATCGTTATAGACGACGTTGCTGCTCCGAACCCCGGCGATGCGCTTGACAGCACGGCGAAGGTTACCTCGGCCGAAGGGGTGCAATGGGATGTCCCCGTGCTGTGGGTTGCCGACAACCTGGAGCTGGCCACCGAAGCGCAGGAGGGCAGGTCATATCTGCCGGCGCTCGTGTTCTACCTGCCTCAGGGCTATGCGATCGATGGAAGCGAGTTCACGGTAACGCTTTCCGATTCGCTCACCGAGCTGTTCGGGGGCAGCGAAATCGTTTCCGTCTACGATGCCCAAACCGGCATCACCTACATTCTGCCTGCTTCGCTTAGGGACTTCTTCACAAGTGCGCAGCAGAACACGAGCGAGAACGAATCGGGTTGGGGCCAATCGTCGTCAGAGACCGAGGTGGCGGTCGAGGAAATTCCGTCGTCGCCTGATAATCGCAGCTTGATAGATATCTACTGCTCCCAGACGGCCCGCGATGCGTTCAGCGACGAAGACCTCGAGTTCATCCTCGATTTGATCATATACAAGCTTCAACCGCAGGCCGTCGAGTTGCTGCTCGACAGCTTCCCGGCGTTTCGGGCTGCTGCAGACCAGGGGCAGATTGGCCGGGAAATAGGCTTGTATGTGTACTATGCATCCGGAGATAAAGACGGCATACCGGAGCACGAGTGCGCTCCTGCTGAAGCGCTCGCATACGTGGGGGCTGATGCCGTTGTCGATGGCGATAACGTCAAGTACTGCTACATGATCGCCGTTGACCTGTCCAGCCTTGCTTTGCTAGATGACGATGGCAATCCCGTGAGAGATTCCATGACAGGCAAATTCGTGCTCATTCGCGACGGCGAGGCCATGACCACGCTCGAGAACACCATAGTGCACGAATTGTTCCACGCCATCATGGACGACTACAACCGAACAGGGATGCTCGGCGCAACGGATATACGCAATGCCGTCACCGATGAGAACGGAAATTTCCCAACCAAGGAGCTCGAGGATTTATACATTGCCATCCATTACCCCCATTGGTTCATCGAAGGGACTGCGTCATCCGTTGAAAACGTCTACACATTCCGCTACGACACGTTCAAGATGCTGCGTGCGGAGCAGGGAAGCGAAACGGCGTTCACCGATTTCTACACTGCCGATGGCTTGCTGTACAACTACCTCAATGCGACGTCGGACAACAAGGATCTTTATTTCGACCTCGAGTATTCCAGCGGATACGACGAAAACGGCAACGAAGTGAATGCGAATCAGAGTCGATACGTTTCCGGCTACATTGCAACCCTGTATCTAAGCGAGCTGGCGGCCAGGAAAACAGGGGAATCCGCCGTCGTGGAGGACGAGGGCAACGTCTCGATATCGTCGGAGCGTCTGCGCGCCGGGCTCAACTGGATTCTTGAGCGCATGCATAATGGCGAAACTATGGACCAGGTCGTCTACGATCTGTCGCCCGTTGATGCCAACGGGAAGAAGATATATGCGGATACCAACGATTTCGAAGCGAAATTCATCAAGGGCGTGGGCACGGAAACGGCTTCTGGTGTTAGCTACTCGGGTGATCAGGATTCGCTACAGTTTTCCACTACGTTCCTTAACTACCTGGTGGCGCTTGAAAACACGATGGGGCAGGATGATAAGCCGAACGGTTCGATTCTTATGGACTTCGACACAGAGCTTAAAAGCCCCCTTGATGGCACCAAAGACTCGTACTCGGATTTCCTCCAGATTGTCGAGTCGAACGAATATGTGGAATCGACGGTGCCAAACGAGGTCGCTCTTGCAGGCGGTGGCAAGTCGGAAGGCGATTCGGCTGCGAGCTTAGAGGAAGCTCAAGACGCAACCAGGATGGCTGCCAAGCCGGCGCAGAACGGTTGCGAAGCTGCGACGGATGCGGCTAGCGATGCGCAGGCAGAGGCGCTCGAAGCGTCTGCTGCAGGTTCCGAGGATGTTGCCGGCGCGGCTACCGAAACAGCGCAGGACGATAGCAAGGCTGTAACGGATACAGCCTCTGGAGCGCAGGCGGGGGATGCAGCCTCTGGAGCGCAGGCGGGGGATTCCGGTGCTCCAGCTGTGGAGGAACCGGCCGCCTAGCGGTGCAACTACCCACACTGAACAGGGGGACGTGAGCAGTGCTACGTCCCCCTGTCCATTCGGGGAAGGGGCAGTGTAACGCCCCCTGTTCATTGCGGAACCGGCCGCCTAGCAACGTAACAACGCGTTTTTCACCCGCTTTATTCTGAAAGTGTAGCGGTTGCCATCCCTGAGGTCGTTTCGACTATCTGGACGTCGAATTCGCTTTCCGTTTCGAGTTGCGACAGTACATACAGGATGCTCTGGTGCGAGCATTCGCACTGCCCTGGGTCGCTTATCAGCCCTGATCTCACCTTCTCGCACGATTCGAAACGCGCAGGTTGTCAGTCCTGATATGTTTTACAGTTTCCAATAGCCTAGATAATAGGATCTTTGGTTGCAACGACACTGCTCTTGTCACTTTTTGCGAATTTCTGACGATTTTGGCAAATTTCCTAGGATTGATGGCAATTATTTCGATTTGCTGACGATTCTTCGAAGAGTCAACCTAGCGATGAACAAACGACAATGCAATGACCTGGGATTATTCATTTTTCGATGCAACCGTTTTGTGTTTACTATAAGTAAAATCGTCAGCAAATCGAAATAATTGCCACAAAGACCGAGAAATCAAGCAGATTCGTCAGTAAATCGAATTTTTTGCCACCAATTGTCTTTTAGCAAGTCATGTCGCGAAGATTGTGCCCATCAAAGTGCCCAATAGCCTTGATTATCGGATCCTTGGTTGCGGGCGCTTATGTACCGCCACGTGCCGTGAAAAGAGATTCGCATGACAACTCAAAGAAAGCCCACCGTCATTATTGCTTGCTGCTTCTTCTACTCGCTTGCTGCGCTTGCTTCGATTCTCGCGCCAGCCCTTACGGCCTTCGGTGAGATGTGGCCGACGCTTCGACAACCATGGTGCAGCAGATAGCAACGCTTCCGAACCTCGTAGCGGTCACCACTGCAATCATCGCTGGCGCAATCGTTTTCGTGCCCTGCGCAGTCGTTATCCTTCCGATTATCAAGAAGGTCTACGCGAACAAGGTCGCATAGCCGCCGTGCTACGTTAATTGGTCATGCGGGCAAAAGGCCTGGCGAAATGCCAGGCCTTTTCAGGTGAGTAGGCGCCTTGGGGCTGCTTGAATCCCCTTGGGCAATGCGATTGGTACGCTTAGCTCAGCTCGCCTGCCTCCAAGGCTTCCATGAACCGGGCGTAGTCGGCTTCGTTCTGGTCGGCATATGCTTGCGCGAAGCGCACTATGGCCTCGTCAAACGACGTCCCGTTTCCCAGATAGCCCGCGATGGCGAAACGGTCGCCCGTGCGGGCGTGGGCGTGGGCCAGCGTCCAGCCGCAGACATTTGCCAAAAACTCGAGGCGCTTGACATCGATTGAGGTGAGGTCGATGGAGCCCTTGCCGTCCCAGAGCTGGCGGACGTAGTAATCCGTGCGCCTGCCATGCTCATCTGGCAGACGGCACCAGCCCAGCAGCATATCGCTTGCCGTCTGCATCGCGCGCTGCCCCTCCACGACGCGCTGACCGTGGTTCGAGTATTTGCTCTTTCCGCAGAACTGCTCAAGCACCGATTCCTGCGCTTCCTTGATCTGCAGCACGAGCGGGTCTTCGCGATTCGCACCTTCCATCACCACGATGAGCGCACGGGTTCCCACGCTGCCGACGCCTACCACCTTCAAGGCAACATCCATGCCTCGGTAAAGCTCGACAAGCCGACGCTTGTCGGTGGAAAGCGTGCGGCGGTATTCTGCTAGGGCAAGCTGCACGAGTTTTTCGGTGCGTGCGGAGTCGTATATGTCGCCGCGTCCACGCATTTCGGCCATGTCGCGGATGGGGACTATCACGGGAGGATTGCTCACGATGCGCAGCCGGTCGTCGGCAACTTCAGTGAGCTTGGCGATTGCACGGATGCTGTCCTTTGCTTTTGCCTTGCCGACCACCTTGTGCGCAACCTTGCGGTCCTTCTTTTTCAGGTGAGGTGAGAACTCGGCAAGCACCCGGTCGATGTCGAGATGCGCATACCACACATCTAGGTGTCCCATCTCGGCGAACTTTGCCATTCCCTCGCGGTATCCTCGCACACATGCCGCCACTGCCTTCGAGCGCTGTTCTTCGGTGAAGCCTCGGTCGCGTCCACAGATTTCAACGCTTGCGGCAAGGCGCTTCACATCCCACTCCCATGGGCCCTGCGAAGTCTCATCGAAGTCGTTGATGTCGAAAACCGTGCGGCGTTCAGGGCTGTTGAACAGGCCAAAGTTCGAAATGTGCGCATCGCCGCATGCCTGTACCTCGATTCCCGAGGTAGGCGTGTTCGAAAGGTCCGACGCCATGATGAGCGCTCCGCCACGGTAGAAGGTGAAAGCCGAAATAGACATGCGCTCGTAGCGGAGCGGCAACAGCTCTTGAACGCGGGATTTGCCTTGGCTTTTCAGGAGCTCGACGGGGTCGGGCCTGTCGGTAGGAGCGGTCCACTCGCCATGCGAGGAGCGTGGCACTTCCTTGCGGCGCGCCTTTCCGTATGCCATGCGCTCTTCGGGCGTCTTGTTTTCCTTTGCTTTCAGGGCGTTCTCGATGCGGGTGGCAATCTGGTCTCGAATGCTCGTGCAGTTTTCTGCCATGATCCAATCCTTTCTCGCTGAATCGCAGCCAGTCTATCGCATTATTGCTACGAGTTGCAGGTACGATTCACGCCTTGCCATTCGACGAGCTTTTTTTGGCCCTCGCAGTTGCTCCAGCCTGGTTTCAAGTACAAGGCATCCGTCTCGAAACGAGGTGTCTTCGCGCCGAATCGTCGGCTAGTCCCACCAGGCTACGGCGCGGATGGGGGAGCCGTCGCCGTCGGCGATGCGCAGCGGGAAGCAGCTGAAGTTGAAGGGCTTGCTGCCGCATTGGTCGAGGTTCGCAAGGTTTTCGAGGTTCACGATGTCGGTTTCGAGGAAAAGCATCTTGTGGCGGGGGAGGTCCGCATCGTCGATGGGATCGAGGCCGATGTAGTCGAAGCCGATGCCTTTGTAGTTGCCATCGATCACGAACTGAAGCACCTCGAAGTCGATGCACGGGTAGTCACCGAAATACTCAGGCGTGCCCCAGAACTTATCCCATCCGGTGTTGAACAGCAGGAAGTCCACGTTGCAAAGCGCCTCGCCATAAGGGCCCAGGTAGTCCATCGTGATGGCATCGCCCGCCCGCGCCGCTCTGCAGTCGATGACCAGCGCCTTGCCGATGAACTGGCTTGCGGGAAACCGGTCGATGGTCGTGCGGCCCGCGAACAGGTGTGAAGGCGGATCCATATGCGTGCCCGTATGGGTGAACAACGCCAGGCGCGTTTCCTTGAACCCGTCGCGTTCGTAGGTGCTGCCAGGTGCAAACGTCGGCGGTTCGGTGCCCGGGTACACTGGCATCCCTGGTTCCATGATGTGCGTGAGGTCGATGACTTTCATGGCTTCCTCCAGTGTTCTTCGTGTGTCTGGCATTTGAATTCAGGACTTGAATCGTTTTCAGACGCTTGCGATGTTAACCTTACCACTATGGAAAAGAGACTTGCCATAGCACATTTCACGGACCCGCTCTGCTTTTGGTGCTATGCGATGGAGCCCGAGATTCGCAAGGTCCGCGTGCTGCTCGACGACGTGCTCGACTACCGCATCGTCATGGGCGTGCTCACGACCGATGTGCGCGAGATTGTCGGCTTCGACCCAGAGTCGGAAGTCCGTTACGAGCTCATGCACGATCAGATCACTGAACACATCACGAACGCTGCGAAGAAGATCGGCATGCCCATCGCCATCGATCGCATGGCGGACCGCAAGCCGGAGGAGTTCGTTTCGCTGCCGTTGAGCCTGGCGTACTGCGCGATGCGGGCTATCGACGAGGGGATTGCCGAAGCCTACCTGCGCCGCATGCGCGAGCGCATCTACGCAGAAGGGCGCGGCTTCCCGGATACGGAAAGCCTGGTGGAGCTTGCCGGCGAATTCCCCGTGGATCTTGAGCAATTCCGCAACTACTACGAAGGTGGCGTTGCAGCTGGGGTTTTACAGGATGGCATCAACGCGTGCTGGGCCAATAGCGTGGCCGTCTTCCCCACGTTGCTTTTGGAATACGACGACAAACGCTATGCGCTGCGGGGCTATTTCGACTATGAGGCCATGAAGAAAGCCATCGCGCAGCTCACCGAAGGCGAGATCATCCTCACCGATGCCGAGTACTCGCTTGGCGCTCTCGAGGCGTACGTCGACCGTTTCGGAAAAGCGGCGGCTCGCGAAGTGCAGACGATGTTTTCGCTCAACGACGCTCAGCTCGCCAACGTCATGATGGACCTCGTGAGCACGGGCGGCTACAAAACGCAAAAGTGCGGTACAAGCTATTTCATCACGGCGAAGTAGCTCGTGTCGGGCAAGTTGTAGATTCGGCTGATGTGCAATTGCCCTCGTTTGGTTCCGATTTGATTCTTGCGCATGAGAAATAGGCATGAGAAATAGGGACGGGTTCTTTTTCTCATCTGCGCATGAGAAATAGGACTGAGAAATGGGGACCCACAAGTCGGCATTTCGCGCCGAAAACGGGGTTTTCGCCTTCGCGGGTGCTCGCAACCGGGGTTTTCGCGCCCTGCGGCGTGCAGAATATGGAAAAACCGAACG
>JBGUXY010000038.1:0-76496 GCA_045118335.1 Eggerthellaceae bacterium
TGGACTCGACCAGACGGGTCGCGCATGCGACAACGGCACTTGCAAGATCTACAACGTGGACATGCCCGACATCATATCCGCACGTGATGAGCTTTCCCCCGCTGGAGAGCGCGAGTCCAACATTTCGAGCGACCTGAATGAATTCTCCTGGATGGACGCAATCGATGGGTCAGGCGGTGCGATCTTTTTCGCTGCCGGCGTGTTCTGCTACCTCAAGTCCATGCAAGCGCAAGCGCTTTCAAACGAGCTGGCACGACGTTTCCCTGGCGGAAAGCTTGTATTCGACACCATGGGCAAGCTGGGCAAAATGCTCATGCGCACGACAATCAAGAACTTCGATATGGACAACTACGACGACTGCCTGTTCGTGGAGGACATCGCCGAAGTCGAAGCTTGGGTGCCAACGGCTCGCGTGTCTTCGCGCGGATACATGCTGGGCTACTACAGCATGGACGACCCCGCTGTCACCAGGCTCCACCGTTTCCTCGCACGCCGCTGCGACAACATGGTGAAAATGCGCATCGTGCGCATGGACTTTACGTAAGGATATGAGGAAAGCTCTCATAGGAGGAAAAGAAGATGCCTATCACAGACAATTTCGGCAACCCGAAGGGCCTCGTCGGCAGCCTGATGCTCTCTGGCATGAACTTGGGACACAGCCCGATGGCGAAGTGGGGTTTCGCGCAGTTCGAGATCCCGGCGACGACGATTGCCGTCGACATCGGATGTGGCGGCGGATACAACGTCAAGCGGCTGCTGAAGCGCTGTACGGACGGTCATGTTTTCGGAGTGGACATCTCGGAAGAAAGCGTCAGAAAATCGATTGCGGTCAACAAGAAGGACGTCGGAGTACGATGCGATATCGTGCAGGGAAGCGTCGAGGCGCTGCCCTTCAACGACCATGTGCTCGATTTGGCAACGGCTTTCGAGACGGTCTACTTCTGGCCCGACCTGGCGGAGAACTTCAAGGAGGTCAGGCGGGTTTTGATGAACGGCGGGCATTTCGTCGTGGTCAACGACCCCGGCGACCCGAACAAGCACTGGGAAGACAAGATTCCCGGTATGAAGTCGTATACAGCCGAGCAGATTGCAGCGACCATGGAAGCCGCTGGTTTCTCCGACATCCGGATCAGCAAGGAGAAGAACATGTTCTGCGTGAACGGGACGGCAATCGAATAGCTCTAGCTATTACGCTGCGACCCATAAAGGAAGCCCTCCAGCAATGAGACATTTGGAGTGTCCCCTCTGGCACCCCTGCGTGAATGGGATGGCAATCGAACAGAACGGCTTATAACGGCGAGACCCATGTAGTAAGCTTGGCTACATTGTTTCGGCAAGGCAGCCGCATCGAAGTAAATCCTACGACAGCCTCATCGCGCAGAGCTCGCCTGACTTTCTCTTGAATTGGACAAGCTCCCAAAACTGGAGCACCACCGATACGACGATGACGACAATTGCAACGGTTGCTCCCGCATACTTGAGGAAATCGTTGCCCGTATCGACCCCCACGGTAAGAGCCGTGTTGAACGCTGTCGCGGCATCGAACGTGACGTGCCACAGCAGCGGCACGACCAGGGCGATAACGGTATGCTTGAGCGCCCCTTCGCGCCCATCTCTCCTGTCAAACGCGGCAAGACCGAGAAAGAGTCCCATGATTATATCGAACACCATATGCATCGCGAAGAAGGGCATGCGGAACAGGGCGACGACAACGCTTCCGCCGCCATAGAACATCTCCTCGAGGAATGTGAAGCCGACGCCCACACCAGCGCCAAGCAGCCCCCACTCATACACGCTCTTGGGTTTGACGAGCTTCGCGGACAGAAGGAGAAACAGGAACTTGACAAGCTCTTCGGGAAAGCCGGCGGTCAGGAATGCGGCAACGAGAGACTTGAGGGCATAGGTCGGAACCAGATCTTTCAGCGATTGGCTCGAGTCTCCCGATATGGTAAAAAGAACAAACCCTATGCCAATGAACATGACCGTGGAAAGAATCGGCGCTATGCAGCCGAGCACCACGGGAATCGCAGCCTTCTTGCCCATCGGCTCCGGAACATCGCGTCTGACCATCCGAACATACAGGACACAGCAAAGCACACCAGCGATTATACCTACGATCAATCCCACGGCCAAACCTCCCATAACCACGAGGGCAACGCACCTTCGGTTTCCCATACTATACCCCACTATCCACAGGGAAACCTACCCCTTATGACGGATACCTTGACATCCCGACCGAGAATCGCGGGTTACGAAGCTTCGAAGAGCGCCATATGCCGAATCCCCCGTTGTCCCGGACAATACCCTCCTCCCCGTTGTCCAATGTCCAACATGATTTGAATTCCCCGTCTTCGGCATGCAAGGCTTCTAAAGATGTTAGACTTATGCAAATCGGAATGATTCATGGCAGTATGCCACCGAAGGGGTGATACGCATGAAGAGGGTTGACCGCATGGCTGCGCCAACAGCTGATTCCGAAACTGCGCCAACAGCCGACTCCACAGCTGCACCCAAACCTAAACGAGACCGTCGCTTGCACCTCTCTACGCTACGCGTCCTGGTTTGCGCGCTGCTAGTTGGAATCGTCGGCTTCACGTTCTCCTATTCGATAGCATGGGGTAACAAGATCGACCTGATAGCCAAACAGTCATCGTCGGACGTCTTCAAGTCCCTGGATCTCGAGACGCTCGACGGCGACAGCTTCACCTCGGAGAACCTGAAAGACGCCCGTATCACGCTCTTCAACGTGTGGGGCACCACTTGTGCCCCGTGCGTTCATGAGCTGCCGATCCTCGAAGAGCTCAACAACAGCTACGATCCAGGCGAGATACAGGTCGTCGGCATGCTCGAGGACTCGATTGACTCCAACGGCCAGCTCGTGCCAGCACATCTTGAAACCGCGAAAGGCTATCTTCAGACAAGCGGAGCAACGTTTCCCACGCTCGCGCTCGACGAGCAGACCTACGCCTTCGTGGAGGCATCCATCAGCGGCACCCCCACCACGTTCTTCGTGGACAGCGAGGGAAACATCGTCCATGTCGTGACAGGTGCGAACGACCTGGAAGGGTGGAAGCAGCAGACCGACACTGCGCTTTCCAAACTCTCCGAACAGTAGAAAGGCACATCATGACGTCAACGAAAAGAAACGTGATCACGGTCGCCGTGCTCGTTGCGTCGATTGCCCTGGTAGCAGTGGGCGTCGCGCTCGGCGAGCCAGACACGGTGCTGGGCAAGGCCATCAACGTCTGCATGGAGTGTATCGGAATTGGCTAGGCAGAAACTCGCGGCGGCGACAAAACATACGCGCATCAGAAACCTGTTCCAGGCCGCATGGTTCGCCCTCACGAACGGCTACATACGTGGCTACACCAACGGCGAAATCTTCACCGGCCCTACCAAGGCGCTCTGCGTACCAGGGCTGAATTGCTATTCCTGCCCCGGCGCCCTGGCGGCATGCCCCATCGGCGCGCTGCAGGCGGTGCTCAACAGCAGCACGTTCAAGATATCGCTTTACGTACTTGGCCTCCTCGGCATGTTCGGCGTGCTGTTCGGCCGGCTGGTCTGCGCCTGGATGTGCCCCTTCGGCCTTGTTCAGGACCTGCTCCACAAAATCAAGATCGGGCCAAAGAAGAAAAACCTCCCGGGCCACAAGTACCTACGCTGGCTGCGCTTCGTGGTGCTCGCCATCATGGTCATCGCCCTTCCAGCGCTGGTCGTGAGCGACGGAGGTTCGGGCCAGCCGTGGTTCTGCGAGTGGATCTGCCCGAGCGGAACGCTTTTCGGCGGTATTCCGCTCGTGGGGCTCAACGAGGAGTTCCGCGCCATCATCGGCTTCCGCTTCGCCTGGAAGATGACCATCCTCGTCCTGTGCGTGGTGTGTTCCATCGTGTTCTACCGCCCCTTCTGCAAGTACCTCTGCCCACTCGGTGCCATCTACGGCCTGTTCAACCCGATTTCCACATACCGGCTCGAAATCGACGCCGACAAGTGCGTCAAATGCCATTCCTGCCAGCACGCCTGCGGCATGGACATCACCACCTTCCAGGACCTCAACAGCATGGATTGCATCCGTTGCGGCAACTGTGTGACCGCTTGCCCAACGGGCGCCCTCAGCTCTACGTGGGGCAAGATGGGGCAGAGCATCAAGTCGCGCTGCTTCGTGGACGACGAGCCCGTCACCGAAGCCGCCAAGGCTCCTGCAGCCAACGGACTCGTGTCACCACGCGTGATTCGCTACGTGGGCATCTTGATGCTCATGGGCGGTCTGGTGGGCATCGCCACAGGCTGCTACTTCGGCATGTACAACGACTTCTTCTACCGGATGACGGTCGCAAAGCTCGAGCATATCGGCCCCGGATCGCTCTTCCTGGGATCCGCGAAGCTGCTCGCGGCAAGCATGGTGGCTTTCGCGGGACTCTACTTGCTACGCAACACAAACGACGCGAAAAAGGCGAAAACCGTAAGCGAGATGACGTTGATCGCGCTGCTGATCTACGTGCTCGGCATTGTCGCGTTCGCCGTGAGCCTCGTCGTCGATGTGAACCCGTTCGACCTTCTGGCGGCCAACCCCGGTGATGTGCAAGACCTGCTCGCGGAGAGACTGTCAGCGCTTGCAATGCTCAACGAGCAGATCTTCTACAACAACTACTGCCTTCTCTGCATTCCCGCCCTCGCGCTTCTGACTTCGCTGCTGAAGAAAAGGCTGAACGGAAGCAAGCACAAGGCGTTGTTCAACATCCTGCTCGTGGTGATCACCATACTCACCCTGGCGATCGTGATCTACGGATCGATGAGCATCATGGCATTCACAGTAGCGTCTACAGGCTAGAGCACAGCCCAATCTGGTGCGCTCATGACGAGCGGACGGCGGGGAAACTCCTGAACAGGCAGTAGCCTAAAGACAGCGTGTCAGGATATCCCCAATCAGAACCGCATGCTCGTCGGAAGCATTGAGCGTGGGAACCCAGACGAAGCGGCCCGACGTGTTGCACGCTGCTTGGATGTCGCCGTCCACGTGGGCGACCAGTGGCGCAGTGCCTTCTCCTTCGAGGGCAGGAACCATCTCGTGCGGAACATCGTAGAGCGTTTCTAGGCAATCGATAGAGAAACCCGGACAGGCGAACACGACGCGGAAGTCGCCATCGCGCCATTTCCGGAGCACGTCACGTGACAGGGGACTGGTCCACGAATCGGGATTGGGCCCGAAGACACTCTGGAATGCAACGGAAACCCGGCTCGTCTCGATGCCCAGCCTTGCGGCGATTAGCTCCACCGATTCGGCGATCTGCGCACGGTAGGTGTCGCCCGCTTTCTCGTCCTTCAGCGGAATGGCGTGGAACGACAGCAGCAGCTTATCGTCCGCTTCGGAATCGAAGCCTACGCGCTCTATCAAATGCGCAATTGCGGTGATGTAGCCAGGATCGTCGTGGTAGTTGTCGATGACGACCGACTCGGGATGCCAACCTATACTGTCTTGCGCCCGCCAAAAGGCATCCACCACGGCAAGCGTCGGCGAGTAGGCACTTTGCGGGTACAGTGGCAGCAGCACGACTTTGTCGGCTCCCCGTTCGCGCATCTCGCACAACACCTCGGCGAACGAAGGGCTGCCATAGCTCATTGCACTGCGGACCATCGCCGCGCCCCCTTCGGAATGCCGCTCGTCGAGCAGGCGCTGCACCTTGTCGGCCAAGTCCTGCTGGATTCTCACCAGGGGCGAGCCCTGATCGGTCCATACGAAGCGGTAGCGAACTGCAGACGAATACTTCCGTTTCGGGAGAATGCGCCGGAACAGCAGCCATTTCCAAAGGGGCCTTGGCAGCTGGCGAATGCGGTCGTCCATCAAGAACTCGCGCAGGTACAGCTCTATGTCATCGGGATCTGGCGATGAGGGAGAGCCCGTATTCGCCAGAATGATTCCTATCATGTAGTCCTCTCAAGCATAAAGAGGGTGTCTTGCCTGCAGCACTTGCATTATACGCTGTTCAGCCTGGCCGAAAAGACCGAATGCAAGCTGCGAAGACCCAATCGCCGAGAAGATGGAAAAGGCCGAAGCTTGCAAGACGGACGACGAATTCGTAACACTCGCCAAGGAAGGGGCTGCGAGCTTTTCGCCCCCTGCTTGCGTAGTACACGCACGCGCGCCCATCAGGGAGGCACCTTGACGCGCCCTTCGCCAACGCATTCTGATTGTGTCGGCCCGCATATCGTGTTCGCATATGCGAAATGGCATCTTGCCAGTTACTTGAGAGCGTGGCATCCTCGCGTTGACACGATGTCAACATTGAATCGCACGATATCGAAAATCCGTTCATCAAAAGGGATACCCATGACATACCTAGGCGAAAGCATCCCCAAGCTCGGGTTCGGGCTGATGAGACTACCAAAACTCGACGATGGCTCGACGGACATAGAGCAGGTCAAGCAAATGGTCGATGTGTTCCTGGAGGCAGGCTGCACGTACTTCGACACGGCACGGGCCTACGGCGATTCCGAGGCGTCGATCCGACAAGCCCTCGTAGAGCGCTATCCGCGCGAAAGCTATCAGCTGGCCACGAAGAACGCCGCCTGGATCAAGGCCGGAAACGCCGCCGAGGCGCGTGCGGACTTCGACATATCGCTGGAGCAGACGGGGGCGGGCTACTTCGACTTCTACCTCATCCACAACACGGGCGGCCCTCGCACGGAGGTGTTCGACAGATTCGGGATGTGGGACTTCGTCAAGCAGCTGAAGGCCGACGGCAAGGTGCGCCACATCGGCTTCTCTCATCACGACAACGCCGAGAAGCTCGACGAGATAATGACCGCTCACCCCGAGATGGAGTTCGTGCAGCTGCAGGTGAACTACGCCGACTGGAACAACGCCAACACGCAATCACGCAAATGCGTCGAGGTCGCGCAGAAGCACGGCAAGCCCATCGTCATCATGGAGCCGGTGCGCGGCGGCACGCTGGCCACGCCGCCCGAGCCGGTAGCCGAGGTATTGCGCGCCGCCAATCCCGACCGATCGTTTCCCGACTGGGCGCTGCGCTTCGCCATGGGAACGCCGAACCTCATCACGGTTCTCTCCGGCATGTCGGACATCCAACAAATGCGCGAGAACCTCCAGACGTGGCGCACCTTCGAGCCGCTGACCGACGCGGAATTCGCTACGCTGCGACTGGCGAAGGAAAAGCTCGACGAGCTGCTCGACAACCCCTGCACGAACTGCCAGTACTGCATGAAGAACTGCCCGCAGGATATCCGCATCGCGCCCATCATGGAATCACTCAACCGCGCGAGCATGTACGACATCGACAACGGAAAGAACTGGTTCGGTTTCCAGACGTCCGCAGGCGGCAAGGCGTCCGAGTGCATCGAGTGTTTCCAGTGCGAGGACGCCTGCCCCCAGCACATCCAGATCGTCGGCAAGCTGCAGCGCGCCGCCGAGCTATTCGAGTAGCCAGCCGCCATTTGAAAGCCGAAGACGTCAACGGATATCAGAGGTATGAATGCATGATATCTTTCGTATAATGGCTGAACACAGGCAAGATCAGGAGGCATGCGATGGAAATCCGGGGATACGAGCAGCAAGACATTGCAGGCATGGTCAAGGTGTGGAACGAGGTCGTTGAGGACGGTATCGCGTTTCCACAGGAAGAGGGACTCGACGAGCAATCGGCGACGGAATTCTTCGCCGAGCAGACGCATTGCGGCGTTGCAGTCGAGGACGGACAAATCGTGGGTCTCTACATCCTGCACCCCAACAACGTGGGGCGCTGCGGACACATCTCTAACGCAAGTTATGCGGTATCCTCGGATGCACGCGGCAAGGGCGTCGGTCGGATGCTCGTCGAAGACTCCATGGTGCAAGGCAAGCGGCACGGCTTTCACATCCTGCAGTTCAACGCAGTCGTGGCCACCAACGCAAGTGCACGCCACCTCTACGAGAAACTGGGCTTCGTGCAGCTGGGCACCATACCGGGCGGCTTCCGCATGCCAGACGGCTCGTATGCAGACATCTGCCCGTACTACCACGAACTCTAAGGCTGCATCGATACGCAGTTAAGCGCAAGCGTCATAAGGAAGATTCTGTTCGGCGAATGCACGAACACCGTGATATCGGGGGATGGGTGCACGATACGCAGCGAAGGTATCACGCGTTCGGCTCTTGATACCTTGTCGCCTTCTTCAGCTAACGATCGAGCATTTTCTTGACGATTTCCTTGTCCGTCTGCCGCATGCCCACCTTGCCGATGTGGCCCACACAGCGAATCGTCTCGCCAGCAGATTCCTTCAGGATGCCCGTAAACGCCTGGTAGGCTCGATGGTTCATGGAAAGATAGTGCGCCATCATGCCCGCATCGATGCTCGTTGCAATCTTGGCTGCACAAGAAATCTTGGCGCCGTCGCAGATGATGCCTGGAATATTGGCGAGCGTGTTGTCAACGGTGTCCCTGATCTGCTCCATCGTGCCGCCGCACATGTACGTGATGGCAGCGCATGCCGCACACGATGCCGACACCGCCCCACAGAACGCCGAAAGCTCCCCGATGTATTTCTTCTGGTACACACTCAGCAAGGCCGAAAACACAAGTGCGCGGTAAAGCGCCTCCCGATCAAAGTCATGCTCTCGGGCGTAAACGATCACTGGAACCGACGACGCGATGCCCTGGTTGCCCGAACCGGAATTGATTACCACAGGCATATCGCATCCATCCATCCGAGCTTCCGACCCGGCGGCCGCAAGCGCCTTCATCCTGGTCACCGAAGTGTCTGGGTAGCACGCACGAATCGTCTTGCCTATGGCGATGCCGTACTTGCCAGACATACCTTCATAGGCAATCTCCATGTTGCAGCGAATCTGCCTATCGATGAGGTCCTTCACTTCTGAAAGGGCGATCTCGTCAGCAAACTGCCTGATGTTTTCCATCGAAAGAAGGGACCGGTCCGCCAACCCGACACCCTCCTCGCCCGTGTCCTTGTCGAACAGGACCTCTCCATTGCGCGTGATCTTGATGATGTTGAGGTGCGAGTACTTGACCTCGATGGAAACCGAGATGTCCTGGCGAAATTCCTCGACGATGAAGTGCAGCGGGATATCCGTATCCAGGTATTCGACGCTGCAGACCCCCTTTTCAACCAGGCCTTTCGCCATCTCGCGGTCGCTATCGCCCACCGCCTCCAAGACTTCCATATCGCGGCTCGCGTCACCGCCAACCGCGCCGAGCGCGACTGCAGCTTCGATGCCGTGCATACCGTTCGAGTTGGGAATCTGCACGCAGAGCACGTTTTTGATCATGTTGCCCGAGCATTTCGCGACGATTCTTTCGGGAATGCCTCCCAGAATCATCCGTGCCTTGGCGGCAACATATGCCAGGGCAATGGGCTCGGTGCAACCCATAGCTAACACCAGCTCTTCCTTCAGAATGCCGATGAAAGCACGCTTCACGTCTTTTTCCACGACGGCCTCCTAAAACGTAGAGATTAGCCAATACTATAATCCAAAATGACGATTCCATACGAAGGCGATGGAAAGGTGGCAATAATGACATCTCGAAGCTCTCGCATGAAAACGAATGAAGGAGCTAGAGCTTGCCATAGCCGAAATCGTCTGCCAAATCAAACGGATAGGAGGGGCGTTTGAGGTATTGTATACGCACAGGGGTCGATGGTCGCGTGTTGAGCGTAGACGAAGTGGTTGAGACCGCCATAGCAGACGTGCGGCGCAACGAATCCCAAATAGCCGAACAGCTCGCGACCCTTAACGAAACCGAACGCGATGCCAGGCGACGCGAATATGTCACCTGCGGCCTTCCATCGGCACTTGAGCTTGCAGAAGACGTCGGCCTGACCTCTTCCGGATTCGCACAATGCTGCACCGCCCTCCGAAACGGCCTGATCTCCGAAGCACCGCTCAGGCGCGACGTACGCGAGCTGGCACGCCTGTACCTGTTGCTGACCACACGCGACGTCGGCCTTCCCGCAACAACCGACGAGCATCATCGCCTCTGGGATACGCTCCTAGCCGACGAGCCCTTCCGCGATCCAAGCTTCAAGACGTCGGCCTATCGCCAAGGATTCATCCCGTTCACCTCGCGCCTCAAGCCAGTCGAAAGCCTGCCCGCCGGCAGCGCAACTGTCACAGAAGAAGACATCGAACACGAGATGGAAGCGCTCCTGGCCTTCCTGCAAGACAAAAGCGTAGACCGCGAACTGCGATCTTCGGCGGGTGTCTACCTTCACGACCGCATACACCCGTTCTTCGACGGCAACGGGCATATGGGACGAGCGATCGCCTGCCTCGCGCTGGGAGATGGTTGTTCAGTTGAGACCAAGCTCGCTCTCGCGCGCAAATTGCAAAACGAGCGCCCAGCCACGTTCCGAGCGTTTAGCGCCCTCACCGAAACCCATGGCGACCTGCGGTCATGGGTCGTGCTCATGCTCGGCATGCTCGCAGACGCGCAAGGGGAAGTGCTGGCCCGATCAGGCGGAGCATCAATTTGTCAGGTGCCTGCGATTACGTATCCCACTCGCACCAATCCGAGCAGCTAAGCCAGGCACCACCGGCCATGGCTTCCATCTGCTCGTCGGAGAGTTCCACGCCCTCCTCCTTGGCCAGCGCCACCAGCTCGTCGACCGTCTTGCATGCGCGCGCCTTCTCCTGCTGCTCCGATGTGAGACCTTCGAAATCCATGGCTACCCCTTTCGCAACGCACACCATTTTACTCAAAATTATACCTACCGAGCAGCGAAACCATCTCAAACTATTCTCAGAGTGCCATGGGGACGGATTTGGCACCCGGATACGACAACAGAAGCCAGAAGCTTGATCGTCGCCATGCATTCACGTATCAACCGCATAAAAGCTCCAAGCCACCGCATTGTTGCAAGTGGCTTGGAGCTCATTACTAGATGCAAAATCTTGCCTTTACAGCGCCTTCGCGAATTCCCTGACCTCGGCGAGCTTGGCATCAGATCCGTTCTCGTCACCGTTTGCCGTGACGACGCCTGCAAACTCGATGCCGCAGTAGCCACAATATGCGTTCATCTGCGCGATGGCAGCGTCGTAGACCCCAGGGGATCCAGAGCTCAAAAGCAATGCAACCTTTTTCGCCTTGGTCGGCGCGCCGATGCAGTACACCCTCTGGATGGCAGCCTCCATCTGGGCGGTCATCGTGAAATAGTAAATCGGGGACGCGAAGACGACCATGTCGGCTTCCTTGTACGCCGGCAAGATCACTTCGAGGTCGTCCTTCTGGACGCAAGTCCCCTCACCCTTGGTGTGGCAGTACTCACAGCCCAGGCAACCGGCTATCTTCATCCGTCCAACCTGATATTCCTCCACCTCGTGGCCAGCTGCCTCGGCACCCTCGCAAAACGCCTGGACCATGGCGGTCGTATTCTGCTTCCTCGGGCTCCCATTGAACACGGCGATTTTCATGATTGCTTCTCCTTCTCTTCTTTGAGCATCCGTACTCTATGTATTCCTTTCGCCATCGGTATCACCTATGGTATTTTAGTTTATTGCGGGTTTTCTTGTACGGTACCAGGCCAAACTGTAAACTCCATCCCCTAACACATCAGCATCCCCGATATGCGTTGACGGCTAGTCAGAGATATCCGAATCGAGCGTAACCGCAAATGCGAAATCGGGGTATTGCCGCTGCAGGGTTTCCCGCAGACATGCCGCAACAGCCTTGCAGTCAGGCGCGTCGAAACTCACCACCACGTCGAGCGTGACGCGCTTTTCCTCCTCGTCCACGAAGAAACCGTGTATTTCCTGCACGTGTTCCTCTGATTCCGCAAACTCGAGTGCACTCGCAAGCATGCGCGTGGCAACGGGGCTGCTCTCGTTGCGCGCATATATGCCCACGGTATGCAGGATGATTCCACATTGCCGGTAGACGACACCTTGGATCTGGCGCGTGAGAGCATCGATCTGGATGGCGCTCAGGCTTTCGGGGACCTCGACATGCACACTGCCCCAATAGCGGTCGGGGCCGTAATCGTCGAGCATGAGGTCGTATGCGCCGTTCACACCCGGCACGCTGACGATCGCCTTCTTCACGGCACGCGATATGTCTGCATCGATGCGTTCGCCGATGAGGCGGCTGACAACCTCGCGCAACATATCGATGCCAGCCTTGATGATGACAAGCGAGATGACAGCTCCCAGCCACGCCTCTAACCCAACGCCCGTGAAAACGAAGATGAAAGCGGCCACGAGCGTGGCGGCGGAAATGACGGAATCCATGAGGGCGTCCGTTCCGCTGGCGACGAGCGACCCCGAGTTGAGCACGGTACCGCGTCGCTTGGTGTAGAGCCCCAAGACGATTTTCGCCACGACGGCTACAGCCACGATTACCAGCGTGACCGTGTCGTAGCTGGCCTGCTGGGGGTTGACGATGCGCGAGACCGACTCCTGCAACGAGGTGATGCCAGCCCACAACACGATGACCGCGATGACGATGTTGGTAAGGTATTCGACGCGCCCATATCCATGAGGGTGCTTTCGATCGGGCCGCTTGCCGGCGAGCTTGGTGCCTACAATGGTGATGATGGAGCTTGCCGCATCGGAGAGGTTGTTTACCGCATCGAGCACGATGGCAATCGAGTTAGAAAGCAGACCGACAACCGCCTTGAAACTTGCGAGCAGCACGTTCGCAACGATGCCAACGATGCTGGTCTTGACGATACCGCGGCTACGCAACGCCATATCGTCGACGACCTCGTTGCCAGTCTCGGTTCCGAAACCCTGCACTTGGTCGATATCTTTCATTCTTTCTCCCGTGATTCCTCGATTCCCGCGATAATCTTATCGAGCAGCGTCCGCAGCTGGTCTGCCTCCTCGACGCTGAGGTGGATACACGCGCCCATTTGCCGCGGCACCGAAAGCGCACACTCGCGCAATGCCATGCCAGCATCGGTGATGGTAACATCGAGTCGACGCTCGTCTTGCTTGTTGCGCCCGCGCGTAACATATCCCTTGGCCTCGAGCTTTTTCAACATAGGGGTGAGCGTTCCCGAATCGAGGTGCAGGCGCGCGCCAATGTCTTTCACCGAAAGCTTTCTTTCCTCCCACAGGACCATCATGCAAATGTACTGCGTGTAGGTGAGATCAACCTTTTTCAGATACGGAGCGTAACGTGCCGTAACCTCGCGTGCGGCAGTGTAGAGCGGAAAACACAGCTGGTTATCGAGCGCAAGCGGGTCGAAGTCAATAGATTCTTGGGGTTTGGTCATGATGCAGTCCTCAGTGGTGCGATTCGTGACCAAGAGCTAGAGCAACCCCTTGATCGCCTGCTCGACTTCGGCCATGTCGGCGGTTGGCTCGAAGCGTGCGACGAGCGATCCATCGCGGTCGATCAAAAACTTGGTGAAGTTCCACATGATGTAAGCCTTGTCGCCGAATTTCTTGGCGTTCGCCTTTGCAAACTTCTCGAGCGCTTTCGCCTTCATCCCCTTCCCAAAACCCCCAAACGGCATCTCGGTGGCAAGGCTAACGAACAGCGGATCGGCACCTTCGCCGTTGACCTCGATTTTCTTGAACTGCGGGAATTCGGTGCCAAACTTGAGCATGCAAAACGTATGAATCTCCTCGTCACTACCAGGCGCCTGGTCTGCAAATTGATTGCAGGGGAAGTCTAAGATCTCGAAGCCTTGTTCGCGATAAGCGGAATACATACGCTCGAGATCGTCGTATTGTGGGGTGAATCCGCAGCCCGTGGCCGTGTTCACGACAAGAAGGACCTTTCCCTCAAAATCCCTGAGTGACTGCTGGGTGCCGTCCTGCTTGATAACTGTGTAATCGAAATAGCTCATGATTCCTCCTAATTTGATTGTGTACGATTAAATTGTACTCAATTATTTATTAGATGCAAGCATGCAAAGCTCAGAATCATCAAGGATTCGCTTTTCACGCCGATACTGGGCGCATGATGCCATGGAATAACCGATGACGTTACTCCCCCTCTTGCGTATTGGCGCCTAAGATTGCAGTCGAGCAGCTTCGTTATGCAAGCCACTCGCACAAACGCGCTACTCGGGTTCTCGTGTCAAAAACGGCGTTTCCACATGCGCGAGCCCGCAGGCCCGAGCGTCCAAGCACGTTCGAGGTGAGAAATAGGAGAAATAGGAAAAGGAGAAATAGGGACGGGTACATTTCATCATTTGCAGCATCATGGTGAGTAGGGAGAAATAGGGACGGGTACATTTCATCATTTGCAGCATCATGAGAAAACTACATTTCATCATTTGCAGCATCATGGTGAGTAGGGAGAAATAGGGACGAAATAGGAGAAAGGGAGAAATAGGGACGGGTACATTTCATCATTTGCAGCATCATGAGAAAACGGACCCGTCCCTATTTCTCATGCTAGTCTAGGAACGCCTCGTTTACAGTTAGGTTGAAGTCACGCGCGATGGCGCGCAAGCCATCGTCGGTGATGGTGTTCATGAACTCGCTCGAGCAATCGTTCATCATAAGCGCCTGGCAGTGGATTTTCGCAGCCTTCTCGATGGTGTGCATGAGCCCGAACGTCGTGTCGAAATCAGGTCCGCTTGCGAACAGGCCGTGCTGCGCCCAGATGGCCGCATCATAGGTCTTCATAAGTTCGCTGGTGGCCCGGGCGATATCGGCGCCACCCGGCACCATCCATTCGACGACACCCACACCCGCGGGAAACACGATGATGCATTCCGTCATGGCTTTCCAAAGAGCCCGGGTGATCTCGCGCGCATCGAGCGGCATGACCTTCGTCATCGCGATGACGTTGTCGGGATGCGCGTGGTAGATGACGCGGCACGCATCGCCTGTCGCCAACATGCGCACGCTGTGGTTCATGAAATGGCTCGGGAGTTCGCTTGTCGGCTTCCCACCGTCTTTCAAGCCCCAAACCAGGCGCCACGAATCGCCAGCATCGTTGATCTCAACGATGCCCACGTTGTAGGCGGGATCGAGCTGAACGTTGCGCATGTAGCGCCCTGCACCCGTGGTGGTGAAGTAGGCACCACGCAGGTTATCGGCCTGAACGCCCATGCTCACCCAACTGCTCGGCGTGTTGTAGAAAAACGGCCGACAAGCCGCCACTTCCGCTTCGGTCATGCGGTAGGTCAGGTTTCCTCCGTTTCGCTCGTGCCAACCCTGGAGCCAGCCGTCGCTGCAAAGGCGAACGAACCCGCGCATGAAGCGCTGGTTTTCGACCGCAACGCCGGAGACCGCACCCTTGACAGACGTGAAGCCCTGGTCGATCGCGCCCTGAACGCTGTTCAGAATGTCCATGTTACCGATTCCTTTCCTTTTCTAAACGTCGTCGGGTCAAACGGAGCCGACGCCAGATCCCCCTTTTGCAACAAGGGGGCATTGGGCATGCCCATCGAGCCTGTCAATCCAAGTTCAAGCAGGCAGGTGCTCCTTCACGTCAAACGACGGGGGCGGACGCGCCGCTCACACGCTTCTCCTCTTCGCGTGCCAGCTTTGCCAGCTCGCCAAAGCCGATCGTGCACTCGGTGCGCTCGCGACCGATGCCCTTGCCCTCAACATAGTCTATGCCATTAAACTCGCGGCGAGTGAACTGAATTATCCACAAACCCATGATGTTTTTCAGATAGCGGTAGCGTTTCTGGTAGCCGCCTTCGTTCTTGAAGATCTGCTGACGGCTAGCCTCGGTGATGATGGGCTCCTCGTTTTCGACGCCCAGAAGGCTCCAGGCAGCTATTTCGCCCACGGCACCAGCGTACAACTCGCCAGCCACGTGCGGATGTCGAAGCTTCCTTGCCAGCCTGCGTCGACCACGGGGAGCTCGCCGAGGCACGTGGGAAGTCGGTGTTGTCTTTTCAGGTGCCGCTCTCCAACCCACCTTAGAAGAGGCGTCATATGAGGCTGGCGGGTCCGAAACGTGCCATGCTCCCCGATTCCCCTTTGGCATGCACCAAGCAATTAGGCGCATCTGCTACATGCGCCCGGCATCTTAGTCGCAACGACATGTATCATGCATTCCTTGTTTATGGTTTTCGACAGTTAAGGGTTATAGTGTATGTTCAGCAATGCGCATCCGCATGGCGCGAAGGGGACGCTTCGCCATGCGGAAGAGCGCGGTGCATCAGATCGATGCATCTGGGTAACTCTAGACGCATCGAAAATGGACCTGATGAACCGATCGTTTTAGGGGAATGGAGCTTGAACATGTGGGCTTGTCACGATTCGCGAAGCATCGAATATCGATCGCCTTATGGTGCCATGCAGCTTGGCACATCGGTAACGCTGATAATTGACCTATGGGATGCACCAGGCGCCACCGTCTCGCTGAGGACCTGGGTCGATGAATCTGGCGAAAGCATATATCCGATGACCGCCGATGACGGACCAGACGGTGCCGTGCGATATCGAGCCGTGCTTTCTCCCGAATGCGCCGGTATCGTGTGGTACCACTTCATCATCGTGCAAGCAGATGGCCACATGGTGCGCTATGGCGCATGTGATGGCAAAACCGGCGGCAAGGGACAACTGCGCGACTGGGAACCGCCCAGCTTCCAGCTGACCGTGTACGACCCACAAGGTTGCTTCCCATCGCGTGACGAGCAGGATTTCCGCAATAGCCAATCGCTCATGAAGCCGATTGCCGAATTCCTTCTGGGACAGCTTTCGGCACCCATCTTGGCTGAAACGATCGAAGCGTTACGCGAGAACTATTCCGATGACATCTTCCGCAATGCCCTCGCCTTCCTAGACGGCTTGAGCGACGAGCAATTGCTGGTGATGCTCAGCGGCCTCTCGGTTGACGAGCTTACCACCGATGAGGATGGGAAGCCGATACTGGACGGCCACCATGCAGGCGTCGCAAAGGGGCGTCTGTGGTGCGCGAGCCTGTTGCAGATGCTTTCGCCGAGCAACGCGAAGCCAGCGATCGTGCTCGCAGATGAGCCTGCGCATACGGACCAAGACTGCGAGAACATCCTGTGCAACGCATGGGACTTGCGCAACTCGCTTTCCCCCTGTACAGACGGATCGTTTACGTGCTTCGCGGCAAATGACGACGTACTGGGCTTGTGGCGCAATGGCGCCGATGGAACTTGCGTCTGCCTTTTGGTGAACGGCTCGCTTCGCGATGCGCACGACGTGTTCGTGCCCATGTGTGGCGAAGAGGTGTCAGACGTTGTCGGTGGCTATAGCGTACCCGTGCGCGATGCAGACGATGTGGGCGAACACACCCACAACCTGCCCTTCGCTCGACGCTATGCGCAGGCGCACCTGTACCAGATTGGCTCGACTGTACTGTACTTCCATCCCAAACAGCAACTTCAAAAGCCAATGGAACCCGGGCTGGGCGTGCTCGCGCATATCACGAGTCTTCCCGCACCAGCTGGAATGCCGGGTACTTTGGGCGCACCGTCACGGGCGTTCGTGGATTGGCTCGCACAGGCTGGCACACGCTATTGGCAGGTGCTACCAGCCAACCCCACCGACGAATTCGGAAGCCCTTATGCGGGTATCAGTGCATTTGCGGGCAATACGCTGCTGATGGAGGGCTCCTCGAAACAGGCAAGCGAAGATTGCGACACTGACGATGCCGCCGACCGCGACCCCATCGCATACCATACGTTCTGCGAGCGCGAAGCCGACTGGCTGGAACCATACGCAGCTTTCATGGCCATCCGCCAAAAGCTGGCTCCACGACCTGGATCGGAGACATCGAAGAATGCATCCGAGAACGCAGCCATCCCCATCGCATGGCAAGACTGGCCCAAAAAGTATCGCCGCTTCAACCCGGCGATCATAGAGAAAGACCCTGAACTGCGCGCCTATGCCGAACGATGGCGCCGTGCTCAATTCTCCTTCGAGTGTCAATGGAAAGAGCTGCGCGACTACGCCAACGAGCGCGGCGTGCAAATCGTCGGTGACATGCCCATATACGTCAGCGCTGACAGCGCCGACGTTTGGGCAAACCCCGAGCTGTTCCAGCTGGAACCCGACGGACGACCCGCCATGGTGGCGGGCTGTCCGCCCGACGCCTTCGCCGAGGAAGGGCAGATCTGGGGAAACCCGATCTACGACTGGAGCGCCGCGCGGAAGGATGGCTACACATGGTGGCTTCGTCGGCTGCAGCGGGCATTCGAGCTCTACGACTTCGTGCGTCTTGACCACTTCATCGGGTTCATGCGTTATTTCCGCATCCCACAGGGCGAAAAGGCTACGGAAGGAACGTATCGCCCAGGTCCAGGAATCGATCTTTTCCGCACCGCCTTCGATACGTTCGGGCCTTTGCCTGTCATCGCCGAAGACCTGGGGTCCATCACGCCTGCTGTGCGCGCATTGGTCGCCGAATGCGGGTTTCCCGGCATGGACATCGTCCAGTTCGTGGATGGCGGCGACCCGCTTTCGGGATACCGACCGCGCCCCGAAAAGATAGCGTACACGGGCACGCACGACAACCAGACGCTCGTCGGCTACGCCCAGCAGCGCTATCCCGACTTGGACGCCGAAGAAGCAGCCGCGAAGCTGATGGAGGAAGTTGCCACGAGCTCAGCATCCGTAGCCATACTACCTCTGCAAGACCTGATGGGGCTCGATGACGATGCCCGCATGAACACGCCGGGCACTTCGAAGGGTAACTGGACATGGCAGGCCGAAGAAGACGCTCTACAGCAAGCCTTGCCGACCCTGCGCCATCTCGTCGAATTGAAAAGCACCCCGCGCTAGGCAACGAGCATGAAATGGGGCGTTGTTTAAAAAACAATGCCCCATTGTTGAAAGGCTCGCAGCGTTAGTACGCTAGATTGCGGTGGGACGTTGGACTAAAAACAACGCTCCGCTGTTCGTTTCGGGATTGGAAACTCGGCAGATAAGACACGGGGGACCTCTTTCTGCATCCCATTCATCATAAAGAGCGTCGAGTTAAATGTGCCCTGCACGTGGTATAGCGTTAGAGTGGATTATCGCGATAGCGCAAGCAAAAGCTCACGAGCCGAACATCCACCGTTCAAGTTCGTAGCGTAGAGCGCTGCGTTGCACCGCCGCTTCAAACACCGACGGACGCAGCCTCTTTTTCATGTGCTTTGCAGCCTCTTTCGCCACAGTCTCGAACTGGTTCTCGTTGAGCACTTGAGGGCTCGTGACTGTAATAACCCGCCAGCCCATATGCTCGATACCCAGCTCCCGACCGACATCGCTATGCATATTGGCTGAACCGACATGTACTACGCCATGGTATTCGATATCGAGATTGAAATCGGACCAACACAGATCGCCTTCGCAATGGCTTCTATTCGCAATGACACGTGCTTCGTCGTCAAGCTGAATAGTTGCGTTCATCTCGGGTTTCGGGAATCCATAGCCACCAAGCATCGCAGGAAGGCACAAGAGCATATAGACCATGGTTTCCATCGGCGAACGCGAATCGTCGACTACGTACTTAACAGCCCGTTTTGCCTTCGCCTTACCGTTGACCTTTCCGATACTATCGATAAACGCAGCGATTCTGCTTTCGCTGGTGAGCGGATTTGGTCTTTTGGGCATACCGTCAAGCGCGCTGGGATGGTTAACGCCTTTCGGCATCAATACATACTGGCCACACAGCTCGCATCCAAGAGCTATGAGCTGTTCAATTGGCAAAATCGGAGCCATTTGCAAAAACACGAACTCTGGAGATGACACGTATACGTCTCCCATGCGATAAAACGCATTCGGGGGAAGGCGAGTTTGCCATGCATGACACGCAATACTGCTCGACCGCCGACGGAGGCCATCGTTGAACACGAGCACATCAACAGGACGACCAGGTATGACAAACGCCTCTGGGATCGAATCCATAACATCCGCTTTACGAGAGGCGCAATCCTCTGTGCCGCTCACATGTGCAGTTGGTCCCAACTCAGAATCGAGCGGATAATGGTATCTCCAAAACGCGAGCGCCGTGTCGTGCGATAAAAACGTCTTCATGAGCGCCTCCACCCCGATGTCTGGATAGGCATGTCTTGGATAGTATAGTTCGATTATGCCATTTTTTTCGTTTTGCTGACGATTTTAACAATTCGAGCTTGATAATTGACAATTTTTTCGCTTTGCTGACGATTCTATTGCACCCTATCCAATCCATGCAAATAGGACTATCTCCTGAACAGGGATTATGCATTTTCACCGGTAAACATTACATGAGGATTCTCGCAAAATCGTCAGCAAAGCGAAATAAGTGGCAGAAAGTATCGCAAAAATTGAAGAATCGTCAGTAAATCGAATTAATTGACACTATGACTTTACTATTTCACTATATCCTAAGCGGAACAGCGCTTTTGCAATTGCAAAATGGCACCTCTCTTTATCGCAGTAAACATCATCTTGCCCCAGCGCATCCATGAAGACCGTTCGTACTTGGTTGAAGCGGTCCCTTACTGCAATCTTACAACGATGAATCGCTGAATGAGGCCCGCCCACCTCTTGCCAATGGAGCTAACGACATTGCAGAGCAATCGATAGTCATGGCATCGAACTCTCGAGTGTTCTTTGCCGTTTTCCATTTACGACCTTTTTATTACACGACGTGTTTTCCGCGAGCCGCTTTTGATCGGGATTGACGCTTTTCTGGCACACGGCGTGCCCAGCACTGTCGTTGTCGCGCTGCATTATAAAAGCGATGCCACACGGCATCGCATGTCCTTATGCACATTGTGCATAAGGACGCTTTGACAAGTCCGCCAAAGACGAATGAATCGCATCGAAGGCCCTCCTCCATCTCCATCTCCATCTCCATCTCCATCCCCATCCCCATCCCCATCCCCATCCCCATCCCCATCTCCTCCTCCGCCCCGTCTCTAACCCCAACTCTGTTTCTGCCGTTCTCACAGGACGGTATAATGGATGCATTGTCTACAGTGGAATGCCGGCTGAAAGTGATGTGCGAATGAAGCGGATTCGGCAAATCGTCGTGACGGCGATGGTTTTCTGTTCTCTGGTTGCGTGCGGTGCGCAAACGGCCATGGCATGCACGAGCGTCTATGTTGGCTCCGAGGCAAGTGCCGATGGAACCACCATCATTTCGAGGTCCAGCGATACCCCCGAAGTATGGGGCAACCACATCACCTTGACGGAGCGCGTGGATGGTGAGTCTGGACGGCAGATGCCAGTCGATAGCAAAAGCACGGTATTCGCAGAGCTTCCCGAAACCACCTACAAGTATGTGGCTGCACCTTTCATGGAAAGCACCATGGTCGCAAACGACCTGGCAAACGACGCAGGCGCGTGCACTAACGAATACGGCGTTGCCATAACGCTGTCTGTGACAGCCTTCTCCAACGAAGACGCCTTGAAGGCAGATCCGCTCATCGAAACGGGATTGACCGAGAACACGGCTGCTGACCTGGTGATATGCCAAAGCAAAAGCGCCCGTGAAGCGGTCGATGTCCTCTTGTCGCTGATTGATGAATATGGTAGCAGCGAATGCAATGTCGCGCTGATCGCAGATCAGGAGGAAGCCTGGTACGTGGAAATGTACACGGGGCATCAGTATGCAGCGGTAAAGCTCCCGGCAGATAAGGTGTGCGCATTCGGAAACGAGTTCACCTTGGAGTACTTGTCTGATTACGAAGACTTCATCGTCTCGGAAAACCTGGAGAACCTGGCGAAAGAAAACCAGTTCGCCGCATACGGCGAAAACGACGAACTGAATCTGCTCGATACTTATTCCGGGGAATCTGTCGCAATCAACTATAGCCATATGCGTACATGGATCGGCCATCAGTTGCTGGCGCCGTCCAAGTTTTCCGATGATTATGCTCTCGAAGCAAGATATCCACTATGTTTCGAGGCAGATGAGCCGGTGAGCCTGTCAGATGTGTGTGCGGTGCTAAGGAACCGATACGAGGGGACGCAATACTGCCCGGACGAGACGGGCAGGATCGACATGCGCGTAATTGGAACCGACACGGCTTTGAACGTTCACGTCTTGCAGATCTATCCGAACCTGCCGACGGAAATGTCCTGTGTGATGTGGGAAAGCACTGGTCCTGCAATATACGGGGTATTCGTCCCCATATCGAATGCCGCAACCTCAATCAGCAAAGCCTACGAAAACGACCAACCCGCGAAGGATGCCGGCATGTTCGACGCAGAGCATTACCCGTATTACGCCTTCAAGGAGCTCACGACGCTGTGCGTGGAGCAGGATACCTGCGAGGTTTACGGCGCTCCCGTCCGCGATTACTGGCATAGCGCCGAGCAGGGAATGTTCGCCGGCATGCCTAAGGTCCTTACCCGCGCATCGGAGATGAAGGACAAGACCGCAGCAGCCGACTACATCACCAATTATTGCAACGATATGCAGGAGCAGGCCTTCCTTGATGCAAAATACCTGGTCAACGATGTTGTTATGACGCAGTCTCAGAACAGCAACACCTTGAAGATGCAAAGAGATCCGCAAACACACGAGATACTCGACACACAACGGGTGCTCGATCCCATGGAGATAACCCTCGATGCCACGATATACGAAAAGGTGCCTGATACACCGTAGGTAGTCGCGCCAGTTACATTACCGCGCGTCCGTGGGAATCTGATAGTACACCGCGCTAAGCTGCGGTGCCTGCGCACGAATGATGCCATCTTGCAGTCGCGCGATAGGGGCAACGCTACGACCACAAGCCTCGGAATCGAATAGCACCGTGCATGTCAAAGACTCGGTCATGACGGTCTGCGACAAAGTCCTTGGCAGCGCTACATCAACACTCGACAAGTCGACGACCACCTGCTCGGCCTTTTCGCCTCGGTTCGCGACAACGAGCAGCACATCGCTCTCATGCGCACGAAGCACGCACAATGCATCGGCCGTAGGGGCCATATAGAAGGTCGAGCCAATCTTGAGCGCATCCGAACGCTTGCGAAGTTGGCCAATAGCCTGGTAAAACGCCGTTAGGTCAATACCGCAATCGAAGCGCTTCGCCCGAGACGATTCGCTCCAGGGAACCGTACAGCGGCAGAAAGGGTCTCCCCCGCCGTGCAATCCCTTCTCGTCGCCGTAGTACAGACATGGCGTGCCGGGCAACGCATACAAAAGCGCTGCCACCATGCGTTGCGTTCGCGCCCCCACGTTATCCTGATCGGGTGTGATGGTGCGCATCATCCAAAGCTGCTCGGCTCGGGTCTCGTCCTTGAACGAACGGCCCAAAGCCAGCACGCTGCGCATGCGTTCCACATCATGTGATGAAAGCAGGTTCATCAGGCACCCGTGCATGGCGGGTGGATAATTCGTCATCTGGCATCTTAGAAACGCCACCAGCTGCAGCGCGTCCACGGTGTCTAGGGCAAACCCCAACAACGCATTGCGAAGCGGGTAATTCATGACAGAATCCAGCGCCCGACCGAATGCATAGGTCCGCGGGATCCCATAGCTTGTCTTGGTGGTGGCGTCTTCCCACACCTCGCCTATTACCGCAGCTTGCGGATCTGCCCGCTTCACCGTGTCGCGCAGCAGGCAGAGCACGTCATCGGGAATCTCGTCAGCCACATCGAGCCGATACCCACGTGCACCACATGCCAGCCAATGAGGCAACACGCCCATATGGCCATCGCCGCCGAAGACGAATTGCTGCCAGGATGAGTCGCGTTCATCCACTTCGGGCAGAGTTGGATGCCCCCACCAGCACTTATAGGGCACACCGTTTTCCATCGGCGTGAAATCGTACCAACCGTAATAACGCGAATCCGGCCCCTGAGCCGCACCTGGCTCTTCATATATGCCGCCCATGTTGAAATAGCGGCTGTCATCGCCGGTATGAGAGAGCACCGCATCTAGCACGATAGATATGCCAAAGGATCTGGCCTCTTCCGCCAATGCCTTGAAATCGTCATTCGTGCCCAGCAGCGGATCGATGCACAGATAGTCTGCCGTGTCGTAACGATGGTTCGACCGTGCCTCGAACACTGGATTCAGGTACAGCACCTCCACGCCCAACGACGCCAAGTACGCAAGCTTGCCACGGATACCCTCCAGCGAACCGCCGAAGAAATCCACCGGAGCATACACTTCCAGATCCCCCACGGTCGTATTCGCTCTCCATTCGGGAAACTCATCCCATGACGCGTGCATACGCACGGGTCTTCCCATACGCTCGTGGTAGCGTATGCCTTCCTCGCGCATGCCCATGGGCCCTTGGGCGAAACGATCGGGAAAGATCTGGTACATAACCGCACCGGTGAGCCAATCCGGTGTGGTGAACCTGGGGTCGTACACCGTTATCTGAAAGCCCCCGAGAGGCTCGGGCACTGTGAAGCGCCGCTCGGAACCCTGCTGCTTGCGGGCATATCGCCATCCGTCGCTGGTCCATCGGCCGTCTACCTCAGCCCGAGCCAACTGCCCGAACGTGCTGCGGCCATCTGCACACGGCACATAGTAGAACACCTGGTCAGACGAAGTCTTAATTGCGAATGCATAGAACAGCGCCTGCAGATTGCAGCCAGCATCGATCGTGCATGCAAATCCCATGCTGCAATCGTCCATATGCTGCTCATGCCAAAACAGACCCTCGGTGACGCCATCGTGGGTGCCCACGAGCAGGCGCACCTCCCGCACCAGCGAGCGCACATCATCGCCCACGTACAGCACCAGCTGAACCTGCGACCCCACAGGAACCGCACCGCAAGGCGAACGGAACCGCGTCAAGCACGGATCGTGCGAAACTGCCCACTTCAGCTGTTCGAAAACCCCCACAGATACGACCTTTCAGGCACAGACAGGCGCTTCCTATAGATGCCAGATCTGGTCGTTGTAATCCTCGATAGCACGGTCGGAGCTGAAATAGCCGGCCTTCGCCGTGTTGACAATCGAGCTTGCTATCCAGCGGTCGCGATTAGCATACGCAGCCATGACCTGCCCAAACACCTCATCGTAAGACGCGAAGTCATGCAGCACGAAGTAATTGTCCCCCCTGCCTCCTTCGGGCGCCAGCATGTAGTAGAGATCTTCAAACCTACTGCCATCGCTTGTGGGCAAGCTGCCATCCACCAGATGCTGCAGCACCCGCTTCAGATACGGGTTCGCCTCCACCACGGCACGCGGGTCATAGGAATCATCGGCCTTCATGCGCTCCAGGTCTTCCACTCGAGCACCGAAGATGAAGATGTTGTCGGGTCCCACCTGCTCGGCAATCTCGATGTTCGCGCCGTCCATGGTTCCCAGCGTCAACGCCCCGTTCAACATGAACTTCATGTTGCTCGTACCCGAAGCCTCCAAACCCGCCGTGGAAATCTGCTCGGAGATATCTGCCGCAGATATCAGATGCTGGGCCGCGGTCACATCGTAGTTTTCCAAGAACACCACATGGATGAGGTCTCGCGTGCGCTCATCGTTGTTGACAAGGTCGGCCACTGCGTTGATCAGACGAATGATGTCTTTCGCTCGCTTGTAACCCGGAGCCGCCTTCGCTGCAAAGATGAACGTGGTCGGCGGCATTTCCAAAGCACGCCCCTCGATAATTCCGTCGTAGATTGACAGGATATGCAAAGCCTTCATCAGCTGGCGCTTGTATTCGTGCAGTCGCTTGGCCTGAACGTCAATGACGGTTTCGGGATTGATCTCCACGCCGCGACTTGCCTTCATCCACTTCGCGAAATCCACCTTGTTGGCAGCCTTCACCTGGTCATAAGCTTTTCTAAACGACGCATCTGCCGCATAGGGCTCCAGTTCGGCAATCTTGCGCCAATCGGTCATGAAGCCCTCGCCGATGGTATCGTCGATAAGACGACGCAGACGCGGATTCGCCACGCCAAGCCAACGACGCTGGGTGATGCCGTTCGTAATGCCGCAGAAACGCTCTGGATACACCGTATAGAAGTCGCGGAACACCGACGTGCGCAGAATGCGTCCGTGTAGCTGCGAAACACCGTTTACATGACCGCAGCTGAGCACGCACAGGTTTGCCATGCGCACCTTGCCTCCGCTGATAATGGCCATCCGCGACACCAGCTCGGCATCGCCTGGATGGTTGCGCCAGATCCGATCGCGGAAACGCGCATCGATGGTTTCGATGATGCGGTAGATGCGGGGCAGCAGACGCTGCAGGGTGCCCGACGGCCAGCATTCCAACGCTTCGGGCATGATGGTGTGGTTCGTGTAGTTGAAGGTGCGTTGTGCCAGATCGACAGCCTCTTCCCACGTGAAGCCCTCCTCGTCGATGAGAAGGCGGATGAATTCGGGAATCGCCAGCGCCGGGTGCGTGTCGTTGATCTGTATTGCCACCTTGTCGGCGAACGTGTGCAAATCGCCATACTGGGCCTTGTGTGACTGGACCAGGAACTGCATGGTTGCCGACACCAGGAAATAGAACTGGCGCAAACGAAGCTCCTGGCCTTGATTGTGGCTATCGTCGGGATAGAGCACCTTCGAGATGGATTCAGCCAGCTCGCGCTCGGCCACAGCACCTTCGAAATCACCCTGGTTGAAACGGGTGAGATCGAAGGTCTGACGGGCATGCGCACGCCACAAGCGCAGCGTTACCGGCATCTTGCTATGATATCCCACGATGGGAACGTCGCATGCCTCGGCGAGAATCTTCTGGTCGTTGTGATAAACCACCTTCAGCTTGCCATCGGCACTCCACTGCTCTTCGATCTGGCCGCCAAAGCTTATCTCGAATACACGATCGGCGCGCTCTGCTTCCCACACATTGCGGTCTTTCGACCAGATGTCAGGCATTTCGCACTGCTTGCCATCGTGGATTTCCTGCCGGAAAAACCCGTATTCATAACGGATGCCAAACCCGATGGCCGGCATGTTCAACGTGGAGAGACTATCCAAGAAGCAGGCAGCCAGACGGCCCAAACCGCCATTGCCCAAACCCGCATCGGCTTCCTGCTCTTCGATGTCACCAAAGCTGAAGCCCAGCTCGTTCAAGGCAGCCTCGTAGGTTTCAAAAAGACCAAGATTGATGAGGTTGTTCGTAAACGCACGCCCGATCAGGTATTCCACACACAAATAGACAACAGTCTTGTCGCCAGAGCCTTTAGAGCGCTCGCGCCTATCCGCCCAAACATCCATGATGTCGTTGCGAAGGCACATTGCAGCCGCCTGATACACCTGCTGGATGGCTGCAGTTTTCACCGTGACACCGAACTCGCAACGCACGCGGCGGGCGATGCGGTCACGCACCTCTTCAACGGTCTGATTGTAAACTCTAGTCTCGGGGGCCATACTTCACCTAACCTTTGGTCTAAAACGGCAGGGCCGGCACAAAGCCGGCAACCCCGCCGAAAAATGCAATTGAATCAGTGTACAACAACTACAGAGTCGAATACAGGTCGGCATAGGCCTCGGCGCAGCGCCCGAAACCAAAATCACATGCCATTGCCTGCTGGATGAGACTCTTGCGCACAGGCTCGTCGTGCCACGTCTCGATTGCGTAATTGATGCAGTTCAGCATCTCGAAGGAATCGTAGTTTGCAAACGAGAAACCCGTGCCCTCGCCGGTGTAGCGGTTGTACGGCACGACCGTGTCTTTCAGGCCGCCCGTTTCGCGCACGATGGGAAGGGTGCCATAAGCCAGGGCGATCATCTGGGAGATGCCACAGGGCTCGAAAGCCGAAGGCATCAAGAACAGGTCGCAGCCCGCATAGATGCGGTGGGACAGATCGGCGTTGTAGCCTATATAGGAGCACAGCTTGCCCTTGTAGCGGTTTTCCCCATCGCGCAGGAAGCCTTCCAGATCTTCGTCGCCGGCACCCAGCACGACCATGCGCACGTTCTGGTTCATGATGTAGTCCAGTACGGGATAGAGCAGGTCTATACCCTTCTGGGGCGTAAGACGGCCGACCATGCCGATAACCGGGACGTCCTCCCCTTCCGGAATCGGGTCCAGGCCCAGCTCGTCTAGAAGCGCCGCCTTCACCAGGCGCTTGCGCCAGGCGCTCTTCGCAGAGAAATGAGCCGGGGTCGCGGCATCCGTAGACGGATTCCAAATCTGGGTGTCGATGCCGTTTAGAATGCCGGACAGGTCGCTGCCGCGGGTGCGCAGCACACCGTCAAGGCTCTCTCCCTGTTCAGGGCTGCAGATTTCCTGAGCATAGGTGGGGCTTACAGTGTTCACCTTGTCCGCGAAGACGATGCCCGCCTTCAGCATGTTGTCGCATCCGTAATGCTCCACGAAATCTGGCGTGGCAAGCGAGTCGTCTACGCCCAGCAGGTCGCGGTCGAACTCGTGGGAGAACTGTCCCTGGAAATGCAGGTTATGAATGGTGAGCAGCGTACGCAGCCCGCCCTGAGGCCCACCTTGGTACTGGGTTTTGATCAACAGGGGCATCATGGCAGTATGCCAGTCGTTGCAGTGCAGGATACCCGGCTCGAAGTCAAGGCAGGGAATGGCGTCCAGCGTCGCGCGGGTGAAGAAGGCATACTGCTCACCCTCGAACTCGCCACCGCAATACACGGGGCCGCCGAAGTAGAACTCGTTATCGATGAAATAGTAGATCACGCCATCGAGTTCAAGCTTCTCGACCCCGACAAACTGGGAGCGCCATCCCAGACCGATGTGAAAATCGCACAGATGCTGCGTCTCCATTGCGTAACGTTCCTTGATCTGGCGATGGAACGGCATGATGATACGGGCGTCGATACCCAACTCACCCAGGTATTTCGGCAATGCACCGACCACATCGGCCAAACCGCCGATCTTCACCAACGGCGCACACTCCGCAGCGGCGATAAGCACGCCCGGCAGATTCTCATAAGTAGTTTCAGACATATCGTTCTCCTCATTCGATGGAATGGATTCAAAAACTCGTAACGAACAATTGTAGCGGAAAGTCAACGGTTTTCCACCATCAAGTCGCCCAAGATATACAGGAACTTCGCCCAATGCACAATTAAAGGCCGCATCCAGAAGCAGATGCGGCCTCGAAAGCACCTTATTTATCGCATGTCAACCCTAAGCGACGATAACGGAGCCCTTGCGCACGACAGCGGGCATGTCGGGCGTGCCGACGATCCGAACACCCGGCCCCACCATAACGTCCTTGTCGATGATGGCATTGCGCAGGTAGGCGCCTTCGCAGATGCGGGAGTTCTGCATGATGACGCAGTCCTTGATGTCGGCATCACGTTCGATCGTGGTCCCGCGGAACACCACACTGCCCTCCACGTTTCCGAAAACGGCGCATCCGTTGCCGAATATGCTCTGCTGGACCCGGCATCCTTCCGCAAAACGAACCGGCGGCGCATCCTTGTCGAAGGTGTGGACGTTACCGTAATCGAAGAACAGCTCTTGGCGAATATCGAAGTCGAACATGTCGCGGGAAATGTCGAAATACGACTTCACGCTGCTGATGCGGGCTGCGTATCCCTTGTGCTCCACTGCAGCAACCTTGTGGGTCGACAACGCCGGCTCCAGGATGTCGCTGAAGAAGCTGTACTTGCCCTCGGCGCACGAATCCTCCACCATGCGCACGAGCAGGCTCTTTTCCATCAGGAACGCGCCCAGTGCAAAGCATGACGACTCGTCGATTTCGGTGGAATAGTTCACGCCGCGAACCCAACCATCAGCATCAACTTCGAACTGAGCCAAACCGCTAGACTGGTCGGATGCGAGCTTCGGGCTCTTCGAATACAGAAACGTGATGTCGGCGCCCATTTCCTTGTGCACCTCGAGCAAGCGGCTGTAGTCCTCGCGATACACCGTGTCGGTGTAGAGCAGCAGGCAGTATTCGCCTAGCTGACGTTCGAGATAGTAGCGCTTGGCGAACAGCGCATCACCGAAACCGCGGTACAGATTGGTGCTCATGCCCTGGTCGAAGGGGGAAAGCATCGTCAAGCCGCCCTGCTTCTTGCTCATATCCCACGCTGCACCAGATCCCACGTGCTCGACCAACGATTGGAAGTTGCGCTGAGTGATGAGTCCCACATTGCGCACACCGCTATCGTCGAGGTTCGTGAGAAGCAAATCGATGCTGCGGAAACGACCACCCAACGGCATGCCGGCAACGCAACGATGCTCGATCAGGTCGCCCAGAAGAGGATTACCATGACCTGCATACACAATGGCAAACGTGTTATTCATGCCAACCCCTTCCTATGCCTTGGCTTCAACGACGGCGTTCGGTTCGACGGATTCGCCAGGTGCGATGACCGCACCCGCCTTGATTATGGCCCCGGGTCCAATCACGGCCAAATCCGCCCCGGGCGCTCCGATGACGCAGCCTTCCCCGATGCAGGCGCCTTCGGCAACAACCGCGCGGTGTACCTTGGTTCCTTCTCCGATTACCGCATCTGCCATGACCAGGCTGTCGACTACTTCAGCACCCGAACGCACGAACACACCTTGGAAGATCACGCTGTGCTGCACAGAGCCTTCCACACCGCAGCCTTCGGCAAGCATGCTGTTGCTCAAAGTGGCACCCATGCCGACGCGTGCGGCGGGCAGGTCGGGATTGCGCGAGCAGATAGGCCAGCGCTTGTCGAACATATCCAACCCGCTGTCATCTTCCAGAAGGTCCATGTTCGCTTCCCACAGGCTGTCGATAGTGCCCACGTCGCGCCAGTAGCCCTCGAAACGATAGGCGAACAGGCGCTCGTCGCCGGCTAGCATTGCGGGAATGACGTCCTTGCCGAAGTCGTGGGTGCTCTCGGCATTGGCTTCGTCATCAACCAGGTACTGGCGAGCCTTTGCCCAATCGAACACGTAGATTCCCATAGATGCCAGGTTGCTGGGCGGGTTCGCCGGCTTTTCGACGAAGTCCGTGACGCGGTTTTCCTCATCGGTGGCCAGGATGCCGAAACGACTGGCCTCCTCGATGGGCACGGGCATGACGGCGATGGTCGCATCGGCGTCGTTTTTCTCGTGGAAGGAAATCATCTGGCTGTAATCCATCTTGTAGATGTGGTCGCCCGAGAGCACCACCACGTAGCGCGGGTCAAAGTAATCGATGAAGCGAATGTTTTGGTAAATGGCATCTGCCGTGCCCGCATACCAGCTGCCCACATCGCCGACGCGAGTGTGGGGCGAAAGCATGAATGCGCCGCCGTTGTTCTTGTTCAGATCCCAAGGGGCACCGTTGCCGACGTAGCTGTTCAAGACGAACGGCTCGTACTGCGTCAGCACGCCCACCACGTCGATTCCCGAATTCGAGCAGTTCGACAGCGGAAAATCGATGATGCGGTACTTGCCGCCGTAGGGTACCGCCGGTTTGGCGCGCAGTCTCGTGAGCACTCCCAGGCGGCTTCCCTGACCGCCTGCCAGAATCATGGCCACGCTTTTCTTGCGATTGCTCATTCTATCTCCTTATCCGCTCGTCAGACTTGCTTTCCTTCTTGCTCGCTTTACCTGGTCGGTGCTTATGCTTCGCTGGTTTGGCCACCTTGCGCGGTGGTGGATCGCGCCTCTCGAACTCGAAGAACACGGCGGACATGGGCGGCAGCTTGATCTTCGCGCTGCAGGGATGACCTTCGAATGGCTCTTCCGCAGACACCTCCAACACTGTCGCACCGCAATTCGAACCACCGTACTGTTCCTGGTCGCTATCCAACAGCAACGTGAGCTTGCCATACGTCGGCAGGCCCACCGTGAAGCCATCCACCTCGTTGGGCGTGAAGTTGCAGCAGCATAAAACATCTGGCGACCCATCCTTTGCATGGCGCATGCATGCCACCGCGCTCTCGTCGCGGTCATCGACGTTAGCCCATTGGAAACCTTCCCAGCTGTCGTCGATCTGCCACATCGCCGGATGGGATAGATAGAGCTTGTTGAGTGCGGCGCAGTACATGTGCAGCCCATTGTGGATGGGATATTGCAACATGAACCAGTCGAGCTGCTTCTTGAAATCCCATTCGATGAACTGGCCGAATTCCGAACCCATGAACGTGAGCTTTTTCCCCGGGCGGGCAAACTGCCAGCCCATCAACGCACGCAGGTTCGCAAATTTCTGCAGGTAGGGACCATACATCTTGTCAACCATGGACTTCTTGCCATGAACCACCTCGTCATGGCTGTACGCAAGAACGTAGTGCTCCGAAAACGCGTAGATGAGGCCGAAGGTGAGCTTGTCGTGATGGTCGCGGCGAAAGATCGGGTCCATGGAGCAATACTCCAGAGTATCGTGCATAAATCCCATGTCCCACTTGAAGGTGAAACCCAGGCCGTCGTATTCCACAGGAGCGGTGACCTTGGGATATGCCGTGGATTCTTCGGCAATGGTGACCACGCCCGGATAGGTTTCCTTCACGGCCGTATTGAGTCTCTTCAAAAAATCGACGGCCTCCAGGTTGATGTTGCCGCCATGGATGTTGGGTACCCATTCGCTACGCGCGTAGTCCAGATAGAGCATGGACGTAACGGCGTCGACGCGGATGCCGTCGATATGGTACACGTCCAGGAAGAATATTGCCGAAGACACCAGGAAGCTTATGACCTGGGGCCTTCCATAGTCGAAGACGAGGGTTCCCCATTCGGCATGCTCGCCCTTGCGAGGATCGGCGTATTCGAAAAGCGGCGTTCCGTCGAAGCGCGCCAACGCGAATGCGTCTTTCGGGAAGTGCGCCGGCACCCAATCGAGGATGACGCCGATGCCTGCGGTATGCAGCGTATCGACCAGATACATGAAATCCTGGGGCGTGCCATAGCGCGAGGAAGCAGAGTAGTAACCTGTTGCCTGATAGCCCCAGGAAGCCGGCAGCGGGAATTCGGTTAGGGGGAGCAACTCCACGTGGGTGTAGCCCATTTCCTTGCAGTAATCCACAAGCTGGTCTGCGACGATGCGGTAGTTGGGGTAAAGCTCGTTTTCGCCCACGCGCCACGACCCCAGATGCAGCTCGTAGATGGACATGGGGCTATGCAGCGGATCGGCAGTGGCACGGTTGCGCAGCCAGTCCTCGTCGTTCCAGTCATAGCCATCGAGCGACCACACCTTCGAGGCGGTGGACAAGCCGTTTTCCGCATGGAACGCAAAGGGGTCGGCTTTCAGCTGCAAGGAGCCGTCGGCACCCCTGATGGCGTACTTGTACGGGTCGCCGTCACGCAAGCCTTCGACCACGCAGCAGTAGACGCCTTCGTTGACCTGTTGCATGGGAGTTGCCGTTTCGTCCCAATCGTTGAAGGCGCCCACAAGGCTGACCGCCTTGGCATTTGGAGCCCACACGGCGAATCGGAACCGCCGGGCAGACGTCTTGTCAGCCCGGGGCAGTTCGTGGCAACCGAAGACATAGTAGGCTCGACGCGCATCACCACGACCGAACAAATAGAGATCCGCATTTGGCAAATTCAGATCGCTGTACATCGACTGATCCATACAGACGACCACCTCATCTCTTCTAGAGGAACATGCTATAAGTATAGCGGTTCTTTATGACATAAGAAGCCCACGTCAAGGCAAATGACCATTATGAACAAGACAAGAGCCCATCCTCCTACATTTCCCCGATACGTTGGCGCCTGGCATGCGGGAAATCATTGCCGCTTGCCGTATTCCATGCACATCATGGTCAGGTCGTCGAACTGCTCGGCATCCTTGACGAAATCATCGACAGCGCTGCGAACGATTTCCAATAACCGCTTCGGAGATGCGCTCGGATCTTGATTGAGTGCGTCGACGATCCTGTCGCAGCCGAAGCGCTGGCGTTGTGAATCGGTGGCTTCTGCCACGCCATCGGTGTAGAGGAAGATCGCGTCGCCAGGCTGGAGCTGCAGCTCGTATTCGCTGTATGGGAAACCTTCCATGACCCCGATCATCATGCCGTGCTTGTCCTTCATGAGCTCGAAACCACCGTCGGCTTTCTTCAGGATGGGATATTCATGCCCCGCGTTGGAGGCGACGAGTTTTCCGCTAGGCACATCCAAGATTCCCAGCCAGACGGTAACGAACATGTCCATTTCGTTGTCGGAGCAGATTGCATCATTGGCTTTCTTCATTACCTCTGCAGGGGATGTGGTCAGCATGGCGCAGTTTTTCAAGATGCTCTTCGAAGACATCATGAACAGGGCCGCCGGAATACCCTTCCCGCTCACGTCCGCTATCACCATGCAGATGTGCTTATCGTCAATCGGGAACAGGTCGTAGAAGTCGCCTCCGGTCTCTTTCGCGGACTCCATGGTCGCATATATGTCGATATCGCGTCCGCCCAAAACTGTTGCGAAATCGCCGGGAAGCACGCCGCGTTGGATTTCCCTTGCCATGGCGAGCTCGGATTCGATACGTTCCTTCTTCGCTTCTTCCCTGTTCTTCTCTTCGAGTATCCGCATCCTGTAACGGATGTAGGACCGGATCACAGCCCATAGGATCAAGCCAACGACGAGCGCTAATACCGCATAGAACCAAAGATGCTCGTAGATTGCCTTTTCCTTGATGATCTTAGCCGAGACGGCGCTAGATTCCAGCAGAATGGAATCGCTGAGCTCCATAGTGAAACAGTATTCCCCACCACGAAGGTTTGTGTAGTCGACGGGATACAGGTCGCTGAAGCTGACCGTCATATCTTCTTGGTCGAACCCTTCCAGACGATAGGATATCTGGGGGTCGGTCAGTGAATAGTTGAACACGAATCCGTAGATTGTAAGCTTGCGAACACTGGAGGGAATGGTGAAGGTGCCTTTCTCGTCCGGGTACATCCTGACGCCATCTGCTTCCACATAGGGAATAGCCGCCTTGATTACCTCGGCATCCCTGAAAGGCTCGTCTATATTCACTTCCGCCACCCCGGTGGAACCGGCGATGTAGAGGTTTCCGTCATCCGATAGCTCGCTATAGGAATTCACCGTCGTAATGGTGGGTAATCCGTTGGACAGCCCGTAATGCACTACATCTATTTCCCCGCCTTTCAGCAGGTCTTCTGTCAATGCGATGTTGATCCCATTGCTGCCGAGCACCCACATCTCACCCATGTTGTTCTCGTACAGATCGAAGTTGTTGGAATAAGGAAAGCCATCGATGAGGTGCGCCTGGTAGTTGGCATCAAGATATCCAATGGAGTTTCCCGTAACGAACCAGAGCAAATCCCTTGTAGGATCGCGTTTGATACGCATGACGGATTCCGAGCTCAAACCCTCTTCCCTGCCGATATGACGTGCTCCCGCCTCACTGACGATATAGATACCGCCCCCGTCTGTACCGCACACTACCTCCCCGTCGAATCCTTCCGTTACCGTGAGGATTTCCGTGTTTCCTATCCCACTGTCCTCGTCGTATCCGGATGTCACAAGGTCTCCCTCGATCACGTTCACGCCACCGGTAGCCGCAACTAGAATCGATCCATCCTGCTTCTCGTGTACCGCACGCACGTTTTTGGAAAACAGACCATCCTCTGTGGAAAAGACAGTTACCTGCCCATTGTCATAACGAACGAGACCGATGCTTCGCCACGTGGCAATCCAAAGCCGGTCTTCGCTATCCCGGATGATGGAACGTATACGGCAACCATCCAGCAGCTCCATAAGATCGGTAACTCCCAGATCCCTTCCCGAAGCCGTCTGGGCTTGCGTCAGCGGGATAGACGGAACAAGGCTCCCTTCATCCAAAACCTTGAGCCCGGTATCGGTCCCGATATAGAGCTTATCGTCCAGCAGGCACGTGGAATTGACCACTTCCTTTTCCAAGCCATAGTCGGCAGAATAATCGACAAAGCGGCTCGGCACGATCTTCATAACACCCTGACGGGAGGACGTGAACCAGAGGTTGCCAGCATAGTCCTCGATCACATGACCCACAATGCTTTGCATGGGAAGGTTTTCCAGCAGGTGAAACTCGTTTTCGTCCAGAACCCCGATGCCGTTTCTAGCGCAGAGCCACACCTTGTCATCTATGTATTCGAATCGGTCTATCTGGGATAGGGGCGATACGTCCAGCGGTTCCAGGGCATCAACGCCATCTGCGAGCCTTCCGTAATACAAGGTCGCATCGCTCGTGCTGACATACACGTAGCCCGGCTTGCATTGGTCGGGGAAGACGCTGTTCGCCCCATTGCCCGGAATATCATCTCGATTGAGGAAGTACTCGACTTTGTCGCCCTTGACGACGAACAGGTTCGCGTCGTTCGTCACTCCGTAGATGCGAACGTCCGGTCCACTACGAACAACTTGGATGTACGCTTCGTCTAACCGGGAATCATGCAGGGGGCAAACCTGCAGTTGCTCATCCATCATCGCAAGACCATCAGTGGTGGCTACGTAGATGGTGCCATGAGCATCCTCGGTAAGCGATCTCACGGCAGCAGAGGGGAGGCCGTCTTTCTCGTCCCAGTTGCTAAACGAATCTTGCTCCATCAGGAACAACCCACTGTCGTTCGTTCCAATCCAAAGCCTGCCCTTGCTATCGACCAGCAAACACGTCACGCTCCTGATGCCTTCATTGAATCCGATGAGCTCAAAGCGTTTCCCGTCATATCGCACCAGACCAGCGTAGCTGCCAATCCAGATGAACCCGTCTTCGGCCTGAGCGATAGCGTTCGCCTCAGAAGTGGGCAACCCGTTCGTGTTGTCGTAGAGCACTGCCTGATAGCTATCTTTTTGCGAAACGGGATCTACGGAGGCGACTGTGCTGGCCTGATCAGAAGCCATGGCTTTTTCAATGGGGTATAACATGGCGATAATGGCTGCAAGAATCGCAGTCACTACGAGGGCAAGACAAAGAAGCGGGGTCTTCGCCTGCCCGCTGGCTGTGTTCGCACCGTCGCTCGAAAAGCGCATTTCGTTCCTATGGTCATCTTGCCCTGTTGTCAGGCATTGCTCGTATCACGAGATTATACCAGTTCGGCATTGCCCACATATGCTTGGGAAATACACCGCCTGCTTGCCGCTCATTCTATGAAAGATTACCCCTCTTGTCATGGCTACAAGGGGTTCACGTGCACGATGACGTGCTTGACCCCGGGACACTCCCGTTCGATGTGGGCATGAACTTCCTCGGCGCGACGATGAGCCTCGTTCAAGGGCAGCGATCCGTCCATGGCAATCTCGACGTCGGCGAAGTACTGGCTGCCGAACCGGCGCGTGATCACGGAGTCGATGTGATCGACTCCGTCGCATGCCATGGCACAGCGGGCGATTTCCTCGTTGAGTTCGGCTCCTCCCGATTCGTCCACGAGCTTGCCTATGGCTTCGCGGCCCACTTCCCAAGCGACTTTCAGGATGAACGCGCAGATAACAATCGATGCCAGGGAATCGCCAAGCGTAAAGCCCATGCGCGAAGCACCGACTCCCATAAGTGCAGCCACCGAAGAGAGAGCATCGGTGCGATGGTGCCAGGCGTCGGCCATGAAGACGTCGGAAGCGATCTTGCGTGCGCCATGACGCGTATACCAAAACATCGCCTCTTTCACGACAATGGAGGCGAACGCCGCCACCAGAGGCAAGACACCGGGCGTTTGTGTGCGCGTGCCGCCGAGTGCAGCTTGCACACCGGCAACTCCAATCCCGATGCCGACGGTGGCCAGTATGATTGCAAGCACCGCCGCTGCAAGCTGCTCGAAACGCTCATGCCCATACGGATGGCTCTCGTCAGCTTCTCGTCGGGCTATGCGGTCTCCCACGTAGGCAATCGCGGTCGCCAAGACATCGGAAGCCGAGTGCACGGCGTCGGAAACAAGCGCCATGGAATTGCCCAGGATTCCCGCAACGAGCTTGAACACCGCAAGCAGCACGTTGCCTCCCACGCCGACGGCGCTAAGCTGGGCAACTGTTCGGTTGCGGGCATCAGCTTGCTCGCTTGTATCTACGCCAATGCGCGGTTCGACGACATGGGCGATATCGTGGGGCTGGTTATGTGGTAAGGCTGCCTTCATGGCGCATAAGCTATCATGGCGCTTCTCGGTTAGTCATCGGTAACATTAGAGACACAGCCAGAAAACGATACCGATGACGATCGGCAGGATGCCTGCAACATGGCCGGGCGAGATGAAGCCAAACAGCGATGGAAGGTTGATTTCCGAAAAGAAAAAGCTCTAGTCCTTCCAGCGGCCCAAAGTGGGCAGCAGCGCACCCATGAAAGACACGGCCTCATCCAAGGTCACGCCGGTTGCTTGCACCAGGTAAGGTGCGGATTTCTCGATGACGTCGTCCATCGTCGCGCTCGCGAATTTTCCCCCGTCGTAGCACCATTTGCAATAATCGGGATTCTCGGTGCCATCTGCATTGGCGCCCTTCGGCATGTTCGGCACGGAAAACGGTGTTCCGCAACACTGGCATGCAGGCTCTTGTGGAAGGTCGAGCAGACGCATGATGGGCACGTCGAGTGCGGAAGCAAGAAGCTTCGCCATGTCGATGTTCGGGGTCGTTTCCCCAGTTTCCCACCGACTCACGGCCTGGCGGGTAACGTAGACCTTGCGGGCAAGCTCCTCCTGCGTGATTCCTTTCTCCTTGCGAATCTGCGGCAAAACATCCTTTATCGCCATAGCGTGACCTCCATTCAACTTGACGCTGTCGATTGTACGGGGCAATTCCTACCGTGTCACGCAACAAGAAATTGCAAGAATCATGACGCAGGTGGAATTAGTATCCCAGCTTGCCGCAGCTCCCTGTTTCCAATTGCAAAACCCCGGGTCGCGGAAAACGGATGGCGAAGTTAGGACACTATTCCCCTCGCAAGACATCCTTCAGGCCCACTGAGAACAACCCGTCCCTGTTGCAATACAGGTACAGGTCGCGCACTCCTGCGCGTCTGAAATGGGCCTCTGCTGGACCTTCGGGATAAAGCCGCACGATTTGCACGCAATCAGGAGACACGGCAGCCAGGAAGACGATGTGATGCCGCTTCGTCATGGGATGCTCCACCTGGACGAAGAGCTCACCATCTATATATGCGGCGCGAACGATGTGACGCTGATCGCTCGTTGCGCTGTCCGCTTGCGCGAAAGATGCGTCGTCCACGCAGATTGCGGGCATCGCGTCTCCGACATCGGCGGGCTCGGCAATCAGCGGAGGAAGCGAAATCCCATGGCAGCTGATATGTGCCTCCCCCATCGCGTGAATGGAATTGCCGCATATGGGGCACATGTAGAAACGCGACTTCAGCATGTTCGCGCTCACGTTGCCGTTCTGCACGGCAAGCCCGGAGAGGAGCTCGGCGATGGACACGCGCAAAGCCCCCGCGATCGGCTCGAGCAGGGCGACGTCGGGATACCCGGCACCGGTCTCCCATTTGGAGACCGTCTTGTCGCTCACGCTCAAGAGGCTGGCAAGCTGCGCCTGGGTCATGCCGCGCTTCTCACGCAGATTCCTTATCGTCGCGCCAGTCAGGTACTTGTCCATGTCCAACCCTTTCGTCTTTTCGCCTGCTTGGACTATAGACACATGCACAGCATCAGGCTACCTACGCTCCGTGGAGTTTGATGGGAAATCGAAACCGAGTGCACCCTCGGCACATGTTCGCATCACTCCAAACAGCTCGCTCGCAACCATCTCGCCCTCATGGATTCGGGTGTCGAAACGAGCAGGAATCGCGACTGGCTGCAATTGGATAATTGAGCTTCCGGGCATAACCTGGCTTTGCCCGCATTTGAATCGCTCTTCTCAATTACTGCGGTTTTAAGGCATGACTTCTACTGCCAATGCGTTTGAATCAACGCCGACGATACAATGGCCGCGCTTGAGTTTGAGAAAGGCATCAAGGAGCTCTCCACGCTGTGCGTGGGGCCGAAAAACTACCAGGTTTACGGCTCTCCCGTCCGCGACTACTGACACAGCGCCGAACAGGGAGTGTTCACCGGCATGCCAAAGGTCCTTTCCCAAGCAGCGAATCTGAAGGACCGCGATGCTGCGGCAGTTTACATCACCGACTACTGCAACGCAATGCAAAGCCAAGCGTTCCTGGACGCGAAGCAGTTGCCCAACGACGTCGTATGGATGCATTCGCAATTCTGCAACACCCTGAAGATGCAGCGAAACCCCGAAACACACGAGGTGCTGGACGAGGAGGGGGTGGTTCCTCCCATGGAAGTGACCCTGGATGCGTCCACCTATGGCGACGTACCGCCAACGCCTTAGCAGTTTTCACTTACCCCCAACGGCGCATGACCAGCACCAGGTTCATTCGCAATGGGTCCTGCGGGCCTGCTCGATTACCTTGCGATACGACATCATCATGCCATCGGTCATGCTGAACTTCATCTTCTTGCGCAGCACCTTGTTGTTCATCATCACGGATACAAGGTACATCCCGATGATCCGGCCCCGCTTCTTCTGCGGGAAATCATAGAAGCCATGCTGCTTGTAGAAGCGGTGGTCCTCCTTCATGAGCCCCTGCATCTGATAGATAAGGTCGCGGAAGATTTTCAAACCGCCAACGCCGTAAAAGTTCTTCGGCTGGGTGTAGCGATTGCGGATCGCATAGGCCAGGGTCTGGGCCAGCTGGTCGATTTCGCCATCAGGGTCATGCGCATCCGAAGCCACCCCGGCTAGAAAGTTGCCGCCCACCTGGGCTCGAGCCTCCATGAGAACCCGCAAGTTCTCCTCTCGTTCAAGATCGCCATCGACCAGATAGCCGACCGGCTTACCCATGGTGACCGTGCGGTGCCCGTTGCAGAACTGCCGGTCGTCATAGAGTTTGAAGCGGTAGCCCATGGAATGGTCGCGGATGGAGTATGCGTACACGACGGCATCTGCGCTGTTGATTCGCTCGCGCAGAAGACGGTCGAAGCCGTCCTTGTAAACGCATGTGCCATCGGACGCGCAGCTGAAGCAGCTCAGACATCCACCCGCAAACGGGAACTCGTGCAAGTTGACGAGCTCGCATTCGCCCGGAAACACCTGCTGGAAACGGCCGATCATGGCTGGAAGCGCCTCTGCAGACGATGCAGGATCGTAGTCGGCCACCAAGGCAATATGCGTCGCAGACGGCGGGAATGCCGCTGCGGTGCCCGATGGCGCCAACGATGTCGCATGCCCCATCGCGCCCGATGTATCTGAAGTTGAGCCCAAGTGGGCGACATCCAGGCATCCTGCATCTGATACCCCGTCTGGCGATGATGCTGGGCCATCGCCTTTTGAATGGACCGTTGCGACAATCGGCATGAACCCGATATCCTGCCGGTTTGTCGAGAATCGCTCGCAGAAGCCACGGTTGATACTCCACAGAACGTAGTCGAAGAAGGCCACGGCCTCTCGCCGGCCTTCCTCAGTCAGAATGTCATCCATGTCCTCTGAAAGGCCCCGGATGTAGCGCAATCCCATATCAGCACAGTTATCGGCGATGAAGCGATGCGCAGTGACATCGTAGAAGTGCTTGGAAGTGGTTATCTGGGTCGCCCATTTCCCCGAAAGATCGACGTCGCTTTCCTTGACTAGCTCGATGAAACGGTGCAGCTGTGCGGGCACCAGAAACGTATACACCGGGTAGCAGAACACGATGAGCTCTGCTTCCTGAAAGGCCACCAGCGACTTGCTGAAATCCTTCTCGATACTGCGGATCTTTCGTCCCACATGCAAGGTTGTATACGAATGATCGGGAAAGAGCACCTTCAAGTATTCGACCGTCTGGAACGTGATGCTGTTCTCCCCTTTGGGGGAGCCGTTGAGCACCAGTATCCTCATCGCACAACCGCCTTTTCACCTTCGCGCTTCAGAGAGCGAGCCGCCATAAGCTGAAGTGCACCCAAGACGAAATAGAACATCGACAGCCCGTTGGGAATAATCACAAGCTCGACCACAGTCCAGACGACAAGCAAGGTTCCAGCGACGACACACCAGCTGATCCAAGCTTCCCTGCCGACACGACACCGCGATACCAGCGCAACGATGTTCGGAACGCCGTTCACCAAAAGCAAGGCCAATCCTGGCCAAAAATGGCTCGTGAAGAACACATCATGAAACGGAAACGGATCATAGATGGACAACGGCATCCAATCGTTCCAGCTCAACGGCAGGTTGAAGAGCGCACTGAGCATCATCCACGCTCCGCAAACCGGCGCGCAGATTCCGTTGAACCAGTTCATGAACAGCGAGTAACCATTGCAGAACTTGCGCATCGAGTTTCCTTTCCGCATCTCAAGCACATCACGGCAAGACGTGCAACGAAAACCATTAAGACAAGCGGCGTGAGTGAAAAACGATAACGGAAGTCTTCCTCACATCAATCGCCTTCGCGTTTAACCTTTGCACGAGAACGGGCTAACGCACCATTTGGTCAACCTCGCCGAACAACGGAATCATACCGAACCAATCCCGAATCCATTAGCAGTATACCCGTACTCTACACCGAGAAACAAAACGTCAAAACGACATCCTCTGACTGAGCCGAATGCGTTACCGCGAAACTCGGATTTGCGGCGTCGTGCAGCTACCCTGCGTTTCCACGACGTGCATCTTGGACTGAGAAAGCAGGGTTGGCCAACTGAGTCCGCAGTTTGGATGAAAAATGCAAGAAAACGCCTATATGGTGTGAATCATTACCCATTCACAAGGAAGTAATGTTGCTTATACGTTATATTTGCTTCCTTGTTGAAGCTTATAAATAACATCAACTGATATCACGAATTTAAAATCCACACCATATGGGCGATTTTTTGCATTTTTTGTCCAGTTTGCGGACTCGACTGCAACAATTAGCGGGAACGCACGATCACCCGTACGCTCGTCATCCTCGTCGGTCGTTGCCCGCCTCGTCAGTCGTTGCCCGTTGAGCACACCTTCGCCATCGTGACGAATCATAGCCTACAGGCACACGATAGGCACTCAATTCGACGCAACGGCGATTCCCGGTCGACAAGCGCCACTTAGAGCGCTTTCCACCTACCAGCAACCGCTCACTCGACAGACTTTCGTGCCGCCGCCAAAAAGGCTTCGAATCCCGCCATGAATTCCGCTTCCTTGCACAGCGCGAGTCCTCGACCCTCCTCGCCGAGAACCACAAGCTTGTCACCAGGGCGGATGTCGAACAGGTCGCGTGCTTCCTTGGGTATGACGATCTGTCCGCGCTCGCACACCTTCACGTTACCGAACAGATGCTTTCCGCGCGGCGGAGAACCCAGTCCCAAACCACCGTCGTCATGAGCCACAAGTCCGTCGAGCGTCGTGCCAAGCGCATCAGCGAGCGCTGCCGCATGCTCCAAGTCAGGAGACGTCTCACCCGATTCCCACTTCGCCACTGTCTGGCGAGACACACCGACGGCTGCGGCGAGCTTCTCCTGCGTGAAGCCCACTGAAAGCCGCGTCTGCTGAATGTTCTCAGAGATTCCCATGCTCCACCCCATTCCAGGTCATGACAAGAGACCACCCTTTGCGACGCATGCTCCGCTCCGACCCAGGCCATGAGAAAGGACGATCTTAGACTATGACTCCATCTCGAAGATCAGGTCGAACTCCACGGTCTTACCCGACGGCCCCTGCGTGACGGGGAACCATCCTGCGTATCGCGCTCCTTCGGCCGCCTTTCGGTCGATGATCTCACGATGGCTTTCCATGTCGGCATTCAACGCGTAGTTGTTCTTGTCGAGTTTCACCCTCACATACTCATAGCGCATATTGCATTCCTTTCATGCAATTCATATCCTGCATGTGATGATACGTCCATGCAGCCTCACGCACCATCAACCATATATGCCATTTTGCGCTCGAACATGTTACGTTTGATTGTCATTGTAGGCGATGCCATCGGAAGGGAGACGACGGACGAAAAACGGATTGTACAACCAAATCCGCGCAGAAAGACGAGTGCAAACGAAGAGTAATGGATACAATTCAAGAGCATTACGCACCCATTCCCCGATTTTATGGCGCACTGTGCGAACTGAAGCGAATCATACGGTTCGTTCACTGGTTTTTCCTCTTATCATCGCCTTTTACTGCTATGCTACGTGGGTTAAAATCCAGACAAGAACCGTTGCGCTTTATTCCGCTTTGGAAGACGAGCGCTGGATGGGAGCACCATGACTACATTCCTTGACGATGTCATCAACCGCGCTCAGGCAAACATGATGACCATCGTGTTGCCCGAAGGGGAAGATGTCCGCACGCTCGTTGCCGCCCGCAGGGCAATTGACAACGACATCGCCGACGTGATCGTGCTCGGTACGCATGAAACCATCGCCTCTCATGGCGTGCCACTCCACCACATGCGCATCATCGACCCGCAACATGCCGATGACCGCGAAGAGCTGGCTCGCGAGCTCGCCAAACTCCGCGAACGCAAAGGGCTCACGTACGAGAAAGCCTACGAGCTCGTTGGCGATCCTCTGTACTATGGAACCATGCTGGTGAAGATCGGCAAGGCCGACGGTCTCGTGGCGGGAGCTTGTCACCCCACGAGCAAGGTGCTGCTGCCCTCGCTGCAAATCGTCAAGACGGCTCCGAACACGAAAACCGCTTCGAGCGCGTTCGTGATGATCGTGCCCGACTGCACCTTCGGCAGCCAGGGACGCTTCCTGTTCGCCGATTGCGCCACCAACGAAGAGCCAAACCCCGAACAGCTCGCAAGCATCGCCATCACCTCAGCCGACACCTTCCGCACCCTCCTGGGCGGAGAACCACGCGTGGCGATGCTGTCGTTTTCCACCCATGGTTCGGCTCAGGGAAACCCCGTGGACAAGGTGCAGGAGGCCGTGCGAATCGCCCACGAAATGGAACCCGACCTGCTGCTCGACGGCGATTTGCAGCTCGACGCCGCCATCATCCCAGAAGTGGCGGCAACCAAGGCACCGGAAAGCGCGGTGGCTGGCAGGGCAAACGTGCTGGTGTTCCCCAGCCTGGAAGCCGGCAACATCGGCTACAAGCTGGTGGAGCGGCTGGCCAAAGCCGAGGCGTATGGGCCGATATCGCAGGGAATGGCGGCTCCGATCAGCGACCTTTCACGCGGATGCACGGCAGACGACATCGTGGGCGTCATCGCCATCACCGCAGTGCAGGCCCAGCATGCGGAATCGAAAGGTTGGACGAGCTGGCAGACCAATCCAAGAGAGACGAGAAGGCTCTAGTCACCAACTTCGAAACGCAGGGGTTTTCCGCCATTTCCTGGAATTGAACTGCAATTGTCTCGACTGCGATATCTGAATCGCTCAAGACCCCGCCTCGCACCACGAGACGAAACCGCTTCTAGCAGCAGCTCGCGAACGCGCATGAAGCGTATGGTATGCTGCGTTCCATGAGAAAGCGACCTGAAAAGACCGAGCAGACGAAGGCCGACTTACGCGAAGCTTTTTGGCGGCTCTACGCCACCCGTCCCATCGAGAAGATCACCGTGGGAGAGGTTTGCGAGCTGGCTGGATACAACCGCAGTACGTTTTATGCCCATTACCAAGACCTCTTTGCGATGCTTGAGGGCATAGAAGATCAGCTGCTCGTCGGGATGACGGAATGCGTGGAACGCTGCATGAAACGGCTACAGCACGATTCGAGCAAGGCCAGCTGCATTGCAGCATGCGCTGACGTGGTGTTGTTCTACGAACGAAACAAATCCTATATAGGCATGCTGCTCGGCGAACGCGGCGACCCGCGATTCGTGCACCGCCTGAAAACGAACCTGAAACCACTGTGGCGAGAATACGTGATCGGAAATGGCGTCACACGGCCCGAACGCGAAGTGGACTTGTTGCTTGAGTACACCCTGGCTGGCACGCTGTTCATGATTTCTCGCTGGCTGTCCAACCCCGGCCAGACTTCCGCCCGCGAACTCGCGCACCTGGTCTATGACTTCTCCATCAAGGAGGCGCGCCAACGTGCGTAGAGCAAGACGCCAAGCACCTGCTTTCACACACGAGAAAACACCCCGAACGCCTTCCCGCCTTCTTATGCCCCGAAGTCGTTTCCCCATCAGGTCAGCGATCATTGAGTTAGGTAACACTTATCTATTCCTTTTGCAGGATGATTCTCGTTGGTCTATAATTCATCTGGCTAGCTGACATAACTATATGAAGTCAGCTCATATACAGGTTGCGCGTGCTCGAGAGGATAAAACGCAAACCAGAACATGCTTCCTCTGCCGCGCATGAAAAAGGGAGGGTTCTATGAGCAAGAATATCGATCGTCGCGGCTTTTTGAAGGGCGCTGCGTTCATGGGCGTGGGCGCTGCTGCGGCAACCGTCATGGGTTGCAGCCCAAGCGGTTCCGAAGACGCCACCGCCGAGCCTGCAGAAGGCGAAGCAGCGCAAGCATCGGGGCAGGTTACCAACGCCAACCTCGAGCTCAACGTCACAAGCAACGCCGAAGCCGACGTCGTCGTAGTCGGCGCCGGTGCCTCTGGCTGCTCCGCAGCCGTGCGTGCTGCCCAGCTGGGCCTGAACGTCGCACTCATCGAGATCACCGACCGCGTGGGCGGCACGACCATCTTCACCGAGGGGATGACCACCATCCATTCGCACTATCATGATGAAGAGCCCGAAGTCGACATCCCCACCGAAGAGCTCGTCAAGCTCATCCAGGACTACCATCACTGGCTCTCCGACGGCCACATCATCCGCCAGATGCTCACCCAGTCCGCAACCAACCTGCTGTGGCTCGAGTCCATCGACCACAAGTTCACCGGCCTTGACACCATGATCCCGGCCAAGTGGTACCACACCTGGACCCGCTACGCCCACGACGAAGGCACCATGTCTGGCGATGGATTCGTCAATCACTGGAGCGAGCTGGTTACCGACACCTTCAGCGACAAGATCACGATGTATTTCGGCAACGAAGCACTGCAGACCAAGGTCGAAAACGGTGCCGTTACCGCTGTCATCATCAAGGACACGGGCACCGAGGAAGCAACCGAAATCGCTTGCAAGGCCGTCGTCTATGCAACTGGCGGCTATGCCGACAACGGCGATCTGTTCAAGGAGCTCGTCGGTTTCGGCGAGGGCGAATACCAGTCCAATGGCGCTGGCTACCGTACCGGCGACGGCCTGATCATGGCCCGCGACGGTGGTGCCGTATTCTGCCGCTACCCGTCTGCAACCATGTGGTACGGCGGCTGCCTGCCCGGCCTGATGTACGGCACCGAGCTCTACTGCGCAACCGCGTTCCAGCCGCTGCTGTGGGTCAACGAAAACGCCGAGCGCTTCATCGACGAAGAGTACTCCGAGCATAACTTCGTATTCTCCGGCAACGGCCAGTCCACCCAGAAGAAGGTCTTCTCGCTGCTGACCCAGGCGCAGATGGACTCCTTCGTCACCGATGGCTGCATCTGCGGTTGCGGCGCCTACATCCTTGCAGGCTCCAAGCTTGATGGCACTCCCACCGGCCTATCCATGTGGGACGAGTACCAGATTCAGGTCGACAACGGCAACGAGTACATCCACAAAGCCGATACGCTCGACGAACTGGCCGAATCCTGCGGCCTGGATGCCACCAAGCTCAAGGCCACCATCGAGACTTACAACGGCTACTGCGAGGCGGGCGAAGACGGCGACTTCGCGAAGCCGGCTGAGTATCTGCTCCCGCTGAAGGAAGAGGATGGCCCGTACTACGCATTCCAGCTGGTTCCCGGCGTGTTCACCACCGTTGGCGGAATCAAGATCAACGACTGCGCCCAGTGCCTGAATGCCGATGGCGAGCCCATCATCGGCATGTATGCTGCCGGCTGCGACGCTGGCGGACTCGAGGGCGACTCCTACGACGTCTCCATCTGCGAAGGTTCGCAGCAGTGCTGGTGCGTGTACTCCGGCAAGCTGGCCGCAGAGCATATCGCGAGCACCCTGTTCGACACGCCTTGCGATGACGAGTTTGCAAACCCGGTCAACTGGTCTTAAGCAGCATGCTCGAAGCCGCATGAGTTGATGCGGTAGCTCGCATATACGAGCGATCACATGGGGAGAATCATCGCGATTCTCCCCTTTCTTTCCCCTTGATGTTTCCCATTAGACTACCCGCACCATTCGGCCGAAGAAGCTACGTGATGGAAACTGGGAAGCAGACGACACCCAAACGCACAAGTAGTTGAAACGGATACGTGCCGGCATCCCAAAACCCAAGACGCTATGAGCTTCGAGCTGCATTTTCGGCATACTGCCACGCTCTGCGCGCGGTTTCCCGGCTCACCTTCGAAGGATCCCCGGCAAGCCAAGCGTATATGTTCCCCTCGTTGAGCCCCAAGTCCCGGCAGAGACGATAGCGCGTAATTCCCGCACGCTCTAAAGCCGCAGATACCTTTTGCGCCATGAGCCCCTTGACATGCCTGTCGTTTTCGCGGTCCGCCTCGATGCCATCGTATAAATCGACGACCCTGCGATAGCGGACGGGAAGCAAGGCGTATCGAGCGTGGATGGCTTCTTCGCATACTACCTGCTCACCTGCAAAACACCCGATGAGAGCCTTCCATTCGGCGGCAAGCGACTCGTCTTGCACGTATTTGGCCAAATCGTTGCCCCGGCCACGGCTAAGGGCATACAGACCCACCGCCTCGGAGGCATGCGGTGCGTTGTGCTCGACAGCAAAAACGAGCTTCTTCACGCTCGTCGTTTTCAACCCCGTGAGCTCTTGGCAATGCCTCTGGAGCCAGCCTGCCATCGTACGTCTCACGTCTTACACCCTTCCCGACTGCTTACCAAGCTTTCGCAATGCCCAGCGGGCCTTCGGCTTGAAAACCTCTTCGTAAGTGCCGACCATGTTCCTGTACACGAGGGGGGCTATTGCCGATGCCTTGGCCTCATCTTCGTCGTAAACGAGCCGCTCGAGCAAGCCCATGTCTATCACCGCAAGCATTTCGGGACTGAGCAAATCTATCTGGTCCTGCTTTCGCCACGAATAGAGCTTCATCACGGCAAGGTCTTCGGTACTGGGACGGTAGAAATCCACAGCCGAAACGTCGAGGGGAATCCGAACGAGCCGGCTTTCGAAACCGCGCGGGATGCGGTCTGCGTAGATGCCCACTTGGAAGTCGAGCTGGCGATGGCGGGCGATAATTCCCAAAAGGGCGCCGTCGGCCCTCAAGACATCCACATCCGTCACGTTCCTGCTGGTGAGGTTGGAAAGCACAAACGCCGCACCGCCGGCTAGCACCATGGAATATCGACTTCCCACACCCAGTTCGAGGATGGCCTCCTCATCGATCTCCTTCAGTATTCTCCTTAATTCGCCCGAAGTCAAACCCGCCACAAATACCCTCCCGAATACTATTATTGCATATTAATTAATAGTATCATAAACAAAGAAAGAATCAAGATTATTGCAGGTAGAAACAGCTTTTTGGGAATGGCGATATGGACATCATGCCGTGATGCTGCGGGGTCGGGCCAAACGGCTCATCCGAAGGTGCCGCGGGGTGCCAGGGGGGTGCCAGAGGGGACACTCCAAACGTCTCATTGTCTGGTTTGCAAAACATGAATGAACCAGCGTTCTAACAATGAGACGTTTGGAGTGTCCCCTCTGGCACCCCCCTGGCACCCCGCGGCACCGCTACGCACGCACTCCATGCGGTTGCAGTTATGGTTCATTGTGTCAGAAAACGCGCAACCTACGCTTCGTCGGACCAGTAGTCGATGGGTTCGTAGTTCTTCACCAGCTCCAGGCGCAACGCTTCGATGGTAGAGCAGTTGGCTATCACGGTTACGGGCTCATCCATGGCAGCGATGTCGCGTACCAGGGCAGCGTAGTCGGTCTGGGTGCGCATGCGCGACGGGTCGGCACCGGCTTTCAGCAAGCGGGCTTCCATATCCGCGTGACGCGGGCCTCCCACGACGATCTTCGTTTCGGGCGTGACGAGCTTTTCCCAGCGCACGCCCTGAATCCATTCGGTGCTCAGGCCGTCCATGATCTCGCTGCCAAGCATGCACACCAAATTGCGTGGAGGTTCGGGCTCGGACACGAGCATGTTCAGCAGCTGGTTGCAGCCGGCGGTGTTCTTCATCAGCAGCAAGCGCGTCTGCGTGCCGTCCACGTCGAAGACCTCGAAGCGGTGCGCCGCATGGGTGAAACTACCTAGCGCCTCGACGATGTCCTTTTCGGGAACGCCGAGCATGGCCAAACCCGCAAACGCAGCCGCAGCATTGTAGATGTCGTAACCCGCACGCACGTTCACCGGCACCTCGAGTTCGTAATCGCCTACGCGCAGTTCGATCACGCAGCTGCGATCGCGCTTGTCGCGAACGCCAGTCACGGCAACATCGGCGCGGTGATGCGCAAACCCGCATTTCGGACATGTGAAATTACCCAGATGCGCAAACGTGCGATGCGAAAACCGAAGCGGCTCCCCGCACTTGATGCATTCGACCCGCTCATCGAAATCGGCCACGCCCTCATCGTAAGGGTCGCACTCCATGCCGTACCACACCACCTCGTTCGGTACCGCATCGGCGATGGATGCGGTTACCTGGCAGTCGGCGTCGAGCACCAACATGGTGTCAGGCGAGGTCTTGATGGCTTCGATGATGTAGTCGCGAGCCGTCGTCCATGTGGGATAGCGATCAACCTGATCTCGATAGAGATTCGTGACCACCAGCACTTGCGGAAGCATTGCCGGCAGCATGATCTTGGTGGCACCCTCGTCGCTTTCGATTACCGCCCAGTCGCTGCGGCGCTGGCCTCCCAGCGTGCTGTCCAGGCACAGCGTAGTGGCGATTCCCTGCTCCAAGTTCGTGCTGGACGGGTCGTAGGCCGCACGCCCATAGGCGTTGATGATAGCCTGCTGGATCATGTGCGTAGTCGTGGTCTTGCCATTCGTGCCCGTGATGACGATGGTGTTGTGACCTTCGCTGAGCTTTCGGATGATATTCGGGTCAATGGCAAACGCCAATTTACCTGGCATCGCACGAGCCGTGCGCCCCATGGCGCGCATCACCTTGTACGTAGCCTTGCATACGGCAATAGCAGCGGTACCCCTTATGGACATGGCATTCTCCTCTGACTTTCAGCGATTCTTCACCTAAATCGCTGCAGCAGTTCCTTCGATAGCGGTCAGTATAGTGCAACGCTTGCAGGTTTTCCCCATCGGCACATGTCTTCACCGTTAAGGATGAGCAGACACACCACCTCAAGCGTTTCTGCAAAATGACTTAGCAACCCTCACCACCGAAGAACAGCTCGTACCAGCGAATGAACAGGTAGATGGCCCACACATGGCGCCACAGCAGCGCTTGATGGCGCGGGAACCAGATGGGGTGTTTCACGCGGGGCACATCTCCCAAGAACTCATCGAGCAGCGCCCCGATTTCGTCTACGTTGAAGAACTCGGCCGCTACCGGGCTCTCAAACGCGCGTCGGATGTCCGCATTCACGCTGGAATCGCGCAACCATCCGCTTACCGGCACCGGGAAGCCCAGCTTGCGACGGTATGCAACTTCATGAGGCAGCACGCGGGATGCAGCCGCACGCAACGCCAGCTTGTTGCCTTCCTTCGTGTTCTTGTAACGCGACGGCATATGTCGGGCAATCTCGAACATGCGCAGGTCGCAGTAGGGCATGCGGATGTCCAACCCCGTGCCACGTGCAATCTTCGTGGAGTTGAACAGAATGGAAGCCTCGAAATAGGTACGCAAGTCGATGAAGAGCATCCATGCCAGCGGGTCTAAGCCTTCCGACCCCCTGCCGCGCTCGCGCATGAACTTGCGAGCCGAACGCTGCCGGTAGAACTGCTTCAGATAGCGGCGCTGCTCGGCGTCGTTCATGATGTAGGTGGTCCCCATGTACGTGGGATCCAAGCTCATCTTCTTGCGTTTCGCGGTCTTGTACACGCCATAGCCCGCGAAGAACTCGTCGGCACCTTCGCCTGAAAAACACAGCGTGCTCTTCTGCGCCAGCTTCTTGGCGGCAACGTAAAGCGAAAGCCCGGCAACGTCTGCCGATGGCTGTTCGTAGGCGAGCAGAAACTCGTCCACGCAGGCGAAGAAATCCGCCGCCGTGACTTCGATGCCCTCGAAGTCACGCCCCAGATACTGCGCAGTTGCGCGCGCCTCTTGTTCCTCGCTTGCCTTCTGGTCGGCATATGCCACGCAGTATCCACACTTCGCGCGGCTCTTTGCCAGCATGTAGCTGGAATCCACACCGCCGGAAAGGAAGCTGTCTGGCTGATCGTCGGGATCGCACATATCACGCAAGCTCGCCTCCATGGCGGCCTCGATGTCATCGGCCCACTGCTCCAAGGTCTTGCTCTCGTCGGGTTCGAACGTAAGCTCCCAATAGCGCCCAAGCTGCAAGCCCGCTTCACCGAAGCGCAGCCATCCGCCTGGTTCTAGCTTGTACACGCCCTCGAACAGCGTCTCCTCACCTGGTACATACGTAAAGCCGAGATAGAATTGCACCAGCTCGCGGTTCAGCTTGCGCTCGAAACCAGGCTGATCGAACAGGTCCTTAATCTGTGTAGCGCAAAGCAGCTGGCCACAGACGGTCTGATAGTAGAACAGCAATTCAGCGCCCAGCTTGTCGCGCGTTGCGAAAAGCTCTTGCGTCTCATCGTCGAACAGCACGATGGCGAACTGACCGTTGAGATGGTTGCCCATGTCATCGCCCCACGCACTCCATGCCGCAACGACAAGCTTTTCCTCGCGTTCGCGACGCGTGCAGCCAGCAATATCCACGCCCAGCTCTTCCGCCAGCTCCTTGTGATTGCGGATCAACCCTTCGTATGCCTTGAGTTCGACCATGATGCACTTCCTCTTGCCGTCTATAGTTGGACTTCGGCTGTAGACTCTTGCCGTAGGTCCGCCTGCTGCCCTCATGGGCAGTCGTTTTACCATTTCGTTTCCGCAACGGCCTGCTAAGCCATGCGGCGTTTTCACGATTTGACAGTATATCTCCCCCATGTTCCATCCGTATATCCATCAACCGCATCTGCACAAGTTGAAACATCGGCGAAACAGCTCAGACGAGGGCAAACACGGTACAACGGAACGGTTTACGATGCCGGCGCGCCATCACGGCACACCGGAACGGTTTACGATGCCGGCGCGCCATGATGGCAAAACAGAACGGCTGACATGCCAGCGCGCCATGACGGCACACCGAGATGGTTCACTTTGGCAGCGCGCCATAACAACACTAGCACCTCATAATTGAATCTGCGAATTCACTTGACGGTTTAAACCGAAACCCACCGATGAGCCCATCCGCTAGACAGGCCTTCGAAAGCATGAGGAACATACTTCATTTTCGGAGAAGCCGGCGAAGACGACCTGCTATCGCATATCGGAAAAGATACGGACACGATATGAAGTCAAAGACCCACATATCGGCTTTTCGTGACCCACAAATCGGAAATTCTTGACCCGCATATCGGTTTTTCATGTCGAAAACGGCATTTTACCTGCACGAGTGTCTGGAAAGCGCGATTCTCCCTCTCTGCAACATGCATTTATGCATTCTAGTGCATGTCAGAACCGATGACGTCCCGCGCAGCCGCAAGACGCAATTCTGAAATCATAGCGCAGAGGTTTGTGACACGCCCACCGAAAGCATCGAACGACTTCGCGCTTACCACGCTCGTCTCGGCAGAATCGAGAACAATACTGCAACAGCTTGCGAACCGAATCGAATTGGTCGCGGCAAGGCACTACAATTATCCTATCAACACCGCCCAACCAAGGAAAACGATGGACATCTCGCCTGACATGCTTCAACTGTTGATAGCGCTTGCTGCAGGAATTGCACTTTCGGCATCGTGCGGGTTTCGCGTGTTCATCCCACCGCTCATCATGAGCGTGGCGTCGATGACAGGCCTCGTCGACCTCGATGGCAGCGTCGCATGGATGGGTACCGGAGAAACCACGTTGGCCCTGGCCATCGCCGCAGTTCTAGAGGTGGGAGCCTACTACATACCCGCACTCGATAACCTGCTCGATACGATTTCGGCGCCTGCATCGGCCATCGCAGGCACACTGCTGACGGCAGCACTCCTGGGCGGCGACATATCGCCCGGCATGCGCTGGATACTTGCAGTTGTCGCAGGTGGCGGAACCGCGTTTACCGTGAGCTCCGGAACAGCCGCAGCACGTGGCGCATCCACGGTCGCCACTGCAGGATGCGCCAACCATCTGCTGGCCACAGGCGAGCTCTTCATGTCGACGTTGCTCAGCGTCATCTCGCTGCTGCTGCCGATTCTGGGCCTCTTTATCGCAGTGGCACTTGTGATCGTTGCATTCCACCTGATAGGCCGCATGCGGAAACGGTTGTCCAGCAGTTAGCAAGCTGCAAGCGACCTTGGGAGACTGAATCGATGACTCCTGCATGCGCACATGGCCCAACGATGCTGACCAAGTCAATAGCGCACACGAATCGAAAGGGCGTTTTCATAATGAGTCAGCAGCTACGGGCAAATGACTCAGATGCGAACCAATAGTGTACACGAATCAAAAGCGCATCTACGTAATGTCTGTTCGCAGCTAATTATTCTCAATCAGGAATCTATTCTTGTACACTAATCTAAATGCCACGAGAAGCGCTGTCCATCATGACGCTGCCTTACAGCACGCCTTCGCCTTCCAGAGCCTGGCGCAGGCGGTTGAAGTGCAGGAACACGCCTTGCTCTGCCAGCTCGCAAATATCATCCCAGGTGGCGAAGCGACAGGCGATAGCTTCGCAATCCTGCAGGATCACATCGTGCTCGGTAACGTCCAGGTGGAAGTGGTAGATGTCCACAATGTAGTTGTCCCCGCGATCCAAATCTACGTTGCTGTAAGCGTAAACGGGCTCGAGCGACTCGCCCGAGACATCGAGGCCCACCTCTTCACTCACTTCGCGCAGCACGGCCTGCGCCGAAGTCTCGCCAGAAAGAACGCCACCACCAGTAACCTCCCACCAGCCGGCCGCCCAATGCTTGTCCATCGAGCGCTGCGTGATTAGGTAGCGACCCTGCAGGTCCTGCACGATAGCGAGCACGTAGAGCATGTACTCGCCCTCATGCATGAACGCGCCATCGCGTGGCACGGTCTTACCCGTGCGGTTGCGTTCTTCGTCATAGATGTCGATGAGCTCTTCCATACCCTATCGCCCTTCCATCGGTGTGCCTTAGCCATCTTATCGCATTCTGCGAAGAATCGTCGGAAAGCACAGAGCGAGTCGGCGCGTAGAGCAACCAGAACCAACATGGAACCCAGCTCGGCAAGTCACCGCTGAGTCACCAGCTACTGGCACTCGGCCCATCGCCGTGAGTCACCAACTGCGGACACCCGACTCAGTCGTCGCCGATGAACCATCAGCTACGGGCACCTGAATCATCGGGGACCAGGCCGCAGAATGAGTCACCGGCTACTGACACCCGACTCATCGGGGACCAGGCCGCAGAACAGTAAAACGCTGGGGCAGCATTGTCGCTGCCCCAGCGTATTGCAATTACGCTGAATCGCAAGCTTATCAGGCTGTTTCGCCCTTTTCCACGATCTGGGCGGCTCCCTCTTTGCGATCGCTGATGGCGCGGGCTACACGCAGCACGAAGTACGCGATGAAGATGACCGAATACATGGCCACGGATACACGCGCGGCGATGCCACCACGCAATGCGCTGGGAAGCAGCAGGAACAGCAGGTGTATGTACGTGAGCGCGAAGAACGGGTACGCCCACCACTGAACCTTCTTCCACATCTCACGTGGCATGCGCTTTTTCACGAATTGGAACGATGTCACACCTAAGACTATGAGCAGTATGAACAAGATTATGGCCACGATGATGCCCAACAAGACGTTCCAGTCCAGGGCGACGCCGCTGAAAATGGGCTTCAAATAGTTCTGCAAGTATTTGACCACATGACCCACCGTGAAGATCCAGGCGATGATGGAAAGCTCGGCGCGAATGGGTCGCAACCACTTGCTCACCACAGAATCGCGCGGAAACACGCCTATGTACATAACCACGATGAACAGGGCCAAAGGAACCAAGCACTTTTGAATGGACCAGAAGAATGCATGATTGACAGCGCGTGATGCGCCCAATGCAGGCAACGCGAAATACACGATCACCAAGGCGACAGACAGTGCATAAAACACCATCGGGGCTTTCATGATGGGCGTTCGCAGCAAGCAGGCGATTACGATAGTGACAAGCAGGACAAGTGCGGAAGTCATGATGTCTCCTTTTGCCTAACGGGCAGTTTCCAACTCATCGGCGATATCGGCTAGAAGCTGCTCGTCGAAGCTGAAGAATCCCTTGGAAATGCTGACGATGCCACGGTAGAACCTGGTCTTGATGATCTTCAAGGCAAGGTCTGCCATCGTGTCATACCAGGAAAGAATGTGCTGTTGCAAAAATTCGCCAGCAGTGGCGATCTGGTAGAGCGCCTCGTCGATATCCCCTGCCTGCAACGCCTCGATGGCACGCTGCGAGAGGATGCCCTCGAACGTGCACAAAAACGACAGGTGATCGTGCGGGTAATCGTACCCTTCGCCCCGCTGTACGTGCTGCTGCTTGAAGAAGTGATACACCTCGTGGTAGGAATCCTGGAACATCAGACCCTCCGCGCTGGTGTGCACGCTTTCGTACGGCGCAGCATAGCGGCCCTTCCATGATGCCACGGAGCCAAACGACTTCGTGTAATCTACTGCCAGCTCCTGCCGCGTGCCGGTGTTTCGCTTGCGCAGGTAGCGACGTATGTCGTTGATACCACTCGCGAAATCTTCGTTCACGTCCTCGTACACAGAGAAATCGGTATTCGCGAAGCTTTCCACTTGCTCTGCCGTGAGTGGCTTGAAATACACGCTGGCAAGCAGGTCATAGAACGCTGCGCGCCCTTCCAGGGCTGCGATGATATCATCGAAGCGCCCGGCCTCTTGGTTTTCCAAATCTGTAATCTCTGTCATGTCCTCTCCCTTTTCGCTTTGATATGCGAAGGCGCAGGGTTGCTGTGCAACATAAAGGCAACCGTGCGCCTTCGCATATCAGAACCCTGGCAGGCGGCTTGGGGAGGGAAGATGCCGCCTGCCAAGATCTGAGTTATTGCGGGGCCGAAGCGCCCGCAGATATAAGCCTGGCTTTCAGCCACGCGATGCGGGCTGGTGCGCCCGCATCGCGCATGAGCGTTCTATGACGCTACTGGGCACCGTAACGCACGGTCTCGATGCTGGCGTCTGCCCATTCCTGCCATTCGGCAGTGGAGGGATGCAGGATGTAGACCGACGAGGGGCCGACATCGCCAATGCTGTTCAGCTGGTGGCAGTTCTCTTCGCCAGCTTCGGCAATCGCCTTGGAAGCGGCGCTTTCCGGATCGTCCAGGTCGCCGAAGATGAGGGCGCCGGTGCAGCAGTTCGCCACGCAGGCGGGAGTCCACTCATCGTGGTCGTCGCGGTCTTCCAGGCAAAGGGTGCACTTGTCCACCTTGTTGTCGGCGGCATTGTACCAACGTACGCCGTAGGGGCAGCCCTGCTCGATGCAGGTCTTGCAACCGATGCAGGTCGGGACGTCGATGAGCACGACACCGGTTTCCTCGTCACGGTAGCTGGCGCCAGTGGGGCACACCTCGATGCAGCCCGGGTTCGCGCACTGCTGGCACTGCATGGGCAGCCAGTACATGCTCACGTCCGGGTAGGTGCCCATGGGGCCGATGGCGGCCACACGGCTGCGATAGACTCCCAGGGGAATGTCATGCCAGTGCTTGCATGCTGCGACGCATGAGTCGCAACCGCTGCAGCGGTCAAGGTCAATAACGAGACAGTTCTTCATTAGAATACATCCTCCGTCCTAGCTTCGCTCTGCAGGGTGGGCATGAACGGCGCGAACTCTTCGGGCTCGACCCAAACCTTCTCGGGCTTTTCGGCCTTCGCAAGCTTGACGGTGAAGCCACGGTTCGTGTAGGAGCCGTATACCTCGTTGAACGGGGCAGTGTTCTTGGTGAGCACGTTGACGTTGCAGTGCTCCCAACCGCCGTCCTGTTCGCTCTGGCTCTCGTCGAAGCACTCGGGGTTCCAGAAGCGCTCCATCCACACCGTATTCGGGTTGATGGCCTCGGTGATCCAGGCACGCGCCCTCACGCTGCCACGACGGCTGGTGACCTCGACCCAGTCGAACTGCTCGACGCCGATTTCCGCTGCCGTCGCCGGGTTCATGCGGATCTCGCTGGTGGGATGCAGCTCGCGGCTGAACGGGGCATGGCGCATCGTGCCATGATGGAAGTACGGGACACGGCCGCTGGTGAGCACGTAGGGATACTCGGGATCGTAGCCGTCGTAGCCCTCGACCGGGCTTTCTGCCGGCTCGATGGGAGCGCAGATGGGGCTGTAGTCGTCGCAAGCTTCCTGCGGCTTCGGATAGCAGAACGGGAAGCCATCGCGGCTCATGCGCAGCAGAATCTGCATGTAGGTTTCGATCTTGCGGCTCTCGGTGCCGAAACCAGCGGGCAGACCGTCGGAGATGATGGTCTCATGCTGGTTGTACTGGAAGTAATCGGGGGTGACGCACGGCACGAACTTGTCGACGTCGGCCTTCAGCTCATCCCAGCTCGAAGCGCCAAGGGTTTCCGCAACACCCTGCTTCACGTCCGCCTCGGTGGCAGAGCCCAGGAAACCAGGCTTCAGACCGGGCAAATCGCGGCCGAGCTTCTCGGCAACCTTGGGCAGAATCTGGCCAGCGGGGATGGAGTGGCTCACGGTCTCACCGATGTGGACGACCTCGTCCTCTAGCCACTGGGTATCAAGCTGGCACATGTTGACCATCGGCTCTTCCAGCCACTCGCGCAGCGGGAACATGATGTCGGCGGCTTCGTACTGGAACGACGTCATCATCGGATACTGCGTGATGATGTAGTCGACTTCGGGGATAACCTCGAACCAGCTCTTCGCGTTGCCGAGCATGGCCAGCTTGTTACCGGACATGTCGAACCAAACGCGCGGCTTGTAGGGCTCGCCGGTGGCGATGGCTTCGCGCACCGTCGGAATGTGGCTGTGGCACCAAGCATACAGGCCCTTGTGGTCCTTCATACCCAGGCGATCATAGAGCAGCTGGTTGGCAAGCTCTTGCTGGCTGATGTCGCATGCGCACTCGGGATGGCCTTCGATTTCCTCGCCCTTGGCGCGGGCTTCGTTCTGGGCGTCGGACAGACCGGAGACGGCACCGATGCCGTACATGGGGCTGAACATACCGCCGAAGCCGTTGTGGAAGGTGACCGGGCGGGTGCTTTCCGCGGTGTAGACACTGGCAGGACCATACTGGGTCATGGTGCAGCCGGGCTTGTTGATGTAGCCCATGATCGAATCCAGGCCCATCAGGCCGCAAGGAATCTGGCTGGCAGACTCGGTCATGTCAAGCGCAACACCGTTGCAGATGCCGCCTGCGTGGCCTTCGGGGCCACCCTCGTCAGCATGTGCATACAGGCGAATGGCCTCTTCGATCTTGCCGGCGTCGAGCCAGCAGTCCTCTGCCGTAGCCTCGAGCGTCCAGGGTGCAGCAGCGTCGGCATAGATCTGGCCGGCGGTCTTGTAGGTCTTGCCTTCGAATTCGCCTTCCCAGAAGATCTCGGGGTCGACGGTGGCGTCCTCGGGAGCGCTGTACTCGAACGGCTTGACCTCGTTGGTCTTCAGGTCGAAGCACACATATGCCGGGGTGTCTTCGGGCGTGGACTGCTTGAAGTCCGGGAACAGGTCCTTGGCATAAACCGGCATCTTGGTGTCGGGATCGATCAGGAACGGCAGGTTCGTCCAGTACTTCGTGAACGGCTCGTTGTAGAGCTTGTTCTCGAAAATGTAGTTGAACCAGCACAGGCACAGCTTCGTGTCGGTGCCAGGACGGATGGGCAGCCATACGTCGGCCTTCACGGCGTCAGGGCTGAAGTTGGGGTCGACGACGATGGTCTTCACGCCCCAGCTGCGCAGCTCGGCCATGCCGCGGCCGGACTCTGCAGTCTCGGAAACGGAAGGCTGGGCAGCCCAGACGACGACAACTTCGGCCTTGTTGTCTTCCTGCGGACGGAAGATCTCCTGAACGGCGTTGTCGGCGATGGACTGGTCGTTGCCGCCATAGAACAGCTTGGACATGGACCAACGGGGCAGGTAGCACTGGGCGCAGCCAGGCTCGAACACGGTGGGGCTGCCAAGAGCCATTGGCAGGGTCATGGCCTCCATGAACGAGAACGCGCCACCGCCACCGACGCTGGCAAAGAACGAATACGGGCCGTACTGATCGATGGAATCGGCGATGTGCTGGGCAGCTTCGTCGATAGCCTCGTCCCAGGTGATCTGCTCCCATTCCATGCTGCCACGGTTCACATGGCGCATCGGGTGCAGCACACGACGCGGGCTGTACATGGTGTGAACCTCGTTGAGGCCCTTGATGCACAGGGAGCCACGGGAAACCGGTGCCTCGGGATCGCCTTCCAGCTTCACGACCACGCCATCTTTCAAATATGCGATAGCGGGACACATCTGGATGCAGCCGTGGCAGCTGGTGCGCACCTTCTCATCCCAATCGAGATGATTGCCAAACGTGCCCCCGCCGCCTTCTGGCGCAGCTTCTTCGCCGCCCTGGTCGTCAGACGACTCCATACAGCCGGCTAGCGTTGCGCCGATTGCCGCCGCGGTAGCGGTGAAGGCGGAAGCCTTCACGAAGCTGCGACGAGTCAAACTTGATTTCGGCATTTTTCCTTCTTCCTCTCTTTCCCCGGGTGGCGCAATTTAGCGCAACCCTTCTTTCTCATTAAGCTTTCAAGTCCTTCAGATACTCCAATCCCTCCTCCGTGATCTGCCATTTCTTATTCCACACGAGAACGCCTGCACGCTCCAGCTTGTCCAAGAACACGCTGGGTTGCACCATCTCGATGCGTCCGTTGATGACCGTCTCCAGTGCGGGGCTGCCCTTCAGCAGCGACTCGATCTGCAGGTAAGGCCTTGGTTCCTCGGCGATGTATTCGAGCAGCTGCACATACGTGTCACGCCGCGACGACTCCCAATCCAGCAGCGCCTCGAGTCGTTTGCGCGGAGCGCGCTCATCCACCAACCGCAGGCCCAAAGGAGTGCTCACGTAATTGAGGCTGAAGACCAGATCATCGATCTCGTCTTCGGTCTTGCCTTCCTTCATCTCGGGTGTGACCTGCTGGCCGTCTTCGGTGCGCTCGATAAGCTCCAAGCCGTAAGCTTGAACCAGGGTCTTGATCATGTAGTACTGGTTCATCGTGCAGCGCGGGAATTCCGGGAACGTTTCCATCTTCTGCTCGATGTCGCGAAGCTCGCGCTCCTGCGCGCAGTAGCGCAGCACTCGCAAGAACATTTCGCGGTTCAGGGGGTGATGCAAGACGCATGCATTGAGGGCTGCGTACTTCTCCTCTTCGGAAAGCTCTTTCGCGGGGGTCTCCTCGATTTCGGAGACATCGGTCGGCGCCGGCTTGGCCATGCCGTTGTCGGCCGCTTCTGCGTATTGTTTTGCAAGCTCTTCGTTGAGCTTGGCAAGGCGTTCGAAATCTTCCGCCATGTCTACCTCCCCATGCGCCGAAAAGCCGCTCAATGCGGCAGTGGCGCTCATTCGATTCTCCATCTCTGAGAGCATAGTCTAGCAGAGCACGGCAAAAATCCAGCCGCAATGTGCATGAGTGATAAGAATAAATGTTCCTATTGCTTCACCCAAGCCGTGTGTGAGAAAAATAACCCATATCATCATGCCTGTTCAAGTGGATATTATTGCCAATCAATATGTTAGACTTTCCTTACTCTATTAGTAACGCTATCATGGTGTCTAACGCATCGCCACCCTTGTGGCGATGCAAGGGGAGGAGACTGAGTGAAGGCATCGAACTTCGAGCGGAAGATGCTTTCTGCATTCCCGAGCCTGCCATTCATGGCTTTGGGACTGTGGCTGGCTTGGACCTACATCGCATTCGACAGCGGTTCGTGGATATCTTCCACCGACCTTGTGGGAATTCGCGTTGCGCAGATATACATCAGCGCCACTGCAGCCATGGCCGTGGTGCTCTTGGCGCTACAGGGAATCGCCCCGCGCGTGCAAGCCGCCTTTTCCACGCGCCTGTTCCCCATTGCCGGTGGCATCGTCTCGTCGATAGGCGCCCTCGTCATCATCTTGATCGGCCCATATATCCTAGGCGACTTGCTTCCCCGAACATATTCCCATTGCATCTTCATCGCTGGATGCATTGCGGCAGGTTTTGGAGGAGGAATCATCCTCGTAAAGATTGCCGATTCGTTCGGCACGCTGCTGCCGCGCAATGCCATCATCGAGCTTGCCAAGGCGATCTTGTTTGCCCTAGCGCTCTTCTTCACCACCAACGGCGTTACCGTTATCCCCATAGTCACCAACGGACCTGGCGTTTTCCAGACAGTCATGTTCGTACTGCTGCCAATAGCAGCTGGTTTCCTTGGCGCGGTCGAGCCCAATAGCGGCGTGGGAGATGGCAATCATTCTACGGATCGAACCCAACTGCCACCTGCATTCTGGCGCTTGACCATCGTCGTGGGAGTCTTGGCCTTTTCCGAATCCGTGGTGGAAGCTTACGCGAATCTGGCGCTCCCGCTTTCCACCACCATGGCACTTTTCCCCTTCGTCCAGCTGTTTTTGGGAGTTGTGGCGGCAAGCTTCGTCATCTTGGCAGTCATGTACGACTCAACCCATGCGAGTTTTGGGCGCATCGTGAACGGAATTATGGTCGTTGCAGTGCTGCTCATAGCCCTTGCTGCTTTTGCAGGAGCATATAACCCGCCGTTTTACCAACTGCTACCCTTTGCAATTCGGGTCTTTGACTTCGTCTATCTATGCATGCTGTTTTTTATCGTGTATCAGAGACGCATTTCGAGCTTGCTCGTTTTCGGCGCCTCGTATGGAGTGTTCTGCGCATGTTGCACGGCAGGATGGACAGTGGGAACGATCGCATTTCCCATAGTGCACGGAACCATGTACCTGTTCTTATCGAGCGCGACGCTTTCGCTGCTCACGCTGGCTGCCGCCTTCATGCTCTTTTCCGAAAAGCAATTCGACAGCCTCTTCGAGTCTAACGAGGATACGCAGGCACCGCTTTCCAGCTTGCTCGACCGTCAGCTCAACCCACCCACGACTGCTATCGCATCGAGCCGCGGGCGCTTCAACATCGCACTCGACGTCGTGGCAGACGAGTTCGGTCTCACGAAACGCGAGAAGGACGTGCTACGCCAACTCGCCATGGGACATGAGGCCACGCGCATCGCCGAAGAGCTCGACATCAGTTGGAACACCGTGCGCACCCACACCCGCAACGTCTATTCCAAGCTGGGAGTCCATTCCCGCCAGGAAGTATCGGACGTGGTTGACTCCTACAAAGAACGATAGCGCTCCATCGACTCGACTATCAGGGTATCGAACCAAATAGCCCCATTTAGGAGCGTTGCCGATACTTTATGGCGAAGCGATTGTGAACCGAATGTGCTTTCCCCTCTAATAAACAGCGTTTCACCACGTCAACATAGACAAAAGGCTTTGATTTTATTAGCATCTTCTGGTTTCTGTTCGCAAAACATGAAGGGGGGTGCAGGGCATGAGCATCGCAGGACAAGTTCGTCGATATCTGCGCAAGGCATTCGACGTTCGGCTGCGTCTGCGCAAGCTCGCCAAGACTCCCCCACTCGAAAGCCTTTCTGGATACGAGCTTTCAGACTTGCCTCGCGACATCATGGCAGGCCTGATCATCGCCGCGCTTTCCATCCCCATCGCCATGGGATACGCGCAGATTGCAGGGCTGAGCCCAGTCTACGGTCTGTATGCCTCCATCGTGCCCGCAATCGTGTTCGCTCTTGTCACGAACACCCGCTCCATCGTCTTCGGCATGGACAGCGCAGCCGTCGCCGTCACCGGCGGCGTTGTGATGCAGGCGGGAATCGCCTTGGGCAGCCCCGACGCCTTCGCCATCATGCCCATGCTCACGATACTCGTCGCAGCGTTCCTGTTGCTGTTCGCCCTCACGAACGCAGGCAAGCTCGTCCACTATGTGCCCGAACCAGTCATGAACGGCTTCATCTTGGGCATCTCCATCGTCATCATCTCGCATCAGCTTCCTGGCCTGTTGGGAGTGAATTCGGTAAGCCTGTTCCATCTGCCAGCCCTGGTGACACAAGTCAACGTTCCCTCGCTCGTTCTTTCGATATTCGCCCTGAGCGCACTGTTCTTCATCGGCCGCTATGCACCCAAATTGCCTGGCGCTCTCATCGTGTTGGCGTTCGGACTCATGTTTTCGGCTGCATTCGGCTTGGGGTCCCAAAACGTGACCGTGCTCGGCAACATGCCCACCGGCATGCCCACTTTCACACTGCCCCATATCACGGGATTGGGAGCATTGTTCATGGTGACCGGTGCTTTTTCCATTGCCGTGACCGTGGCCATCGAGTCGCTGCTTACGCTCAACACGTTTTCCATGCAGGAAGGCGAACGCCCCCATGGCGACCGGGAGCTCGTATCTCTGGCGTTGGGCAACGTGGCTTCATCTGCAATCGGCTGCCCTCCCTGCAGCGCAAGCCTTTCTCGTACGGCTGCCGCTAAGAGCTCTGGCGGCGTCAGCCAGATAGCGAGTATCGTCAGCGCAATCACGATTACAGCGTTCGTGCTCTTCCTGGCCCGCTTCCTGCATAGCTTGCCGCAGCCCGTTCTGGCCTGCATCGTGGTTTACGCCATGGTGAAGGTCGTCGACTACAAAGCCTTGAAGCGTTACGCGCGCAACGTGCGAATCGAGCTGGCCGTCCTCTTGTTGGTGGCAGCCACGGTCATCGTTCGTGGTGCCGTGGCGGGCGTGGTCCTTGGCGTTGTCGTTTCACTCATTACCCACTTCTACCGCAGCCGCGCCACGAGTCATGTGAAGCTCATGGGCTTCGATTCGAATTCACCCGACATCGCGCCGCATATCCCCGACAACGTGCTCGTAAGCTACCTGCACGGATTCCTGTCGTTCACCAACATCGATTCGACATTGGAAGCCATACGAGCTCGCGTCGACGAAAACATAGACACGGTCATTTTCGAGATATCGGATGTGACGAGCATCGACGCCACCGCGGCTGAAACCTTGCGCCGCTTCATTCGCACGCTCGCCGACCAGAACATCCACGTGCGCATCGTGCGCAGCCTGGCGCTGGCGAACGACCACTACACGCGCTACGAGCTACGCCGCGTGATGAAGCGGGTACGCACCTACCCCACCGTGGAAGACGCCATCGAAGACGTCAACCGCATGAAACGCAAGCAGCTCCAAGTTATCCCGCTCGACGAAGACGACGAAAGCGAAGAAGACGAGTCCTAGCTGTGTGGACATGCGTCGGGTGCCAGGTGCCAGGTGCCAGGGGGTGCCAGGGGGTGCCAGGGGGTGCCAGGTGCCAGGGGGGACACTCCAAACGTCTCACCGTCAGATTGCTGATTCACTCATGCTTTGCAAACCCGACGGTGAGACGTTTGGAGTGTCCCCCCTGGCACCTGGCACCCCCTGGCACCCCCTGGCACCTGGCACCTGGCACCTGGCACCCCCCTGGACGTCTCGGTGCTTCTTGTGCTCTCTCGATGTCGTTCGCTAGCCTTCTACGCCGTCCTGGTTGCGGATGAGCTTGCGCTTGATCTTGCCGCCAATGGTCTTGGGCAGCTCGTCGGTGTACTCCACGATGCGCGGGTACTTATAAGGTGCCGTTTCCTTCTTCACCCACTTCTGCAGCTCTCGCGTGAGCTCCTCGGAAGGCGTCCAGCCTTCTGCCAGCACCACGGTGGCCTTCACGACCAGACCGCGAATAGCGTCGGGGGCAGCCGTGACCGCACATTCGATGACGGCATCGTGCTTCACCAGGGCGCTTTCCACCTCGAAGGGGCTGATGCGATACCCCGAACACTTGATGACGTCGTCGTTTCTGCCCACGAAGCTCACGTAGCCCTCGCCGTCGCGCCAGGCCATGTCGTGCAAGTCGTAGTATTGCCCACCGACGGTCTCCTGCGTGACTTCTGGCATGCCGTAGTAGCCCACGAACAGACCCGGCGGATAGGCATCCTTCAGGCGCGTGATGCAAATCGAGCCCTCTTCGCCATCGTCGACTTCGTTGCCGGCATCGTCGAGCAGCTTGATGTTGAGCAGCGGGCTGGGTTTGCCCATGCTACCGGGCTTTGGCTCGATCCAGGGAAACGTCGCCAGCAGCACGGGACCTTCCGTCTGGCCGAAACCCTCGCGGATCTTCTTGCCCGTGAGCTTTTCCCACTTGATGGTGACTTCGGCATTTAGCGGCTCGCCTGCCGTGGCAAAGTTCTTGATGCTGGAAAGGTCGTAGGATGCCACGTCTTCCTGCAGCATGAAACGGTACATGGTAGGCGGCGCGCAGAACGTGGTCAGCTGGTATTCCTGCATGCGCTCGAGCAGGTTCGTGGGCACGAACTTGTCCATGTCGTAGCAAAAGATGGTGGCGCCGGCAATCCACTGGCCATAGATCTTGCCCCAGCCAAACTTCGCCCAACCGCTGTCGGTAACGCTCATATGCAGGCAGTTCTCGCGCACCTGCTGCCAGTACTTGGCCGTGAGGATGTGCCCAAGCGGATGCGCGTAGTTGTGCATGACGGGCTTGGGATGTCCCGTGGTGCCGCTGGTGAAGTAGATGAGCATGATATCGCGGGAGTTTACGGCTTCGGGAGCGCCCTTTTCCGGGCGCTGCCAGGTATCCGGCTCGTGGTCGATCAGCTCGTCGAACGAAAGCCAACCTTCGCGCTCGCCGGCCACGATGACCTTGTTCTGAATGCTGGGAGATGTGGGCAGAGCGCCTTCCACCTGAGCGTTCACGTATTCGTCGGCCACACATACCATCATCTTCACACCGCATGCGTTCGCGCGGTACTCGATGTCATGCGAGGTGAGCTGCAAAGATGCTGGAATAACCGTAGCGCCCAGCTTGCACAACGCGCTCGCGATGACCCAGTATTCCCATCGACGGCGCATGATGCACATGACGATGTCGCCCTTGCCGATGCCCAGCTTCGAAAACGCGTTGGCGGTCTTGCTCGAAAGGCGGCTGATGTCGGTGAACGTGAATACACGCTCGTCGCCCGCGTCGTTGCACCACACGAGGGCGCGTTTGTCGGGTTCGACCCTTGCCCATTCGTCCACGACGTCGTAGCCGAAGTTGAAGTCTTCCGGCACGTTGATCTGGAAATTCTCGTAGAAGTCCTCGTATGAGTCGAACTCTACCCGCGGACAGTATTTCTTCAGTATGTAGTCCATCTCAATATCTTTCTGCAGTTTGCGAGTTCCAGGTTGGCGTTGCAAGCCAGCAAGGTTCGATCTGATGAGTGCGATAAGCCCGACTTGCGCAGGAGCAGCCTTCGGGCTGCGACAAAGCAAACGAGGGCTTGGCGTGTCGCCAGATCAAAGCGCAGCGTCGACCCGCACCGCCGTTCGACGAAACGGCTGGCCCCTATTCTGCGATTACCGTCACGAAACGAGCAGGGATGTTGCTGCCGCAGCGCTGACCATGCATGAGCTTCGGGTTGAAGTAAATGCTATCACCGGCATTGAGCACGAAATCCTCGTCTTCGATGGTGACGATGACCGTTCCCTCCAATACCAGGTTGAATTCCTGTCCACCGTGGTTCACGAGCTTCGCCGGCTCATCGGACGGGTCGAGCACGACCTCGAGCGGCTGCATGATCTTGTCGCGCATGCGCCATGCCAAGTCGTCGTAGTGATAACCGGGATACCGATCGACCTCACGGCCTTCGCCCTTGCGAACAACCTGGTAGGTATCGAGCTTTGCTGCCGTGCCAGTTAAGATTTCGGTGAACTCCACACCGAACTTGCGCGCCATGTGATACACAGCTGAAATAGGCACGCCCGCCCCCGTGGCTTCCCAACGCTTGTAGCGCTCGACATCCACTTCCAGATCGGCAGCCATTTCCTCTACCGTGACATCGCATGCTTCGCGCAGGCCGCGCATGCGTTCGCCAATTTCCACCAGCTCTTTTGCTTCTTGAGCCATGTCATGCCCCTTTCGCAACGGATAATCAAGTAAGTATAGACCACCACCCGCCACTGCATCATGCGCGAAGCTGGGGACGAAGCGAATTTTCACTCCGTCCCCAGCTTCGCGCATGATGAAAAGGGACGAGTACGTTTTATCATGGCAGTGTGGCAGATTGAAAACGGCTTGTCTGTCGTATCCGTCATCGCCAATAGCCCCCATGATGAAACAACGCGAAGGGCCCGACAGGGCCCTTCGCGGCGTCGCAGCGTATGGTGCAAACGTTACCCCGTTCTAAGGTCGGTGCAACGTTTAGGCTTCCAGGCCCAGCTGCAGGGCACGCAGGTTGCGGTCAACCATAGCGGCCTTGCTGGGAGGAACCGTCTTACGCACGGCAGCGTCGATGGTTTCCATCGAGCAGAAGCCCGTTTCCTTGAGCATCTTGCCAACCAGCACGATATTGGCCAGGCCCTTCAGGCCCTCTTCTTCGGCCATGCGAGTGGCCGGCAGGGAAAACACCTGGATATCGTCGCGCTCGGGCACACGCGTGACCAGCGTGGAGTCGATGAACGCGATACCGCCAGACGTGATGCTGGGCTCGAACTTCAAAAGCGACGGTTGGTTCATGGCCACCAGCACGTTCGGGTCGGTGATAAGCGGGCTGCCGATGGGCTCGTCGGAAAGCGTGACCGAGCAGTTCGCGGTTCCGCCGCGCATTTCCGGGCCATATGAAGGCAGCCACGACACCTGCCGCCCGTCGATAAGGCCCGCGTAAGCCACGACCTTGCCGGCGAAAAGCAGGCCCTGACCGCCGAAACCGGCGAATACGATGCGCATCTCTTCCATTAGCGATCGCCACCTTCCTGCTTCACGGCCGCAAGGACCGGGTTTTCGGCCACGGCGATTGGGCACTCAGCTGCACGCGCAGCCGCTGCCTCGGCGGCGTTCGCATAGCCTTCCGCCACCACGTCGCGGTATACGCCCAGCGGGTAGTACGGCAACATGTTCGTGCGCATCCACTCGAACGCCTCGGTGGGACTCATGCCCCAGTTCGTGGGGCAGGTGGAAACCACTTCCACCAGCGAGTAGCCGATGCCGTCGATCTGGTTTTGGAAGGCCTTCTTGATGGCCTTCTTCGCGTTGCGGATGTTCTTCGGGGAATCCACCGTCACGCGCTCGAGATACGCCACGCCGTCAAGCGAGCTCAAAAGCTCGCACACGCGCACCGGATAGCCCGCCGAAGACACGTCGCGACCATAGGGAGAAGTCTGCGTGACCTGGTTAGGCAGACTCGTAGGAGCCATCTGACCACCGGTCATGCCGTAAATGGCGTTGTTGATGAAGATGATGGTGATGTGCTCGCCACGAGTGGCGGCATGCACGGTCTCGGCCATGCCGATGGAGGCAAGGTCGCCATCGCCCTGATAGGCGAACACGACGTTTTTGGGATTCACGCGCTTGACGCCCGTGGCAACCGCAGGAGCACGGCCATGAGCAGCCTCGATCATGTCGCAGGCGAAGAAGTTGTACATGCACACCGAACAGCCAACCGGCGAGATGCCGATGGTCTTGCCCTCGATACCCAGCTCGTCGATGGTTTCGGCCACGATGCGGTTCACGATGCCATGCGTGCAACCCGGGCAGTAGTTCGTGACCACGGGCAGCAGGGAATGTGGCCGCTGGTAGACGATCTTTTCTTCTGCCATGCTACTCACCTAGCCCTCTCTGGATGGCGCGAATCTTGTCCAGCACCTCCGCCGGCGTGGGAATGATGCCGCCCACGCGTCCGTAGAAGTCTACGGGAGCGCGCCCGTTCACCACCAGGCGAACGTCGTCGACCATCTGTCCCATGTTCATCTCAACCGAAAGGTACGCCTTCGCATGAGAGCACGTTTCTTCCAGGGCATCCACGGGGAACGGCCACAGCGTGATCGGCCTGAACAACCCTGCCTTGATGCCCTCCTCGCGTGCAGCGCGCACGGCAGATCGGGCGATGCGCGAGGAAGCGCCGAACGCGACGACGATGATGTCGGCATCGTCGCAGTCCACCTGCTCGCTCATCTGCTCTTTGGCCTTGATGACGTCGTAGCGCTCGTAGCGCTCGAGATTCGTCTGCTCCAGTTCTTCTGCATTCAAGTACAGCGAGTTCACGACGTTGTGCTCGCGGCTGTTATGGTGGCCTGTTGTTGCCCAGGGTTTTTCGGGAAGATCGGCGTCGCCTTTGGGCTCGGGCAGCTCCACGGGCTCCATCATCTGGCCCAGCATGCCATCTCCCAAGATCATCACGGGCGTACGGTATTCGTCGGCAACATCAAACGCCTTGTAGGCCACGTCCGCCATTTCCTGCACCGTGGCAGGAGCATAGACCACCATCTGGTAGTCGCCATGTCCCAGCGCACGGGTAGCCTGCCAATAGTCGGACTGGGACGGCTGGATGCCGCCCAAACCCGGGCCGCCACGTTCGATGTTGATGATCAGGCAGGGCAGGTCGGCGCCGGCGATGTAGGACACGCCCTCGCTCTTCAGCGAAATCCCAGGCGAAGACGAAGACGTCATCACGCGCGCACCGGCAGCTGCGGCGCCATAGACCATGTTGATGGCCGCAACTTCGCTTTCGGCCTGCAGGTACGTACCGCCCACCTTGGGCATGCGCTTGGCCATGTAGGCCGCCACCTCGGTCTGCGGGGTGATGGGGTATCCGAAAAAGAACCGGCATCCGGCGCGAATCGCCGATTCGGAAATTGCCTCGTTACCCTTCATGAGCACTTTTTCAGCCATGTCCATCACCTCCACACCGTGATCGCGACGTCAGGACACATCATCGCGCACGTGCCACAGCCCGTGCACTTGCTCTGGTCGGTGCAGTATGCCGGATGATAGCCCTTGTCGGTGATGACATCTGCGTTGAGTTCCACTATCTTGCGCGGGCACACGGTTGTGCACAGACCGCAGCCCTTGCAGAAGAACTCGTCAACTGCAATTCTTGCCATAGGCTTCTCTCTTCTCTACTGATATTCGGCTCAAAACACCCGAAGGCATCTGTAGCTGCAGGTTATTCCCACGGGTTCTTGATAAAACACTCGATAGGATACAACGTATCGTCCGCTGTTGCGGCAATGTTCTTTGGAACGGTGGTGCAGACCAGGGGTATGTTTGCCAGAGTACACAGTTCCTCCGCATATTCGATTCCCTGCTCAACCGCAGCCGCCGTGGTAGCAGCCTTCAGATGCGAGTTGTTCACCAGAGCCGTCACCCGCAAACGCGATGCCGCCTCTATCTCTCGAAGGTTTTCCACCGCGTCGTCGAAGTCTTGAACGAGGTTGCGAAACCGGTTCGCAACGTAGAGCACCGCATGGTCCTTTTGCTGGATGGCACGCGCGAAGCGGCCGAGCGCCGTGGCACCCACATCGTCGCCACCGGCATCGATAAGCACCAGATCGCCCTCGCGTGCAGCATCGATTGCCGGTGCGATCTGCCCGGTAAGGCTGGGCACGTCCAAGCTGGTGCCCCGCTCGGCAAAGACGGGCGCCACCAAGCGAATACCATGTGATTCCAACAGCTCGCGTTGCTCTGACGCACGGAAATACGGATTCACGACATCGAGGTCTATCACCGTGACTGCACGTCCCGCGCACGCCGCATCCACCGCCAGGTTCATGCAGAAATTCGTCTTGCCCGTGCCGTAATGACCTACCACCACCGTCACCGGACAAAGTGCCTCCACCAGGCCTTTCGGCAGCACGCCCATCACATCAGCCCATCTACGTTCTTTTCGGCATCATGCTCGCGAATGACCACACGGCGAATCTTGCCGTTGGTGGTGCGCGGCAGCGCGTCCACGTAACTGATGATGCGCGGGAATTTGTAGGGCGCCGTCTTGTTCTTTACCCAACGCTGGAGCTCTCGCGTGAGCGATTCGCTTGGTTGCCAGCCAGCCGCCAACACCACCGTGGCCTTCACGGCCTGGCCGCGGATGGGATCAGGTACACCGGTCACCGCACAGTCGATGACGGCTTCGTGTTCCAGCATCACGCTTTCGATTTCGAATGGGCCGATGCGGTAGCCGCTCGATTTGATGACGTCGTCGATGCGGCCAACGTACCAGAAGTATCCATCCTCGTCGCACCATGCGGTGTCGCCCGTGTGATACCAACCATCGTGAATGGCATCGGCGGTCTTTTCCGGGTCGCGATAGTAACCCATCATGATGCCAGCTGGATGACCCTTCATCTCGATGCAGATTTCGCCTACTTCGCCCACATCGGCTCGCGAGCCGTCTCCGCGTTTGATTTCCACGTTGTACAGGGGAACAGGCCTGCCCATGGAACCTGAACGAGGATACGTGTGCGTTAGGTTGCCAATGGTCAGAGGCGTTTCGGTCTGCCCGAATCCCTCGTAGATGACAAGCCCCGTTTCGCGCTTCCAGAACTCGAAGATGTCGGGGTTTAGCGCCTCGCCGGCCGTTGTGGAGTACTCGAGGCTGGAAAGGTCGAACTGGCTGAAGTCCTCCTGCATCATCAGGCGGTACATCGTGGGCGGACAGCACAGCGTGGTGATGTTGTACTTCTTCACCATGCTCAAGATCTCGCTGGCATGGAAACGGTCGAAGTCGTAGGTGAACACGCACGCCTCCATGAGCCACTGGCCATAGAACTTGCCCCAAACGGCCTTGCCCCAACCAGTGTCGGCAATGGTGAAGTGAATGCCATCTGGCCGGACGTTGTGCCAGTGCTTGGCGGTGATCAAGTGACCGATGGCATATCCGGAATCGTGCAGCACCATCTTCGGGTTGCCCGAGGTGCCGCTGGAAAAGTACATGAGCATGCCTTCGCGTGCCAACGTTTCGCGTCGGGCGAAATCGGCACTTGCCGCACGCACGCTTGCGTTGAAGTCCACCCAACCATCGCGGCATGCATCCAGGGCACAGATGCCTTCGGGGCCAGACAGAGCAGGACCTGCCGCATCACCCACGAGGTAGTTGCCGTCTTCGTCCTGCGGCGTAAGACCGCCGCCACCGCCATTCACCAAGATGAGCTTTTCCACCGATGGGCAGTCGAACTGCTGCAATGTGGCATCGACGACATTTGCAATGTCGCCAACATTGGTAGCGATGATGGCCTTGATGGATGCGCCGTTCAGGCGGTATTCCAGGTCATGTTCCTTGAGCATGAAGGTCGCCGGCACCATCACGGCACCCAGTTTTGCCAACGCCAGCGCCGTGAACCAGAACTGGTAGTGCCGGCGTAGGATGACCATTACGAAATCGCCACGGCCAATACCCTGGTCGGAAAGGAAATTTGCTGTCTTGTCGGACCAGGTCTTCATATCGGCGAAGGTGAACGCGTGCTCTTCGCCTTCGGGGTTGCACCATACCATGGCACGACGATCGGCGTCGTTGACGGCGATGTCGTCGACCACGTCGTAAGCGAAATTGAAATCGTCGGGATAATGGACAGCGTACGTTTTCAATACGCCATGAGGGTAATACGTCTCGTCGACGTAGCGTTCGTTTATGTTTCTCATTGTTGTATAGAGTCCTTTGGGATTTGAGGGTTGCAGATTACCGTTTAACGGCGCTGCACCTAGGCGTCGGCACAGCGCCTAGATAATCTCTTTCCCCGGGGCATCGATCACGACGGCCAAAAACACGCAGTCTTCGCCATCGATGGCGATGATGCCATGTCCGCGACCGGAATCGTACATGAGCGTGTCGCCCGGTCCCAGTTCTTCGAAGTGCTTGTTCTCGTAGGAAAAGCGCATGCGACCCGATATGACGTAGTCGAGCTCGTTGCCCGCATGATAGGCCAGGTGCATGGGCTTATGCTGCAGCGCAGGATCGTAGGGAGCCGTGACCAGGAACGGTTCGGCCAGCTTGTTCTTCAGGCGCGGAGCCTTGTGCAGGTAGTTGAACTCTGCCTCGCGCTTGATGTTCACGCCTTCACCCGCACGTACGAGCGAATAGCCCTTCAGATGCGGTGTCTCGCCCGTAAGCAGGTCTATGACGTCGACGCCAAGCTTCTTGGCGCATTTGTACAGAAACGTGAAGGAAAGGTCTTGCTCGCCGGATTCCTGCCGGGCATACTCTGCAACCGACCGACCCGTGGCTTCAGCCATTTCCTGCATGGAAAAATCGCAGTCTTCGCGCAGCAGCCTGATGCGTTCGGCAACTTCCTTGATGTTCGGCTCTTCCATGTCACGCTTCCTTCTCGAACTTGCTTCATTCCCGACTACTATAGTCTAATGCGGAAAGATTGCAAATGGCAATGAGCGCAACGACCACATTTTACGTAATGGCAATACGCCAGAGATTTCGCGAGCAAATTCTGCGGTTGCAAACCCGGCATCCTAAAAAACAGGGATTCCTTGTTCTCGACGTCCGATGAACCCCCGATCAAGAGGGTATCACCCTACCACGCCATGCCTTTTCACGGCAGCGGGAAGAAACGCCGCCTTTCGGCTTTTTCCTATCCGTCGGCTTTTCCCTATTCGTCGGCTTTTCCTTGATGCCAGAATCCTTCGCTGGCATCTTTTTCGAATTGCTCCCGTTGTGCGGGTTTCGCCTGGTCGTACTGTTGCTGGAAAGTCTGCTGCCGTGCCATGGCAGCATCTTGTGCAGCCTGGGCCGCTTCGAAGTCGTACGCTTGGGGTTTGGGCGGTATCACCGAAGGCGGCTCGATTCCCGCGTCGATCTTGCGCTTGATGGCATGTCGCAGCATCTCGTAGAGCACGCCGCCCACTACCAAACCCGCAACCAGGCCTCCAAGATGCGCTTCCATGGCTATGCCCGGCATCAAACCGATGAGGATGTTCGCCACGAGAAGGCCTGCCACGCCCTTGATGTCGTCGAGCGTAGGCGCCTGCAACAGCACGACAGGTGATGTATGTTCGCGAACGAGCAGGTAAGCATAGGTCCCGAATAGCCCGAACAGGGCACCCGATGCGCCAACCACGCCCGAATTCAAGTGGCCCGCCGCCGTGAGCATCGCCATGGATGCGAAACCACCAGCAAGGCCAGCCGCAAAATAGATGACCAGGAAGCGCACGCGCCCGAACACGCCTTCGATGATGCAGCCCACGTAGTAGAGCGTGACCATGTTGCATGCCAGGTGCAGGATGCCACCATGCTCGAACATCGACGTGACAAGCGTGTAGTAGCGTCCCTGCGCAAGCGCCGCCGGCGTTAGCACACCGGCATTGTAGAGCCCATAGCCCTGCAGCAAGCCCAATACCTCGAGCACCACGAACACAATCACGTTCAGCGCGATCAGCGTGCTGGTAACGGGGTATTCCCTGGCGAAGTCCATCATGATCTTCGTCACTCCTCCTTAGAAGCAATCGTCTTTGCAAGGGTAGCACAACCCCACATGTGCCGATGGTATGGACTCAGTGGATGCCGGCCCCTTTTGCCACGCCAGCATCAGTGCGATGTCGAAGAAACAGCGCGCAGGTAAGACCTGGGTAGCAATCAACATGGTCGTTTGCGATTTTCTATCGTAGTTCTGCCCGATTTTCACTTGGGCGACCAACAAGGTGTCGAACAAGCGGGAAGCCCTGCGTCACGACTCCGCGGGCTCGCCACCCACTTCGCTCGCGATGGCAGCACCCAAGATGAGCACGGCACCGAGCAGGCCCATGGGCGTGAGCGGCTCGGCCAGCAGCAACGCGGAAAGCACGATGGCGGTCGCTGGGTCAAGATAGCTCAGCACGGCGATGGTCTGAGCTGGAAGTACGCGCATCGAGGAAAAGAACGCCACATAGGCAATGCCCGTGTGCACGATGCCCAACCCCAGCAGCAATCCCGTGCCAAGCGGCGTGAACTGCAGCGAGCCTAGATCTTCGGTCACCAAAAGGTAGGGCACCATCACCGCGGCCGCCGCAGCCAGCTGGATGACCGTCTTGTCAAGAGGGTCGGTGCGGGGAGTGAGCTTGTTCATGAGCATGTTCGCTCCATAGAAAAACGCCGCCGACAAGCCAAACACCACGCCAAGCACGCTGCCCCCGGAAGCACTGCCACCTGGCCCCACCACGCCCGATACCAACGACACGCCCACAAGTGCCACGAGCACGCACGCCACCTTGCGTGGCGTCAGGCGCTCTCGCAACACCAGAGGCGAAGCGACGATGACCATGATGGGAGCGAAATAATAGCACAGGGTAGCCACGGCTACCGTGGTATGACGGTACGCTTCGAACAGCAGCGCCCAGTTCACGCCGATGGCGGCACCCGTGGCAATCATCATGGGCAGTTCTGCCCGCACGGGAGAAAACCTGAACGGACGGCGTGTGAAAACCAGCATGAGCAGGATAAACCCCGACCCGATTACCCCACGTGCAAACGCGATGAAGCTCGAGGAAAGAGGAATGTAGCGCACGAAGATGCCGATGGAGCCCCACACGACCACGGCGAACACGAACAGCGCCACCGCTTTCGACCTCGCGCCCATGCCAATTCCGCCTTTCCTAGCGCATAGAAAGGAGCAGCCCCTTCCCATGTCAATTATCATATAGTGCCCAAGATTGATGAGCCTGCATTTCCCCAGAAGCATTCGAGAGGAATCGGGCGTCGTTTAGTGTACATGAAGCATATTCGGGAAATTACGACCTGGGGTTTTCCGGTTTATTTACGCGTTCATGTACACTAATCCCAAATCCAGCAATCACATCAATCAAAAGGCCCGCCGCTGCAGGCTGCAACGGCGGGTCCATCTCATGATTGGCTCAAAACCAACGCTGTTAGAACTCGAGGTTCTTGAATGCCTCGGGCACTTCTTTGTAGCCCTTGGACTTGATGGCACCAACCACGACGCCGATGGCCAGCCAGCTGAAGCCGACGATCATCGTGAACGGCATGAAGCCCGTGA
>JBGUXY010000039.1:0-4019 GCA_045118335.1 Eggerthellaceae bacterium
TTGGCGCCCATGCGCTCCATGATCTCGCGGCACACGGCCTTCTCCTCGCGGATCTCGAACATGGGCTTGATGAGCGGCTTCCATGCCAGCAGGGCGTCCTTGCGCTGCTTCTGGCCATTGCCATCGCCGAACGGGCTCGGCCAGCACAGCTCGCCCCAGCTTTCGTCGTCGTTGCCCTCCCAGTGGCTTGCCACGGGCAGGATGATGTCGGCGAACTGGGCCGTCAGCGAAAGCTTGATCTCCATGCTGAAGCAGGCGTCGGCCGCACGCATGACCTCGATGCCCGTGCTCAGGTTGCCGCGGGTCTGCAGGAAGTTCGAGCAGGTCTGGAACAGGATGCGCGGGTTCACCGGCATCTCCTTGGCCTCGTGATAGGTGGGCGTGTTGGCGCGCAGCTTGGTGGGGTCGTCTTCGGGCGAGCTGCCTGCATCGTAAGGACCTTCGGACGTGGAGATGTACTTGCCATCCTTCAGGCTGCTCCACCAGCTGTTACCCTCGATGCACAGGTTCGGGGCGGCAGGGGCGGCGGCAAGCGCGTCGATGTAGCCATAGTCGCCACCGGCATGAGCGATCATGCGGTAGCCGCTATCGCCGGCATCCCATGTGTAAATGGCTGCGCAGCCATGGCCGCTCTTGCCATAGTGACCACCCAAAGCGCCAACGGTCATGAACGCCTGGGAGAGGTTTTCCGCACCCAGGTAGCGGGAAGCCGCATAGCTGTGCAGGAAGGTGACGGCGTTGTTCTTGCCGGCAAGTTCGGCATACCAGGTGATGTCTTCCACCGGCGTGCCGCAGATTTCGGAAGCCCATTCCGGGGTCTTCGGCGTGTCGTCGTACTTGCCCAGGATGTAGTCGCGGAAGTTCTCGTCGGTCGTTGCATCTTCGGGCATCGTCTCGGGCGTGAAGCCCACGGTCTTCTCGTTGACGAAATCCCAGTCGATGATGTTGCCCTGTTCCTCGTCCAGGCGAATCATCTCGTAGATCACGCCCAGAAGGAATGCGGTGTCGGTGCCGGGACGCACGCGAATCCAGCGTGCATCGAGCGTTGCTGCCGTCTGGTTGTAATCGGGGCCCACGAACACGAATTCGGTGCCGGAGGCCTTGGCGTTGCGCAGCCAGTACATGCTCGAGTGCGTTGCCCAGGCAGGGTTGCAGCCGTACAGCACGATGGTATCGGCGTTTGGCAGGTCGTATTTGTCGGGGGCCATCATGATATCGGGATGATCGCCCCAGCTGTACATGCCCAGTGCCTCGGTCTGGAAAGCCCAGCAGCCGAAGCTCTCGGTTTCGGTGTTGTAGATGCCGCCACCGATGTGGGGGAACATCGCCGTGCCCGGCGCCCAGCGCCAGCCGTTGACGACCACGGCCTCGCTGCCGTACTCGTCGTAGACGCGCTTGAGCTCATCGGTGATATAGGTAAGCGCCTCGTCCCAGGTGATGCGCTCCCACTCGTCCTTGCCGCGCAGCTCGCCATGAGCGTTCTCACCGCCGCCGGGCTGCCAATTCTTGCGCTTCATGGGGTACTTGATGCGATCGGCGTTGTACACCTGCTGGCGCAGGCTGCGGCCACGCAGGCAACCACGCTGCTGCGGGCAGTCGAAACTGTCCTCGTGCCAGTCGTCGGTCTTCTGGCGCACGACCACGCCGTCTACCACATAGCCCATGTTCAAACACATCTGGTTGCAGTTCTGATGGCAATGGATGGGCACCCATTCGCCCGTCCCTGAGACCACAACGTCGTCGTTGGCAACTTTGTCGTATGGAGTTGCAACGGCGTCAGCCGCAGTTTGCGCATCGTCTTCGGCCGGTGCACAGCCAGCAGCAGCAAAGGCAGCTGCAGCAGCACCGGCGGCAGCGCTCGCCTTCAGAAAGTCACGACGCTTCATGCTCCTGTCGAGTAGCGACATCTCTCTCCCTCTCTCTTCATCTGTATCCTGCGCGGAAGCACAGGCCCCGATACATCGATTGTGAGGGGTGTGTGATGCCTCTGCATAATGCCTAATATGAAATCCTCTCCATGCCCCACGTGCATGGATTCGAGCAATTCTTGCTATCGGACTTGCATGCGGCTTGGATAATGGTTTCTTCTCCCAAGGGCTCTATGGCGAGCTGGAAGCCTATGCCGAAACGCAGCACCGAAGCATGGCTCAACAACCAATCATAGCTGCCCTGCCGCAAAGACGGGCAGCGTCTCAGACGCAACACAATACGCTGCCGTGAATGAAGAGGCAAAACTCGAACTCATCGCAAGACGCGATGCTATTCTTGCACGCGAAACCCGTCGTCTGCGCTTGCCACCTCGCGCTCCTTTTCGCGCAAGGCTTCCCGGAAGCCTTTCAGGGGGTCGAAGGGAACGAATATCTTCGCCCGCTCAGCAGGCGTCATGCGGTGAATGAGCTTACCGTTCTCGTCAAGGATCGGCATGTGGTCGTATTTGCTACTCGCCACTGCGATGACCTCCTATCTGGCGGTTGCGGTCGCGTTGCGTAGCTTTGGGCAGAAGATCGGTACCACGTAGCAGCGAGTTCTTCCCAAACTTCTTCTTTACGTCCAAAATCGCCTGTTGCCGCGAGCGCTCGCGCTGAACAGCCACGTCGTCTTCGGTGAACAGATCGGCCTGCATGCTCGTCTCCTCGACGACGCCATTGCAGGTGACCATCAGGTAGTGCACCATCTGGCTCCTGTCTACCACTTGGTCGTAAATGTCAAGCATACGAGGCAGCACGGCATCACGCGAATTGGTGGGCGGTTCGAACCGCGCCGTGCCCCCGTCACCGTCAATATGACCTGTCTCATCGCGGTCATAGCGCACGGCAATGGTAACCGAGTGCGCTACCTGGCCCTTTTCCACAAGCGCGAGACACGACGCATCCACCATCTCGGTGAGCACCACACGCGCTTCTTTGACGGTGTAGCTGCAACCGAGCACCTGGGCGTTCGTGGTGGAGTGGCTCTGCCGACGATACGCCTTGATGTCGGCGATGGTTACAGGTTCTATGCCCCATGCATGGTCGATCAAAATCTCGGCGTCTATCCCCAAGATGCGAAACAGCCGCTCGGGATATGGGTAGAGCGCAATCTGGCCCATGGTGCGAATGCCCAGCTCGGCCAAGCGTTTGGCCGTGCCACGACCGATACGCCAGAAATCGGTGATGGGCTCGTGATCCCATAGCGTTGCCTGATACGTTTCCTCGTCCAGGCAGCCGAAGAAATCGGGACTGCGCTTAGCCGTGATGTCGAGCGCCACCTTCGCCAAAAACAGGTTCGGTCCCATGCCGCATGTGGCGGGTATGCCCGTCGTCGCCAAGATGTCGGCTCGGATGCGCTCCCCCAGCTCGCATGTTGTGCATTGGTAGTACGGTAGGTAGTTCGTTACGTCCAAAAACGACTCGTCAATCGAGTACACGTGAATGTCATCGGCCGATATGTACTTCAGCAAAACGCCGTAGATTTCCGCCGAATACTTGATGTAGAGCGCCATCCGCGGCGGCGCCATGATGTAGTCGAACGATTCGGGAATTTCGAAAACGCGGCAGCGGTTGCGCACGCCCTTGGCTTTCAGGGACGGGGACACGGCCAGGCAGATGGTCTTTTCGCTTCGAGTGGCGTCGGCCACCACCAAATCGGTGGTCAGCGGATCGAGCCCCCGCTCGACGCACTCCACCGATGCATAAAACGATTTCAGATCGATGCACAGGTAGCTTCGCGCCTTCGCAGGTTCCATGATTACACCACTCCTCGCATGTGCTCCGTCGGCACACGCTTCGCCAGCATACGGATGAAGTATACTTTCAACATGCAGATTGTACAGCCATGTTGGTTGCGACCGTTCAGGGCATTCATGCGCGTGAGAAGGGGCGAAGATGTCGGACGTCATCGGTAAGGCCTGGCCGGAATGGCACGTGGAGGACCTGCTCGGACAGGGCTCCTTCGGCAAGGTGTATCGCGCGGTTCGCAGCGGACATGGGCACACCTCGTATGCGGCAATCAAGGTGATCGAGATCCCCCAGGACCCCGGC
>JBGUXY010000040.1:0-2015 GCA_045118335.1 Eggerthellaceae bacterium
CTATGCGCGCAGCGGCTCCTTCGTACTTGAGCAGGTCGTTCCTGCCTTCCGATAGAAGCGACACGATGCGCTCTGCGGCCTCGGCCACGATATCCGAAAACGTGATGACGAACGGGGTGAGATCCCCCATGCAATGCTTCCCTTCGCATGATTGGAAGCCCTTGTAGTACTCGTCTATCCGCTTCTTGACCATGTATGAAAGGCCATACCCCATGATCGGCTCGTAATTATTCGCTAGGTAGTAGCTGCTGATTTATGGAATGCTTTTTTGAAATCAACGTAGCCCAAACCAATCACATCCTGTTAGTCGAACCCGAAAAACGAAGCCTTCGTATAACAAATCAGGCAAAAATGTTATTCCTTACTGCAATTCTCGCCCAACGAATAACACGTTGGAACAGTTGAACGCCGATTTTCGGGTTTGTCCATCATGACAGCTTGGGCTTGAGCGGGACGGCCTCCTCTCCGAAGTAGATGTATACCTAGCCCTTCGAGAAACGCAGGAGAGACGGGACGACTGGTGCATCTCCGACAGCCTTGCATCGCAGCTTGGAAAAACTGACACTCACAGCCTGTAACCGCAAAAGCCTGTGCTCGTGAGGATAGAATCCCGTTCGACAATGAAATGCGCAAGCGCTCTACGGAAGCCACTTGAGATAGAACAGGTGGGCGCGCCGCCGAACGCAATGGGCGCAAGCGCGACGCAGGGGCCTCCTGAAGCAAATCTGGCGGGCACGTCGCCGAACGCAATGGGCGCAAGCGCGACGCAGGGGCTGCCTGAAGCAAAGCAGGCGGGCGCGCTGCCGAACGCCAGAACAAGCGCAACACGGGAGGGAACCAACCATGAGCACCATATCTGCCGACGAGAAGAAGCGCCTGAAGGGCCTTGGCTTCATCGGGAACAGAGGCACCGATTGCTTCTCGGCCCGAGTCCTCACGGTGAACGGCCGTCTGGACGATGGGCAGGTACGACATATCGCGGAAGCGGCGAAGCGCTACGGCGACGGCCACATCGTGCTCACGACCAGGCTTTCCATCGAGGTTCCCGGAATCCCCCACCAGAACATCGAGCCCTTTGCCGAGTTCCTGGAGCAAGGCGGCTTCGAAACCGGCGGCACCGGACCGAAGGTGCGTCCCGTCGTCTGCTGCAAGGGCACGACCTGCCAATTCGGCATGCTCGACACCTTCGAGCTCGCCCGCAAGATCCACGAGCGGTTCTACGTGGGATACCACCAGATCGCCCTCCCCCACAAGTTCAAGATCGCCATCGGCGGATGCCCCAACAACTGCGTGAAGCCCAACCTGAACGACGTGGGCATCGCGGGATGGCGCGGTGGCTACAAGATGTTCATCGGCGGTCGTTTCGGGAAGAGCCATGCACTCGGCCGGCCGCTCGGCCACGTTTTCGAAGACGAAGCGTCCGTGCTCGACGCGGTCGAAAAGGCCATCCTCGTCTTCAAAAAACACGGCGAGCAGGGCGAGCGCTTCTGCGCCACCATCGACCGCCTGGGGCTTGAAGAGGTCGAGCGCATGATAGTCTCCGATGAGATCCTGCAGGAGAAAGACGCAATCCTCGGATAACGTAGGCGATTGGCCAACGCACTCTGCCAAGGAGCCGTGCGAGGCAGCCCTAGGTGCGGCACCATCACGGGAGTACAATGCCAGCAGCAGAGATTTCGTTTCGAGACGAGGGGTAGCATCGTACGATGTGGGTGATTGCGGCATGCGGTTCTGCGCTGTTCGCCGGACTCGTGGCAATCCTGGGCAAGCTCGGCGTCCAGACGACCGATTCCGACGTCGCCACGGCGGTGCGAACCTGCGTCGTGCTCGTTCTCGCATGGGTCGTCGCGGCGTGCACCGGGTCGCTTGGCACTATCGGCGAGATCCCCACGCGCTCCTGGGTGTTCCTCGTCCTGTCGGGGCTTGCCACCGGCGGGTCATGGATCTGCTATTTCAAGGCCCTCTCCCTGGGCGACGTGAACAAGGTCGTGCCCATCGACAAGTCGAGCGCGGTG
>JBGUXY010000041.1:0-101350 GCA_045118335.1 Eggerthellaceae bacterium
GCGAGACGGTGGCCACGGAGGCCACGTTCGACGCCGTCATCAACCTGTTCTACGAAGAGGGTGCCGATGCGTGGTTCACGAAGCGCCCAGCAGAGTACCTGCCGGCTGACACGTGCTGCGCGAAATGCGGCGCGGGCGTGGACGACTTGAGCCCCGAGAAGGACATCCTGGACGTGTGGTGGGAGAGCGGCGTCTCGCACACGAGCGTGTGCAGGCATCGCGAATCGGAGGGCCTGCACTTCCCAGCCGAGATGTATCTGGAAGGTTCCGACCAGCATCGCGGATGGTTCCAGTCGTCGCTGCTCACGAGCGTGGGCGCCTATGGCGTGCCGCCGTACAAGTCGGTCATGCATTGCGGTTTCACCGTCGACGAGAACGGCGAGAAGATGTCGAAGTCGAAGGGCAACGGCGTCGACCCCGCAGATGTCGTCGGTAGCTTCGGGGCCGACGTGTTGCGCTTGTGGGTCGCTTCGGTAGACTACTCGCAAGACGTCTCGATTTCCGACAACATCCTCAAGCAGGTATCCGATGCATATCGCAAATTCCGCAACAGCTTGCGATTCGTGGTAGGCAACCTCGACGACTTTGACAACTCGATGTGCGTGGCGTCGTGGGACGATCTAGAACCCGTCGACAAGTACATGATGGCTAAAACGTATGCCCTACTCGAATCGGTCGGCGAATCTTATGAGAATTACAAATTCAACGCAGTGTATCGCGAGTGCTACGACTTCGTGAACGAGCTCTCGAGCGTATACCTGGACGTGACGAAGGACCGTCTGTATTCGGAGGCACCCGATTCTCCCAGACGCCGTGCTGCCCAAAGCGTTCTCATGAACATCCTCGAGGTGCTCGTTCGCGTGCTCGCACCCATTTTGTCGTTCACATGCGAAGAGGTATGGGAGCACTTCCCGCCGACGATCCGCGAGGCCGAGGATCGTCCGGCTAGCATTCAGCTGGCTGGCTGGCCTACGCGAGATGATTTCATGCCAGCGCTTCCCGACGACGATGGCGCAGCCGATCTGAACCGTTTCTCGACGGCAATGGAAATCCGCGACGTGGTGACCAAGGCGCTCGAACAATCGCGCGCAGACAAGTTCATCAACAAGAGCCAGGAAGCTTCCGTGATAATCACGGCACCTGCCGAAATCCTCAAGACGATTGATAGCCTTGGTCCTGAAGTGTTCGAGGAACTTCTTATCGTGTCGGGAGTCCAGTTCGCAGAAGGCTCCGAAATCTCGGTGCAGGTGCAAAAGGCTGCTGGAGAAAAGTGCCCTCGTTGCTGGAACTTCCGCGAGCTTGGCGGAAACGCGAATCATGCCGACGTGTGCAAACGTTGCGGCGATGCCCTCGATGTCATAGGGTTTGGTTTGGAGTAACGTGGCTCAACTAGATTCACGTCACAAGCTGATGAGGCGGGGAACGGCTACCGCGTTGTTTTGCGTGGTGGCCTCCCTTTGGTGGATTTTCGACAGAGCCGTCAAAGTTGCCGTGGACGTCTATGAGGTGGGTAGCGTATTCGCAAGCAACGTTTTAGGGCTCTTCGAGTTCAAGCTCGTCCACAACACTGGTGCGGCATGGGGCATTCTCAGCGATTCCACCATGGTGCTCGGCGTCTTTAGCTGCGTCGTGTGCATGGTAATACTCGCGTACTTGTTCGTTTTGCGTAAGGGGCGGGTCCATATACTCGAGTGCCTTGGCCTCGCGCTCGTGTTCTCTGGTGGGTTGGGCAACGCCTTCGACCGCTTGACGCAAGGTTATGTCGTCGACTTCATCAATACCACGTTCATGTCTTTTCCCGTCTTCAACATTGCAGATATTGGCGTTACCTGCGGCATTGCAATCTTCCTCATAGGTTTCCTCTTCTTCGTCCCTCGCGAGGAGGTCGCATCCGATGCCTAGGATGCTCATGCGCTGTGCTCAAGCCAGCGACGATGGCGTGCGTCTCGATGCGTTCCTGGCCCGAAGCGGCTGCTATCCTTCGCGCAGCTGCGCTGCGAAGCAGGTGGAAGAGGGAAGGGTATTCGTCAACGGGAATCCCTGTTCTAAAAAGACTCCTGTGCACGTTGGCGATACGGTCGTCTACGAGGAGCTCGTGCAAGTCGAGCATCTACCGTTGATGGGCGAGCCCATCGACCTCGACATCAGGTACGAGGACGAGTGGCTGATGGTCATCAGCAAGCAGGCGGGTCTTTGCGTGCATCCTTCCGAAGGCCACCATGGGTCCACGCTCGTAAATGCCCTCGTGTACCGATACGGACGCGACAATCTTGCCCACGTACAAGGAGACGACCGGCCGGGCATCGTGCATCGTCTCGACATGGAGACGAGTGGATTGATGATGTGCGCCAAAGACGACGAGGTTGGATGCGCGCTGCAGGACATGATCAGGCTCAGAGCCGTCGATCGTCGCTACATCACGCTCGTGCATGGAAACATAGCCCACGACACCGGCATGATCGACGAGCCCATTGCGCGTAGCGAGGGAAATCGGCTACGCATGTGCGTATCCGATAAGCCCAACGCCCGCTCTGCAGTTACCACGTTCAAGGTGCTCGAGCGCTTCGAGGCAGGTCGTTTCGATGAAGGCTACACGTTGCTCGAGTGCAAACTCTACACCGGCAGAACGCACCAGATTCGCGTGCACATGAAACACATCCACCACTGCTGCGTTGGCGATCCTATGTACCGCTCTGGCACCGAGAAAGCCCAGATGGGTCTTGTTCGACAGTTCCTGCACTCATATTCGCTTACATTCGACCACCCGATCGATGGCAACGAAATCCACATCGTCGACGCCCTCCCTCCCGATCTGCAAGCCGTGCTCGACCGGCTTGCCGAACGCAGCATGGGAAGAACGCCAGCTGGAGACGATGTGTTCGCCGAAGTTGCGAATGCCCGTCGGCAACCTGCCGAGATATCCCTGATGTAGGCTGTGCGCAATGCGCCAATTCGCAATTTTCGCCGTTAACGCGATAGGGGCTTTCACGAACACGTCTATTCCACGAATCTTGGTTTTTCGGTAGACTGCCAAAAGATGCTCAACGTTTTTCTCATGATATTACGCATGAGCTAACTGCAAGTACCGCGGGTATGCGCCCTAAAACCGCTAGGAGGCAGGCATGAACGACAAGAAGACCGTTCTCATCGGCGTAACCGGCTGCATAGCAGCATACAAGTCTTGCGAGTTGGTACGACTGCTACAGAAGGCTTGCTTGCGCGTGAAGGTCGTCATGACAGATCATGCGACCCAGTTCGTGGGGCCCACGACGTTTCGGGCGCTCACGCACGAGAAGGTTGCGGTTGGCCTGTTCGATGACCCTTCGGATCCCATCCACCATATCAGCTTGGCAGAAGAAGCCGACCTGTTCGTCATCGCCCCTTGCACGGCCAACGTCATGGCAAAGATATGCCATGGTATCGCCGACGACCTGCTCTCTACGACAGCATTGGCCACGACGGCGCCCATCCTGATCGCGCCTGCGATGAACGTTCACATGTACGAAAACCGGGTGACGCAGGAGAACATGGAAAAGCTCCGCGACCAGGGCATTCGCATCATCGATGCCGCAGAAGGCTACCTTGCATGTGGAGACGTTGGACGCGGACGCATGGCAGATCCCGCTGAAATCGCCGACCGCGTGCTGCGCGAACTTGGCATGCATGGGGATATGAAAGGCGTTCGTTTGCTTATCACCGCAGGCCCCACGATCGAGCCCATCGACCCCGTGCGCTACATAACCAACTTCAGCTCGGGAAAGACGGGCTATTCCCTCGCACAAGCAGCTTCGCAACGGGGTGCAGATGTAACCATAGTATCCGGGCCTGTTGCAGTCGATGCTCCCGTGGGCGTGAACATAATACGAGTTCAAACAGCCCAGCAAATGTACGATGCGTGCTGCGAGGTGTTCCCCGAAGCTGACATAGCGATTTTCGCGGCTGCAGTTGCAGACATGCGCCCGAAGGACGTAGCCGCGAACAAGTTGAAGAAGGGACTTGACGCCGATGCGCTCAAGGCAATCGAACTTGCAGAAAACCCCGACATCCTGGCAACGCTCGCAGCTTCGAAGCAACACCAAGTCGTTGTCGGTTTTGCCGCGGAAACGCAAAACGTCATCGAAAACGCGCGCAAGAAGCTTCACGCCAAGAACGCGGACATGATCATCGCCAACAAAGTCGGCAACGGGCTTGCCTTCGGTACTGACGGCAACGAGATATGGATCGTGCGCGAAGATGGGGAAGAACACGTGCCGTTCATGATGAAGCCAGAACTTGCAAACATCGTCTTGGATCGGGCCATGGCGGTAATGTCCTAGAATTCTTGAAATTAGCACTTGAAATGCAGCTTGAGTTGCCATAAGATAATCAAGCTGTTTGGGCTAGTCCCACAACATATCGGGTGATGGCGCAGTTTGGTAGCGCACTTGACTGGGGGTCAAGGGGTCGCAGGTTCAAATCCTGTTCACCCGACCAGCAAAATCGCGGGCCAGAGACTTAGTTCTCTGGCCTGCTTGCTTTTTGCGAGTCGGGACAAACACGGTTTACTCATCGTGGCGATGCCAGAGTTGGCATCGAAATGGGTGGATTATAGGCAGGCAATCGGCTTTCCACGTTGATCAGTTGACGAGCTTTGGACTTTCTCCTTGAGCTTGTTGCGAATGAAAGTTGAAGCGGCTATGAAGGGTGTTCCATCGGCTCGAATGTAGGCTGCATTCGACCTGATATACGGTATTATTTCATGAGCTATGCATGCACTGCTGAACTAGTACGAAGGGCTCGAATGGAGCTGGTGGAAAAAGACATGACGAACGTCTACGATGCCATGAGCGCCGATGACGTTTTAGACGATCACGAAATGCTCTCGGACGCCGATCGCGACGTGAGCGATCGGGTCTTCACCGTGGCTAACGCGATTAGCTTCATCCGCCTGCTCATGATTCCCGTGTACTTCGTCCTCCTCATGCTTGGTTTCAGCATAGAGGCTGCGCTTGTTTTCGGTATTGCAGCTGCAACCGACTGTCTCGATGGACTCATCGCACGTCGCACGAACACGATAACAAAGCTCGGCAAGATACTCGACCCCGCCGTCGACCGCTTGCTCATGATCATGGGTGTGCTCGGCGTGTTCATCGTGGGTCGTCTTCCGCTTTGGATCATCATGGTCGTGCTCGTCCGCGACCTCGTATTGCTGTTCGGTGGTGCCTTCATCTTGGACAAGTACAACGTTCGCATCGATGTCGTCTACGTCGGCAAGGTCGTGACCACGCTCATGTTCGTTGGCTTCTTCGGACTTATGATGAACTGGCCACTGATCGATGGACTCGGCATCACCACTTACCAATGGCTACCAGGCTTCTGCTCGGGCCAATTCTCGTGGGGCATCTGGTGTGTCTACGTGGGGTTGATACTGGGTGCCGGCACGACGACGTATTACGTCATCAATGCGGTTCGCAAGACCATCGACGCCCACAAGCGTATGCGAAAGGCCAGGTAGCAGACGATGGCAGAACGTTACCGGCCTTTTGACGAAGATAAGAAAGATTACTCGGCGGACAGGCGCTCTGGCCGATTCGATGGGTCCAACTCTGGTAGCGCCGACGAGACAGTTCGCGCCTCCAATCGCTCCAGACGCGATTCTGTCCCCGGATGGGGCGTTGGTGCGTCTAAAGACACCAGGCGCAATTCATCAAGCAGGTATTCCGCAGACACCTCTACGCGCCTCGGATCAGGGCATACTACGGATACGTCGCGCTACAGCACAGGTTCGTCTGGTCGTCTGGATCCTCGCCAGACAACGGGTTCTTCCCGATACGACACCAGCTCATCCGCCAGAGCGTCACGCTATTCCACCGGTTCTAGTACAGGTGTCTCCCGATTGAATACCGGCGCTGGATCTCGTGTGCCACCGGCATCTGGCAGGCAGGACTCCCAATCATGGGGGACTGGCTCTAACCGCAGCATCGATCAACGCTCGGGGAGCGTTTCGGAACGCAGGGGCGGCCGTTCGCAGGACACGGGTGCCAGACGCCAGGCATCAAGCTCGTCCACTGGATCGGGAAGGTACGTCTATTCCGATCAATCAACAAGTTCAAGCGACAATGCCTGGCGTACGTCCGATAGCTTATCGGGCAGAAAAGCCCCCGTGGTCCCTGATGACGACTATGGCTTTAGCGATTCTGGACGCTCTTCCCGCTTTGGCAGGGTGGGGCAGACCTCTGACAGGCGCTTCACCACCCCAGTGGACCACGATACCGATCTTTGGTACTCGGATTCCGTGCCCCACGAGGACGACACGTGGCGCATGGGAGACTTCAGCAGCTCACCGAACCCCTATCCGCATAAAGGATTAGGGGTTGCGGGCAAAGCAAAGGAGATTCTCCTCATGGTGCTCGCGCTCGTCGTCCGTGGCCTCAAGTGGGCGGGCAGCGCAATTGTGGCTGCTTGCAGGAAATCCAAGATTGTGTTCGTGGTGCTCGTCGTGGCATGTCTGCTTGTCGTGGGCCATGGCATCGACACGCTTTCGCATGCTGGCAAGGTCTATTCACATGTTATGGTGGGAGAAATAAAAGCTGGGGGGATGACCCCCGACGAGCTCAACGAAGCCCTGCAGCAAGAATACGGAACCCGTCTGGCTGCAAGTGGCGTGACGATTTACGCCAGCGAAGAGGCCATGGCTGCTCATGAGCAGAACTCAACGGATGAGGGAAACCTTTCCGTCGAAGAGCAGGCTGCTCAAACCGTGAGCTGGTATGCGGACAATACGTCGCTTCAGGCGTACATCGACTATAACGGCATCGTCGATGATGCCATGTCCATCGGCAGGGGAGGAGCTTTCGACCGGCTCCATACGCTCGTGTCAAGACGCACCATACCCGTAACGGTAAACTACAACGAGGCCTGCATCGAATCGCTGGCAAAGCAGATCGACCTTTCCCTGGGTTTTCCCTATGTGAATAGCGAAGTCACCGTCGAGGACGGACAGGCAAGCGCTTCGGAGAGCTCGGATGGTTTCATGATCGACCGTGACGAGCTAAAAGAAAAGCTCACCGAGCAGTTCCTAAGCGAAAGCGCCGATGGCCGGGAATTCTTCGAAGTCGCAGTAGACACGCCTGCGCCGATAACCACCGAGGAGGGCTTGGCTGCAGCCGACCGCGCTAACCTTGCAATCGCCAACGGCGCCAACTTCCAGTATGGTGATGATTCCTGGAGCTACGACAGCTCGACGTTGGGTACCTGGATCAACACCAACATAGTCAAAGATGATGAAGGTGAAAGCACGCTTTCGGTGTACTTCGACCCATATCGGGCTCAACTCGACATCAACGAATACGCGAAACCTAGTTTCGAGGGCGGTAACGTGACTGTCCAGTTCGAGAAAAGTGGCGACGAAATGATGGTCCTTTTGGGATCGGAAGGTACCATGCCACAGGTTTCCACCGCGATATCGAAGCTCAACGACCAGCTTCTCGGCGATAACGCCGACACTTCCGGCGCTCCCACCATCGTCATCGACAGCACCAACGTGCCAGATAAGATGCCGCTCAACGAAGCCGTAAACGCTGGCGTGGTCTCGGTCATAGGCGAGTACACAACCGAATACACCCCTGGCGCCACCGAACGCAACCACAACATTCACCTTGCTGCCGACCTGCTCAACGATTCGGTGGCAAAGGCAAATGGCGGCATCTGGTCGTTTAACGAGACCGCCGGCGAATGCAACGAGGAGAAGGGCTTCCAATCTGCCGGATCGATTCTTGGTGGCGAGCTCGTCGACGAAATCGGGGGAGGCATCTGCCAAGTGGGAACGACGGTGTTCAACGCCGTCTACGAAGTTGGCCTGCCCATCGTCGAGCGTCACAACCACTCCATGTACATCTCGAGCTACCCTTCTGGCCGCGATGCGGCAATAAGCTGGCCAGACCTCGACCTGCAGTGGGAAAACGACACGGCTTCCGACATCTTGCTGCGCACGAGTTACACCGACACCTCCATCACGGTTTCGCTTTATGGAATCAGCCCGGGCTACACCGTGGAAAGCGAGACGGGTGCTTGGGAAGAGGGTGCGAAGTACCAGACCATCTACGTCTACGACGAGGAATATGCGCCAGGCTATTCTTATGTCAGAAGCTACGGTTCAGACGGTCAATCGATAACGGTCACCCGGACCGTAACCGATAGAAGCGGCGATGTCGTGCATGTCGACAACTTCGTCTCGGTGTATCAACCGACAAATGAGACCATTGTGCGCGGCGGCACGCAAGCCGATTGGGCGGGGCAGCCTGAAGTGGACTGGTCTTCATAGCACTCCTGTTTATCGTGCTATAACCTGCATGTATTAGTTCATTTCCGAAAAACAGTAGAGACGAGGAGATATCTTCATGATGGTGAAGCGAGAAGATCGATTGGCTCAACGGCCCATCTGGATACAGATGCCGGCTGCGGCCATCTTATGCGTCATCTTTTGCCTTGGCCTGCTCGTTCCCACATCTGCCTTCGCCGATGTGCGAAAGGCCGACATCATCATGGGCGATACCGTCGAATCCCGTGGGCTCTCCGTGGTCGACTGCCCCGATGTCGTCGGCGAATACGCTATCGTGATGGACCAGGATGGGACGGTCTACTTCCAACGCAACGACACCGCCGAAGTGCCCATAGCGAGCATCACCAAGATCATGACGGCCGTCGTCGCCATAGATTCCGTGCCGCTTGACACCACGATCGTGGTGAGCGAAAACGCCGCGTTGATCGGTGAATCTTCCGCTAGCCTGCAGGAAGGGGACACCATGCCGCTTTCCGAGGCGTTGCTTGCGCTCATGGTCCCCTCTGGAAACGATGCGGCCCAGGCAATCGCCGAATCGGTGGGTGCCAAGATGCTCGAGGATGCCGGCTTGGACAGCAGCGATCCCGATGCGTGTTGCGAGGCTTTCGTCGATGCCATGAATGCCAAGGCGCAGGAACTCGGCCTATCCAACACGGTTTTCAGAAACCCGCACGGACTCGACGATGGTGAGTATTACGGCGATCAGCACAGCAGCGCACGAGATGTCGCCAAACTGTGTAACTACGCCATGAAAAACGACGTGTTCCGCGAGCTGACGAACAAGGATACTGCTGTTTGCACGGTAAACCGCGAAGGCGAGTCCACGACCATCGAGCTCACGAGCACCGACGAGCTGCTCGGGATCTACGAGGGAGCCTGCGGTGTGAAAACCGGCTACACCGATAGCGCTGGCGCGTGCTTTGCAGGAGCATGCAACCGTGACGGGAAAGACCTCTACGCGGTGGTTCTAGACTCTACCGACGAATGGCAGCGCTTCGTCGACACGCAGGCGCTGTGGGATTGGGTCTACGAGAACACCGTTGACTATCCTCTGGCAAACTCAACTATGACGACCGTCGACGAAATCACAGGTGAAACCGTGCCGCTTATCGCCGAGGTATCCGACGGTGCCTGGATCAACAAGACCGTTGATGCCACGTTCGCCGACCCGAATGCGTCGATTACCGTGTTCTCGCTTTCCGGCAACGTGAGCCAATCGGTGGAATACCGTAACCTGACCAAGGACGTGAAAGCGGGCGATGTGGTGGGAACGGTCACCTTCAAGCAGCACAACGAAACCATAGCCACCATGGACCTCGTTGCCACCGAAAACGTCGCGGCTCCGAACGTGTTCCAGAGCATTGGCATTTGGTGGAACCGCTTCCTCGCAGGATTCAACGGTTCTCCCAAGGTTGCGGAAAGCGTCTACTACAACGACTCGACGCTCATCAACGACAAGGGTGGGGTTTCCTAGAAAGGGCCTCACCCATACGAGAACGCCACGGGCCCATCTCGCCATGCGGGCCCTCGAGATAGGAGATCATGATGAACGAAACTTGTCCGGTCTGCAATTCACCGCTCAAGCCCGGCGATGCCCAATGTGCGGCCTGCGGATTCAAGCTTTCAGGCTCCACGCAACGCATCCAACCTATCGTGTTCCAAGAGGGGCGTGACGTGAAGCCGATCGAGCGGCCTGCGCAGAAAGCCTCGTTCACAGTCGTCAGGGGAGAGCAGATCAACACGCGCTATATTCTCGAGCAGCGTTCCATGTCCATAGGACGCGCACCGAGCAACGACATCTTCTTGAACGACATGACCGTTTCGGGCCATCATGCCGAGACGTTTTTGCGCAATGGAGCGTTCTACATCAAGGACACGGGAAGCTTCAACGGCGTGTGGATCAATAACAAAAACGTAAACGAGGCAAAGCTCAACGATGGCGACATCGTCCAGATCGGTACGTTTTGCCTACTGTTCCAGCAATAGGGCAGCATGCAGCCAAGACATATAAAACCGGCATGCCCTTATAACTTGCAATAGGACCATGGGGCATGTGAAGAGAAGGATGGATCATGGAATTTCTTTCAGGCAACGAAGCAATTGCCCAGGGTGCATGGGAGGCGGGGGCACGTATCGGCGTGGCATATCCCGGCACACCCTCTACCGAGACCATGGAAGCCTTTGCCAAGAAGGAAGGCGTCTACGCCGAATGGTGCCCAAACGAAAAGGTTGCCGTCGAGGTGGGAATGGGTGCCAGCGCCGCAGGAGCCCGCGTACTCGCGACGATGAAGCACGTCGGCGTCAACGTGGCGGCCGACCCTCTGTTCACTGCCGCATATACTGGTGTTAACGGAGGTTTGGTGGTGCTGGCGGCAGATGACCCGGGCATGCACTCCAGCCAAAACGAGCAGGACAGCCGTTTCTACGCCCAAGCCGCCCACATACCCATGTTCGAGCCAAGCGATTCCACGGAAGCCTTGCGGTTCACAAAAGCCGCATTCGAGCTTTCCGAACGTTTCGACATACCGTTTTTCATCCGCTCGACCGTTCGCGTCTCGCATGCGAAGACGCCGGTCGAAGTGGGCGAGCGCCAAGAAGTCGAGCTTCGACCCTACAAAAAGGACCCGACGAAGTGGGTCATGATGCCTGCATATGCGAAGCCTCGCCGCATTTCGCTTGACGAGCGCTTGAACGAGGTTCGCGAATGGGTAGAGAAGTGCGAATACAACGTCGAGACCATCGCTAGCGCCTCGATTGGCATCATCTGCACCGGTGCCGCATACCAATACGTGGTTGACGCCATGCCCGAGGCGAGCATCCTGAAGCTCGGCGTCGCATGGCCTGTTCCCGCGAAGAAGATCTCCGACTTCGCCAACAAGGTAGAGTGTCTCTACGTCGTCGAAGAGGCGTCTGATTACCTGTCCACTCAGGTCAAGGCGCTTGGAGTCGAGGTAACCGATACGCCCAACGCCCTGCCTGCCTTTGGCGAGCTTTCCCCCGAGCAGATTGCCCGTGCTTTCGGCAAAGACATTCCCCCCTACGAACTTCCTCAACAAGACCTTCCAGCGCGTCCCCCCGCCTTGTGTGCCGGTTGCCCCCACCGCATGGTATTCAAGGCGCTCACGCGGGCCCGTTGCATCATCACGGGCGACATTGGCTGCTACACGCTCGGCGCGTTGCCGCCGCTTAACGCCATGGACTCGACGCTGGACATGGGCGCATCCATCTCGATGGCACACGGTTTCGAACTTGCGCTTCAGGGGACGAAGCACCGTCCGGTGGTCGGCGTCATAGGCGATTCCACCTTCGGCCACTCCGGAATCACGAGCCTTCTTAACACGGCTTACAACCGCGGGGTTGGAACGGTGTGTATCCTTGACAACCGCACGACGGCGATGACGGGACATCAGGGAAACTGCTTCAACGGCATCACGCTTCAGGGCCGTCCGTCGCGCGAGATGAACATCGAAGGCATCGTGCGGGCGCTTGGCATCGAAGATGTTCAGGTTGTGAATCCCAACGACTTCCTGGCAACCCGTTCGGCAATAAAGAAGGCCATCGAACACGAAGACAACTTAAGCGTGATCATCTTCCGCAGCCCCTGCGTGCTGCTTCGTGACAGCTTTGTCCGTCATGAGCCTTATTTCATCAACGATCTGTGCCGCGCCTGTGGTCAGTGCGTCACCATAGGTTGCCCCGCACTCTCGCGCGACCCGGAATCGGGCATTGCAGCCATCGATGCCGATCAATGCGTGGGATGCGGACAATGCAAGCAGTACTGTCATTACTCGGCCATCGTGCAGGAGGTGTAAACGATGAAGGAAAATGCCAGCGTATACAGCGACGGCGCCATGACCATCCTGCTATGCGGCGTGGGAGGGCAGGGAACCATCCTCGCAGCCGACCTGCTCGCGAAAACGGCAATGGCCAACGGGATGCAGGTGAAGCTGTCCGAGATTCACGGCATGGCCCAGCGGGGTGGCGCCGTGACCACGGTCGTGCGCGTGGGCGAGCAGGTGAATTCCATGGTCTGCTGCCAGGGGAGCGCCGATTATCTGCTCTCGTTCGAGACCACCGAGGCGCTGCGAAACATCCAGTACTTGAAAGAAGGCGGCACGCTTTTGGTGAACGACGAGTCCATCAAACCGCTCCCCGTGCTCACCGGCAAGGCTTCGATGGCCAAAGACATCAACGCCCGCCTCGACGCCTATGGCGCCACGCTCGTCCCCGCCACTAAGCTGGCCCGGGAAGCTGGTACGGTCAAATGCGCGAATGTCGTCTTGCTGGGCGCCTTGGCTGCCGGCCTTCCTTTCCCAGCAGAAAGCTGGATCGAACAGATCAAGGCCAAGGTTCCGCCGAAGACCATCGATATCAACATCGAGGCCTTCATGTCCGGCATGCGCTGCGTAAAGGGTTAACCCGTGCCCAAACCTTCGGGTGAACAGTGGGCGGGTCCAATCGTTGGAAGGTTCGCGCCATCCCCAACTGGACGTATGCACGCTGGCAACGTGTACTCTGCACTCGTAGCCTGGCTTGTGTCTCGTCGTAGCGGTGGAAGTGTGGTGCTTCGCATCGAGGATCTAGACTCCCAGCGCAGCCGTCGCTCGTTCGCCGATGCAGTGATGCGCGACTTCGAGCAGCTCGGCTTGTGGTGGGACGGAGAACCCCTCTATCAAAGCACGCGCACGGATGCATATCGCGCTGCCTTCGCGAAGCTCGAATCGCTCGAACTGCTGTATCCTTGCTACTGCACCAGGGCAGACCTCCACGCCGCATCGGCTCCCCATGCAGGCGAACGACCTGTTTATGCGGGTACTTGCCGTTACGCTGCAAAAGAAGAACTCGACGAGAAAAGAGCGCGGGCCGCCTCCGCTAACCGTAAACCATCTTGGCGCGTCAAGGTGCCCGATGAAACAGTGCACGTCGCAGACCTGTTCCAGGGTAGCTACCACCAAAACCTCGTCTTGGAATGCGGCGACTTCGTTATAAGACGCTCTGATGGCTCGTTTGCATATCAGCTTGCCGTGGTCATCGACGATGCCTATCAAGGTGTGACAAGCGTTGTTAGGGGATCGGACCTTCTCTCGAGCACGCCCCAGCAGCTTTTCCTGCAAGATGTCTTCGGACTCGAACATCCCCAATATGGCCATGTCCCCCTGCTCATGGGAGCAGATGGTCACCGACTCTCGAAGCGGCATGCAGATGCAAACCTCGAACGCCTTCTCGAATCGCACGGCACGATCGAAGGGGTACTCGGGCATATAGCATTCGTGGCCGGGATCATCCCAGAAGACGAACCGGCATCAGCTGAAGAGCTGCTCGCAAACGCAGACCTCTCTTCCCTCTGCGGAAGGGATCAAATCCTGTGGCAATAGCCCTCAGATAATGGCGCTAGCGAAAACAGCAGCGCAAAAGAATGCTCCCATAGCGATGTTCAAACTGGTCACCTGGGCAAATGCAGCACTTCGAGATTCAGGTGTCAATGGGTTGGAAAGCAACGCCCGGCCAAGGGGATGCACGGCGAGCAGCATGAACGGCAAAACGACCCAGCCTCTGGCGAAAAACGCGAAGACGAGCAAGCAAGTTGCTGCAACCCACGCGTAGACGATGCCGTGATAAAGCCTTGCGGCGCGGTCGTGGCCAAGCAAGACGGGAAGCGTTTTTCGGCCAGCTTTCACGTCCTTTTCGATATCGCAGGTGTTGTTCGTTGCCATTATCAAGGCGATGCCTAGCATTTCGGGCAATGCCATAAGCAGCACTAACCATTCGAAGCGCAAGGTCAGCGCCTGGTAGCTAGCCAACGTGATCAAACCACCCATCGTGAACCCACTCACGACTTCGCCAATGGGAAGGTAGCTGATGGGAGTGCGCCCACCCGAATAGAGGAAAATGATTGCCGCTCCCACAAGCGCAATGACCAACGGAATCAATCCAGCCTTGTAAATCACGTATGCACCTAGGCAAAACGCCAGGACTACCAAGGCTATGGCATAGGCGAGCACGGCCTTCGGGTTGACGTTGTTGTAGACGAGCACGGCATCGGCGGGATCAGCCTGGTTCTCCACGGTATCGGCGCCCTTCGCGTAGTCGAAGTAATCGTTGATGGTGTTCACGGCGCTTTGCATGAGCACGCTTATCGCCAGCAGGACGCAGACCATGACGCCGCTAACCCGAGATGGCTCGTTCTCCATGCCCAACAGGCTGAATGCGTTTTCTGATGCACCACCTGTCACCATAGAGAGCGCCACGGCAAGAAGCACCGGAAAGATCGATGCTGGCCAAGTATGGGGTGCTGCGAGCTGCACCATGAGTTTTGGTCCGAGCGGTTCGTATGTGGGTCTGCTTGGGGTTTCCATGACCTTGTCCTCGATGTCGTATATACCTGCGATTCTACGCCATAGCCATGCCCATCGAGGCATCGTCGCAGTTGATTCCACGTTCAGAGCAGAGCCTGGCAGGTGCTTTCGCCATCTCGCTTGCCCTACAGGCGTGTTTTCTGCGCACGTGCCTGCTTTACAAGCCATCTTCTGGTGCATTTGCGTCATAATTGGACCAATATGTGCTTCTTATCTCGAGGAGGAAGTATTGAAGACGATTCTTGTTTCGGGTGGTGCCGGATACATCGGCAGCCATACGTGTGTGGAGCTCATCGAGGCTGGATACGACGTCGCGGTGTTCGACAACCTTTCGAACTCTCGCGAGGAGTCGATCAACCGCATCGAGCAGATCTGCGGGGTGCGTCCGCGTTTCTACAAGGCAGATATGCTCGACGCCTGCGCCCTCGATAAGATCTTCCAGAAAGAGGACGTGCACGCAGTCATCCACTTCGCCGGCTTGAAGGCAGTGGGGGAAAGCGTCGCCAAGCCTTTGGAGTACTACCATAACAACATAACGGGGACGCTCGTTCTCCTTGACGTGATGCGTCGGCATGGTGTTAAGAACATCGTTTTCAGCTCGTCTGCCACGGTTTACGGTGACCCCGCTTTCGTCCCCATCACCGAGGAATGCCCCCTTGGCAATCCTACCAATCCCTATGGGCAGACCAAGAAGATGCTCGAGCAGATTCTCATCGACCTACAGCACAGCGACCCCGAATGGAACGTTTCGCTGCTTCGGTACTTCAACCCAATCGGAGCTCATGAATCCGGTTTGATGGGCGAAGACCCCAAGGGCATTCCGAACAACCTCATGCCCTACATCGCGCAGGTGGCGAGCGGGAAGCTCGAGTGCCTGGGCGTGTTCGGCAACGATTACGACACGATCGACGGAACCGGCGTGCGCGACTACATACACGTAGTCGACTTGGCGCGCGGCCATGTGAAAACGCTCCAAGCCACCGACGGCGAAACCGGCGTGCATGTGTGGAACCTCGGCACGGGCAACGGATACAGCGTCTTGCAGGTAATCGATGCTTTCGAGCGCGTAAATGACCTGAAGATCCCATACCAGATCAAGCCGCGCCGGTCGGGAGACATAGCCGCATGCTATGCTAGCGCCGACAAAGCCCTGCGCGACCTGGGATGGAAAGCAGAATTCGACATGGATGCCATGTGTCGTGATGCCTGGAGGTGGCAGAGCAAGAACCCGAACGGATACGATGCCTAGCATATAGGTTTACACAGAAAGAGGAACATGATGAACATCCAACAAGAAATGAAGCGCTGGCAGGAACTGGCAGTCGACAGCGAAGTTGCAGAACAGCTCCGCGTGTTAGCCGAAGAGGGAAGCAGCAGCGATGTGGCGGACGCCTTTTTCCAAGAGCTGGAATTTGGCACGGCTGGCCTGCGCGGCATCATCGGTGCCGGCACGAATCGGATGAACATCTACACCGTGGGCAAAGCAACGCAAGGTCTGGCCGATTACCTGAACCGCCATTACGACGAACCGAGCGTGGCCATCGCGCGTGACAGCCGCAACTTCGGCGAGCTGTTCGTGCAGCGCGCTGCTTCGGTGCTTGCCGCCAACGGCATTCGCGTGCACATCTTCCCACGCGTCGAGCCCACACCGTTGCTGAGTTTCGCTGTCCGCGACCTGAAATGCAGCGCAGGCATCAACATGACCGCAAGCCATAATCCCGCTCCCTACAACGGCTACAAGGTCTATGGAGACGATGGGTGCCAGATAGCGAGCGAGGCTGCCGCCGAGATATCGAAAGCGGTTGCCAACGTTGACGCCTTCTCCGATGTTTTATCGACGCCTTTCGAAGATGCGATTGCTTACGGCATGATCGATTGGATCGGCGATGATACCATCGAACGCTTCATCGATGCCGTGCTCGCTGCTGGAGTCGAGTCTCCCGAGGCGCAAGATACACAGCTCAAACTCGTCTACACTCCTCTCAACGGAACGGGATTGGAATGCGTGAAGCTCGTCCTCGACAACATCGGGGTAGATGACGTAACGGTCGTGCCCGAGCAGGCTCAGCCCGATGGAGATTTCCCCACATGCCCAAAGCCGAACCCAGAATTGCGCGAAGCGCTCGACCTTGGCATAGAACTTTGCAAGCAGGTACATCCCGATCTGCTTCTGGCAACAGACCCTGATGCCGATCGAGTTGGCGTCGCCGTCGAAAACGAAGGCGAATACGTTTTGCTGACCGGCAACGAGATAGGCATCCTTCTGCTCGACTACATCTGCCGCGTTCGCCGTGCCACGGCCACGATGCCGCAGAGTCCGCTTGCAGTTTCCACGATCGTGTCCACCGTGATGATCGATGCCATCGCCGATGACTACAAGGTGGCCATCGAGCGCACGCTCACCGGGTTCAAGTACATCGGCGGCATCATCACCGACCTCGAGCAGAAGATGACCGCTAACAGCTTCTTGTTCGGATTCGAGGAAAGCTCCGGATACCTTGCAGGCACTCACGTTCGCGACAAAGACGCCATCGTCGCATCGTTGCTCATATGCCAGATGGCGCGTTACTACAAGGCGAAGGGCAAAAACCTTGCCCAGGCGATGGACGCCTTGTACCAGCGTTACGGTTACTATCGCAACCGCACTCTGAACATGGAATTCCCCGGTGCGGATGGCTCCATGAAGATGACTAAGCTCATGGCTGGGCTGCGTCAGAACGGCCCGACTGAAATAGCCGGCATGCCCGTCGAGGAAGTAATCGATTATCAGGGCGGATACAACGGGCTTCCCTCTGCAAATGTGGTTGAGTTCAGGCTTCCCGACACGAACAAGGTTATCTTCAGGCCCAGCGGCACCGAGCCGAAGGTGAAGGCTTACCTGTTCGCTAAGGGAGCCGATGCCGATGCGGCTGATGCCAAGCTCGATGCGCTGCAGGAAGCGGCTTTAGCACTTCTCGAAGCGTAGAAAACCTTTATGTCCCTCGTTGAGGGACACACAGGAGCGTGAACGTGCATGACGCTTCGCGACAAGGTCAAACAAAAGCCCGCCAACGAAGGCTGCGATTACGCTATAGCCGATGACATGGCCGAGGAACTCGCCGTGTCCAGTGAGGCAGCTTGGAAAGCACTGCGCAGCCTTCAAGACGAGGGCCCCGACATAACAGAAATGAAGAACAGGGGATGCCAGCTTCCCGTAATACACGACATGCTTACCGAAAGCGGCATCTCCGATGCTCTTCCGTTCGATGTTCGCAAACGCGTGCATCTTGTTGTGAAGGACGTCACTGGCAGCACGAACGATGATGCAAAGGCGCTCCTGCGTGAGGGAGCCCCCAACAACACCGTTGTCGTCGCTTCGCGCCAAACGATGGGGAAGGGCAGGAGAGGCCGTTCCTTTTTCTCGCCAAGCGATTCGGGCATATACGTTTCGGTGATTCTTGCGCCCGATATCCCACTTGAGCGCTGTTGGATGATCACAGGCGCCGCCGCCGTGGCCACCTGTCGAGCCATTTCTGATACCTGCAAGTTGGATACCCAGATCAAATGGGTAAACGATGTATATATGAAAGATCGAAAGGTCTGCGGAATCCTAACCGAGGGCATAGCCGACCTCGGAACCGGCGACTTATCACATGCAGTTGTCGGCATTGGGGTGAACGTTTACGAGCCACACGGAGGCTTCCCTCCCGAAATCAAAAGTCGCGCTGCTGCTTTAAGCGTCGAGATCGTCCCGAATCTTAGGAATCGACTCGTGGCGTCAATCGTCACGCATCTTTTGGGTTTATGCGCGAGGTTCGACGAGAAAACTCTCATAGGGGAGTATCGCGCTTTGTCGATGATGCCAGGAAGGCATGTGGGCGTACTCAAGGACCTTTCCGCGCTCCGCTTCGCTACCGCCATCCAAATAAACGACGACATGAGCCTGCGCGTCCGCTATGAAGATGGTTCCTGCGAAGACCTGCAAACTGGCGAGGTGAGCATTGTTTTGGAACAGGAGAATGTCGAATGAGCGAACAGTACGAACAAATGTGCGAAATCGAGGTACGCTACGCCGAAACCGACAAGATGGGAGTCGTGTATCACGCGAATTACCTTGTCTGGCTCGAAATCGCCCGCACGAAGTTCCTTGAGGAGCTCGGGTTTCCCTATGTCGATTTCGAGAAGCTCGGTTTCATTTCTCCCGTAATATCATGCAACCTTTACTACGGACTCAGCTGCACGTATGGTGATGTGGTGCAGGTGTACACGCGAGTTACCAAGCTCACGCCCGTGCGCACCGAATACAGCTATCGCCTTTTCGTGAAAGGTGACGATGTGGAAAAGGGGAAGCCCCGCTTCACGGCCACGACCACCCATTGCCTCGTAGATGCCAAGACATTCAAGCCGGTAAACCAGAAGAAGCTCTTCCCAAGCCTGTATTCCGCTTACGAGAGCATTCTCTCAAATGAATAGAGCATGGTCGAGTCATTGGAGATGGCAGATAAAGGCCGTTTCAATTCTTCATTATCCCACCTGGATCGACCTCTCGGTAACGGTTTCTAGTCACAGGTGTAGACGTAGTAGAAATCCTTATCGCAGTTGTTGCAGTGCATTTGGTATTTGATCCAAGTACTGGTCTGTTCAACGATGCGTATTCTGTAGTAGTCCCGGCTTCCACAGAAGGTGCATACGGGATCGTATCTTGCATCTCCGATATCTCCAGCGTTTCCACCAGATACTTCCTGCATCATCTCATCGGAAAGCTTCTTATTCTCTGCGTCCATGTTCATTCCTCCTTATATAGTTTTCTTCCTGCAATTCCTTATACGATGGGGCATGGAAAGCATTTCATGCATTCCAAAATTATTTAGTATAAGTTAACATAAGATATATTATCATATATACATCTCGCATAAGAAGGAATTACAAAACTCTGACCAGGGGTTTTGTAAACGAGCGATTCTAAGCCGATTTAAGGCCCTCTTTTAATCCAGGATGAACTACCATCCAGGAAAAACGCGGCTCGTCTAGTTCTTTCCACTCGAACCAAAGCCGCCTTCACCCCGGTTCGTGTCGTCGAGCTCATCTACTTCGACGGGAACCAGAGACTCCACCTTCATGATGACAAGCTGGGCTATGCGGTCGCCGACCTTAATATTTATCGGCTCGACCGGATCGAGGTTTATGGCGATGACCTTTATTTCGCCACGGTATCCGCTGTCGATGAGCCCAGGTGTGTTCACCAACGAAAGACCCTGCTTTATTGCCATGCCGCTTCGAGGCAAGACGAAACCCGCATACCCGTCAGGTATGGCCATGGCAAGACCCGTGGATATGAGCCGCCTCTCGAATGGCTCTAGCGTAAGCTCTTCGGTGGAACGCAAGTCTATACCCGCATCGCCCATATAGGCGCTTTTAGGCACGATGGAATCCTCGTTGAGCAATTTCACTGGTAAGTACATTTGTTCGCTATTCATTATGCCAAGCTTTCCAAAGCCTGACTGAACTCGGCAACGCTCTTGAAATCCTTGTACACGCTGGCAAACCGGATATAGGCAACTTCGTCGAGCGAACGGAGCCTGCGCATGACCATATCGCCTAGCTCCTTCGACTCGATTTCCGTCTTGTTCATGTTTCGCAATTCGAGCTCGAGGTTTTCAACTAGTTCGTTGATGCTCTCGGGCTCGATTGGCCGCTTGGCGCAGGCTATGTAGAGGCCACGGAGGATCTTCTCGCGGTTGAACACCTCGGAAGTGCCGTCACTCTTCAAGACGATGAGGGGGTTTTCACCCAAACGCTCGTAGGTCGTGAAGCGGCGTCCACAGGAAAGGCATTCCCTTCTGCGCCGTATGGTCGAACCATCTTCTGATGGACGCGAGTCGACGACTTTGGAGTCGAGATGACCACATGTGGGACAACGCATGGCACTCCTTCTTCTGCATCTGCGCAACAGCAATCAGATTATCATAAAGCTGCAGATAGATTAGCGGTTTTTCGAGCGCCGACATCAACAACCCGCTTTCCTCCATCAAAAGAAGCATCCCCGCAACCAAGCTGGGATGCTTCTTGTCTTGCCTTGAAACGCAGCACTCAAGGCAATGAGATGTTAAGACGGTTTTCAGATAGTGGTAGCGATGATAGTACCGAGCGCAGCCACCGTGTACAGACAACCGTAAGCCTTGACTTTCCAGTCGTCCTTGATGTCGAACGACGTGCCTTCCAAGGTTCCCGTCCGCATGTCGTGGAAACATTGGCTCTTGTCCATCGTCGCAATCATGCCAGCACGCATGCGCTCAGATCTGCTCGCATGTTTCGCCTTGGAAAGACGGGTGTAATCTATCCCTCTTTCCCAGTTGCTTGCTGCACGCTCGAAGCTGATGATGCGCTCGTTTTCATTTCTGTACCGAGAACAATCAGGCACGAGTGCAGAGGTGCCGTCGACGAAACGGAACTCTTTGCTGTTCATTCTTGCCTCCTTGCTCTTGCATAGAACTTATGTTCGTGTATACTGTAATCCGAACAAAGGTTCTTGTCAATAAGAAAACGCACATTTGTTCGGTAATGGAGGAAGCATGGCAAAAGACATCACGAAACGACAGAAGGCCGTTTACGACTGCATCGAAAGCTTCATAGAAAAGCATGGATACGGGCCAACGGTACGCGAAGTGTGCCAGGAGCTTGGGCTTTCCTCGCCTTCCACCGTTCACGTTCATCTGAAAGCGCTCGAAGACAAGGGTCTCATCAACCGCGACCCCTTGAAGTCGCGTTCCATCACGCTTGCGAACAGCATCGCAAAACCAGCTGAACCCAACATCGTCTCTCCGATTTTCGGCGCAACCGAAAGCACGGTCAAGTTACCACTCGTTGGTGATGTTGCCGCCGGAACGCCCTTGCTCGCAGAAGAGAACATAACAGACATGATCACGCTCCCCACCGAAATCGTTGGCGATACAGCGTCGTTTTTGTTATCGGTGCATGGCGATTCGATGATTGAATGTGGCATCAACGACGGCGACTACATCGTCGTTCGCGAACAGCAAACCGCCAACAACGGCGACATCGTAGTCGCCCTGATAGATGACGGTGCCACGGTGAAACGGTTCTACCGTGAAAGCGACCATTTCCGGCTCCAACCGGAAAATTCCTCGATGGAGCCCATCATCGTGCGCGAATGCTCGATTGTGGGCAAGGTTGTCGCACTCTTTAGGCGCGTCCGCTAAACAAGAGGGCTTATTCTACGACGAAGCACTCGAATTGCTGGATGAAATGGGGGCCAACCTTCACGGAAAGGAGCGTCCCCCCTTCCACGTGCTCGCAATGCAGCACGTGGCATCGTTCGTATGCCAACGAAACCAGATTCCCCCGATCGAATGGCAAAAGCACCTTCAAGAGCCTGTCTTGGGCGGAGGCGACGTCGGAAATGCGCTTCACGAGCTGATCCACTCCCTCGCCCGTCTGGGCTGATACAAAGACCGCATGGGGCCTTCGGCTCGCAAGGGCGCATCGCTTTTCTTCGTCGAGGAGGTCAATCTTGTTGTAGACCTCTATCTTGCTTATCTGATGAGCCCCAATCTGACCGAGGACTTCGTCGACAGCCATGATCTGCTCTTCCCTTTCGGCGGATGATGCATCGATGACGTGGACGATAATATCCGCTTCGGTGATCTCGTCCAGCGTGCTCTTGAAAGCCTCTATAAGCGTTGTGGGCAGCTTCTGAATGAACCCGACGGTATCCGTGAGGGTTATCTCGCGGCCTTCGGGAAGCACGTACTTGCGAGTTGTGGAATCGAGCGTGGCGAAGAGCTTGTCATAGCTTAAGACCCCCGCATCGGTGAGGCGGTTGAGCAGGCTCGATTTGCCGGCGTTGGTGTAACCGGCCAGGGCAACGCGCAACATGCCACTCGCCTGCCGGCTCTGACGCTGGACGGCACGGTTTTTCCCCACTTCACGAAGCTCGCGCTCGATGGCGGTTATGCGCTTTCTCACCATGCGACGGTCTACCTCGAGCTGGCTTTCGCCTTCGCCGAATCGGCTGCCGACCCCACCGCCCATCCGGTTGCTGGCAAGATGAGCCCACATGCCGCGTAGCCTGGGCAGCAGGTACTGGTTCTGCGCGAGACGCACCTGCAGGCGCCCTTCTTTCGTGGTCGCATGGAGGGCGAATATATCGAGGATAAGCGCCGTCCGGTCGATGACCTTCACGTCCTTACCCACGATCTTCTCCAGGTTCGACTGCTGCGAGGGGGTGAGCTCGTCGTCGAAGATAACCAAATCGGCGCTGAAGGCTCGGCAAAGCTCGGCTATCTCTGCCGCCTTCCCGCTGCCGACGAACGTCCGGGGATTCGGTGTGTCGAGCTTCTGGGTGGTTACTGCCACCGTGTCGGCACCTGCGGTCCAAGCGAGCCGCTCGAGCTCGGCAAGCGTTTCATCGACCGACCATTCGCTTCCCGGTCGGTCGATTCCCACCAAGACGGCACGCTCTGCATGTTCCTGCGTTTCCACGAGGGGGAATCGGTTCTTGTTTACGGACATGGACAAACCCCATCTTCCAAATATCAACGCTGGCTGCTGTTAGCGTAGGTCTTCTGCATCACCAATCTTCATCCATGTTGCAAGACACCCCACCTTGCATCGTGAAGCGCTCGATGATCTGATCCGCTATAAAGCCAGGTTCGTATTCGTCTGCCTCGATCCAGCGAATGCGTGCATCTTTGCGAAACCATGTTCGCTGGCGTTTGGCGTATCGGTGCGTCGCCACCTTTATCTGCCCTTTCGCTTCGTCCAACGTGCATCTGCCTTCCAGGTAGGCGACGATTTCCTTGTATCCTATGGCCTGCGCAGCGGTGAGCCCCTCTCTGAAGCCCTGGTCGAGCAACGCCCTCACTTCATCGACCAAGCCATCGGCCACCATGGCATCGACGCGTTCGTCGATGCGCGCGTTTAGCAGCGCAGCAGACACCTGCAGGCCGAAGAATTCGGTTCGATAGCGTGCGGGGATGGAGGAAAACTTCTCGCGCTGCTCGCGGTACGACGTCCCCTCGGCGAGCAGCTCGAAGGCGCGCACGACGCGCTTGGAATCGTTCTCGTGAATGACCTCGGCCGATGCTGGATCGATTGCGTTCAGCTCCTCCCAAAGCGCATGGGAACCCAGCTCTTCTAGCATCGCGTTGTAGCGGTCACGCACCGCATTGCCAACTTGCTCGCCTGCCGGAAAGTCGAAATCATCGACGAGCGCCCGCACGTAGAATCCCGTGCCGCCGCATATAACGACCTGACGTGAGCTTGCGATGGCCTCATCGAGTATCGCGCGCCCGTATTCCTGGTAAAGCGCCGCGGAAAACGGCTCCCCGGGATTTATGAGGTCGAGCCCATGGTGAACGACGCGCATCTGGTGCGGCAGCACCTTTCCGGTGCCAATGTCCATACCCCGATATACTTGCATGCTGTCTGCGCTGAGAACGTGGGCGCCAATACGCTCGGCAACACATTGCGCGACTTCGCTCTTCCCGGAAGCGGTGGGGCCAACGATTGCTATAAAAGGTGTCTCCCCTTTCACTACCCCACCTGGTTGTCTAGGATTCTGCGCGTCTTCTCAGGAGTATCTTCCCCATTTGGACAAGCTATAGACCCTGGGTTAGATACGCACGACGTGTCAAGGATTCTTCCCTTCAGGTACCACGTCAGGGCCTCTTCGACCTCGACGTCTACGAAAGTGCCCTTCAACCGCTCGATATCCATCCCATGTGGTATGGACGCATGCACCGTCTGGTTTCGGGGACTGCGCCCGGAAAGCATGGACGTATCCCGCTTGCTCTCTCCCTCTACCAGCACGCTCACCGTCTTGCCCGCCTCGCGCTGGTTTTGGCGGTATGCGCTTTCCTGCACGATCTCGACCAGGCGGTCGAAGCGTTCCTGTACCACGTCACGGGGTACCTCGTCGGGCATGCTCGCAGCGGGCGTACCCTGGCGCTTGCTGTAGATGAAGGTGAACACCTGGGAATAGCCCACCTCTTTCACCAAGTCGCAGGTTGCCTTGAAGTCTTCTTCCGTCTCGCCGGGAAAACCGACGATGACATCGGTGGAAAGGGCTATTTCCGGACACGCCTTTCGGAGCTTGGCCACGAGGCCAAGATACCGCTCGGCAGTATAGCGCCTGTTCATCTGATCGAGTATGCGGTCTGAACCCGACTGCAGTGCCAGATGAAGAGCTGGCATGACGTTTCGGTGCATGGCGAATCGCTCGATGACCTCGTCGGTAAGGTCCTTCGGATGGCTGGTAAGAAACCGCAGGCGATCGACGCCGGTTTCGGCGACGGCATCGAGCACTTCTGCGAACCGCGGATGCCCGTACAGGTCGCGGCCATAGGAGTTCACGTTCTGGCCGAGCAGCGTGATTTCCTTCACGCCTTCGTCGACGTATCGACGAGCCACGTTCACGACTTCCTCAAACGGCCTGCTGATCTCGCGTCCGCGAACGTAGGGCACGATGCAGTACGTGCAGAAGTTGTTGCAGCCGACAGAAATGGGCAGCCATGCAGTCCATGGCGATTCCCTGTCTTCTGGGAGGTCGTCGTTAAACTCCAGCCGTCCTTCGATGACTTTTGCCTTGCGCGCTCCCGTCTCCATGGCATCCGCAAGCAGATGCGGCAGCTCTTCTTTGTTATGCGTCCCGAAGACGACATCGACATGGCGTAGCTGCTTGAGGAGCATTTCCCCATCGCGCTGCCCGATGCAGCCACCGATGGCCACATACCGCTTCGGGTAGGGAGTCCCCTTGCGCAACGGAAGGTTCTTCATAGACTTTACCTGACCAAGAAGGCGTTCATCTGCCTTTTCCCGAACACAGCATGTCATGTAGATGCACAAGTCGGCCTCTTCGTTGGAAGACACGGGCGTAGCACCCAGCTGCTCGAGCATGCCGGCGATTCTCTCGGAGTCGTACTTGTTCATCTGGCACCCGAAGGTGGTTATGCAAAACGTTGCATTTTCGAACATGGACGCAACTTCTATTGGATTTTCGGAACGCCGGAGATGTAGCGGGGTTCCACGGTGAACCGGATGGCCGTTCGGTATTCTCCGTCAATGACGATATCGGCAAAACTTGGGATGCAGACTATCTCGATGCCGATGGGAGAGAGGAATCCGCGCGATATGGCGATGGCCTTCACAGCCTGGTTCACAGCCCCGGCTCCAACCGATTGGATTTCTACGTCCACACCGTCCTTTATCATGCCGGCTATGGCACCGGCCACCGATGCAGGAGAAGATTTGGACGAGACTTTCAGAAAACCGTTGACTGGTTGCACGTCATGGTTTGGTGCCATGCTGCGATTCCTCCGTTTGCTGGATATGATGTTTCAATTCTTGTACGTTCCGTAGCGTATCTGCTTCGTTCGTGGAGAATCGTTTCATATTCTAAACGTTTGTCTCAAGCTTGGTCAATACGAGCGCAACTGCACGCTTAAAACGCAAATCTGTCAGTCGAGCTTGACGACGGGGATGTGGATGTCGATTCTATCGCGCCTATATCGAATCTGAGGCTCTACATCTTCATCGAGGAAATACGACTCGGCAAGTGATGCGAACGCCCCGCAGACGGCCTCCTGGAAGCTCTTGCGGTCTTTCGCAGCAATTATTAGCCCCCTCGTGTCTTGGAAGAGCACGCTCGAGAGCACATCCCGACCATCCTGTGGCTTGGATTCGTCGTCGTATCCAGCACCTTCGGGTTCGTTGGCTTCCAGACGAGAGCTTGCGGGGTCTTCGAGCATCTTCGCGACGATGGCGTCTATGGATTGCAGGGGCGCCACTTCCCCATCGATGATCCTTCGAGCAGTCCTACTCGAGAGCGCGAGTCCCAACGTCTTGGCGATGTCTGCGAACTCCTCGGGCGTGGTGGCCAGCGCGAGGCGCTTGCAAACGGGTAGTTCCTCGGGGTCGTTTGCGAAAGCTATGACGCTGTGCGGCACCTCCACCCTGCCCATATGCCACAACGTTGCCGCGATATCCGCAGGCGAACCAAGATACACCCTGCAAATCCCCTGCTCCACGAAAGCGAACTCGCAGACGGTGCGGCTGATGTTTCGGGGTCCGCGGACCGTGGTCTTTCCGTCTTCCCCCACGAGGAACACAGGCATGCTGCTCTGATCCCTTCGTTCGCCAAGCCTCTCGACATCGGCTTCGACGTGGATCGACGTGCCTCCACCGGGGCTGCTGGCGACCACTTGCGCCACATCGGCGTTCAGTCTCACGGCATAAAGGGCCATGCCTCGACCGTGAACGCCCCATAGGTCCATGTGCATCGTGTCCAGCTTGCTCGTAACGCGGGCATCGAAGATGCGCTTATGCATGGAGCTTGGAATTCCATCGCCGTCGTCGATAACGGTGAACTTGCGAGATGACCCTTCACGGGAACTTGCCACGTAGATGTTCCGGGCGTGAGCATCACGGGAGTTTCGCAGCATCTCGATGACGATGTCCTCGCTGCAGCGAACATCGTGCTTCGCCTGCCTGCGTTCCGCTTCCGCGCTGCGGAGCCTGACGAAACCGCAACCGAGGTCTTCTTCTACCCTGAGATGAGTGTCCCCTGTCGTCTGCTCGATGAACGAACGGAGGTCTCCCGCCATCTTTCGCCTACTTCGCGATGCCCACGGCACGGCTTTCGCGTATGACGACGACCTTCACCTGGCCGGGATACTGCATTTCGCTTTCTATCTGAGCGGCGATGTCGTGCGCAAGCACCGTCGTGGCAGCTTCGTCGACCACTTCGGGCTGAACCATGACGCGCACTTCTCGACCTGCCTGTATGGCATAGGTGCGCTCTACACCCTTGTGGGCATTGGCGATTTCCTCGAGCTTTTCGAGACGCTTGATGTAGGCATCGAGCGTCTCCTTGCGGGCGCCGGGTCGGGCGGCGGAAACCGCATCGGCCGCCTGCACGAGCACGTCGATGACGCTGTTCGGGTCGACATCGTTGTGGTGCGCCTCGACGGCGTGCACGATTTCCGGACGTTCGCCGAGCCGGCGGCACAAATCGGCGCCTATGATGGCATGGCTTCCATCGACTTCATGGTCGACGGCCTTGCCGATGTCGTGGAGCAGACCGGCACGCTTTGCGGGGATGGGGTCGAGGCCAAGCTCGGCTGCCATTACGCCGGAGAGGTAGGCGACCTCGAGCGAATGGTTCAACACGTTCTGACCGTAACTCGTGCGATAGAGCAGGCGGCCGAGCGTGAATACAAGCTCGGGATGCAAGTCGTGGATGCCAGCATCGAAAGTGGCTTGCTCTCCCGCCTCGCGCACCTTCTGCGTAACGTACGCCTCGGCTTTCTTGAACATCTCTTCGATGCGTGCAGGATGGATACGCCCGTCGGAAATCAAGTTCTCCATGGTTACGCGGCCTATTTCGCGACGCACCGGGTCGAAGCAGCTGATAGTAACGCATTCAGGGGTATCGTCGATGATCAGGTTCGTGCCGGTGAGCTGTTCGAACGAGCGGATGTTGCGCCCTTCGCGGCCGATGATGCGGCCCTTGAGGTCGTCGGAGGGGATATGGATGGTGGATACGGTCACCTCGGCGGCATGGTCGGCCGCCACGCGCTGAATGGCCAACGACAGTATCTCGCGTGCGTTTTTGTCTGCTTCGGCCTTCGTGCGCTGGTCTGCTTCTCGGATGATGGCTGCCGATTCGTGCTTGACCTGGTCTCGTAGCGTATCAAGCAGCTCCGCTTTTGCCTCTTCGGACGTGAGCCCGGCAATTTCTTCGAGCTTCTGGTTTATCTCGTCGTTTCGCAACTCAATGGCCTCTTGCTGCCTGCGAAGCCTCTTCTCGTTTTCCTGCAAGTCGCGGTTGCGCTTGTCTACCTGGCCCTGCATGCTCGATAGCTGATGCTCGCGATTGTCGAGCATGTCGCTTCGATGATCGAGTTTCTTCTCGCGGTCGTCGAGGCGGCCTTCGGCAGAGCGGACTTCCTTGAGCCTGTTCTCCTTTTCCTCCTCGATGGACTGGCGCATCTTGATGGCTTCCTTCTCGACGTCGAGCGAGGCCTTTTCCTTGATGTTTTCGGCTTGGCTCTTGGCCGTCTCGATTATCTGCTTGGCTTCTTCCTCGAGTTGCTTGGCCGAAGACTTAGCCATAACTCTGGCGACGACGATGCCCACGATAATGCCTACGACGACACCTAGGATTGCAAAGATCATTTCCATAGTTTCCCTCTGAAACAGCTCGTTTTCATATAAAGGGCATTAAAAATGCCAGTGGTTTTACCTGGCATGAGAAAAGGCGCACGTCGCCATGGCTCTGAATCTATTCTTTTGTGTATTCAAAAGCCCATATGGGCCTGTGCATTCTCACGCTTGAACCATCTTACGTTAACTCGATATGATTGAGCCCGAAAATGGCGATGAACGGCAAAATCGACATGAATACTCGACGAACTCCAAGCTTGGCGAATCGCATAGGCATCTGCCTTGCGCGCTCAGCGAAGTGTTGGGGCTTCTTCTTCCCAGCGTCGGATAGCCTGGGTGGCGATGCTGCCGCTGTATCCTTTCGACATGAGCTTGCGATAGGCACCCGAGCGGATGTCTTTGCATCGCGGCGGATGGTTTTGCAAAAGGCTTACAGCGGCAGCAATCTGAGCTTCATCGTCGAGCCCGAATCTTTGCGGCCATCCTTCCAGAAGCGTCGGGTCGATTCCATGCTTCGCTAGGTCGAGCTCAACCTTGCGCAGACCCTTTCCTGCTAAGACGCGAGCACGGATGAAGGCATCGGCGAACCGCTCGTCGTTGACCAAGTTGCAATCGACGGCACGTTGCAGGGCTTCTTCTATCTGTTGGGGAGGATACCCTTCTTTGATCAGCCGCTGTTCGAGCTCCATACGAGAACGGTCTCTCACGGCACATAGTTGCACGACCCTGTTGAAGGCAGATTGCCGAGGCGCCTCTTCCCGCTTTCCCGACGAAGCACTACGGGGTTTCCTGCGCGGCTTTCGCTTACCTTCAGATGGATCGAACGAGGATATCGCGGGACCGAATTCGGATGACATGGTTTTGCCCTACTTCTTCTTGCCGGGTTTCGGCACCGGGTTAAACGTGTCGTCTACTCCTTCTTCCGTCGCCTCGGGAAGCAAGACATCATAGGCCTCGCGAACCTTCTTCTCGAGCTCGTCGCGCAAGTCGGGGTTTTCTGCGAGCGACTTCTTGGCAGCTTCGCGTCCGTTTCCCAAGCGCTCTTCCCCGTAGGTGTACCAGGCACCGCTCTTCTTCGCAACGTTGCAGGCTACCGCCATGTCGAGGATACAGCCCTCCTTCGAGATCCCCTCGCCGTACATGAGGTCGAATTCGGCTTGCTGGAACGGAGACGCCACCTTGTTCTTCACGACCTTCGCTCGCACGCGATTGCCGATGGTGACGCCGTTTTGCTTCACGTAATCGTAGCGTCGCACGTCGATGCGGACCGAGCTGAAAAACTTCAGGGCACGGCCTCCTGGCGTGGTTTCGGGGTTGCCGAACATCACGCCGATCTTTTCGCGAAGCTGGTTGATGAATATGCAGGTGGTGTTGGACTTCGAAAGCGACCCTGCAAGCTTTCTGCACCCCTGGCTCATGAGACGCGCCTGCAGACCGACCGTGGTATCGCCAATTTCCCCTTCGATTTCGGCACGTGGCGTAAGCGCGGCGACGGAGTCGATAACCACGGCGTCGATGGCGCCACTGCGAACGAGCATGTCGCAAATCTCGAGCGCCTGCTCGCCGGTGTCCGGCTGGCTGATGAGCACTTCGTCGATGTCGACGCCGAGCTTTGCAGCATATACCGGGTCGAGGGCATGCTCTGCATCGATGAAGGCGACTATTCCACCGAGCGCCTGGGCTTCTGCAAGGATATGGAGGGCGAGCGTGGTCTTGCCACTTGCCTCGGGACCGTAGATCTCCACGATTCGACCGCGTGGCACACCGCCGATGCCCAAAGCCACATCGAGCGGAAGCGCACCGGTTGGAATGACCCCGATCTCGAGCTTTCGGTTGCTATCGCCGAGTTTCATGATCGAGCCACCCCCGAACTTCTGCTCGATCTGTTCGGTCGTGTTCTTGAGCATGGCGGCCTTTTCCTGGCTTATGGGCATGACATCTCCTTTGGTGAAGGTACAGGCGCTGTTTTGCTTCCATTATACGAACATATGTTTGCATGTCAACCGGAGGACGTTGAATTCATGATAGAGCGACAACCTTACATACCGTGAGATAAAACCCAACGCCAAGCTTACGCAGACCCAACGCTCATCCAACGCCAGGCTTTCCGATATCCAACGCATGTTGTTTTCATGAGCGTGTTTCCTTCGATGGTGGAAACAAGGCACCTATAAGCCCGATTAGCAGGGTCGCAACTATTCCTTCTTGCCCTCTGGCTTCCTAAACCCTAAAAGCTCCTTCGCCTTCACGAAGTAGTCGAGCATCGACAACACGGTGAGTATGAGGGCGATTGTCATCACTAACCAGCTGAACACGTAGAGCTGATGCGATGATATGGGCAGATAGGCGCTGATGAGAGGACTGTCCTTCACGATGAAGAGCAGAATGGCTATCATCTGGAAGACCGTTTTAGCCTTGCCGTACCAACTGGCGGCAATGACGACGTTCTGGCTTGCAGCAACCATCCTGATGCCGGATACGATGAATTCGCGGGCGATGATGATCATGGCACACCACGAGGGAAGTACGTCGAGCTCGATGAGGGCAAGCAACGCAGCCGCCACGAGGATCTTGTCGGCAAGCGGGTCCATGAACTTGCCCAAGTCGGTAACTTCTCCCCTTCTGCGCGCAAGCTGCCCGTCTAGCGTATCGGTGACGCAAAGGAGCACGAACACGAACGCGGCGATCAACGGCTTCCAGTTCTCGGCATCGCTCCATGCAGGTACCCAGTTCGTCCAAGGTCCCACGATCGCCAATAGGAAAACGGGGATAAGCACGATGCGAATCAACGTGACGATGTTGGCGGGCGTCATCAGCTGATCTTTGCCCTCAATCTTTTTTTGCTCTACCACTGTACCTATTCGCCTTCCATTTCGTACATGAGGGTGTCGACGATTTCGACGTTTACGATATCTCCTGGTTCGCCTCGGTCGATGTAGACGACTCCATCGACTTCGGGAGCCTGGCACAGGGCACGCCCGAAAAGCTGCCCGTCTTCTTCCATTCCCAGGACGAGCACGTCGACCTTCGAACCTATGCGCTCGCGAATCCGCGCTTCCGATATCGCATCGGCGATATCGCGCACGGTCTGCGCCCGTTCCATCTTCACATCATCGGGAACCTGGTCATCGAGCGCCGCAGCCCGCGTTCCCTCTTCCCGCGAGTATGGGAACACCCCAACGTAGTCGAATTCAGCTTCCTCGATAAAATCGCACATCTGTTCGAATTGCGATTGCGATTCGCCCGGAAATCCCGCAATCATGGTGGTCCGCAGCGTGATTCCCGGCACCTTTTCCCTGATACCCCTTATGAGCTCGAGGTATTCGCCGTAGGAACCTCGGCGGTTCATAGCCCGAATGATGTCGGGGTCGACATGCTGAAGCGGTATGTCGAGGTATGAGGCAATGTTTCCGTGCGACTGCATGCACGCAATGAGCTCATCGGTTATTCCCTCGGGCTGCAGGTACATGACTCGAAACCACGTGGAGGCAAACTCGTCTGCAAGCTTTCCCATAAGCCATGCCAGGTCGCGTCCTCCCGTCAGGTCTTCGCCCCAACGGCCGGTGTCCTGCGCTATGAGCACGACCTCTCGAGCGCCTGCCTGCACCTGCCTGGCCACTTCCGACCTGATATCCTCGTAGGTGAAGCTGTGGTAACGTCCGCGGATGTGCGGAATCGTACAGTAACTGCAGAACCTATCGCAGCCATCGGAGATCTTCACGTACACGCTTATGTTCGTGCCCGCAAGCAATCCCTGCCCAGATACTTCGCCCGTCCACGGCATCGCCCCGGCTTGGAAGCCTTCTTTCGCGCGATCGGGGAACAACGACAAGACGATTGACGCGATGTCTTCTTCCCTGCTGCATGGGACAAATGTCTGCACTTCCTCAAGCGACTCCGCAAGCTCATCACCATATCGCGAGGGCATGCACCCGGCCACGATCACATAAGACCTCCCCCGCTCGACATCTTCGAGGCCGAGCATCTGGAAGATCACGTCGAGGCTTTCTTCCGTGGCAGCCTGTATGAACGAGCAAGTGTTCACGATGATGGCATCAGCATCCGCCGGATCGTCGACGACCTCGATGCCAGAAGCCAGCAGACGTTCCGCCATATTGGCGGAATCAACCTCGTTCTTTGCACACCCCATCGTGATGATGGAAGCGCGTATGCACGGATTTGAGCCCATGGACGTTTGCCTATCGGTAATTCGTGAACTGCAACGGCTGACCGTAGTCTTTCGATTTCACGAACGCAATAACTTGCTGCAGCGTATCGCGCGATGGGCTCGAGACGCGCAGGTGGTCTCCCTCGATCTGCACCTTCGCCTTGAACTTCTGCGATTTGATGTCCTTGTTGATGATGCCGGCGGTCTCCTTGTCGATCCCCTCGATGATACGGGCAACCCTGCGCACGTTTCCCCCGGCTGCATTCTCGGAATTACCCCATTGCAGCGCCTGGATGTCTACTTTGCGCCGAATCAGCTTGCTCGAGATGATATCGATGACCTGTCCAGCGACGAAATCGCTCGGCGCCAGTACCGTCATGGTCTTCGCGGACTTGTCCAACGTAATCGTCGAACCCGATCCCTTCAGATCGTATCGTTGCGACATTTCCTTCTTCGCCTGGCCAAAAGCGTTGTCCACTTCCTGCATATCTACGCTAGACACGATGTCGAAGCTTGCTTCCTTCGCCATGCCAACCTCCTCGTCACCATCTCGAGTCTTTTCGTCATCAAAGAATTCTATCAAAGCGACGCGCCTCCCAAGGAGGCGCGTCGTTGCTAGACGAAACATCCGCATACAGGCGTTTCGCAACGCCTGCATTGGTGCTTTCCTAGTAGTACACCTCTTCGGTGTACGTTCCATCGTCGTAGTAGACGGTATCGTCGTAGTACGTTTCCTCGGCGGGCTGCTCTTCGGTCACCTGCTCTTCGGTGGTGGTGGTGTCTTCAGACTGCGATTCCGTATCCTGGGTGCTTTCGCTATCGGAAGAGCTGCTTGCATTGCTGTTTGAATTCGACGTCGTGCCAGAACCCGAAAGACCATGCGCTTCCTGCCACTTCTTCAGGTAGTCGGCGAAGTCGTACGTGACGTTCACCATGCCGCTGCCGTCGTATTCGAGCTCTTGCTCTTCGCCGTCGATGGTGATGTGCACACCGTCGGAAGCAGCGCAGATGAACTGTACCGTACCCGTGACGTCATACGATCCCTCAGCAGGACCGGTTACGATTTCTGCCAACTGGTTTTCGCCGTCGAGGTAGATTTCGGTCCAGGCTTCCGTGCCTTCGTCGATCTTGTAGGCGAACGTGAACTTGGTAGGCGCCTGCTCGATGGCCTCTTGCTGCTGCTGCACGCTCTCTTCGACGCTCGTGACCGGCATCGTCGCGACGTCGTTCTTCTTGCCGTGGCCACCGAACAACAGCGCACCGAGGATGATCAGCACGAGCAGGATGATGGCTGCAGCAAGGATGAAGGGAAGCTTCGATTCGATACCGCCACCACGGTCTTGATAGAACGTGACGTAATCGTTGGCCTTGAGCATGGGGTCGCGAGACTGCCTTCCGCGGCCCGAGGCGTTAAACGACGGGCGATGCTTCGAGGCAATGTTGCTTGCAGCGTTGTGCAACGTGCCCGCTGCAGCCTGCAGGGGATTAGACCTCGAGGCATCCTGAGAGCTCCGGGACCTGCGAGACTGCCCCTGGGAGTCGACGCGGTCCATGCGCTCGGTATGGGCATCGTCCGACTCGATGCGACCCGTCGAGCCAGTCGACCCGCGCTGACTCATCCTGGATTCGTCGGGGCGGCTCACGGTCCTAGAGGATACGCGCGTGTTGCGATCGGTGCTGTCGACGCTTTCGCCGTTCACGCGGGCGCGCACACGCGCCCTGCGGTCTTCGTAAATCTGCAGCTCCTCTATATAGAGACGTGACATCTCGTTGGGGTCGAGGCCCAGATACCGTGCATATCCCGTAACCATGTTGCGGGCATACCCACGTGGGGGCATGGCAGACACGTTGCTCTCCTCTATCGCGCGAAGGATATCCGGCCTGATACGGAGGCGCTGTGCCGTTTCGTTGAAATCGAGCCCCTTGCGCTCGCGGGTTGTGCGCAGGATGTCTCCGAATTTGAGTTGTTCCATGACGATGCTCCTTTTATCACATCGAATCGTTCATCTCGAACGCCTTCAATGTCTCCAGTTCCATTTCGTCAACAAGGACTTCACGGGGCTTGCTGCCATTCGGCGGACCCACGACGCCCTTTTCTTCTAGCATGTCCATTATACGGCCTGCACGTGAGTATCCAACAGATAAGCGTCTCTGGATATTAGATGTGGAGCCTAAACCAGAAGAAACCACGATTTCTGCAGCTTCCCACAAAAGCGGGTCGTCTGGCCCACTTGCACGACCCCCGGACCCATCGGGCATGGTCGAGCCCATCTGGATGACGTTTGACTGCAAGATTTCCTGATGGTAGTCGGGCTCGCCCTGGGCCTTTAGGCGCTCGACGACGGATTCTATCTCCTCTTCGGTAACCCAGCATCCCTGCAAGCGCTGCGGCTTCTGGTATTCGGGCTTGCTCATGAGCATGTCGCCCTTCCCGATGAGGTTTTCGGCCCCGGTCTGGTCGAGGATGACGCGGCTGTCGATGCCGCTCGCCACGTTGAACGCGATGCGGTTCGTGATGTTGGCCTTGATCAGGCCCGTGACCACGTTCGTCGACGGGCGCTGAGTGGCGATGATCATATGGATGCCTGCGGCTCTCGCCAGCTGCGCGAGCCTGCTGATCGAGAACTCCACTTCCTTGCCGACGTTCATCATCAAGTCGGCGAGCTCGTCGATGACGATTACGATGTAGGGCAGCTCTGGAACGGGATTCCCATCCTCGTCGAGGACAAGGCCCTGCTGGACCTTTTGGTTGTACTGCCCGATGTTGCGAACGGCGACTTCCTTCTTCGAGAACTTCTTCAGGCGAAGCTCCATTTCGGCAACCGCCCACGAAAGAGCACTCGCCGCTTCCTTGCATTCGGTGACGACGGGCACATAGAGGTGGGGTATGTCGTTGTAAGGGGCGAATTCCACGCGTTTCGGGTCGATCATGATGAAACGCACCTCGGCAGGCGTGGCGCGCATGAGCATCGTCATGATCATGCCGTTGATCGCCACCGATTTACCCGAACCGGTCGTGCCGCCTATGAGCAAATGGGGCATCTTCGCAAGGTCGGTGACGATGCAGTTGCCCTCGACGTCCTTGCCGATGGCAATCTGGAGCGGCCCGGCAGGCGCGTCTTTTATCACATCGCCGAGCAGGACGTTTTGGCGGTTGATGTTGGGCACCTCGATACCCACGTAGTTCGTCCCCGGCACAGGCGAGAAGATGCGCACGCCAGGCGCAGCCAGGGCGAGCGCGATGTCGTCGGTGAGGTTCGTGACCTTGCTCACGCGAACGCCCGATGGCAGGTCTATCTTGAACAGGGTTACCGTCGGCCCGGCAACCCAATCGACCACCTGGGCGTCGACGCCGAAGTCCGCCAGCGTCTCTTGGAGGAGCATGGCAGTCTCGCGAAGCGTCTGGGCGCTCTCGCGGTCGGCTTTCGAGGGCTTGCTGGTGTGAAGCAAAGACATGGGGGGAAGCTCGAAATCCTCCGATGGCTTCGGTGCAGCCGTGGCCTGCGTCACGCGTTTGGCAGCAGATCCACTCTCGATTCGCTGCGTCTTCTGCTGCGAGCGATCGCCGAGCTTGCGCGTCATCTGCTTCGGCTCTTCTGGAAGGTCGCCTTCATCGTATGCCATCGTGGCAATGGACCTGGTGGCCTTGCGCAACTTGCGCGGTTCGGGTTCCAAGGTGGTTTCGAGCTCCCCACGCCCAAGTAACCTGGTTGGCGCGGAAGGCTCGCGAGGTTGCCTCTTTCGGGGTGCCCTCTGGGGGGCGGGCTCGAATCGGGGTGCAGGAGCGGCTTCGAGGCTGGCCATTTCCGCTGCACGGCGCTCGCGATGCTCCTCTATCCTGTCAAAGAACCGGCTGATTGAAAACCCTATAACGATGAGCGAGATGATCATGAGGCCCGCCACGATGATGGTGGATACCATCTGGCCGAGCAGCGTGAGCAACAACCACGCCACTACCGCACCGACGTAGCCGCCCTGCGATACGAGGTTGTCTTGCGCAAACAAACCCCTTAACCCCGGTATGGTCATGCCAGGAGTGTAGATGGAGAACATGATGAGCACGCCAAGGAACAAAAGCATCAACCCGATCGCGACGCGCGTGGGAACGCGAGTCTCGCCCGAACGGGCGAACATCGTCACCGACACCAGCAGCAGAAAAACCGGCATGATGTAGGCACCCACGCCGAACCCCAGATGCAGGGCGTTCGAAAGCCAGCTGCTCACGAGGGCGCGCGCGGGCATGACCGCTATGATGAACAGCGCAAGGGCCAAGACCGCGCAGACGACCCCCCAGATATCACGTCTGGAACGTTCGTCGAGGATATCGCGAGGCTGCGCTTGTGCGGCATCGGCACGAGATTGCGCAGCTGCGCTCTTGCGGGCGTTTTTCTGCGCAGGACTTGCGGCCTTCTTCTTGTTCGATTGTGAGCCCGATTGTGCGGTGCGAGCCAATGGAAAGCTCCTTCTGGTACGTTTTTAGTGCATTAAGTTAACCAATGGATTATACCCTATAAATCGATGATGTTCACCACCACCATGGGACGCTGCTTGATCCGCGACCATAGGATGCCCCGCATGGTCTGGCGGCACACCTTCACGAGCTCGCCGTTGCACCCTCCCTCGAAAACGGCGTGGTTCAACTCGCCTTCGATGGACGAGCGTATGTCCTCGATGAGCTCGGGGTCGTCTCCTCCGGGAATTCCGCGCATCTCCATTTGCAGCTTCCCCACCACCGCGCGCCTTTCGTGATCGACAGCTGCGGCAATGGTGACGAATCCCTGGGCGCCAAGGCTGCTGCGCTCGTTGAGCACGCCCTGGCTCGTATCCCCCACCGAAAGGCCGTCGACGAGCACGACGCCGCTTTGCACGGGTTCTCCCCTCCTGGCCCCATCCGACGAGAGTTCCAACGTGTCGCCGTTGTCGAGGAGGAATATGTTGTCGTGAGGTACGCCCGTCGCCTGTGCCAGCTTCGCGTGGGCTAGCAGGTGCGCTGCTTCGCCATGTACCGGCATGAATGCCCGTGGCTTGACGATCGAGAGCACGATCTTGAGCTCTTCTGCGCCGGCATGCCCCGACACGTGCACCTGGGCGCGGCGCTTGTCATAGACGTCGCAGCCCATCTTCGATAGCATGTTCACGATGCGCGTGACGGCTTTCTCGTTTCCGGGAACGGGCGTTGCGCTGATGATGACCGTGTCGTCTTCGTCGATCTCTATGGTCTTGTGTTCGCCGTTGGCTATTCGGGCTAACGCACTCAGCGGTTCTCCCTGCGATCCGGTGCACATGACGACGATTTGCTCGGGTGGGATCCCCTTGAGCTCGTAGGCATCTATAAGATCGCTGTCATTGATGCGCAGGTACCCCAACTTGCGGGCGATGTCGGTGTTCTGGATCATCGAACGTCCCGTCACGACCACCTTGCGGTGGTTCTCGACGGCCGCATCGCATATCTGCTGCATGCGGTGGATATGGCTTGCGAAGCTCGCGATGATCACTCGTCCCTTGGCTTTTCCGATCAGGTCACGCAACGCGATGCCCACAACAGCCTCGGAAGGCGTGAATTCGATATTGTTCGCATTCGTGGAGTCGCTCATCAGCAAATCGACGCCGATTTCCGAAAAACGCGCCATGGCCCCGAAGTCGGTGGTGACGCCGTCGATGGGTGTCTGGTCGAGCTTGAAGTCGCCCGTATGCAAAACGTTTCCCGCAGGGCTCTGGAAAAAAACTCCCACGGCTCCGGGGATGCTGTGATTCACCGAGAAGAAATCGCACGTGAAGCAGCCGAGTTTTATCTGCTGACCGGGCCGTATCTCGACGAGGTTCGCATTCGTGACCTTGTGCTCTGAAAGCTTTCCCTCTATCAGGCCCAACGTGAGCTTCGTAGCGTAGATGTCCACCGTCTGGTCAAGGTCTTTGAGAAGATAGGGCAACGAGCCTGTATGGTCTTCGTGGCCGTGGGTGATTACGATGCCGCACAGCTTGTCGGCATGCTCGAGCACGTAGGTATAGTCGGGCAGGATCAGGTCCACTCCCGGGTGATCGTCGTCGGGAAACATCAGCCCCGCATCGTCGATGATGATATCGCCGCCGCATTCGAACACGGTCATGTTCTTGCCGATGCCGTCGAGCCCGCCAAGCGGAATCACGTTCAAGATGGGCTTGGGGCCCCGTCTAGCATCGCCCTCACCCCCGCGACGGGATTTCCCGCCCTTGCGGTTCGACTCCTCATCGAACCTTGAAGCATCGGCGTTATCGCGGGTGAGCTTCGGCCGTTCGCGCTTAAGCTCCACGTGCTTGTACGATTGCGTCGTGTTTCGGCGCCTCGACTGCCTGTCGGCCTGGTTATTCTGTTGAGTCATACGTTTCCTCTTGCTTTACTGCAAAGCGCCCACTTCCCGGAGGACGGCCTCCAGGTCGGCGGTCTGCTGAGCCGTCGCATCCACCAGGGGAAGCCTGACGCCTCCGACCGGGAAGCCCATGCACGCCAGAGCCTGTTTGACGAGTATGGGGTTCGAGGTGGTGAACAGCTGTTTCATTATCGGGAGAAGCTTCTCGTGGGCTTGCTCGGCTGCATCGAAATCACCAGCCGCGCAAAGTTCCACGATTTCCTTCATGCGGCTGGGCAACACGTTGGCGGTGGTGGAAATTACGCCCGCGCCGCCCAGCTTCATGATGTCGTAGGTGAGCGAGTCGTCGCCCGAATACACGCTGAAACCCTCGGGCGCCCCTTCTATGATCTGGGCGATCTGGTCCAAGTTGCCCGAAGCCTCTTTCACCGCGACGATGTTGTCGAAATCACGCGCGAGACGCAACGTGGTTTGCGACGTCATGTTCACGCCGCAACGACCGGGGATGTTGTAGAGGATGATGGGCAGATCGACGGATTGCGCGATGACCTTGAAGTGCTCGTAGAGCCCCTCTTGCGGAGGCTTGTTGTAGTACGGGACGACAGCCATAAGCCCATCGACGCCTGTCTTTTCGGCAAGGCGGGCGAATTCGACCGATGTCGCAGTGCAGTTGCCGCCAACGTTGGCGATGACCGGCACCCCTTTCCCGCATTCGCGCTTTATGAGCTCGAACATGCGAAGCTTCTGGTCGGTGGCTACCGTGGGGCTTTCCCCCGTCGTGCCGAAGACCAGCAGGGCATCGCTTCCACCTTCGACGAGCCTGCGCCCAAGCTCGACTGCCCGTGCGTAATCGACTTCACGCGCTTCGTCGAATGGCGTTATCATGGCAGGAATCATGCGACCCAAACGGGGCTGTGCTTGCTGCGACATGTTGGTTCTCCTCTTCAGTGCTGCGTTGTTCATGTCTCGTTGAATCTCGTATGCACATTATCGCACGTTGGCGCACGAGTTGCGCCCGAAGCGCTAGTCCATCATGAAGTTTTCCAAACCTACGATAAGCCCGCTGAGGTCGCCGACGTTGCGGATTCCAAGCAGCACGCCGGGCATGTAGCTCATACGGTCCCACGAATCGTGCTTGATCGTGAGGGTCTGCCCCATCGAACCGAAAACGACTTCCTGCGTCGCGACATAGCCCATGCTGCGCACGGAATGGACGGGCACGCCTTCGACGAGCGCCCCACGGGCACCGTCCATACCCGGCATCTCGGTCTCGCGCCCCGGGGCACTGCTTTCGAAACCGCGGGCATCGGCAATCATCTGCGCGGTTCGCACGGCAGTGCCGCTCGGCGCATCCTTCTTGCGGGCATGGTGGAATTCCAAAACCTCCGCCTCGGGGAAAAACGGTGCCGCCGCCTTGGCGAACTGCATCATCAATACCGCCCCGGTCGTGAAGTTCGGCGCGTAGAACAGGCATGCGCCATTAGTGGCCAGCTCGGCCAGTTCCTCGAGCTTGTCGTTCGACAAGCCCGTAGTGCCGATCACGCAGTTCACCCCGAGGGGAAGCGCAGCCCTGATGTTGGCCTCGACGGCGCTCGGCTGCGTGAAATCGACCATCACGTCCACGTCGTTTGACTTCAGCGCCTCGGACACTTCGGTGTACACGGGGAATGGTGCTTCTGCTGTCTGCAGGTCGACGCCACACACCACCTGCATGTCCTCAGCTGCGCTAACAGCATCCACGACGGCCGAACCCATCCGTCCCGCATAACCGATGACTGCTACGTTGATCATGTTCGCTCCTATCGTCTGCGGGGTTGCTAGCCCCGTCTTCTCTGTCCTACAATACCGAATCTCGCACCTCATCGCCGTCGAGGGAAGATACGACGACTACCGTTGGGTCTTGCACGAGCACGTCTTGCGCCACGGCAAGCACATCATCACATGTGACGTTTCTATACCTTTCAGCATACCATTCTGAATCGTGGTAAGCAGCCCCGAGCGTTTCGGTTCTACCCAATCGCGACATGCGCGTACTCGTCGACTCGACGCCGAGCAGCAGCTGACCGCACAGGCTCTCGACGTTTTTGCCGAGCTCTTCCTCGTCGGTTCCATCCTGCACCAGGCGTTCGAACTCGCCTCGCACGATTTGCACGACGCGGCTAACGTTTTCCGGGCGCGTTCCCACGTACACGGAAAACGTGCCCAACCCCTGATACATGGATGGATTGGTGAAAACGGAGTAAGCGAGCCCGTTCTTCTCGCGTATTTCCTGGAACAGCCGCGAACTCATGGAGCCGCCAAGCAGGTTCGTCATGACCTCGGCTGCAAAGCGCCTGTCGTCGTCGAACGCCATGTACGGCATGCCGTAGAGGATGTGCGCCTGTTCGGTTTCCTTGCGAAGATGCGCGAATCTTTTACCTTGACAGGGCCCAGAGAGGACCCGAACCGTCTTTTCTCCTGCCGGCATCTGCAAGAAAAGCGATTCGCACTGCCCAACGAGCCTGTCGTGGTCGACGTTTCCGGCCACCGCCACCGTAAGGTTTCCGCTAAAGTAGTGGTCGCGATGGAATTCAGCGCAGCTGCCGTGATGGTAGCCGGCAACGTGTTCCCTGGTGCCAAGCACAGGCAAACCAAGCGGATGGCCGGGCAATATCGTGGCGGCGAACAGGTCGAACACCACATCGTCGGGCTGGTCTTCCGCACGGGCGATCTCTTCAATGACCACCTCGCGCTCCGGCTCGATGGTGTCGTCGCTAAACTGCGACCTGAGCACCATGTCGGCAAGAACCGAAAGCGCCCAGGGAAGCTTCTCGTCGACCACGCGGGCGTAATAGCAGGTGTATTCCTTGCTCGTGAAGGCGTTGAGCTCTGCGCCCATCGAATCGAACTCGCTCGATATGTCAAACGCGCTGCGCGAGGACGTGCCCTTGAACATCATGTGCTCCATGAAGTGGGTGAGCCCCGCCTGGTCTTTGCGTTCGTCACGGCTTCCCACGTTGAACCACAGCCCGATGGATACGCTGCGCACGTGGGGCATGGTGTCCGAGACCACCTTGACGCCGTTATCCAACACGGTCTTTCTATAAGCCATCGATTGCTCCGTTCGGAATCGCTCTACCATACGAAGGCCCGCCAAAGCGGGCCTTCGCTATGCTACATGGAACTTAGCTGCGATTTCGGTTGCGCGGCTTGCGGTGCTCGGATCCCCCGCGGCTGTTCGCTGCCCTGCCGCCACGATCGGCACGTTCTCCGCGATCGCTTCGCGGTCGCGCCGCGCTTTCGGGCGCATCGGGCTTCTCGAGGCGGTCGAGGCTGATCTTTCCACTGTCAGCCACCTCGATGACCTGTACCTTCACGGAATCGCCGAGGTTCAAGACATCTTCGACCTTCGCGACGCGTCCATTTGCCATCCTGCTGATGTGCAGCAGGCCGTCTTTGTTGGGCGTCAAGCGCACGAAAGCGCCGAAGTCCTTGATCCCGACGATTTCGCCATCGTAGACCTCGCCAACCTCGGGCTCTTTCACGATGGCCATGATGGCCGCCTTCGCAGCTTCACCAGCTGGACCTTCGACGGCGGCGATGTGCACGGTGCCGTCCTCTTCGATTTCGATGGTGGCGCCGGTTTCGTCCTGCAGACCGCGAATGACCTTTCCGCCTGTCCCGATGACATCGCGAATCTTGTCAATCGGAATCTTGATGGTCTCGATACGCGGGGCATACTGGGATAGCTCGGCGCGGGGTTCGGGAATCTCGTCAAGCATGGCGTTGAGGATATGCGCACGCCCTTCCTTTGCCTGTTGCAACGCTCGGCCCAAGATCTCGGTGGAAAGCCCACGGGCCTTGTTGTCCATCTGCAAGGCGGTAATGCCCTTTGAAGTGCCCGTCACTTTGAAGTCCATGTCGCCGAGGAAGTCCTCGAGACCCTGGATGTCGGAGAGGATGACGACGTCATCGCCTTCCTTGATAAGACCCATGGCGATTCCGGAAACGGGTGCCGAGATGGGCACGCCGGCATCCATGAGCGCGAGCGTGGAACCGCAGGTCGACGCCATGGAGCTCGAACCGTTCGACTCGAGCACCTCGGATACGACGCGGATGGCGTAGGGGAAGGCGTCCTCGTCGGGCAGCACCGGCATGATGGCTCGTTCGGCCAGGGCCCCATGGCCCACTTCGCGGCGCTTCGGAGCTCCCATGCGGCCTGTCTCGCCCGTGCAGTACGGCGGGAAATTGTAATGGTGCATGTAGCGCTTGCCCTCGGCCGGGTCGATGGTGTCGAGTCGCTGGCCTTCGCGAAGGGTGCCAAGGGTGCACACGGATAGCACCTGGGTTTGACCGCGCTGGAAAAGGCCGCTGCCGTGAACGCGGGGCAGATACCCCGGACGGATGAACAGCGGTCGAATCTCGTTGGCACGGCGGCCGTCGGCACGCTCTCCGGTTGCGATCACCATCTGGCGCATGGCACGCTTCTCGAGAGCCTTGCACGCGGCTGCGATATCGCTACCCCAGACGGCGCGCTCGTCTTCGTTGAAGTCGTTCTCTTTTATGGAAGCCTTGAGCGCCTCCACCTTCGCAATGCGCGATTGCTTGTCTGCATCATGCAATGCGGCAGACATCTCGTCGAAATGACGTTCGACGCGCTCGCCAATGCTGGGGTCGGCTTCGTGGAGCTTGTACTCCATGGGCTCGGGGTTCACTCGGGCTATGAAACGCGCCTGCGCCTCGCAGAATGCCGCAATGGCCTCCTGGCCGAATTCCATGGCCGCGAGCATGTCCTCTTCGGAAATCTCGTTCGCACCCGCCTCGACCATGCTGATGTAGTCGGCTGTGCCGGCGATGGTGAGCTCGACGTCGGAAGCCTCCTGCTCCTCGAACGTGGGGTTGACGATCCATTCGCCGGTCTCGACGTTGCGGGCTATGCGCACGCAGGCGGCAGGGCCATCGAACGGCGCGCCAGCCGCAAGCAGGGCTGCTGAAGCGCCACCCACGCAGATGCAATCGGGTGGGTTGGTTCCATCGCACACGAACGTGGTGGCAACCACGTGCACTTCCTGCTTGAACCCATCGGGAAAGCCGGGGCGGATGGGACGGTCGATCATGCGGGCGATGAGCGTGCCCTTTTCGCTGGGGCGCGCCTCGCGCTTCAGGTAACCGCCAGGTATGCGGCCCACCGCATACATCTTCTCGATAAAGTCCACGGTGAGCGGGAAGAAGTCGTAGTCCTTCTCCTCCTTGCTCACGACCGCGGTCACGAGCACGGTCGTATCGCCCTGGGTCACCAGCACGGCGCCTGATGCCTGTTTGGCGAGCTCACCTGTCTCGAGTCGGTACGTCTTCCCGTAAAGCTCGAACTCTTCTACGATTTTCTCCATGTGTTTCGTCGTCTTTCTCTTACCTCCATGCCCTATTGCACGGAGCTTCTTCGGTTGGCAGCGTTCCATATCTGCCACCGCGAGCAGCTGCGCACCTGCGACAGCCGACCGCGACGCCGCCCATGCACGTTTATTGCGGCGCCTATTGATAAGCCCGCCGAAGCGGGCTTGGTTGCTGGGTGACGTTTAGATGTTGTCGCGGATTCCCAGGCGCTTGATGAGAACGCGGTACTCCTCGATGTCGCGGTTCTTGATGTACTTCAACAGACCGCGGCGCTTGCCGATGAGCATCATGAGGCCACGACGGGTGTGGTTGTCCTTCTTGTGCACCTTCAGGTGCTCGGTAAGGTTGCGAATGCGCTCGGTGAGGATGGCAACCTGCACCTCGGCACTGCCCGAATCGTTTTCGTTCTTGCCGTATTCTTTGATGAGCTCGGCTACGCGCTCCTTGGAAATGCTGTCCCTGTTGGCCATGATTTCCACCTTTCTGTTCTGCCCCTTGGGGCTCTTTCACGTTCCCTCCCAGCTGAGCGAGCATGAAAGTGGGCCATGAACGCCAAGCTAGAAGCATGCTGCCAAAACACAGCCTGTCAATTATAGGAATTGCGACGCATCGTCGCCAGAAGCAAGTTCAAGCCATACCATTTGCACACAACCCACGATTCCCTTTCCTAAGATCGGCCGCACGCATGTTCTGTATTTTCATCAGCTGAGAATCTGTAAATGTTGCGTTTACGAGTTATCCGCGCAAGATATTCCCCAAATGAGCTAACATTATGGCGCATCTATTACAGACTGGAGGATTCATGAGCTTTGCCATCGTCACCGATTCAAGCTGCAATTTGCCAGAAGACATCATCGAGGCGCACGACCTGCACATCTTGCCCCTCACGTTTATGGTCGAAGGCGTTGAGTATGTGAGCTACCTAAAAGGCGAGCACACCGATCTTCAGCAGTTCTACCACATGATGCGCGATGGCAAGGTGGTAAGCACGTCACTACCCCACGTCAACTCCACCATCACGCTGATCGAATCCCTCCTCCAGGCAGGCCAGGATTTGCTCTACCTGGGCTTTTCCAGCGCTCTTTCCGGTACATACGAATCGGTTTCCGAAGTCATTTCCGAGCTTTCCAAACGGTATCCACAACGCAAGGCCATAAGCGTCGAGACGCTGGCTGCCTCGGGCGGAGAAGGCTTGCTCGTCCTCTACGCTTCGGAACTGCGCGCTGCAGGCAAGGGCATCGAGGAAACTGCTCGCTGGGTCGAGGAGCATCGCCTGCATCTGGCACACTGGTTCACCGTCGATGACTTGATGTTCCTCTACCGAGGTGGCCGCGTCTCGCGGACGAGCGCCACGGCAGGGACCATCCTTTCAATCAAGCCCGTCATGCACGTCGACGACCAGGGCAGGCTCATCCCCGTTTCCAAGACGCGGGGACGCAAGCGCAGCGTGAAGGCTCTGTTCGAGCACATGAAAGGCACCTTCGACCCCCAATACGGCAAGCAACACGTGATGATTACGCATGGCGACTGCATCGAAGACGCCGAGTATCTTCAATCTCTTGTTGAAGAAGAGTTCTCGGATAAGATCACCGACGTGATAATCAACTACGTCGACCCCGTCATCGGCGCCCATTCCGGACCCGGCACCCTAGCCCTCTTCTTCCTAGCCTCCTCCCGCGACTAGCTTCCCAACAACGCATTCAAGGATTTCAAATTCACCCCAAGATTTTGCCTGAGCCAGCTATTGCATAGTTGCAACACGGGATAAGATACATCCACCCCAATTCTCATGGCCTTGATATCATCGAAAGTAGTCATAAGAAGCGCATAGGCCCAAGACACCGTGGAGGATTCCATCTTCACCGTGTCGCAAGAGCATGCGCATTCATTGCAGACGTATCCCCCGTCAGGGTAAGAGAACCTACACCACGCATCCTCATCTTGCGCATTTCTTTCTTCCCCACAAATGATGCATTGCGACAAGCTGGGCCTAAACCCCAGCAGAGCGAAGAGCTTGAGGAGATATGCCGCCGTGATGCTGGGTGCATGCTCCGCTTCGCACGAATCCATCACTTCGAGCGCTTTTTGCGTCATGTCAAACAATCGAGGCACCTCGAGGTCTTCGTGACATGTCTTCGCGATTGCCTGAACGATTGGGTAGGATGCCGAGCTGAGGTCGTAGTCGCTGCGGAGATTTAGATTCGATGACACCGTGCGCGCCTCGCTGAACACATGCAGGTTCTTTCCCTCTGCAACTAGGCAATCGCACACCGAAAACAGGTCGAGGCGTGCGGCGAAGGGATTAGTGGGCTTGCGCGCGCCTTTCGCGACTGCGCGCAGCAACGAACCGTCTTCTTTCAGCGCGGTTATGATCAGATCGGATTCGCCCAATGCCGTCTTCCCCACGGTGAGAATGCGGCAATGATACGTGCGCCGGGCCATCAGATGCCTTCGCCGTACCCGAACCTACGTATCTGGTTCAAATCGCGACGCCAGTTCTTCCTCACCTTTACATGGAGGTCAAGATACACCCTGCAACCCAGAAACTGCTCCAGGTCCCCACGCGCTTCGGTTCCGACCCTCTTGAGCGCACGACCACCCTTGCCGATGATGATGCCCTTCTGACTGTCGTGCTCGACGAAAATGGTGGCATAGATCCGCATCAGGTCTGATTTGCGCACGTATTCCATCTCCTCGACGATCACCCCCACGGCATGGGGAACTTCGTCGAAGAACGAGCGCAGGATCTTCTCGCGGATGAACTCGGCAACGATAACCTCTTCGGGCTGATCGGTATCCATGTCAGGCGGAAACCACATCGGCCCTTCGGGGAGCATATCGGCTACCGCCTGCACGAACCCCCCGACGTTTTCCCCCGTAAGAGCGCTGAGCGCGACCGCGGCATCCCACTTGCCAACAGCGAACGCGGCTTCGCGCTGTGCTTCCACAGTTTCGTCGCAGACCAAGTCGGTCTTGGTCAGGACCAGTATCTTCTTGGCTCGGGCATTTTGCACATGGCGCACCACCCACTCGTCTCCCCTGCCGAACGGCTTGCTGCAATCGAGGAGGAAGGCAGCGACGTCGATTCCCTCGAGCCCCTTGATGGCAGATTCGTTCAACTCTTCGCCCAAAGCGTCATGAGGCTTGTGCAGGCCAGGCGTGTCGACCATGACGAGCTGGAAATCGTCGCAGGTTACCACGGCGTTGAAACGATGCCTTGTGGTCTGCGCCGTGTCGCTGGTGATGGCGATCTTGTGTCCGACGATGGCATTGACCAGCGTGGACTTTCCCGCGTTCGGGCGGCCTATCATGGCCACGAAACCCGACCTGAACTCCGGCTTGGTGAAACCGAGCTTGATTTCATCTTGAGTCATAATCTATCCTATCAACCCCAAGACACCTAAGATCCGCGGTGCGAACACGGCCATTCCCACAGCAAGCGATCCGATGGAAAAGCACAGAACCGCACCGGCGGCTGCGTCCTTCGCCTTCTTGGCCAGGTCGTGGTAATCGGGAGAAACCAGGTCTACCACCGCCTCCAGTGCCGTGTTCATGCATTCGCCGCCGAGCACCAACCCTATGCAGGCGAACACCACGATCCATTCCACGGCCTCGATTCGAAAAGCCAGGCCTAATACTATAGCGGCCACCGCGAAGCAGAGCTGGATTCGAAAGTTTCGTCCATGCGCCGAATCGCAGATGCCGGCGAATGCGCATGCGAACGATTCTGCGAGACGCGTGCCTTCTGGCTTGTCCGGTATCATCGGTTGCGCCATGCTTCCAGGATGCGCTGCTCTAGGGCTTCCATGACCACCGCCTCTTCCTCGACGATGTGGTCGTAGCCGCACAGGTGCAGCAGGCCATGGGTGAGCAGCAGCTCAATTTCCCCTTGCAGCGTCGTGCCGAACTCTTGCGTCTGGCGTTTGGCGACGTCGACCGCGATGACCACGTCACCCAGCTCGTAGGGCATGTCGCAATCGCCCATCATGCCATCGAATGCACCGAAACCATCGTCTACGCCATCGCATTCGAAGCTCAACACGTCGGTGGGACCCGTACGCCCCCGATACGTCTCGTTGAGATAGGCGATTTCGTCGTCGTCGACGAAGCTCACCGAAACCTCGGTGGATTCGGGCTTGCCCTCCCACCTGATCACGAATTCGGCGAGCTCGGCGATAGGGAGCGCTTCCACATCCTCGATGCCGTAGTCGTAGTTGATGACGATGTCCAAAACCGCCTCCTCAGCAATGAGCCCGGTCGTAAGCGGCCACTATGGCGGCCACGAGCGAATGGCGTACCACGTCGGTGCCCGTGAAATCGCAGAACTCGATGTCGTGCATGCCCTCGAGGATGCCACGCACCTGCTTCAGACCCGAAACGCCCTTGGGTAGGTCGAGCTGTGTTACGTCTCCCGTGACGACCATCTTCGAGCCGAATCCCAAGCGGGTGAGGAACATCTTCATCTGCTCGGGTGTGGTGTTTTGCGCCTCGTCGAGAATGATGAAGCTGTCGTTGAGCGTGCGACCGCGCATGAACGCGAGCGGGGCTATCTCGATGATGCCATCGTCGAGCAGGTGCCTGGCCCGCTCCATGTCGGTCATGTCGAACAGCGCGTCGTAGAGCGGTCGGATGTACGGGTCGATCTTCTCGCCCAGGGTACCCGGCAAAAACCCCAGGCTTTCGCCTGCCTCGACGACGGGCCGCGTCAGAATCAGACGGCCAACTTCCTTGCGCTTAAGCGCTGCCACTGCCATGGCCATGGCCAAGTAGGTCTTGCCCGTGCCAGCAGGGCCGATTCCGAAGGTGATGGTGTTTCGCCTGATGGAATCTATGTAGCGCTTCTGACCTGCCGTCTTTGGCCTTATGGCGCGACCCCTATACGTCAAGATGATGTCTTCGCGCAGCGTCGAGGGCGTAAACTCCCCGGTGTGCAGCAGGTCGATGGCATGGCGGACATAGGCGACATCGGGCGCCGTGCCCGATTCCGCCAGCTTGACGAGGTCGCTGAACAGCGCGGTGAGAGACTGAACTTCGGTGGGGTCGCCAGATAGCGATACTTGGTTGCCCCGCACGGTTATGCGCGCGGTGAAGGAATCCTCCACGATGCGCAAGAGCTCGTCTTGGGTGCCTACCAAAGTCGCCATATGGACGGTGTCGGGCACCGTGAGCGTTATGTTCGTTTCACTTGTCATACCGAAAAGATACCATCATCGTCCAGGCTTGTTAAGGTTCTCAGAACCAGATCGCCACGACTCACGTCGCTTCCCACCCGCACGGTGAAGTACGATTCGCTCGTTGCAATGCCCTCTTGTTCCACCACCAGCAGCTCTTCGGTGCCCAGGCGCATACGCTGCTCTTCCCTGCGCACCTCCTCGGCGACCATGCGCAACTCGGCCGACCTCCTTGCGGCCACGTCAGCGGGAACCTGATCGCTGCGGGCGGCTGCAGGCGTGCCCAGTCGGCGGGAATACCGGAATGCATGCACCTTCGAAAAACGGCATCGGCGCACCATGGCAAGCGTTTCCTGAAAATCCCCTTCCGTTTCGCCTGGGAATCCCACGATGATGTCGGTGGACAGGGAAAGGCCAGGCATCGCGCGGTACAGACGCTCGACCAGCTGGGCGTATTGCTCGGCCGTGTAATGGCGCGCCATATCGGCCAAGACCTTCGAGCTGCCCGACTGCAGCGGCAGGTGCAGGTGACGGCAGATGGCTCCCCGTGAATTGGCCATCGCTTCGATCAGCCCTTCGGTAATACTCGGGGGCTCGATGCTTGAAATGCGCACGCGCGCACCTGGTATGGCCTTAACGAGCATCGTGACGAGCCCGGCCAAGTCGGTTTCCCCGTCGTGATAGCTGCCCAGGTCGATTCCAGTGAGCACGATCTCCCTCGCGCCCGCATCATAGAGCGCTACGGCTTCTTCTAGGCACTCTGCTGCTGGCCGCGACGTCGACTTCCCACGTGCGACGTGCACGATGCAGAAGCTGCAGGCATTATCGCAGCCATCTTGAACCTTGATGCCCACGCGCGTGGGGAATTCCGTTCCGAATCGCAAGGTCTGCGCCCCTCTAACCTGCCCATGCATAGCTGCGTCGTCAAGAGCCAACACCGCATCGGCAACAGCAGCTTTCCCCACCACTCGCACGCGCGGGTCCATGGAGGTAAATGCATCCGGATCGATCGCCGCAGCGCATCCGGTCACCACGATGGTTGCCTGGGGGTTTTCGCGCAAAGCCCGATGGACGGCCTTCCTGGTCTTCTTTTCGGCTTCTCCTGTGACGGTGCAGGTATTCACCACCACGACATCAAGGCGACATGTGTCGGCAACCATACCAGCCTGCAGCAACGCGGCGGCGATGGCGTCTGACTCCACACGGTTCACCCGGCAGCCAAGGTTCACCACGGAAAACCTCACTGCAGACCACCTAGCTCGTAAATCGCCAATGCAGGTGCAACAATGCCCGCGGTTTCCGTGCGCAGTATCTGCGAGCCAAGAGTCACAGAATAGCTGTGGCGATTCGCCTCGCACAGCGTTTTCACCTCCTGCTCGGTGAACCCCCCTTCGGGCCCTATGCAGATGGCAACACGCGCGTCCAAAGCCGGCGTGAACGTCTTGGCCAGAGCGTCCCCTATGGCCTCCTTCATGGAAACCTGCCGTTCTTCTTCCCAGCACACGAGCACGCACGTGGCACCACCGAGCATGCCGGCAGCCTCGTTGGGCTTTATGGGCAACGACACCTCGGGGATGCTAGGCTGCCCCGATTGCATGGCCGCGCTCTTCGCGACGCTATTCCATCGGTTCACCCGCGCCTCGGCCTTTTTCCTATCGAGCCGTACGACGCTCCGCTCGCAGGCAAGCGGCACGAACGCACTTACGCCCAACTCGGTGGCATGGCGGATGACCTGCTCCATCTTGTCGCCCTTGCACAAACCCTGGAACAGCACCACGAACGGTCGATCGATCCGCGAATCGTCATGGCTCGATATCCGCACGTGCATCACGTCTTCAAAGGCAACGATCTCGCACTCGAAGTAGTCCTGGGAACCGTCGATCACGGCGATGTGCTCGCCCGGCTTCAGGCGCAGCACGCGTGCATGCTTAACATCTTCGTCGTCGAGCCGCAGGCCGAACACCTCTTCGGTCTGCGCGGCGAGCACCTGGTTGCGCAGGAAGAATCTTGGCAGGCTCATGGCGTCGTCTTGCTAGTTGAATACGTCTTTGATCTTCTGGAATCGCGTGCGCTCCTCGGAAACGCTCTCGCCCATTTCATGTGCAAGCTGCACCAAGAGTTCACGCTCGGTTTTGGAAAGCTTTTTGGGCACCGTCACCGTCACGTGTGTGAACAGGTCGCCCCGTGCTTCGCTCCTAAACCGTGTCATGCCGAACCCGCGGGTTCGCACGACTTGGTCGTTCTGGCATCCTTCGGGAATGTGCACCGTAACGCTTTCGCCTTCCATGATTCCCTCGACCTCGATGTCTGCCCCAAGACATGCCTGCACGATTGACACGTTCACGCGCGTATGAAGGTTGTCGCCGTCACGCTCGAAGATATCGTGCGGCTTTATCCGGCAGGTCACGATCAAATCGCCACCGGAAGCGCCCTGCATGCCCGCCTCGCCGAATCCCGACAGCCGCAGCTGCTGCCCGTCGCGAATACCCGCTGGGACTTCGACCGTTATGCGCTGCCTGTCGGGTACGCGGCCCTGACCTTCGCATTCAGGACAGGGGTTTTCGATGGTCGTTCCCGTGCCACCGCATCGCGGGCAGGTCGTGGCCGTTTGCATGTCACCTAAGAAGGTGCGCTGCACGGTGACGACACGCCCGCGACCCTGGCAGTCGGGACAGGTAATCTCGCGCCCTTCGTCACCCATTCCCGTGCCGTCGCATTCGGGGCACGGTGCCAGGCGGTCGTAGACGATTTCCTTCTTGGCGCCTGCCGCAACCTCCTCGAGCGTCAACCGCAACCCGACGCCCATGTCGCGGCCATTTTTGCGCACCTGCTGCGCCCCTCCAGCGGCAGCACCGCCGAAGAAACTCGAAAACAGGTCGCCCATGCCAAAGCCGCTTCCGAAGATGTCGCTGAAATCCACGTAACCCGCTCCACCGCCTGAAGCCCCGGGGATGGTGCCGAACCGATCGTATTGCGAGCGCTTGTTCGGGTCGCTCAAAACGTCGTATGCTTCGTTTAGTTCCTTGAACTGGTCTTCTGCGTCGGCAGCCTTGTTCACGTCCGGATGGAGTTGGCGGGCTTTGCGGCGAAACGCCTTCTTTATCTCGTCGTCGGTCGCCGTCTTCTCGACGCCCAGGATTTCATAGAGGTCTTTGGCCATAGAACTTGCGACCCTTTCCTAATCTTCTTCCAGAGCACGCTGCGCCATCCTGACGGCGCGAATCACGCGTGCATAGTTCATGCGCGTGGGGCCGATTACGGCGATGATGCCCTCGCCGTCGCCCCTGCCGTATTGACGGGCCACCACGGACACGCCCGTGAGCTGGCTCGCGTTGTTCTCGTGCCCGATGCGCACCACCGTGGTGCCGTTGCCGGCGCATGCCCCCTGCAAGATCTCGAGGAGCACCGTATCGTCTTCGAGGACTTCCAGTACCGGGATAAGCGACGATGAATTGCTGAACTCGGGTTGCCGCATGAGGGCCCGCAGTCCCAGGCGATGGGCATGCGACGATTCGCCCGACTGCAGGCAGGTGAACGTCTCGCCCAGCAGCACGCGTGCAAGTGGCCCGTAGATGGCGTCGGCGAAGTCCTCGTCGATGGAATCGCGGATCTGCGCGAAATTCTTCCCCACGAGCACGCGGTTGAACAGGTTCTGCAGTGTTGCGAGGTCGTCGGGCGATACCTCTTCGCCGAAGTCGACTTGTCGGTTGAGTACCTGGCCCTTGTCCGTCACGACCACGATGAGCACGCGGTATGGGGTCATCGATATAAACGATATCTGGCGGATGTGCAGCGATAGCGTGGAGGGGGGAATCACGATTGACAGCGTCTCGGTGAAACGCGACAGTACCGCCGTGGTTTGCTGGAGTAGCTCGTCGAGTTCGTTTGCGCTCTGCCTGAGCTGCTCGACGGCACGACTCGTTTCCTCGTCGGGTTCCTGCTCTACTTCGTTTTTGAGCAGATCGTCGACGAAGCTTCGATATCCGTAGTCGGTTGGTATGCGCCCTGCCGAGGTATGCGGTTGGGTGATGTAGCCCTCGTCTTCGAGAACGGACAGCTCGTTGCGCACAGTTGCAGGGCTCACCCCGAGCCCATAGCGCTCGACGAGCGTACGCGATCCGACGGGGAGGGCATGCGATACGTATTCCTCGATGAGTGCCGCCAGCACGCGCTGGCGCCTATCCGAAAGCATCGTCTTCGCTCCTTCCCAACCTTCATGCATGCGAATGCTCGTTATACCAACTCAAGCATTCTAGCAGTGCTGTCGCATGAGTGCTAAAGAACCCGGTAAACGATACCAATATGTCAAAGAGGAGTGCTTCTACTAGAATCGATCCAGCTGCCCGAATGAGTTGTAACCTCTGGGCATATCGATTCATTTTCACGGGCAGAGGTCTAGAATCGCGCCATAGAGCTCGTTGCCGCACAGCCAACCCCTTTCCGTCGGTTGCCAGCAACCCTGTTCGTGGCAAACGAGGCCCTTCGCCTGAAGTTCTGCGAACACGCAAGGCGCTTCGGGGAGCAACTCGGCTGCAGAATCCACCTGCTCGTCTGACAATCCCCTGCTCATGCGCATGCCGAGCATCAGGTCTTCCGCGCACATCTGATACACGTCCAAATCGTCCACCACTTGACCGTCGCGAACGCGCATGCGCCTCGATTCATTCTGCGTCATGGTCACCGCCGAATGTCCGATTCCCAGATACGGGACACCCGTCCAGTAGGCGATGTTGTGACGGCACTCGTATCCCGGATAGGCGTAGCTTGCCACCTCGTATCGCTGCAGCCCCCGGCTTGCAAGCAGGTCGGCAGCGGCCTGCATCATGTCGGCCTGGAGGTCTTCGTCCACATCATCCATCTTTCCCTTGCGGATCATCTTTGCGAAGGGGGTTGCGGGCTCGATGGTAAGCGGATAGACGCTCACGTGCTTCACCCCGGCATCAATTGCCGTTCGTACATCGGCAAGGAAACCGTCGAGGGTCTGGCCTGGGATTCCGCACATCAAATCGACGCTCACGTTATCGAAGCGGACGTGGGCTACCTCGATGGCCCTAAGGGCGGCGCTGGAATCGTGAACGCGCCCCAACGTGCGCAACACGCCATCGTCGAAGCTCTGGACACCAATGGAGAGGCGGTTTGCACCCAGCGCCCATATGTCCTTCACGAGCGGCGTCGTGAGGCTGTCGGGGTTTGCCTCCATGCTCACCTCAACTTCGTCGCTTATGGTCATCGACAAGCCAAGCATGTACAAGATCTCGGTTAAAAACTTCTGCCCCAGGTAGCTGGGGGTACCTCCACCCAAGTAGACGCTGCGCACCTTCGCAAGCTCCCCATCTCTTCCCGCCTTGCGGATCTCGAGCAACATGTTCTCCACATAGGTGCGCACGATGGCATCGTCTGGCGATGCGACGCCCGTGGTGAAATCGCAGTAGTTGCATCGTTTCTTGCAGAAGGGTATGTGCAGGTAAAGGGCACGGTAGGGATCGTGTGGCATGGTGCTCCTATCGTGGTGTTTTGCCGTCTTGCCCGATGCTGGGCTCTTGTTTCGCGACGTTTCGCTGATCATCATCGTACTTTTCAAGGTAGGATACAAGCCAGTCGAAGACATGGTTGAAATCGCAGGCCGTCATGCATTCGTTGAACGCGGCACGGGCAGTCGAGGCACCGGGCAGGCCCTTGACGTACCAGCTCGCATGCTTTCTCATGCGCACAACCGAACGGGGGTCAATCCCTTCCAGTATCGCGGTATGACGCCGTGCGACCTCGATTCGCTGTAACGCGCTGGGTGGGTGAAACCCTTCCTCCAGGTTCGCACCGTCGAATTCCCTGGCGAAAGCACATCGCACGTCCTCGAAGATCCAGGGGTTTCCCTGGGCGCCTCGTGCAACCATGACCGAATCGCAACCAGTCTGCCTGACCATGGCAACGGCGTCTTCTCCGCACCTGATGTCCCCATTGCCGATGACGGGTATGGAAACCACACGCTTGACCTTGGATATCACATCCCAATCTGAAGGGCCGCGATACATCTGCGTGGCAAAACGCCCATGCACGGTAACGGCGCTAGCCCCCGCCTGCTCGGCGATCTTGGCCAACGTGGGCGCAACATCGGGACCCATGTCGTAGGCACGGCGCATCTTGACAGAGACGGGAGCAGAAACGGCCGAGGCTATTGCCTCGACGATTTCTCCCGCTAGATCTAAATCGCGCATGAGCGCGGCACCGTCACCCTTGCTCACGATCTTGCGGGCAGGACATCCCATGTTCACGTCGATCACAGCGAGTGCATCACCCATGCGCTCCTCGATCCAGGCAGCTTGGCTCGCCATGGTCCCAGGCTCGTGCCCAAAGAGCTGCACTCCCACACGACGTTCCCCCCGTGCCAGGTCGACCAGCTGAATGGTGCGCTCGTTCGCATAAGAGAGCCCTTTTGCGCTCACCATTTCCGTGAAGGTGAGCTGCGCGCCGTGCTCCAAGCACATCTGGCGAAACGCGACGTCGCTCACACCTGCCAGGGGCGCAAGCAGCACGCTGTGGGATTCGAGGAATGAACGGTAATCGAACACGACTGCCTACATCGTGGCGGCTATTCCGGCAACGCCCGCGACGGACATCAAGACCAACACGACGATGAGCACGACAACCGCCAGGCAACCGACCCCCACAACTACCTTGCTCCCCGAACCCATGCCGGTGGAGTCCTTGTTGGAGTCCTTGCGTTCGTTGAAGGGGTCTTCGAGCCAATCGTATTCGCCATCGTGACGCGCCATGTTAATCATCCACCTTCAATATGGCCATGAATGCCTCTTGGGGAACCTCTACGCTCCCGATGCTCTTCATCCGCTTCTTGCCGGCCTTCTGCTTTTCCAGCAGTTTGCGTTTGCGCGTGATGTCGCCGCCATAGCACTTCGCGAGCACGTCCTTGCGCTTGGCTTTCACGGTTTGACGGGCAAGCACGCGCCCTCCTATTGCCGCCTGGATGGGCACTTCGAAAAGCTGCTGGGGTATGATGGACTTCAGCTTCTGGCACAAAACGCGCCCGCGCTCGTACGCCTTGTCGCGGTGCACGATAAACGAGAGGGCATCGATGGGGCTCCCCGATAGCAAGATGTCGAGTTTCACCAGGTTGGAAGGCTTGTAGCCACCGAACTCGTAATCAAGCGATGCGTATCCCTTAGTCGAGCTCTTGAGCTTGTCGAAGTAGTCCATGATCATCTCGGAAAGCGGCATGTCCCACGTCATCTCGACCGTGGTCTGAGAGAGGTAGTTCATGTTCACGAACGTGCCGCGCCTCCCAACGGTCAGATCCATCACGGCGCCCACGTAGTCGGGCGGCACGAGAATCTTCACGTTAAGATAGGGCTCTTCAACCCGATCGATCTTGCCCGGATCGGGCATGTCCTGCGGGGAATGGAGGCTCACCATGGTGCCATCCGACTTGTAAACATGGTATTCGACGCTTGGAGCCGTGGCGAGCAAATCGAGGTCGAACTCTCGCTCGAGACGTTCCTTCACCACTTCCATGTGCAGCAACCCCAGAAAGCCCACGCGGAACCCAAAACCCAACGCATGACTCGTCTCGGGCTCGTAGACCAGCGCGGGGTCGTTGAGCTTCAATTTTTCGAGCGCGTCGCGCAAGTCGGTGTACTGGTCGGAATCGATGGGATACAGGCCCGTGTAGACCATGGGCTTCACGTCGCGATAACCGGGCAGAGGGGTTTCCACGCCCCCCTTCGCGAGCGTGACGGTATCGCCGGTCTTCACCATGGAAGGATCTTTCAGGCCCGTGACCAGGTAACCCACTTCACCCACGCCAAGCTGGTTGGTAGATATCTCTGCTGGCCTGCGGATGCCGACGTCCTCGACCAGGGCATCGCAGCCGGTGGCCATAAGCCGCACGCGATCTCCTTTGCGCAACACGCCATCGACGATGCGCACGAGCGCAACTACGCCGCGATATGCGTCGAAGTACGAGTCGAAGATGAGCGCGCGAAGCGGGGCATCGGGGTCGCCGGTTGGAGCGGGGATGTTGTAGACAATGGCCTCAAGCAGGTCGTGCACGCCCTCGCCTGTCTTGCCGCTTGCCAACACCGCATCGTCTGCGGGTATGGCGAGCGCGTCTTCGATTTCGGCTCGCACACGGTCGGGTTCGGCAGACGGAAGGTCGATCTTGTTAATCAGCGGGACGATCTCTAGGTCGGCGTTCATGGCCAGCATCGCGTTGGCCACGGTTTGCGCCTCGACCCCCTGCGTGGCGTCGACGACGAGCACCGCGCCCTCGCATGCCGCGAGGCTGCGCGACACCTCGTAGGTGAAGTCTACGTGCCCCGGTGTATCGATGAGGTTGAAATAGTAGGTTTCGCCATCATCGGACACGTAGTCGACACGCACAGCTTGGCTCTTGATGGTAATGCCACGCTCTCGCTCGATGTCCATGGAATCAAGCACTTGCTCCTGCATGTCGCGTTGCGCGATGGTGCCCGTCATCTCGAGCACGCGATCGGACAACGTCGACTTGCCATGGTCGATGTGCGCGATGATGCTGAAGTTTCGTATGTATTCCGGATTGACGCTCATTCGCGTTACTTTAGCGCAATCGACAACCGTTGCGAAGCCAAATAACCCATGACCATAATATTTGCCGACCGACGGCAGTCGTCGCGTCCAGGGCACCATCTTGAGCGTCTACAGCATCGAAGTGTGTTGCGTTGATGGTAACAGTCATGTTTTCTTTGCATAGAAGGCGCATGAAAGCTATCCTGTTCACTTGCACAAGGAGTTCGCGCAAGGAACGAGGCTTGTTGTCGATATTCCTGGCAACACGATGCGGCGGCAGCCGTGCTTCCATGGGGAAACAGTCCCCTCCATGGCGGCAACGGGGGTCGACGCCGTCTGAAACAACTTGTACATAACAATGGAGGATCAAACCGTGGCGAACATCAAGAGCCAGAAGAAACGCAACATCACCAACGAAAAGGCACGTCTTCGCAACCGCGCCATCCGCAAGGAACTGAAGACGGCTACCCGCGCCGTCCACGAAGCGGTCGAGGCTGAAGACGGTGCTTTGGCACTCGCGAAAGCGCACTATGCTTGCAAGCTCATGGACCGCGCCGTTACCAAGGGCGTCATCCACAAGAACCAGGCCGCCAACCGCAAGAGCGGCATCATGAAGCTCGCCAACACGGTGGCCACCGACGAGGATCGCGCCAACTTCAAGGCCCCCGCCCGCAAGGCCCCCAATGCCCCCGGCACCAGCAAGAAGGCCGAGGCCAAGGCCGCCCGCAATGCTGCCATGAAGGAAGCTTCCGAAGCCAAGGCCGCCCGCCGTGCCGAAACGCAGAAGGCCGAAAAGGCAGCTGCAGAGCGCAAGGCCGCCGAAGCCGCAGCAGAAGCCGCCGAAGAGGAAGCAGAATAGCTCCCCCAAACTGCTTGAGACGGGATTCTTCGAATCCATCCGCATATCAAGACGAAAAAGAGCCTTCGGGCTCTTTTTCGTTGCGGTTACCTTCGAGCGATGACGCCTAGATACCAATCGGTGAACGTGGCGGCGGAATCGGAGCCGCTCTTCATGGCTTGCTCGGCATCGCGCGCAGTCACCAAGGCACGCCGCAACTCATCGGGCGTGAAACCGCGTGCCCATAAGCCATGGTTCTTCACACGCCAGGCGGGCATCTTCAGATGATCTGCGAGCTGCGCGATCTGTCCGCGGTTCATCAGGCACTGAGCGGCCATGAGTTCCCGAATGCGCGTGACGCACATGCCCATGAGCGCGTATTCTGACGTCGATTCCATGCGCTGACGCAAGGCGGCGCACTTCCGGGCGTTTCGAGAGCTGAACGCGTTGACGAATTCCCAGGGCTTTGCCTCCGCGGTGCGGCTGACTAAGCTGTTGACCTCGTTGTCGTTCACAGGGTCGGTGCCCTTGTGCGCCAGTGCGAGCTTTCGCAGCTCGGCGTCTATGGCAACCGTGTTCTCGCCCACGAGGTCGACTAGAGCGTTAGCTGCAGATGGCGTGATGGTGATGCCGTATGTTGGGGCCATTTCCCGTACGCGGACGGGAAGGTCCTTGCGGTTCACGGGAGCGCAATCGATGACGGCGCTCTTCCCCAGCTTCGCAACCGCCTTGTACAGGCGGGTGTTCTTGGTTATTGTGGTCGCCACCAGGGCAAGAACCGTGTTCTCGTTCGGATGACCGAGGTATTGAACAAGCGCTTCCAAATCGGATTTCTTCAGACGGTCTGCTGCATCCACCTGCACCAAGCGCACGTCGCTGGCAAACGGCAGCGTGTTGCAGGCCGCGGTGATTTCTTCGGCCGTGGCGTTTTCGCCGTTGAAGCGGTCGAAGTTGAATTCCAGGTCGCCCATCATAGCCACGCGGGCATGAAGCCGCCTGATAACGGTCTCTTTCTTCAGCTCATCTGCGCCAGTAACCAGGTACGCGGCAAGCAAGGGTTTCGGTTCTTTTCCAGCCATGGACCCATTCTATCCCACACCCCATGCCTATCCCCAAATTGCATACAACATCCCACCTGCACGCCACGTTAACCAACGTCTTGCATCCGCTAGGTTATGGCTGGGTTTTCAGGCATATCACCAGCCGCTGGGAATACCCATCCCACTTGGTTTCGGAGCTGGCATGAAAAACCCCGAAGGCAAGCCTACCGGCCTTTCGAAACCTCATCCAAACTGTATTTCAGCCCTCATATACGCAGCACCTGCCATCATTTTCAGCCTACTATCGCTGCTCTTCCTTTTCGGAAGAGTTACCACGCTCCTGCCAACCAGCACCTGCCATCATGTTTTGCCTACTTTCGCACTTCTGTCTTTTCGGAAGCCACCATGCTCCTTCGACCAGCGCCCATGATGTACTTGATGTTCGAACTCCTTCGTTGTACATGATCTTGCCGGAGATTCATAAGCTGAAGTCCCTATTTGCTGGTCGCAGGAGCCTGCACAAGCGAAATCGATGTTTCTAGCATGAAAAGCCGATTTGTGGGTCAAGAATTCCAGATTTGTGGGTCAAGGAAACCCGAATTGTGGGTAAATCGCTTACCCGTGTGCTATAGCTCCCTTCCCAATTATTCGAAGCGTACTCACGAAGAAAGGTTCCAGCAAGATGATGCAGGTTATATCGCAGCAAGGGACTGCCCCTTCCTTGATCACTCCTTGAATATGCAAGATTCCACCACGCATAAACGAGAATCCCATAAAGCCGTAAGGCCAAGCTGCAAGCTGGCAAGAACCCTACACCACCAGCGATCCGAAAACTCTCGCGCATCTCTTTCGAGCAGAATGCATGCAATGGGTTGGCTCGTTCCTTTACCAAAAGTTTGGTCAAAACCGTCATAGAACTAGATATCAATAATGGGTGCATATTATGTCACCATTCCGATTGTCGCAAGAATGGACATCCCCTGCCGTGGCTCCGTTAAGACTCGGCGGCAATTCACCGGGGCATCCCCACAATGAGAGAGTTCGCCCAGGGGACGAAGGCGGCACCGCCGTCCAGGTCGGCGCGACGTGCTTGCATGGCTAGGGCCCGGCCCCTGCCGTGGCCCCTGCAAGAACCGACGGCGATTCATCGCGATGCTCTAACGGTAAGGGAGTTCGGCGTTAGGATGCAGGTAACATCGCCGTCCAGATCGCTGCGATATGTTTGCACTCCGTAACGATTTAGCAAGATGAGCGTTTCTGGAGAGGGATGACCATAGCGGTTTCCCTCACCGACGCCTATAAGGGCCACCCGAGGTGATATGGCCGTCAGCAGATCGTCGTTTAGACTCCCCGCCGAACCGTGATGCGCTACCTTGAGCACATCTGCATGCTGAATACGCCCCTCGTCCAGCAATCGATCCAGCGCCTCGGCCTCCGCATCGCCGCTCGTGATCGCCGACCAATCTGCGATATCATCACCGTCGCAATCTATGGTCACCGTCATGACCAGGCTGTCGGAGTTTCCACCCTCGTCGCTGAACGCCTCGGGAGCGATCACGGTCATGTGAAAACCGGCGAATTCCACCTCATCTCCAACGTTGAGGGGTGTCATGTCCATTCCGTTCGTGTCCGAGCGTAGCTTTTCGCAGTTTTGGCATTCGCATTCCATCAAGTCGGCAGCGACGCACACGGTCCCGATGGGTACGATGTCCGATATTGCCTGAAGGGATCCGCAGTGATCGTCGTCGGGATGCGAGATGATCACGGCATCGAGCGAGCGTATGTCGTGGCGAGCCAAAGCTGCCAGAACCTGACTGTCGTTTGTGCCCGTGTCGACCAATACGACACGATTGCCCTTCCGATACGCAACCGCATCACCTTGACCCACGTCGAGCATGATGATTTCGGCCCCGTGGGCACGTGGCAAGATTGCATATGCCGCAACGACCGCAATCAGACCAGCTGCCAGGGCCTTCCCCGATAGCTGAATCATCCCGGCCCGCACGAAGCGCAAATAGGCCAACAATGCAGCGATCGTGACCACAACTGCGACGCCAAGGTCTATGTCTGCGGGAACGCATGCGAATGGGATGCATGCTATCACGCCAACAACATCACAGAACACCTGGGCAATCATGGCGACTGGCAGCATCAGCACCACTCCCACAGACGGAACAATCGCCCCCAATGCTGCACAAGCCATGCCCGCGCAAACGAGGACGGTGAATACCGGCACAGCCAAGAGGTTTGAAAGGGGCGATATGAGAGGCACTTGCGCGAACACCGCTGCCGATACGCCAAGCGTTAAGGCATTCGCGGCGATGGTTGCTGCGAGGGTTTTCGAGACGAACCGGCAACGACCGCCCAGAAACCCATCGATCCACTCGTCGATCGGATGCGAGAAGAGCACGATGCCCAACGATGCCAGACACGAAAGGGCAAGCGACACCGACACGGCCATGAACGGGTCGAGGCCGACCATGGCCATGACGCAAAGCCCCAGCGCTGTTAGCGAAGAAGACCGACGCCTTGCAAAATGGGAGCTCAATGCACACAGGCTCATAATGGCAGCCCTCATCGCCGAAACCGGCATTCCCGTGAAAGCAACATACGCGATAACGAATGCACCCTGTAACAATATGCAGACTGCCTTGGGAAAGCGCATGGCTCGCAGCATCGCGACGAAGAAACCCGATATGATGACAAGGTGGGCGCCGGATACCGCAACCATGTGGGCGAGGCCTGCAACCTTCACGTCCCGGTAAAAATCGCTGGCGAACAGCTCGCGCCTGCTCCCGAACAGGATGGCCTCAAGCAGCGCGATTCCCTTGTCGTTGCCCTTCCGAAAGCCGGGGGGCAGGTTATCGAGCGTGCGTATACCCCGGTCGCGCAATCGAAACACTGCGCCTATGGGACCTGTCGGATCCAACAGCTCGACGTCGTCAAGGGTAACGCTTCCCACGCAACTCTTTCTCCAGTAGTACTGAGCCGATGTTTCGCCAGGAGCACTGATGGCGGCATGAGCCTGTATCCGCTGCCAGCAGTTGGCATCGATACCTTCAGGAAGATTCACGCGAACGCGGACGCGCTGCCCATCTAAGAGTCTTGCAATCGCAATGCACGATGCGCCGTAATCGCCATCCTTGGAGTCTTCCACGACCTGCAATACCATCTCTGTTGCCCCCAGGTCTTGCACGGCCATCATGTGCACCTGCAGGTTGGCGGTAGCTGACGCAGCCAGCAAGACACCGGTGCAGCATCCCAGAATGCCGATGCATGCAATCCGATGCCTGCTTTCGCGCATGAGAGCCACGACTAACACGCCAGCCAGCACCGAGGTGATGCACGCAGCTGCGCAGGCATGCATGCTCCATTCCCTCGAACTTCCCAGAACAGACGCTGCGGTTAACCAAGTTCCCGCACCGAACGCGAGCATCGGCACCCATGCAGGGGACGACCATCGAGAATCCACGTTCTACCCAACGGTGATCCTGTCGGCCATTTCCGCATATTTCTTATCGCCTATGCCCGACACGCGCTTTATGTCTTCGGGAGATTGGAAGGGACCCTCCTCTTCTCTGCTTGCTATGATCTTCTCGGCGGTTACCTCACCCACGCCAGGCAGGGCTTGCAACTGCATGGCGTCAGCCGTGTTGATGTTGACAAGGCCCGATGCTACATCCGGGGTCTCGAGCCCAGCTGCAAGGGGAACTCCCGAAGCATCGCCACTTGCCGATCCAGCCTCCACTTCCTCTTCGGTGGGGATATCGATCTGTTCGCCGTCAGCGACAGTTCTTGCCAGGTTCACTGCATCGGTGGCGGCACCTTCGCCGAACCCGCCAGCGGCGTTCACCGCATCGTTGACGCGGGCATTGGCTCCAAGCGAGTACACGCCGGGCTCTGTTACACAACCGCTCACATACACCGTCACCTCCGAGGCAACATCACGAGGCTTCGGATCTGCGGATGCGGAGCCGGAGGAGCCCTCCGAGTTTTCCGACGTGTCGCCTTTGCCGCTATCTGCGACCTCCTCGCCCCCATCGTCGCCCGACGAATCCTGCACGGCTTCGCCTTGCGTGATGGTGAAGCCCCCTTCACCAAGCACGAACGACAAGTTCTGGACCATCAACACGCATGCGACGATGAACAACGCCACGATACCCGCGACGATGGGCGTACTCACGCCTACCCGATCAAGGCGCGATTTCATCGACTGAGACGATTCCACGAAAGGCAAGGCCACCTCCTAGCTCCGGTCTCATTCGATGCTAGCAGGCAATGCTTACGCGCATACCACGAGTGGTTTGACCAGCACCTTGCGAAAAGCTTGCAAGAATCCAACCGCTGGTGTTCCCATGGCTTCCCCATGGGCATTCTCTTGGTATTGTTGCGCGGACGGGTTACTGATGCAGATGCAACTCACATCACCCAAGCTCGGTGCGCGAATGGGCTAATCTGCTACTGTTGCGCGTTTGGCCGCTTTTTCCTAGGCTTGTACGAAGGACAGCGGTAATCATGGGGTTCGGCCGAGTCGGCGAGCTCGAGCACCCATTCGTCGATGGGAAACATCGATTCGGCTTCCAGAACCTTGGGCAGCTTTGCGTGCGTCTCGGGGCTTCGCGGCATGAAGAGAGTGCAGCAATCAGGTGCGTCCTGGCTCGATATGTCGTATGTCCCAAGCCGCTGGGCGCAGGCGATGATGTCGATCTTGTCGTCGCCAATGAGCGGGCGAAACACTGGCAAATCAACGGCATGGTCGGTTGCCGCGATGTTCTCGAGTGTCTGCGACGCGACTTGGCCAAGACTCTCGCCAGTGGCAATCGCCTTTGCGCCTTCCCTGCGTGCAATTTCCTGGGCCACCTTGAACATAAGCCGCCGATACAATATAACGCGAAGCGCAGGCGGCGCATCGAGGGCGATCTGCCGCTGGTAGTTACCAAGGGGCACGACATATACCCTCGCAATGCATCCCGTGCGCTCGAGCACGCGCGCGATGTCGTCGACCAGGTACTCGCTCGTATCTGCCGTCTGGGGACGGCCACTGAAATGCACGCCGATGCATTCAGCACCACGCCGTGCCATCTTCCAAGTTGCAACCGGCGAGTCTATGCCGCTGGAAAGCAGGGTCACGATTTTCCCGCTGCTGCCCACCGGCAACCCGCCGATACCGCGGATGCTGCGCGCGTACACGTATGCATTGCCCTCGATCACCTCGACGCATACTCGCACGTCGGGGTCGACCATCTTTACTACCTTATCGGGGAACTTCTCGCATAGATGCGCTCCCACCAGCTGGTTCATCTGCATCGAGTCGATGGGGAAATCGGTGTGGTTGCGCCGTGCAGCCACCTTGAACGTGAGGAAATCGCCCACATCGCGCAGCGAGCATTCGGCAGCGTCGTTGATGAGCTCGATATCGCGGTCGCATTTGTACCCGCACGACACGCGCGCAACCCCGGGCACGTCCACGATGGCATCCTCGATGGCACAGGCCGCAGCGTAGCTGGTTCCCTCTTTTATGAATACGCAGAGCCTGCCCGATATCCTTATGATCGTGACGATGGGATACCCTTCGAGGATGGTCTGGATGTTGCGCAGCAAGCGCATCTCGAACGTCGTGCGGTTATGGCGCTTGAGGCCGATTTCGTGGTAATGGACGAGGCAGATTCTCTGGAATTGGCTCATGGTGGCTCCGTCTTCATGAAAAGGCCCGCCCGGGTTGATCCCGAACGGGCCATGCACTTTTATGAGCTGGCGTTAGTGCTCTTTTACCTTGATGGTGGCCGGGTCGTAGGAGATGTCCTCGTTCGCAATTTCCTCGAAGGCGATGGAAAGCGGCTTGCGGTTCGATGCCTTCGCCACTTCCACGGCCGTCTGCAGCTGGATGGCGCGATCGCGCTGGCCGCGCAGCATTTCGTTGATGTCATGCGCACGGTTGGCAGCGAGCGCACACAGCAGGAATCGGTCGTTGTCGGCCTCTTCGAGCAAAATATCGATCTTCGGTTCAATAAGACTCATTGCAAATCCCTCACATATTCGCAGCTTGCTTTTCGATATAGGACACGAGCTCTTGTTCTGCCCTGTCCAAATCGTCGTTCACGAGCACGTAATCATACCTCATCTTCTGCTCGAGCTCCACCAGGGCAGTTCTCATCCTCGCAGCAATCACATCGTCCGATTCGGTGCCGCGATCGCGCAGCCTCTGCTCGATGACCTCGACACTCGGGGCGTCGATGAACACGAGGTGTGCCTCGGGCATCTTCTCCTTCACTTGGAAGGCACCCTGAACGTCTATCTCGACGATGACCGTATCACCATAGCAGAGGTGTTCTTCGATGGGCGCCCGTGGCGTGCCATAGCGCCTGTCGTGCACGGGAGCCCACTCCAGGAACCCATCGCATTCGACGAGCTCGTCAAACTCGTCGTCTGTCAGGAAACGGTAATGCACGCCATCCACTTCGCCTGTGCGCGGCAATCGCGTCGTGGCTGAAACAGATATCCATACGTTATCGAGCCGCTCAACTACACGGGCCACCAGCGTGCCCTTGCCGACACCTGATGGCCCCGAAATCACGAAAAGGTTTCCGCGAGATGCCACTAGCCCAAACGCTCCAACAATGCGATGCGCTGCCTTTCGCCCAGACCACGCAGACGGCGGCTCTCGGCGATGTGAAGCTCGTTCATGACCTTTTCTGCTTTGGCCTTGCCGTAGCCGGGAAGCGTTTCGATGAGAGTCGACACCTTCATGCGGCCGACGATCGGATCTTCTTTCATATCGAGCACTTCGGTCAAGGTGAGCTTGCCCGACTTGAGGTCTTCGCGGACCTCTGCACGTTTGATGCGGGCTGCCTTCGCCTTTTCAAGAGCTTCCTTGCGCTCTTCCTGAGTCAATTGTGGAATTGCCATAATAGGTTTCTCCTTGTTTCCAATACGATACCAATACCAAGTAACGCACATCGGGCAACGAGTTTAACGCATCCCATTCGTGTTGAACAGCCAATTTGCCAAATACATGGAAACGCTCAAAACCACCATTATTTACGTTCAGTCTTGTTTCATTGACAGTATAGATATCTTATAGTATGCAATATTAGTCCTGTTGCAGCCTCCTTACGCCAACGAGGCGACTATATCCTCGAAAGCCCGCGCAGGGTCGTCTGCACCGGTTATCGGGCGGCCGATGACCAGATGCGATGCGCCGTTTTCAAACGCCTGAGCTGGCGTGGCTATGCGGCTCTGATCGCCCACGTCGGATCCGGCAGGCCTCACACCCGGGGTGACGATGTAGGTATCGGGGCCAAGCGCCTCGCGCAGCATGGCCGCTTCCCTGGGAGATGCGACCACGCCGGTCAGACCAGCTTCCCGCGCCTGGGTTGCCAAGGCCACGACCTGTTCTTCAACGGGGCGCACGACACCCGTTGCCGCCAGAGTTTCTGCATCCATGCTCGTGAGAACCGTGATGCCCAGCGTGACCGGGGGAATATCCTTACCCGAACCCTCGAGGGCACCTTCCCTGCCAGCTTGCATCATGGCAACTCCGCCCACCGCGTGCATGGTGAGCATGTCCGCCCCGGTGGCGGCAGCGGATGCTGCCGCACCCCTTACCTGGTGCGGGATATCGTGGAACTTTAGGTCCAGGAACACCTTGAAGCCCCTTTCCTTCATCTCCTGTACGATGGAGGGCCCCTCCAGGTAGTACAGCGTCATGCCTATCTTCACCCACGTCGCACTTCCCTGCAATTGGTCGGCAAGCTGGAGCGCACGCTCGCGGTCGCAATCGAAGGCGACGATGATGCGCTCGCGCGCGGGGATTTCCTTGAAGCTACCTAGCATTGCAGCCCTCCAATCAAATCATTTACGTCGTCCACGCCCTGCTCCAAGCAGTAGCGCTCGATTCCCTCGATGACATCGACCGTAGCATGAGGGTTGAAGAAGTTCGCAGTGCCCACGGCAACAGCTGTCGCGCCGGCGAGCATGAACTCCACGGCGTCTTCGCCTGTGGCTATGCCGCCCATACCCAAGATGGGAACCTGAACGGCTTTGTGCACCTGCCATACCATCCGCAAAGCCACCGGCTTCACCGCTGGGCCGGAAAGGCCACCCACGATGCGCGCAAGTTTCGGTCTGCGCGTTTTTGCATCTATGGCCATGCCCAACAGCGTGTTAATGAGGGAAAGAGCATCGGCACCCGCAGATTCCGCCACCTTGGCGATCTCGACCACATCGGTTACATTCGGCGTGAGCTTTACTATCATCGGCTTTTTCGTCGCCGCCCGGCAACGTGAGACGATGGTTTCCACGCTCGGGCAGTGCGTGCCAAATGTCATTCCGCCTTGGTCGACATTTGGACAGCTGATGTTCACCTCGAACGCGTGAACGCGCTCGTCATCTTCGAACGCTTCGATCACCTGGACATATTCGTCGAAGCTGTGGCCAGAGACGTTCACGATCACCGGCACGTCATGCTCCTGCAGCCATGCCAGGTCCTTGGTCTTCACAGCTTCGACACCAGGGTTCTGAAGCCCAATGGAGTTGAGCATGCCCGATGCGGTCTCGGCGATACGAGGGCTGTCGTTTCCGACCCATCCCTTCAGCGAGACTCCCTTGGTGGTAACCGCTCCCAGACGTTCTACGGGAACGAAGTTGCTATACTCTCGTCCAGCCGCATACGTTCCAGAAGCCACCGTCACGGGGTTCTTCATGACCAGACCACCCAGGTTAACCTGCATGTTCATGTTCGGTGCCATCACCAGGTCACCTCTTTCGCATCGAAGACGGGACCGTCTACGCAGCAACGACGTTTGCCCGACGACGTATCGACAACGCATGACAGACAGGCTCCCACGCCACACGCCATGCGCCTCTCCATCGACACCTGGCAGGGCACCTCTGCCTCTTGCGCCATGTTCGATACGATGCGCATGAGCGGTTCGGGCCCACAGCAGGCAACCAGATCGTATGCATTCCCGTCAATCATCTCTTGCGCTGGCCCGGTGCAGAATCCCGAATAACCCAGCGTCCCATCGTCAGTGGCGATGACAACAGGCTTTCCCAATGCAGACTCATATCGTTCGGCGCACACCATCGCCTCCTCGGTCTGAGCACCAAGAACGACATCGGTTTCAACGCCAGAGGCAACCAGGCGCTTTGCGAACATGAACAGCGGAGCCGCACCCACGCCGCCGCCGACGAGCAGGACTCGCGAACAGCCGTCGGGAACCTGCCAGCCATTGCCGACTGGACCGATATTGCTTACGAGACCACCTGGCTCGATACCGCACAGATGCCTCGATCCGAAACCGACCGTCTGGTACAGTATCTCGATGGTACCGTTTTCCGCATCGGCATCGTAGACTGAGAACGGCCTACGCAGGATATGCCCCTCCATGCCGGGAATCAACGTGTGCACAAACTGCCCAGGCTCAATTCGAGCCGCGATTTCAGGCGATTCCACCTTCAGAAGGTAGAGATTGCAACCCAAATGTTCGTTGGTCAGCACCCTCCCCTTCTCGTCAACCAATCCAGATCCGCCCACCGGCATCTCCTCCATCGTGGTACTCACAGCTAAAACATGCTTTGATAACGCCGCTACAGAGCAGTATCATCGTATTCCTCTGACATGTACTTTACAGTATATGTCCCCAATTCATCCCATTTGTGATAGAAGAGCTTGTCCCCCTTCCAGTCCATTTGCGATGACATGCGCCTCAGACTCACATTCTCGAACCATCCTTCACCATCGCGAACGTCTTCGGTGAGCACATGCATCCATTTTTTGCCATCCTCGTCTTCGAGAACGGCACTGAAGCGGAAAGGATTCGGCACCGTCTTGAGCAGCTTGATCCCAGTCCCCCTGAGCTGACTCACCAAATCGGCTTCCATTTCCTGTGCAAGCAAGGCAAAATCGCTTTCAGCATTCCAGGTTCCTTCGAGCCAATTCCGGTAATCCATCGTTCATCCTCCCCCTTGACACCTTGTAATGATTCTTCATCAAAACAGCTGGTTACATGCTATCACAGCGCCTCTATGCATCGAATCGGCCTATCCATCGACCGCAGAAACCCTATGGGATGCTACCAGGAGAAGTCTTCGCATCATCCGTCATGAAGGGAATGGTCTTTCACCAGATCTCGCCCCGAAAGCGGTATTAATTCTCGCTCCATGGCAACATCCTAGATGCATACTCCAATTACCCTAAGGACATGCCGACTGCAGACAGGAGTTGAAAGTATCCTGAAACGATTCGCCTTCAGCAACGTATAATTATCCGCAGATTGAAATACGCAAAGCACCGAGATGCTACATGTAGACGATAGTGGCAACATATCCTAATAGACCGTAGCATCCAAGGTCTTTACGCCCTCGATTCTTTATCTGCTTCCTGCAACGGGCACTATTAGAGAAGCATTACTGACACTTATCTGAAACGAGGAGGTAACCATGAACACTGAGAACCCGAAGGCTGATGCACGCCTCCCTGAAGAGGCACTTACAGACATCGCTGGCGGTCAGGATATCTCCAGCGTCAACGGTAAGTATACCGCCCCTTGCCCTGCATGTGGCACTATGAACGATCCCTATAAGACAGAGTGTTACATGTACGGCGTCGTTAATCACTACAAATGCAGCAATTGCGAATTCGAGTACACAATCAGCTCGGGAGCCTAAGGACGACAACAAGACAGAACCTTTATCATTGCGCGCATAAAACAGGACAGTTTTGTTTTGTTTTGTTTTGTTTTGTTTTGTTTTGTTTTGTTTTGTTTTTCTTGCATTGCGAATGGAACACTGTTCTGGGAAGAACGTTCCATATCCCATTTGTGATTAGAAGGGGCGAGAGCCGATTGGCCCTCGTCCCTCTTCACGGTATCTACTGCATACCCCGTTGTTATTCGGCGATGGCGCCGTCGCGAAGGGTGGGTTTGCCGGCAACGAAGACGTCGGTAGCGCGACCCTTCAGGTTTGCGCCGACGAAGCCGGAGTTCTTCGCCTTGCTTGCAAAGTCGTCCGCGGAAACCGTCCATTCGACCTGGGGATCGAAGACCGTGAGGTCGGCAGTGCTGCCAGCCTCGATGCGCACCTCCTCGGCACGCAAGACCTTGCGCGGGTTGATGGCCATAAGCTCGACCATGCGGTCGTATCCGATGATGCCGGTATCCACCAGCTGGGTGAGCACCAGGCCAAGCGAGGTCTCCAAACCCGTCATGCCGAAGGGGGCGAGCTCGAACTCGCGATCCTTTTCCCAGGCGGTATGCGGAGCATGGTCGGTAACGATGCAATCGACCGTACCATCGAGGATGCCAGCAACGAGAGCATCGTTGTCAGCCTGGGTACGCAACGGGGGGTTCACCTTCATGCTGGTGTTGTAGCTGTTGTCGATGGCATCCTCGTTCAGGAACATATGGTGAGGAGTTGCCTCGCAGGTGACCTTCAGGCCCTCGGCCTTGGCGGCACGTACCAGCTCCATACCGCGTGCCGTGGAGATGTGCTGCACATGCAGAGGACAGCCCGTCAAGCGCGAGAGCGCGATATCGCGGGCGATCTGGATCTCCTCGCCTTCAGCAGGCCAACCCAGCATGCCCAGTCGCGTGGACACGACGCCCTCGTTCACCTGACCTTCACCGACCAAGTCTTCATCCTGTTCGTGAGCCATGACCACGCGATCGAACTGAACGGCGTAATCCATCACGCGGCGCATCATGCCCGCACCTTGGATGCCGCGGCCGTCGTCGCTGAAAGCAGAAACCCCATGGGCAACCATGTCGCCCATCTCGGAAAGAATCTCTCCTTTCAAGCCTTGCGTGCATGCTCCAGCTACATGCACACGGCACTTTCCAACAGCCTCGGCTCGAGCTTTGATGTACTCCACGCCCATCGCGTTGTCGGTGACCGGGTTCGTGTTCGCCATGCAGCACACGGCTGTGAAACCGCCATGGGCAGCCGCCCGCGTGCCAGAGGCGATGTCTTCCTTCTGCTCGTAGCCGGGCTCGCGAAGATGCACGTGAATGTCCACCAGGCCGGGCACGCAGATCTTGCCCGTCATGTCGAGCTCTTCTGCGCCTTCAGCTGCAAGATCGTTGCCCACCTGGGCAATCTTGCCGTCTTCGACGAGAATGTCGCAGATTTCGTCCAAACCCACCTGGGGGTCGATTGCGCGTACGTTCTTAAGCAGAGATGCCATCTTCGCTCCCTCCAAGCAGCAGGTACAGTGCAGCCATGCGGGTCAGGATACCCGCATAGACCTGGTCTAGTATGACCGAACGCTTCGGATGGTCGGCCATGAAGCTGTCGAGCTCGACGCCGCGGTTGATGGGACCCGGATGGCAGATGAGCGCATCGGGCTTCATCAGGCGGTCTCGCTCCTGCGTGAGGCCATAGAGCATGTTGTATTCACGCAGGCTGGGATACGGCGCGCCCTCCAGCCGCTCGCGCTGGATGCGAAGCATGTATACCACGTCCAAGTCGGGCAAGACCTCGTCGAGGTTGCACGTCACATGGTCGGCACCCAAAACGTCGGGACGCGCGGGCATGAGCGTGGGTGGTGCGATGACCGTGACTTCGCTGCCCATGATCTTGAGCGCGGGAATAAGAGATCCGCAAACGCGCGAGTGCCCGATGTCGCCCACGATACCCACCTTCAGGCCGTTGAAATCGCCCTTCTCCTGCCAGATGGAGTACAGGTCCAGCAGTGCCTGGGTGGGATGCTGATGCTTGCCGTCGCCCGCGTCGATGACGCTCACGCCGGACACTTCGGCGATCTTTGCGGGAACGCCCGCATGCCTGTCGCGCACGATGATCATGTCGATCTTGTACGAGCACAGCGTCATAACGGTATCCACCAGGCTTTCGCCTTTCACGGTAGAGGTTGATGAACCGCCAAAGTTCAGGCTATCGCAGCTCAGGCGCTTCTCGGCAATCTCGAAGCTGGAGCGCGTGCGGGTGGACGGCTCGTTGAACATGTTCACGACCGTAAACCCCTTCAAGGTGGGGATCTTCTTGATGCGGCGCTCGTTCACCGAACGGAACCGCACGGCCGTTTCCAGGATGGTCATGATGTCATCGGCGGTGTAGTCGTCGAATCCGATCAGGTGCTTGTGGTTAAACGACATTATTCGACACCTCCCAATGGCGCAGATCCGATATGGCTACCCGCCTCAACCTGCAGGATGTCCACTTCGCTGCGCCCGTCGACTTCCTCTAGGAACAAGCGGACGATCTCGTTGCGCGACGAGGGTACGTTTTTCCCCACGAAGTCGGCGCGGATGGGCAGCTCGCGGTGGCCGCGGTCGACCAACACGGCAAGCTGAACCGTCTTGGGACGGCCCATGTCCATGAGCGCATCAAGGGCGCTGCGAATGGTGCGGCCGGTGTAGAGCACGTCGTCGACCAGCACGATGTCCTTGCCGTCGATGTCGAAGGGGATGTTGGTGCTTAGCACCTCGGGGGAAAGGTAGATGGCGAAGTCGTCGCGGTAGAAGCTGATGTCCAGATGCCCGAAGGGAACCTCGATTCCCTCGATGCCCTTGATCTTTTCCATCAGCATCCTGGCCAGGATATCGCCGCGTGTGACGATACCAACGAGCGCGACGTTATCTGCTCCATGGTTCGCTTCCAGGATCTGGTGCGCGATGCGCGTTATCGTGCGCTCGATTTCCTTTGCATCCATCACGATGGATTTCGTCTTCCGGGTTTCGGTCATACACACTCCTTTCGGTTCGAGTGCGTACAGACAAACCACGTTGCCGGATGTGGGAAGCGCGCCCTTTCCACATGACCGCCATGTGCGGTTCCGGCTTGCCGTGTCATCGCAGGGCGTAAAAAAAGCCCGCGCGACTGACGAAGGCTTCCACAGGTGCATATTGCATTTTTGAACGTTTGCAGCTTGTAAGCCTTGTCGGTCTCTCTGTACCGCTTTTAAAGGTTACCTTCTTTTACCACCCTGCAAACTCCCATGCAACCCTCATTGCCGCATCACGACAATTCCATGTTTGCTACCATGTCACTTTTCAATTGACCTGTATTCTTTTGATGTTTCAGGGCATATTTTCATATCAATTGGTGATAATTATCTTCAATCCTAGGAGAAGAGGCGTCATGATCACTTACGATATGGAAAAGCGCGAAGGCGCTTCGAAGTACGAATACCTGCACCGCTGCATCCGAGAAGACATCAGGTGCGGCTTGCTGGAAGCGGGCAGCAGGCTCCCTTCCAAACGCGAGCTTTCCAAGCGTCTCGGCGTGAGCGTGAGCACCGTCGAGCAAGCCTACGACCTCCTCGTAAGCGAAGGATACCTAGAGGCGAAGCCCGGATCGGGTTTCTACGTATGCCCCAACAGGGCCGAGGGAACTTACCGAGAATCCCACGAAGCACCACCCACAGAGCCAGAACCGCTCGACGTTAAATGGAACCGCAGCCCCCAAGCGCTTTTCCCCGCCGAAACATGGTCGCGCCTTATGCGCAAAACCCTTTCCGAGCGCAAGCCCGAACTGCTCGAAACGGTGCCCTTCAACGGATTGTTCGCGCTCCGCCGTGCCATCACGTCGTACCTCTACGAGTTCAGGGGCATATACGCCTCTCCCAACCAGGTCATCATCGGGGCTGGCACCGAATACCTCTACGGACGGTTGCTGCAGCTGTTCGGCTCGAATTGCACCATCGCCATCGGCGATTACGGCTCGAAGAACCTCTTCAACGTCTCGCGTTCGTATGGAACCGGCTGGGACTACCTCCATGTAGACGACGAGGGGCTCTGCGTCGACGGATTGCGCGATTCCGCCGCTGACATCGTGCACGTCTCTCCCGCAAACCACTTCCCCACCGGAGTCGCGATGAGCCAGCGGCGTCGAGACGAGCTCATCTCCTGGGTACACGAAGAACCACAGCGCTTCATCATCGAAGACGATTACGACAGCGAGCTGCGTTTTTCGGGTAGGGCCATGCCGGCACTGTTCTCGCAGGACAACCAAGGAAAGATCATCTACCTAAACACCTTCTCGAAGACGCTCGTCCCCTCCATTCGCATATCCTACATGGTGCTCCCCCACCCCCTCATGGAACTGTACCGGATGCAGTCGAGCTTTTATTCCTGCACGGTTTCAAGCTTCGAGCAGCTGACGTTGGCCCAGTTCATATCGGGTGGCTTTTTCGAGCGACACATTATGAAGCTTCGCAGGCACTACGACAAGCAGCGCTTGGCGATTACCCACGCTCTCGAGCGTTCCGAGATCATGAGCATCGCCACGCTCCAACATACCGATGTGGGAACGCACCTTTTGCTGCACGTAAAGACGAAACTGAGCGACGACGAGATCGTGAGGGCGGCAGCGCAACGTGGGATCCACCTCTCCATGCTCTCCGACTACTGCGTCAGGCCATCCGTGTACAACGTGAGCTGCATCGTGATCAACGAGGCCAGCATCGGAGCCGACGAGATCGATTCCGTCGTATCGGTGCTCGAGAGCATCTTCGCCCGCGATATAGCGCGCTTCCGCTGATTCCCAAAACCTTTTCAGCCTGTGTGCGCTCTTGATGAACGCCGAAGGATCTATAGCTGCCGAGTAGCTTTAGAGCTGCTCGGCAGACAGCTGCCCACGCCATCCGCTCGCTTAAAACCTGCCATTGGTTTTACTCTTGCCCGATGCGCTTTTGCACATTCACACCTCTGGGCATATTCGCCCTGAGCACATCGCAAAGCTCGCTAACCGACCTGAAAACTTTGTCACAAAGCGAGACTTTTGAAAACCACCGTTTTGAAATACTATAAGTCAAACAGGTAACCATTCCCTGTTGCGGATTCGTCTTTGCTTCCCACATAACCGAATCCGCTGTTGCCCTTCGGGGCATCAACGGCCCGCAGATTACGCCCCCACCCATGTATCTGCGGGCCTTTTCTTTTCCTCCGCTCAACGAACAGAGGAACACCCATATGTGACGCCATGTTGCCGCGGCCGTCCATGGCGGCACGCTAGGTCCTCGCCTGCTGTGCCATAGCCTAAAGGCGCCCTGCGCAAGCTGTACCATTCACATACACCAGGGGCGCCCTTGCTGTACGGCCATGGGTATCCTGCGTGACGGTTGGCGAACGGTACAAGCTGTTACGTTTTGGGGAGCAGGGGGGTCATGGGACCTTGGGAGAGGATGGTCAGCTGCTTGGTGGCGCGGGACATCGCCGTGTAGAGGCGGTGGCGAGACACGTCGTCTTGCCCATAGACCGATGCCTGGGCGTCGGGCACCACGACCCGGTCGAACTCGAGGCCCTTGGCCAAGTCGAGCGGGATGACACACACCCCGCCTTCGTGAATCTGCCGATGGCTGTCCACAACCTCTACCTCTTCGTCGGCGAACTGCTTGGCAATCCAGCTTGCGCGGGATTTCCCATCGACGATCACGGCCGAAAGCCCTTCTCCGTCCCTGCAGGTGCGCACAGCACACCGAAGCTGTTCCAGGTATTCCCCATCGGTCAAACACTCGCGCACAACAGGCTCGATACCCGGCTCCTGTACCGAAGAGGTCTTCACGCGCTGAGTCTGGGGCAGCAAGCTGCAGAACAACTCGGTAATCTCGGGAGAGGAACGGTAGCTCGTCATAAGCTCGCATTCGTGAACCTGACCCAGATGGCAGGCGAATAGCATGCGAATCTGATCGAAAGTGGCCGTTGCGTTGCGTATGGCCTGGTTTTCGTCGCCCAGCAGCAGGAAACGAGCGTTTTTGAAATACCGTATGAGCACGGCAAGCTGCGGCAGGGTGTAATCTTGCACCTCGTCGATCATCACATACCGCGCATCTCGGTTGCCATACCCCGTTATCGCCATCTTCAGGTAGAGCCACTCTTCGGCCGAAAGGTTTTCCGACTTCAGCATCCTCATCCCAATACGATCGATCCGCAGCCAATCGAAGCCTTCGATGGCTTCCTCCACCAAACGATATCGATCCCTCAGGTATAAAGCGGCAAGGTGCACCGCCTCTTCCTCGCTTTCGGTTTGGGCGAACCTTCCGAAGATGCGGATCTGCTCGTCTAGGTCGAGCTCGGAAACCTCGTCATGGACGTCTTCGCTTTTGGAAAGCCGCTTGATGCGCTGTTCGAGCCGCTCATGGAGCTCCTCGTTCACCAAGGCGGCTAGCCGGGGCCCAACCGGGACCTTCGCATGCTTTTCAATCGCATTGCGAACCTGGTTAGACGTAATCACCCGCTCGTCCCCTACGCGCAGATCGCATAGATCCGCCTGTTCCAGCCGCAAGCCGAAAACGGCTTCGTCGATGCTTTCGAACGCGCTCCAGCCAGCTGTATCGCATGAGGCACGGCTTCCCATTCCCAGCTGCGATATTAGCTCGCGCCACGTGATGGTCTGCGGGTTCGACTCGCCCATGTCGGGCAGCACATCTGCTATGTAGGACCCGAACACGGGGTTGGGGCTTAAAAGGAACACCTGGTCGGGCTTGAGGTTTTCCCGTTCGCGATAGAACAGGTAGGCTATTCGCTGCAACAGCACGCTTGTCTTGCCCGAACCCGCGATTCCCGAAACCAGCAGCACCGGCACATCGTCGTGCCGGATGACGAGGTTCTGCTCGCGTTGGATGGTGGCCGTGATCGCCTTGAGTTGCGAGGTACGGTTGCGCGTGAGGCTTGCCAGCAGCAGTGGGTCCTGGATGGCGATGGTGGTGTCGAAGTAATTGCGAAGCTCGTCTTTGAATATGTCGAACTGGCGGCGCAGCTTCAGCTCGCAGCTGATCGTGCGGCCATGTGCTTCGTAGCTCGTCTTCCCGTTTTCCTGGTTGTAATACGTTTCGGCAACGGGGCTTCGCCAATCGACGATGAAATGCCGGTAGCTCTCGTCGACCATGCCAGCCGCTCCCAGGTATATGTCCCGCGCAGGCTCGCCTGGCTTGAACTGCAAGCTCACCTTCGCGAAATACGGCTGTTGCAGCAACAGGCGCGCCTTCGCCAGCTGCTCGGTGTTCACCTCGCTCGAAAGGCTGTAGCCGTCGATGATGCGGTTCATCGCCTCTAGGTCGGCATAGGTTTCCATCGACATGTCATCGCTCGTGAAATCCAATGCCAGCTCGTCGGACATGCTGCTCTTGTCCTGGCTGGCCTGCATCAGCGTAAGCCGCAACTGCTCGATACATTGCCGTTCGATGTCGAGCAATTTCGCATAGGTATCGTCGAGATGCCTCTGCTCCGCCTCGAATTCTGGGTCCATACGCGCTCCTGCGTGCAACCGATCGCCACTTCCCGCTACACGAAAACGGGACATAACAGCTTATCAGGTATCACGCGCCAACGCCAGCTTCCAATGCAACGCGAAAAGAAATGCTGCGCTGCGTGGCCATACCGTCGAACTGGACAACATAGGCTCCTCGGTCGGCATCAACACCCACCACTTCGCCCATGCCAAACGTCTTGTGCCTGACCCTATCCCCCACCTTGAACCTCGGCTTTGCCGCAGTGGCGCTCAGCGTGCGCACATGCGCCGCTATAAACGCGCGCGCCTGGTTCAGCACGTTGTCTTCAACAGGCGAGGTCTTCTCGATTAGATCATCGTCGACATCAAGGACAAACCGGGAAGGATAGCGCGCCGAACCATCGAGATTCCACCCGTCTGCGCTGGTCAGACATAGCGTCGACTCGGCACGCGTGTAGGCCACGAAAGCCAACCGCCGCTCCTCTTCCATTCCTTCCAAGGTCTTCACCTTGCGCGACGGGAATACCCCCTCGTTCATGCCGCAAAGAAACACATGGGGGAACTCGAGCCCTTTGGCCGCATGCACGGTCATGAGCTTGACCTTCTGCGCATCGCCATGCGCGTCTAGGTTCGAAAACAACGCAACGTGGTCGAGGTAGTTTTGCAGCGTTGCCTCCTCGCCACACGACGTCTCGTATTCGAATACCGATTGTCGCAGCTCGGCCAGGTTGTCGAGCCGCTCCTGGCTCCCCTCCGTGCGCAGCGCCTCCTCGTAGCCGCTCTCGTCCAGCAACGCGGCAAGCAGCTCGGACACCGGCATGCGCGCCGACCTACCCTGGTATTCGTCGACAAGTGCCAAAAGATCTGCCGCCTTCGTGCCGCGCATGATTGGCTCGTCCACGCTGCGCCGCAAGGCCTCGAGCAACGCAACCCCTTCGCGTGCGGACCTGTCGCGCAAATACCGCATCCGCTTTTCACCCAGGTTGCGCTTCGGCTTGTTGGCGATACGCGAAAACGCCAGGTCATCGCCTATGGCTACCATGCGCAGATAGCATAGAGCATCCTTCACCTCCATGCGGTCGAAGAAGTTCACGCCGCTGTATATGGCATAGGGCACCTCGCGCTCGAGGAAGGCCTCTTCGACGCTGCGCGTGACGTAATGCGCCCGGTAGAGCACGCACATGCTGCGGTAATCGCAACCGCGCTCGTGCAGTCTTCGCACGACGTCGGCAATCCAGAGCGCTTCTTCCTTGGCGCTGCGGGCATGGTGCCACAAAACGTTCCTGCCGCCTTCCAGCTGCGATTCGAGATGCTTTTCCATGCGCATGCGGTTCTTTGCTATAAGCGAGTTCGCGACAGCCACGATCTGCGGTGTAGAACGGTAGTTGCGGTTCATCATGATGGTGCGCGTCCCCGGGTGCTTGGCATCGAACTCGAGCAGATACTTCACGTTGGCTCCGCGCCAGGTATAGATGGTCTGGTCGGGGTCGCCCACTACAAATAGATTGCGATGATGACCGCACAGTGCTTCCATGAGCTCGTATTGCAGCCCGTCTATGTCCTGGAATTCGTCTATCATGATGTATTCGAGCCGTTGCTGCCATTTGAGCTTGATTTCGGGATTCGTCTCGAATATGTGCAGCGTGAACTTGATGAGGTCGTTGTAATCGAGCCCGAAGCATTTCTTTTCCTGATAGAGATACCCATAGAAGATGATGTCCTCTGCGCTCTGCGCTTCGGTGTATCGTTGCAAAACCGCCTCCAACGACATGTCGATCATGAACCGGTAATAGAGCGGTTCGGTAAAAAGCTTGCGGATCTCGATCATGTCGCGTGCCTTCGAGAATGTCATGTCGCGCAGCGATAAGCCACGCTCTTCGTAGATGATGCCGAGCATAGCGTCGATGTCGGAATTGTCGAGCACGAAGAAGCTCTTCGGGTAGTGCACCGCATGGGAGTCTTCCTGCAGGACCGACACGCAGAACCCGTGAAACGTGTTGATGTAGCCGGTGTCGTTGTCTCCGGTAAGATGGTGGATGCGCTGTCGCATCTCGTTGGCCGCCTTGTTCGTGAACGTGACGCACAAGATATTGCCCGGCATTATGCCAAGCTCATCGACCAGGTAGGCGAATCGATGCGAAAGGGCACGCGTCTTGCCCGAACCCGCACCTGCGATGACCCGCACGAATCCCTCGGTCGCGGTTACGGCCTGCAGCTGCTCTTCGTTGAGACCTTCCAACACCTTCGCCATCCCCAGCTCTTCAGTCATATATGCATCCTTTCATACGAACATCAGTTCTATTTTATCGTAAGTTTTTACGTGCGTACATACCATGGATATGGGATAATCCGTAAAGACGCCATTGCACGGACCTGACGATCTGAACTGCGCGAAGACGGGATTCGAAGGCTTGTGCATAAGCAGCCTTTTACACACACATGCTCCACCAAGTTTTACGCCAAGAAGGAAGGCCATGGAAAACGAAGAGACCGTACACAGCGATTCGATGCTCACCGAACCATCTGATCAGCAAACGACGCACGCGACCCGCAACCTTCCCGAAGATTGGCCTGGCGACAGCATGCAGCCCGAGGGAATGACTCCAGATATAACTGGTGGGAGCATGCCCCCGACCACGTCATACGACCAGGCTTTCATCAACGAATACCAAAGCATTCCCTCAACATCCGACGCGCTTTCCATGACGACGCCCGGCACCACTCCAACCCCTCAAGCGGAACCTGCGAAGAAAAAGCCCCTTATAGCCATAATCGCTATTGCATGCGCGCTCGCCGCCACCGCAGCTGCCTTCGCAATAGTCCCCAACCTTGACGGTGGAACCGAAAGCGAACCCGAGCAGACATCTCACCTGGTCCTGTTCATGGATGAATCCGCAAGCATCATCTTGAACGTGGAAGCAGAAGGCTACGACAGCGACTCGACGCCCATCATGTTCCACCTCACGGGCAAGCCCGACGACGAATCGCTTCCCGCAATCGACGAATTCGGCATCATAGAAGCCCCATCTTCGTCTGGAGAACTGAGCAAGGCAGCTGGAAAAGACATAGGCGGCAATGCAATCAAGCTTACCATCGACGGCATCCCTGCCGGCAGTTACGAGGTGAACTGGTCCAACGCCATCCTCTCTGACGGATCGTATTTCCAAGTCCCCAAGAACTCGAAGGTGGTCGTCGCAAGCGACGACACGGCCGACGTGATGGCCACGTTCGTGAAGGTCGACGGCTCCAAGGCGAAGGCCGAAGATGTCAAGGCAGCCTATGAATCCATCGTCACATGGCTGAAATCGGCCAGCGGCGACATCGCCAAACAAGTCGACTCGATATTGAAACTCGCCAAGTTCAACGCCGAAAAGGCCCCAGCCGTCGTCGAGGTCGGGGGGCTTGACAAAGTGGGTGTAAAGGAAGAGCCCAAGAATACCGACCAGACAGATGACGGGGTCGTTTTGAACCAATCTGATGCGACGTATTCCGAGCAGCCCTCCCAGAAACCGAAGAGCCAGTCCTCGAGCTCGAGCTCGAGCTCGAGCAGCTCCGATGACGAAGATGAGGACTGGGACGACGAGGACTACTACGACGACTGGGACGACGAGGAGTACTACGACGACTGGGACGACGAGGAGTACTACGACGACTGGGACGACGAGGACTACTACGACGACTGGGACGACGAGGACTACTACTACGACGACGAGGACTACTACGACGACTGGGACGACGAGGACTGGGAAGAAGAATAGCAGCACCCACGTGCAGCTGTTCCCATCCATCTGAGGTAGCTCGACTCGTCAATCGATAGGAATGATTCATGCAGGAGCTGAAGAGCAACGTATTCGACACAGCGCTCATCTTCGAAGGTGGCGGCATGCGCGCATCTTACACGAGCGCCATCGTTGCCGCCCTTCTGCATGAGGGCATCTTCTTCGACCATGTCTACGGCGTCTCGGCCGGTGCAAGCAACACCGTGAACTACGTATCGCGCGATGCGCAGCGAGCACGTAAATCCTTCACCGAGATCGTCACCTATCCGCAGTTCGGGGGCTTACGCTACCTGCTCACCCATCGCGGATGGTTCTACGCGGAAAACATCTACCAGAAGATGGGGCTGCCCGAAGGAGTCCTGCCCTTCGACATGGAAACCTTCCAAGCCAACCCGGCGAAGGTGACCATCTGCGCCACCGAGCGCGACACGGGTGCAACCCGGTACTGGACGAAAGACGACATGAGGTCCTTAGAAGATGTTATGAAATGCGTCCAGACGAGCTCCACGCTTCCCATCGTCATGCCACCGCTGACAATACAGGGCAAATGCTATTACGATGGCGGTCTGGGAGAAGGAAACGGCCTGCTCATCCCCAAAGCGAAGGCCGATGGGTTCGAGCGCTTCTTCATCGTCCGCACGCGGCCGAAAGGATTCCGCAAGCCCGAGGTGCCAAGCAGCGCCGTGCGGTCGTTTTTCTGGCGCCGTCCCGCAATGCAACGCGCGCTGGATGCGTGGGGCCCTGGCTACAACGAGATGTGCGACGAAGCCGAGCGGCTCGAAGCGCTGGGTAGGGCATGTGTGGTCTACGCCGAGCAGGTTTCCGCCGAAAACAACACCATCGACCTCGAGGTACTCAACCGCAACTACGAGGCGGGAGCAGCGCAAGCCAAACGAGACATGCCTAAATGGAAAGCATTCCTGGGATTGTAAGCCCCCCCTAGAACGCCTCGATGAACTTTTTCAGAAGCGTGCAAACGGCCCTGTAGTACAAAAGCTTCGTCTGCTGGCATACCTGATCGCAGAAACCGGGAACCCATAGCTTCATGTGCTCGCTCATGAACTGGTCGAACAGCTCCTGCGGATCCTTCCCCGCATCGATGAGGTACCCAGGGCTCGATGCAAGGATGGACATGAAATAACACTCGTTTTCGATCGAGTCCATGGAATCGTTGTAGCTTCCCGCGCGCACAACACCCGCAGCATGCATGAAATCCGAAACTTCGCGGGCATAACGGTTGATGATGAACACGCCCTGCCGTCCTTCGGCGTTCAAACGCCACAAGCCCTCTGTGTTGCGCACCAGCTGGCCATCGCCGTAATGTAGACGCGTCGCGTCAATTGCCAGTTCGTGTAAGAGCTCGTCATTGTCGCGGCCTGCATAAGCGCTCATGTCGGCAGCGAAGGACTCCGCATCTTCGGCGGGAAGCTCCAGTTCGGTCCAAGCCTCCACCATCTGCCGGCTCAACTCGCCAGAAGTAACGGCTTCCATCCAGTTCTTCTTCGGCGGTTGCAGCGCCAGGGCAAACAACTCGAAGGCATTTTGCAGGTAGGTGCGCATTCAAATCCTCTTCTTCATCGCAGCTTAGAAATGCGCAGGGGCGCGATCCTGGTCGCGCCCCTGCGCTAGAGCATTAATCGATTCGCGCCGCTAAACGATGCTTACAACGCTTTTCGCTCATAGACTCCTAGAGCAGGTAGTACACGTTAGGGCCAGTGCCCGCTTCGGGCTGCAGCTGTTCGTACTCACGCTCGGCCAAAAGCTTCGAGACCTCGCTTTCGGAATCGTTCAGATCACCGAAGTGACGGGCACGCGTGGGGCAACCCTCGACACAAGCCGGAACACCGCCCTTGGTTACACGATGGTTGCACAGGATGCACTTCTCCACAGTCTCAGCCACGTGCACGGGGGCCTCGACGCTACCGACCGCCCAGTCAAGCGCCGGAATCGGGTCGCCCTCGATGTAAGTGCGCACACCCGTGTACGGGCAAGCCTCGATGCAGCTGCGGCAACCGATGCAAGTCTCGGGATCCTGCATGACGATGCCGGTCTCCTCGTCCTTCCATGTTGCGCCTGCGGGGCAGACCTCCACACATGCAGGCGTGTCGCAGTGCATGCAGTGGAAGGGCTGGTAGTTCAGCGACATGCTGGCAGGATCATCGTAGGAACCCACCGGTGTGTTCATGTTCACGCCGCCCTCGGTGATGACGGTGTTCCACCACGCCTGGTCGGGAAGGTTGTTTTCAAGCTTGCAAGCGACACTGCAGGACCAGCAGCCGATGCAGCGCTTCTTGTCAACGACAATGGCGTACTTATTTGCCATGATTCACTCTCCTCTGTATCTTCCCGTTAGTTCGCTGCATCTTCAGGATGCTCGGCAATCCACTCGTTGTACTTGTCGGATCCGACCCACTCGTTATACTCGTCGGAATCCTTCCAAGGCTTTACGTTTATGCGGTTGTCGAAGAACGAGCAGTTCACGGCATAGGCATCGGCATAATCGGTGGTGACGGCACCCTGAGAGCCAAACTTGCTCTCGTTTTCCGCATAGCCCTTGTAGTAGGTGGTCAGTCCAGGACGCATGCCATTGTGGTATGCGCACTTCATGACGCACTGTCCTACGGTGGAGGTGATCAGGATGTCCTCGCCGTCCTCAACACCATACTGCTCAGCATCGGCTGGATTGATGAACAGCGTCGGGTCGGGCATGACGTCGCGCGCCCAGTCCTTCATGAAGTGGGTCATGTGCACGCGGCTGGGGTTACGCCAGGAAGTCATGACCAGCGGGAACTCATCTTTGTACTCGCTGTTTTCGCCGGCGATCTTGTTCTCGAAGTAGGTGGGCATGCGCTCGCGGTCGAATGCGGGCTCCAGATCGTAGTTCGAAGCGGTACGCGGTACCGGCTGATCGACGTAGAACATCAGGTCGCCCGTGGCGGTGATGAAGTTAGTCAAACCAACGTTGCCGATGTAGGGCTGCTCCTTGACGTAGCGCATCTCCTTGTTCTCCTGCAGCGTCTCGAGCGTGATCCCGTTCTCAACAGCTGCGGCCACATCGTCAAAGGTGCCCTTCCACCAGTCCTCGTCGGTGACGTCGCATACGACGTCGGCCAGACCGAAGGCTTCGCCGAAAATGCGAGCAATCTCGGAGTCAACCTTGGCTTCGAACAGGGGCTCGATGCACTTTTCGGACAAGCGCACGTTCTTCTCGTGGCTCAGCGGGATGACGTCCATGAACTCGTACTGGTCACAGACAGGCAGCACGTAGTCTGCATAACGCGCGGTATCGGTGAGGAACGGATCCTGCACGACGATCATTTCCATCTCGTCGAGCATTTCCTTCTTCACGCGGTCGGAGTTGACAGAACCGCCAATCAGGCCACCATGGGAGACCCACAGGGTCTTGATCGGGTAGTCCTTGCCCATCAGCTTGCCGGACTGCACGACGTCGCATGCCGCCAGCCAGGTGGCGGGGGCGCACGTGGTACCGCTCGACGGGATGGACAGTGCATGGCCGAAGAAGTTGCCGTACATGGCGTCGAAGCCGCCGACGGAGCGACCGGGCTCGCCGAAGTTGCCGGTCATGGCGATGCATGCAGTCATGGCGTAAGCAGCCTGCAGGCCGTTTTCGTAAGCGCCGGTGCCGAAGTTGATGTAATGGGCAACCTTGTTCTCGGGCTGCAGCATGTCATAGAGGAAGTCGAAGTCTTCTTCGCTGATGCCGCAGATCTCGTTGACCTTCGCGAAGTCCCACTCGGCCACGTGCTCCTTGAACTTGTCCCAAGCGGTGATGTAGTCTTCGTCGCCCTCGTAGGACCAGGCAGGGTTCTCGCACTCGTCGAAGCACTCGAGCTCGCCGGTTTCGGCATTCTGAACCATCTGCGGGTCGATCTCGGTGGGAGCACCCGTTGCCCAGAACGGAGGTCCGGCATGCTTTTCCTCGCCGAATTCGGATCCGTAGACGTAGAGGCCTTCCTTGTCACCGGACTTGTGGATCAGATACGGTGCGCAGGTGTGGTTCAGCACGAAGTCGGCCGCGTAGGTCTCCTCGTCCATGAAGCGCTTGATCAGGCCCAGGAACAGCGCGGTGTCGCAACCGGGCTTGACCGGAATCCAGCGGTCGGCACGAGCCGCCGTGGGTGAAAACTGCGGATCTACGACGACCAGCTGAGCGCCCGCTTCTTGGGCGTTGAACAGATGTTGACCCATCTGAATCTGGGCGTTGATAGGATTGCCACCGAAAAGCACGATGTAATCGGAGTTCACGAAGTCCTGGGGCTCGTTCTGGTCGAACCACTGGATGCCACCGCGGGTCAGACCCGTGTTGGTGGCAGCGTCGAACGAGTAGTCCCACTTGGTGCAGCCCGTGGCGTTGAACAGGCGCATGATCATGCCAGCGTTGCCGTTGAGCGAACCCTGGAAGCCACCGCCACCCTGGTAGTAGCTGTTGGCTGTGGGGCCGAATTCCTCGGCGACCTGGTTCCACTTAGCCGAAATCTCCTCGACCGCCTGATCCCAGCTGATGCGCTCCCATTCGCCACCGCCGCGAGGCGTGCCCTCGACGCGCTTCATCGGGTACTGCACGCGCGCATCGGAATAGGTGCGCTGGATGCGGCTGCGGCCCTTCAGGCACGTACGATAAGTGTAGTCTTCCTTCGGCAGCATATGGCAGATGTTGCCATCGCGCGTGAAGATGCGGTACTGGCAGAACGAGCAGCTCCAACCGCAGGTGGCGAAATGCTCTTCACCCTCGTTCAGCGCTTCGGCGGTGTCGACCATTTCCTCCTGGACGGCTTCTTCATCTGTTTCCAGATTGCCGGCGCACGCCAGCAGGCTGCTGAGTGCCCCAGCAGCAGTGACGGCACCTGCAGCCTTCATGAAACCGCGGCGGGTCAAAGTCTCTCCCATGTTACCTCCCCGTTTTTCCTCTCGTGCCGACATCTGGCGTCGGCATCAACTCTAGGCATTTTGCGCCTTTTTTGAACTCTAACATGGGAAACGTAAATTCACAGGTAATTCCTTTATCCTATGTTTAGAATAGTAGCTCGTGATATTCCAGTTTCAACAGGGAAAAGATGCATCGAATCGATTATTCACAGCATGCTTCGTCCAACACGGGTAGTGGGACCCTTCGGCACTTCAGGTGAAACGCAAGGCGTCTGATTGTTCCAAAAGACAATGGGGAGAGCAAACCATCGCGCTCTCCCCTTCCAAACCCTTTTGGCTGGGCGGCTAGCTGAATAAACTCCCGTTACTTCACGCCATATTGCTCGTAGTACGTGTCGATAGCAGCCTTTATATCATCGTCTATGACAACCCTGCCCATGCATTCACGATTGTGCAGGTACTCGGTTACTTCCGACATGTCCACGATTGCCGCCGTGGGAAACCCGTACTTTTCCGAAACCTCGTCGATGGCTGCAGCTTTTCCCGACTTGCCCACTTCCATGCGGTTGAGCGACACCATGAGGCCCACCACCTGAATATCCGCGATTCCGCTGATAAGCGGGTACGTCTCGTCAATCGATTTGCCCGACGTGGTCACGTCCTCAACGATCACGACCCGGTCGCCATCCTGCAGTTCGTAACCCAACAACATACCCGCATCGGCGCCGTGGTCCTTCGCTTCCTTTCGGTTGGAGCAGTATCGCACTTCCCTGCCGAAAAGATCGTCGTATGCGATAGCCGTGATAACCGACAGCGGTATGCCCTTGTACGCAGGGCCGAATATGACGTCGAAACCGTCACCGAAGGTCTCGTGGATGGCGCGGGCATAGTATTCGCCCAACCTGCGGAGCTGATTGCCCGTCACGTAGGCACCTGCATTCATGAAGAAGGGCGACTTACGGCCGCTCTTCAACGTGAAGTCCCCGAACTTCAGCACATCGCTTTCCACCATGAACTCGATGAATTCGTGCTTGTACGTGGTATCGGCCATGCGAAATCCCCCTTCGTCGAAGCTTGTTTCGCCTATTGTACAGGCAATCCCCAGCTGATGCACTGGACATACCGGAGCGCAGCAACCAAGCTGCTCCTCATTTGCCGCACATCAATGCGCCAAAGCCCAGTTCGCCCCTTGGCTCACGTCCACGACCAGGGGCACCTGCAGCTCGACGATGTTTTCCATCACGTCTTTCAGCAGGGCCGCAACGTCTTGTGCCTGGTCCGCTGGAACCGAAAGGTCAAGCTCGTCGTGTACCTGCAGCATGAGCTTCGCCTGCGGGAACTCGCTAGACAAGCGCCGATGCATCTCCACCATGGCCTTCTTTATGATGTCGGCGGCACTACCCTGCATGGGATGGTTCATGGCGGTACGCTCACCGAAAGCACGTTGCTGCCCCGATGCTCGAAGTTCGGGTATGTGGCGCTTGCGCCCGAACATGGTCTGGGCGTAGACGTTTTCCTTCGCATCGGCGACCACCTGGTCAAGGTAGGCGCGAACACCTGGATATGCGGCGAAATACTGGTCGATGAGCTGCTGCGCCTCGCCGAAGGATATGTGCAGGCTCTGACTGAGGCCGAACGCCTGCTGCCCGTACACGATGCCGAAATTCACCGCCTTCGCACGACTGCGCAGCTCGGGTGTCACGTCTTCCACCGGTATGCCGAACACGCGCGCGGCAGTGGCCGCATGGAAGTCGGCACCTGACTTGAACGCCTCGACCAGATGCTCGTCGGCCGATAGGTGGGCCAGCACGCGCAGCTCGATTTGCGAATAGTCGGCCGACACGAACACTTCTCCCGACTCGAGCGGCACGAAGCATTCGCGGATGTGACGCCCGAAATCAGTTCGAACGGGGATGTTTTGCAGGTTCGGGTTGCTCGAAGACAGGCGGCCGGTCGTGGTCACGGTCTCGTTGAACGACGTGTGCAGTCGCCCGTCGGCTCCAAGCAGCCTTGGCAAGGCATCGATGTAGGTGGACTTGATCTTCGCGAACTCGCGGTACTTCAAGATGAGCTCGGGGAGCGGGTGCTCCTTTGCCAGTTCGCCGAGCACCTTGGCATCGGTGGAATAGCCACGCGTCGTCTTCTTGCGGGGTTTTAGTCCCACGACCTCGAATAGAATATGCCCCACCTGCTTGGGCGAATCGATGTTGAACTCCTCACCCGCCATGTCGTAGATATCTGACACGATTCGGTCCAAATCGCCCTGGGTGATCTGGCCTATGGCTCGCAGGTGCGCCACATCAAGCGCAGCGCCGACTCTTTCCATCTGGGCGAGCACGGGAACAAGCGGCAGATCGATGTCTCGGTACACCGCCATGCTCCCGTCGGCCTCCAGGGCATTTTCCAGGGGCCCGACCAGCTCATGCATGGCCACCGCTTCCTGCGCAAGCGCCTCGATCGCATCCTTGGGCACCGAAAGCGATCCGCCCAGGTAGGTTTCGGCCAAAAGCGGGACCGTGTAATTCGAGATAGAGGAGTTGAGTACGTAAGCTGCAAGCGACACGTCGAATGCGCGCGCAGCGAACACCTCGTCATCTGTGATTATGGCCCTCTCGGCGGAATCGGCGGGGTAGGCGAACTGCAAGGCCGCCTTCGCGTCCAAAACGGCGAAAAGAGCCGATTTCACGATGTCTGCGAACAGCTCGAGTGCAACATCGCCTTCGAGCACCGCGCAGTCGTTGCCATCGGAAAGCGCCATCTGCATGCCCGATTCGAACAGCGACTCTTGATTCGCCCTGCCAATGGCCAAGCCCAAGGGAATAGAAGCCTTATCGGGCCACTGCGCTTCCCACGGCAGGCGGGCATCTGCTCGTGCGCGCTCGACCATGCGCCTGGCAACCTCCACCGCATCTTTGCCAGTCACGAACCCATCCCAGCAAAGCACGGCCTGCGCCGATTGGGCTTGCCCCCCGATAAGGGAAACCACTTTGGTCAGATGGGAATTCAAGCGCAACTTGCCGAACGCCTCGGCAACGGTCTTCTCGTCGTAAGCGGGAAAACTTGCATCATCCAAGTTTAGCGGGAAATCCAGATCACGCACAATCGTGGCAACGTCGCGGGAAAGAAACGCCGTCTCGCGGTTGTCGCGCAGGTTCTGGAGCTGCTTGCCCTTTAACTGGTCTAGGTTCTCGTAGATGCCCTCCATGCTGCCAAAACGCTGCAAGAGCTTGGCGGCCGTCTTCTGGCCGATGCCCGGCACGCCGGGAATATTGTCCGAGCTATCGCCCATCAACCCCAGGAAATCGGGAATCTGGGCAGGCGTGACACCGTATTTTTCCTCGACGCCCGCAGGGTCGAACACCACGACGTCGGTGATGCCCTTCTTCGTGTTCACGATGCGGGTATGCTCGCTGACGAGCTGGCAGGCGTCCTTGTCGCCGGTCACCAGCAACGCCTCGGCGCCCATCTGCTCGGCCCGTGCGGCCACCGTGCCCAAAATGTCATCGCCCTCCCAGCCCGGCACCTTCACGACTGGGATATTCATGGATTCCAGGATGCCCTCCATCAGCGGGAACTGAACGCGCAAGGCTTCGTCCATGGGAGGCCGCTGCGCCTTGTACTGCTCCATCGCCTCGATGCGAAACTTCGGCTTGCCCGCGTCGAAGGCGCACACGATAGCATCGGGCTCGGCGACTTCAACGAACTTCAGCAGCATCGACAAGAACCCGAACACGGCGTTGGTGGGCGTGCCATCGGGTGCGTTCATCGTCGGTGGAACGGCATGGTAGGCTCGGTGCATGAGGGAGTTTCCGTCGATGACGGCTATGGTCTTTGGCATGGTCTCACGCTTTCGTATTCATCGCTTGATTCCAAACTGAGCTTCAATTCCCATCTTCGCTCTCGTTTTCATTCGGAAAGAATGCTTCGCATCGCGTCACACGCTTCATACGTGAACTTGTTCCCCTTCACGTGCGTGATGTCCGTTGAGCGATCTTTGGGCATCTCCATCCAGTCGCCGTACATTGCACGCAAATAGCTCTCGGAATCAACTGGTGCTGGATACTCGGCTGCTTCATATTCAGCTTTGACGAAAGGCTCGAACCACGAAACCGGATGCACCGGAGGCTGGCCGACAAGCCTTGAGAGGTTCTCGAGCCCCCACATCATTGCCTTTGCATCGTCCTTTGCGCAAACTAGACCGCGCTGAATTGCCTCGTCGCGTATCTGAACATAGAGACGGCTGAAATCATCGAAGCATTCGTCACCTTCGCAGACAAACCTATTCGATTGGTCTTCGCGGCAATTCTGGTCAATGTCGTTCATTTGCGAAATCACTGCTGCTCGCAATTCACCGTAGCGCCGCACCCCATCCAGGCCTGCGTCGAAAGCATAGTCGTATACGAACAGATCGACGAAACAAGGTAGGGCATCGTCTGCCCAACGAAATCTTATTTGCTTGCAATACGAGATAAGATCGTACACGACGGTAATCTTGTAACGATCGTTGGAACCGATGCTTTTCATGAGCTTCTCGAGCTGCCCGTACTCCATCCCAACGTCGACATCATCATCCCAGGGAATGCAGCCTTTGTGGCGCAATGCTCCCAGAAGCGTCCCCTCGCTAAGGAAGTATTCCACGCCATACTGCCGGCATAACCCGTCAAACTCACGTAGCAGCTGAGCGTTTGCCATCTGAAGCAAGCGAAGCGAACCTGATGCCGGCGGCATCTGTGCATAGAAGCGTTTCCGAGTTTCATCAAGAGTCTCGTTGGGCTGTGCATACATTTGCCACAGCAAGTTCGAAGCCTCGGCCGAATGAGCGGTGAGCAGTCCCTCTATGCGCTTGAACCTGGGGAAAACGTCTTTGTCAAGCTTCCAGTCGATATAGCGGAACGTGGCTCGCTCCGATTCCCCGATTCTTCGTGAAACATCTTCCCACATGCCATGAAATGACCTCGATGATGCAGGAACGAGACCGCGAATCTTCGAGAAGAAACCCACAACATATCACCCCAATGCAAGTGCGCTAACGCAAATCATGCTTTATCTGTGCCTTCACGCTAAAACTCAATGCCGCCATCCATTCTTCATCCCCAATTGTACACATCATTATCCTTCGGGATACGAATGGCATTGGCTAACCTGGATACCCTTCACCTAGAGCATATATGCCGGATCTATCTGCTGAAGCTCCTCGAGGCTGTCAATTTCCGAGATGTCATCGAACGTGCAGGGGAAGATATGCAGCTCGTAGTGGTCGCGACGCAGGACACAGGGCACATCATCCCAGAACCGCTGCCGGCATTCTTCCCTATCGAACATATCAGGAAGGTCGCAGGCAAGCTGCGCGCCATCTTGAGCCGTCCAATACGATATGCCATACATGTGATAGCAATCCCGACCCCCCTTGTGAAGATCTCGAATGACGCCGTCCTGGACGTCGAAACACCAATCGGGAGTCGCTTCGACAGGAACACCAAGATAGCCCGAATGATATCGGTACTTGCGGATGAGTTCGGGGTTTTCCAGGTAGAGGTCGGATTCGAATGCATAGCAGTTCTGGAAGAAGTCTTTTGCAACCGTTGCAGACGAGATGTTGTTGGTCGTATCGAAAAGCGGGTTGTACAGCACCGTGATGTTGGGATAGTCGCGCTTGAGCAGTTCGAACTGCTCGCCAAGATAACCCACGACAATGTAGATTTCCTCGATGTCGATGGCCACGAGCGCATCGAGCAGCGAATCGATGATTCGCCGTCCGTTAACGCGAACAAGAGGCTTGGGCGTGTTGATGGTTATGGGCAGCATGCGCGAGCCGAAGCCCGAGGCAAGCAGCACGGCTCTACGGGCACGATAGGGTTCGAGTGCAGCCTTGCCATCTTCGGTCAAGCCACCAGCCTCATCGATCATTCCTGCTTCGACAAGCGACGTTTCCGCCTCGGCCAGCGCATCGGGCGATGACCCTTCCCTTTTCGCAATGCTCTTTAGAGTTGCAGACCCATCATCGATGCGCCCTGCAAGCACGCAAAATTCCTCGAAGGTAAGCTCTCCCACCTTATCCATGAATGCCTCTTTCGGTTTGAACGACGATCGTCACATCAACCAAGCGATTATAGTACAGACATATCCAACGCGCGATATCCCTAGCAGTAACCCGTGCCGATAAGACCCATCACGATGGCGTTCACAAAGCCCTGGCTCTGATTGCGGTAGGGCTTGCCCGCCAAGAACAGCTGCTCCACTTCAAGCGAGCCAATTTTGGCAGCACCGACCTCGTAGGGGTTTCCCGACAAGATGACCATATCGGCTATCTTCCCCACCTCGAGCGAACCGCGGTCGTCTTCATCGAACGTGGTCCAATAGCCGTTGTAGGTGCACATGCGCAAGGCCTCGCGCGGGGTTAACGACTGACCGGGTGTCGTGTGATTGCAGGCGCGCTGCATCCACATGATGGGGTCGGGATCGGTACAGGGTGCATCTGATCCGGCAGATATGGTTATCCCCAAATCCCACATCGTGCGCAGCGGGTTCAGGCGCGCAGCACGATCGGCTCCGAGTATGCGCTCGAGATAGGAGTCCGGCTCCTGCGGCCAGTCGATGAACGACGTCTGCATGGGAAAATGTATACCCAGCTCGGCGCATCGACGCAAACCCTCGTCGGTGGGCAGGCAAACATGGATGATGCCGTGGCGCGGGTCGGAGCGCGGCCAATAGTCGTAAGCGCTCTCGAGACCGCGGATCGCCTGCTCGAAGGCCGCATCTCCAATTGCATGCATTTCGATTTGCAGGTTCGACCGATGAGATTGGACGCAGAACTCCTTCACGGTTTCGTCGTCGTAGTACAGCACGCCGCTGTTGGACGGGTCGTTGGCATACGGCTCGAGCAGAGCCGCATCTTCTGACCCGAAGCAACCGTCGAGCGCGTTGGCGAAGCAGCCGCCAATGCGCGGTATCCTGCGGCGAAGCGCCGTTGCCGGGCGCATCGACTGGGGGAACACACGCACCTGGAACCCGTGCTGCATCGATTTCGCAAGCCACTTTTCCAGCGAGATGTCCATGTCGCCTTTAAAGCCCACGCCGCTGACGGTGTGCACCATGCCGATACCGCGTGAAGCCACGTAATCGACGGCACGCTGTATGTTGCCAACGAGCTCGGGAATCGAAATGGAGCTGGTAATGTAGTTCGACGCCGCGAAGAAGGCCTCCTGGTTCATCTCGCCGGTATCGGGATGATATCCGCGCAGGTCCTTTACCTGCTCGTCAATTCTTTTTAGGAGCTCGGAGTTCACCACGCAGGCATGGCCGTCGTATTTCACCATCATGAAGGGCTTGTCGGGGCAAGCCGCGTCTATTTCCTCGCGGCAAAGCAGCCTTCCCTCGCTCACGCTATGGGGAGACGCCCCGAAGGCGATGAGCATGCTCGCATCGCTTCGAGAGCGGAAATCGGCCACCATTTGCTTGATCTGCTCGTTCGACCGGGCGTTCATCACGTTTAGCCCCGCGTGGAACGTGGCGAAGCTCGCCAGATGCTCGTGCGTGTCCACGAAACTGGGAGTCAGCACCCTTTCCCCCAGCTCCACGCACTCGAGGTTTCTGTACCGTTCGGGCAACTCGTCACCAACATAGGAGATCTTCCCCCGTTCCTCGACCAAGTACCGCGCAACCGTATCCTTTTCGTCCACGGTAAGAATCGTTCCTTCATAGACCTTCGCCATGGCCTCTCCTTGTCTATCGATAGATTTCTATAAGCTCTTCTTTGCTTTTTGGCGCAGCCTCAAACACTGCCGTGGGTTGCGCTAGTGCCACATACCAGTTCCATATGTCATCGATATGGGGAGTGTCCACTTCGCATAAATCGCCGATTTGCTGTATCGCCCTCAATCCGAAGGCAAAATCGGCAGCAAAGTAACGCAACGAAAAATCGGGCACCCATCCCCCGTCCTCGACGCGTTTCATGGGTGATTTCAAGCCATGAAACGCCGGTATGCCCGTTAGCTTTGCGGTCATCGCCTGCACGCTGGGGCTTTCGTAGTATTCGCGCAAAGAGCGCACCTGACTCAAATCGAACACGTCGAGCGCATGGCATATAGCCTGCACCTCAGCATCGGCAGCTAACAGCAGCTTGGAACTCTCATCGTCCCAAGACTCGTAGAACAAGAAATTTTCGGGGTACGTGCGACCCTGTTGCCAATCAGAGAACATCGTGCGTATGCGCGTGGTGTGCAAGATGGGATTGGATGGGGTGAGCGTGAGCACGAGATAGTTTGGCAAAGCGACTGCGGGCATATCGATTAGGGCTCCCACGTCTTTGACTATGTTCACGGATTCGGCAGCTGGAATCGTTGCCACCTGAACTTCGTCTTTCCGCCCGAGCATGTAGACGCTTTTCCCCCGCTCCTTTATCCGTGCAATGCTGTGAACGCGCTGCAGGCCAAACATGGTGCAGCCGCAAGCCACATGCTCCCGGAAATAAAACTCGGCAACGGCACCGAGGGCTATGCCGAGTTTCATGCCAGGTCGCACCAAGGGTAGCATCTTATGAGCGATATCTTCGAACTGATACGTGGGATGGGTTATCCAGATGTATTCAGCATCGGCAACGGCTTCGGCAAGATCGTTGGTGATGAGTGCGGGTTCTCCAATGCAAACAACCCTATCGTCAACATCGAACACGGTCAGCTGAGGGCTCCAGCGTTGAGCATCGCGCGTGTAAAGGCTCACCCGATTACCCCGAGCGGCCATTTCCGCCGCCAAGAGGGTGCCGATGTTGCCGCCTCCGACTATCGCGATGTTCATGCACCTTCCCCCTCGCGTCTCCCTAGGAGATTGCTCCGTACGGCATCAGCTCCCCTGCACTATCCGATTATGCATGCACCAATGCGGAGCAACTGCACTTCCTTTTATCCCAACCCCTAGTTGTTCCACAGGTAGCCCACACCACGCACGGTTTCCAGGTGCTGCGCCAAATCGGGGCCGAGTTTTGCACGCACGCGCCTCACATGCACATCAACGGTGCGGCTGCCACCATAGTAGTCGAATCCCCACACACGGCGCAGCAGCGCGTCACGCGAATACGTACGACCGGGATGCGTGACCAAAAAGGCCAGCAGGGCGTATTCCAGATAGGTAAGGTCGAGTGGGTTCCCATTCACCTGGACTTGGTAGGTAGCCAGGTTCAACGTCATGTTGTCGACGGTGATGTAATCCGAAGAGCTGCTCTCGTTACCCGGCCACAGCAGCTGGTGGATACGGGCCGAGCATTCCGCAGGCGAAGCACCGCGAACCACGAAATCGGATTTCACCTGCACGGGCAATCTGAAATCGGCAAGCGTCGACTCGTCCAGAATAACGAGCAGCGCGTGAGCGTTCGCCTCCACCAGCATTTGCTCGGCAGCAGCCACTTCTCCGACCACGTCGTTGTTCGACTCGAATATCGCCAGGTCGCATTCGCCCTTCTGCACGAGCAGCCGCTTGAACTGCATGCTCGACCCCGCTGATACATCCACATCCATGGTTGCGAGCACTTGGCGGAACTTATACGCATTGTCCAGGCTGTCGGCTATGAATATCACTTGCTTGCGTTGCATGAGCTGCCCCCGTACCTAGAGCCGTTCCAGGTAACGGTCGAGCTCCCACTGCGACACCTGGCCCACGTATTCGTCCCACTCCCTGCGCTTCTGTAAGACCAGATAGGAATGTATGTGCTCGCCGAGTATGTCGCGCATGAGCTTAGACCCTTCGAAGGCATCCACCGCCTCGCAAAGGTTGCGCGGCAGGAAGCTCACGCCTTCTGCTTTCAGCTGTTGGCGGCTCATGGCGCCCATGTCCAAACGATCGATCGGGTCTTCGAGCTCGAGCCCCTCTTCGATACCGGCAAGCCCAGCTCCCAGGACAGCGGCGAACGCGAGATACGGGTTGCACGCCGGGTCGGGATTGCGCAGCTCTACGCGGCAGGCGCTTTCTTTTTCGGGCCTGTATCCAGGAATGCGCACGAGCGTAGAGCGGTTTCGGTGCCCCCAGGTAAGACTGTAAGGTGCCGCCGTACCGCCGATCAGGCGCTTGTAGGAATTCACGTACTGGTTCGTGAGCAGACAGAATTCGGGAGCGTACTTCAACAGGCCCGCGATGTAGCACTTCGCCAAAGACGAAAGGTTGTATCCAAGCGGATCGTCCTGATCGTAGAAGGCGTTGTTGCCGAAATCGTCAAACAGGCTCATGTGCACGTGCATGCCGCTGCCGGGCTGGCCGCTCATGGGCTTGGGCATGAAGCTTGCATACACGCCATGCAGCGCCGCGATTTCCTTCACGACCAACTTGTAAGTCATCACGGCATCGGCCATCGACATGGCATCGGAATAGCGCAGATCGACTTCGTGCTGGCTGGGGCCTTCCTCGTGATGGCTGTATTCGACGGGAATTCCCATCCTTTCCAAGGCCAAGACGGTGTCGCGACGCAAATCGGTGGCCGAATCAAGCGACATGAGGTCGAAGAAGCCACCCCGATCGAGCACTTCGGTGCCATGCGAGTCCTTGAAGTAGAAGTATTCGACCTCGGGGCCGATGTTTGCCTCGTACCCCATGTCGGCAGCCTTGTTCACCATACATGCGAGCACGCGGCGGGGGTCGCCCGGAAACGCATTTCCATCAGGCGTGCGAATGGTGCAAAACATGCGGGCAACCGCATTGGAGTTGGGGCGCCAAGGCAGAATCTGGAACGTCGAAGCGTCGGGGAACGCTAACATGTCGCTTTCTTCTGCGCCGACGAAGCCCTCGATGCAGCTTCCGTCGAACCCCATGCCCTCGGTGAATGCGCTTTCCACTTCGCCGGGGCTTACGGCAAAAGACTTCATGTTGCCCATGACGTCGGTGAACCAGAAACGCACGAAATGCACGTCCCTGGCTTTGATGGTCTTCATCACGTATTCCTGGTCGGGACTCATGGCCATGGAAAGCTTCCTATCTGATACTGCGGTGCGGTTCACGTACGACCTCCATAGTGTAGACCAACGACGACCGACCCAGCTTATCGCTTCTTGTTTTCCAAAAGGTTTCTTTCAGACTCGCGACAGGTGCCACCGTGCAGGAAATGGCGAGCGGAACTGTATCAGAGCTGATAGAGCGGCAGGGCTGCAGCGGAATAGCGTTTGGCTGCCTTGTACCAGATGTAGAGCCACTCGCCAGCCGGGTTCCCAACGGCTTCCTTGTACATCGCCCACACGTACCAGTACCAGCCCACGAGGGCAACGGCGGCAAGAGCATGCCTGCGTTCCATGTCGGTGGCTTTTCTCCCGTAATAAAACGGCAGAATCTTCAAGGTCTGCTCCACCGTGTACCCCGACCCCTGGGAAACGAAGTTGCCTATATCGCAAATCGGATCGCCCATGGCAGCATACTCCCAGTCGATGAGGCGCATTTCGTCGCCGCGAACCAGGAAGTTAGGCCCGTAGAAGTCGTTGTGGCACAAGGCGGGCTTTGCCACCTCGCCTGCCATGCCACAGGCGATGATGCCCACGTGTTCGGTAAGCTCGTCGAAATCTGGTGGAAGTGGATAGCGCAGCTCCTTGAGCATGCCCACGATGCGCAACCCTTCTTCGTGAAAATCGAAGCTCCAAGGGGATTTTCTACCGCTTGTATGCAGCTTGCGCGCCATCTGCAGAGCTTGTTTGACCTGCCCCATATCCTCGTAGTCGAGCTCCGAGCATCCCTCGATGTAGCGCGAGATCTTCCACCCTTCTTTCGGGTCGGCGAACACATATGTGTCGTCGAGCCCAAGCTCCCTCGCAACCGAAAGGGCGAACGCTTCGGCCTCGCGGTTCACAAGCTCGTTGGTGCCTGCACCGGGATAGCGGTAGATGTAGCGCACCCCCCTTACCGAAAAGAGCGTCGAGAGATTCGATAGCCCCGCTTTCACCGGCTTGACCCCGCAGATTTCGTCGCGGTCGCACTTAAGCGTTTCGCAGATGTTGTCCAAGATCTTGGAGTCAACGTTGGCGAAGAAGTCGCAATCGAAGGCCAAAAGATCGGTAAGGTAGTCGAATTCATGGATGACACCCGCCTCGATGGGACGTATCTCCATCTGCAGCTCGTTGGCATGCTTGGCGAATTCGTGTTCCCAGAGCATGTCGACCGTTTCGGGAAGATGGTAGTCGGATGAGAGGCATTCGATGAACCTTTTCGAGAAGGCCTCGTCGAAATATGCGGGGCCTTGCATGTAGTACGCGCGCTCGCCACCTTGCTTCAAGCCCCTGACCATGCCCTTTGCGTCCAAGACGAGGGATTGCTCCTTCGTGGAGCCCTCGCTGAACACAGCGGAGCAAAACGCCCGGTACTGATACGGCTCGAACACATTGCGTGCATAGTGCTGGTCTGAGGAAAGCACGTACGTGTTGCCAAGTCGCTCGCGCACCGCCCACACAGACGAGTGGTTGTTTCGCTCGACGTATTCCGGATTCACGACGATGCTCACGCCGAATTCGTCTTCGAGGTAGAAGAAGGCTTCCTTCATGTATCCCACGACGACGATGACCTCTTCGATGCCGGCTTCGTGGAGCTGTCGAATCATTCGCTCGATCAGCACTTCGCCATGCACCTCGAACATCGCCTTCGGCCTCTCGTAGGAAAGCGGCGCGAAACGCGTGGCCATGCCCGCCGCAAGGATGACGGCATTTTTGGCTTTGTACGGCTCGAGCGCCTGCATCCCTTTTTCGGTGATAGAACCATCGCTGGCAATCTCGCCGCGCGTCTTGAGGTTTTTGACCGCCTTGTTCACAGAGCCGACCGACATGTGTGCAGACGCCGCAATATGGCGCTGCGTCTTGCATGTGCCCATGGCGAGGGCCTTCAGCACCTCGAATTCGTATCGCGTGAGCATCGAATGCCTCCTCGTTCATGCTCAACCATCATCTCGTGTTCATGAATACACCAAACGATACGTCTTGTGAACACGCTCCATGCTATCGACGTCGTTCCCGCGCAAGGCAAGCTGTCCTCAAAGATTGTGCAGCGCATTCATTGGAGCTGGCTATGCGATATGTCTACCTTGATGGATTTCTGGAAACGCTTGAGCCACTTGGCGGGAGCCTTCGGATATGCGAGCACGAACGTAAGCACCAACGAGGCAAGCAGGACACCCCACCCTTCAAGGGAAAACGAAGACGGCAGGTAGATGTCGAATATGTCGAACCCGCGTATCGGAAGGTAGATGAGCGGATGCAGCAAGTACACCTGCATGGTGCGCTGCCCAAGCTCGCTATAGCACGTCTTCCGGTCGGGCACGAGGGCGCTTATGCCAAACGTCATGGCAAAAGCCAACGCAAACCATAGGATGCGCATTCCCACAATGACCGCAACCGGCAAGTCGCCGCAATCGGCATACGGCGTGTAAGCAAATGAGAGGTTGTACGTCGTGGAGACATATTCTTCTGGCGCAAACCACAGCACCACGTACACGCCCACAAGAAACGCGATGTCTAGCGCGAGCAGAAACCGGTTCGACCGGATCTTCAAGACGAAATCCTTATACACTTGCCTGTCCAGGAAATATCCCAGAAAATAGAAAGGCGCGAAGTTTACGATACGGCCCAGGCTCAAGAAGCTGCCGAAACCTTCGTTGCCGCCTGCGATCAGAGCAAACACGATTGCCGCTGGCACGATGGCCTTCGCGCCTCCGCGCACTTTCGAAACGATCGGCAACGATGCTCCCAAAATGGCAAGCGCAAGGAAGTACCAGGGTATGCGGTAGACGTGAAACGGGTCGAACACGGGATCGGAATACGTGCTCATCACGAGCTGGATGACGATGCTGAACGCGACGTACATGATCAAGAAGAAGCAAATGGTGTCTACGTTCAGGCCGCGTTCGGTCGAATACAGGCGCTTCGCAAACATCCCGCTCACGAACAAAAACGCCGGCATGTGGAATAACCAGATCCAGTCCTTGAATATCGAGACCGACCGCGACGACTCGGCATTAAGGTACGTGAGCGCAAAATGCCCCACCACCACCAAGGCGATGAGCACGAACCGAAGATTGTCGTAGTAATTATCCCGTTGCATATGCTGTAGATTAGCAGAGTTGCGGATGCGATGTGCGCATAACGGCGGGTTGCCAGCGCCAGCGGGGACACTCCTGCCAGCGGGTGCCAGCGGGGGGTGCCAGCGGGGACACTCCAA
>JBGUXY010000042.1:0-50910 GCA_045118335.1 Eggerthellaceae bacterium
CTCAGGCGGCTTCCTTCAGCTCGTCATCGGAGCGCATCAGGCGCAGCAGGGGCCTCACCAACACGATGGCAAGAAGCATCGTGCAGGCCGAAACCACCGCCAGCAGGATGCTGAAGTCCCTGATGGACGCGATTTGGAAGAACAGGAACGTCTCGACCTGGAAGGAACCATCGGGACCCATCGTGGGCAGCAGGGTGGAGATGTTGCCCGCAATCAGGTTGCCGATGGCGTTCGCCGAGAACCACACGCCCATCACGAGCGTGAGGGAGCGTTTTGGGGCCAGGCTGTTCACCAGCGAAAGACCGATGGGCGAAATCGTCAGCTCACCGATGGACTCGATGAGGTAGAGCGCCACGAGCCACAGCATGCTGATCTTGGCGTTGCCGGAGCCAATGCCGCCTGATGCCAGTGCAAACACCAGATATGCAACCGTGAGCAAAAACATGCCAATGACGAATTTCACGGGCACGGAAGGGTTCTTTCCGCGCTTGTCCAACCGCTCCCACAGCGTCGCCATGATGGGCGCCATGATGACCACCATGCACGGCTCAACCGACTGGAACCATGCCGTCGGCACGGTGAAGCCTCCCACCGAGCGGTCGACGTAGGTGTCCGCGATGAGCGTGAGCGAGGCGCCCGCCTGCTCGAACACCGCGAAGAAGAACATCGACAGCCCTGCGAAAATGTAGATGGCATACAGCCGGCGGCGCGCTCCCAGGGTCAGGCTCGGATCGGTGGCTACGTAGACCGCAACGACGATGCTCAGGTCGAACACCAGCGACGAGATATAGTCGGTGACATCGTTCGCATTCCATATGAAGAGCACGTACAACGCGATGGAGGCCAGCAGGAGCAACGCAATGCGCCCTTTCGAATGCGTCCCGCTCGCCTTGCGGTTGCTTGCGGCGGCAGCGTTCGCCTCCTTGAACGCACGCTTCTGCTCGTCTGTCGGAGGAAGCCCGATGGGCTCGCCGCCCGGCGTTACCAGATACCTTTTCCTGAGCAGCACAAACAGCGCAAGCGAGACGACCATGGCAATGCACGCGCACAAGAAACCCCACTTGAACGGCGCGATGTTGTCCCATGAGCCCTGGCCGACGATGCCGCAGATGATCGGGGCGAACACCGCACCGAAATTGATGCCCATGTAGAAGATCGTGAAAGCGGAATCGCGCCGCGCGTCGTCGGCGTCGTAAAGAGAGCCCACCATCGTCGAGATATTGGGCTTGAAGAAGCCGTTGCCCAAGATGATGAGCACCAGTGCGCAGATGAGCAGAAAGATCGGCATCGTGTTGTCGACGCTCGCCGAGACGGCGGCTCCGGCGGTGAAGATCGATTGCTTGGCAAAGCTCGCGCTGAGGAACATGCAGAATTGGCCGAGCGCTATCAGAATGCCACCGACTATGATTGAGCGGTTGTGGCCCCACAGGCGGTCGGCGACGATTCCGCCGATGAGCGGCGTGAGGTACACCAGGCCCGTATACACACCGTATATCTGCGATGCCAAATCGGTCGTGAAGAACACCGCCACCATGTAGAGGACGAACAGAGCGCGCATACCGTAATAGCTGAAACGTTCCGCCATTTCGGTTGCCGCAAGCAGATACAGGCCCTTAGGATGCGTTCCCATGCTGTTCCTCTCTATCGCCTTCCTGCAGAAGAGCATTCGCCACATTGGACGCCAGCGGCGCCAGGTGCGCCAGGTGCGCCAGGCAGTCACAACGCCGCCGCATATTCGCCGTCACGGCATCCGCCAGACTTCATCATACACCACGCAGGCGCTCGTCTGTGTGCTCTCGCACCTGTCTGCGCCCACATTCGCCGTTGCCTGCGTGCACCAACATTGCCCACGTTCGCCTGCAGGTTGAAACCTTTAGGGTAAATGGTAAGCTAATCGCTGGCCGTGCAAGCCATTGGCTGGCGCATTCTGCATGAGATCACCCGTTCGACCTCGCACCGCATCGCCTTCGACGCCACCGATGCCCGTAAAGGCAAAGGGCTGTGTTCCCGAAGTGAAGTTCTGGGCCATGTTCGACGAGCCGACCATCAGCACCGTACCACCCGTTATGGTGGACTTGAGGTCGTCATCAAAAGCCGCATCGTCGCCCAGCGCGGCACCATCGGGAACTTTGACAAACCCACCGTCGGGCATACCGCTGTTCGCAACGCTTTCGGACGCCTCGGCCATCGCCTCGGCTGGCGCGCATTCAGGCCATCATCGCTTGCAACGATGCTGATATCGCCCCGTCGAGATACCCTTTTTCTACTTCGAGCCCCTCGTAGCAGGAACCCACCGAGATGCTCTCGCCCTCAATCGCAAGGACAGATTCCGCGTGCACGGCGTCATCTCCAGCATCTCGCGTGCCCACTTGGCCTGCCACTCCCGCAGTTCACGTCCATCATGAACTTCCCTTCCCTCTCTGCACTCTCTGCGCTCTTTCTTGCTTGCGGTTTTTCCTGGTACAGAGTGTGCACCGCACGAGCAGTTGACACAATGGAGCAACAGTTGACTTTCGAGACCGCAAAATCAATGTTGTGTTTATCGGGTCTTATGACAATGCATCGAAAGTATCCGAATGCTTCACCTCGAAAAGCGCACAGTCAATTCTGGCATCGGTGGTTTACCATGTGTGAACAGACAGTTGCCAGGAGAAGCTTCGAAAGGCCGAGTCGGTGAACGCCGGGGGAATCACGAGATACCATGTGGGGGTGGCAATTGCCGGGGCGCTTTTGTGCTTCGGGCCAGCTTCCCTGGTGTTGAACTCGTGGGCCATCTTCCTGGTGCCCGTAAGCTCCGAACTGAGCGTGAGCGCCGGCTTGTTTTCGCTGCAGCCTTCCGTCCTGTTTCTGGCCTGTGCCCTGTTCGCCCCAATCGGAGGCAGGCTCATCGAGCGGTTCGACCTGAAGCCCGTGCTTGCGGGAGCATGCATCGCGGGCGCCGGGTCGGTGGCGCTGTGCGGGTTCTGCAGCCGATTATGGCAGTTCTTCGCCTTCGGTGCGCTCGAAGGCTGCGCCGGCGTGGTGCTCATGTTCTTGATGCTGCCCATCTTGATCGGCCGCTGGTTTTACCGCAAGACGGGCGCGGTCATAGGCGTCTGCATCGCATGCGCGGGGCTGGGCGGAGCGCTTTGGGCGTACCTGGGCGGCGCGGTCATCGTAGCTGCGGGATGGCGCGCTGCCTACCATGCCTTGGGATTGCTCGCACTCGCCGTGTCGCTCCCAACGTGTCTGCTCCTGTTGCATAATCACCCCGAAGACGTAGGCGTAACCCCTTTCGGCGCGCATGCCGATGACGACAGGCAGAGCGAAGCCCAAGCGCAACACGACCCCGAGCATGGAGTCCTGGCTGACGTTGCCTTCAGGTCGCCGACGTTTTTCTTGTTTGCAATTGGAGTGAGCCTTACGGCTAGCGTCATCGACATGACGAACCTGCTGCCTGCATACGTCTACCACTTAGGTGATGCAGGCTACCTGAAAATGTCCACCTCCCAGGTGGTGATGGCGGCATCCACCATCGCGCTCTGCACGCAGATCGCACAGGGAATCGGGAAGATCGTGCTGGGAGCTTTCGCCGACCGCAGCGCCATCGCAGCTTACCTCACAGCACTCGCATGCGGCATCGTGGGCTTCGTCTGCATGATGGCAGGCAAGTCTGTTCCCGCCATCATCTTCACGGGAGGCGCGCTGTTTGGAGCGCTGTTCTCCGTCACCGATGTCATCGCGCCGGTGATGGCACGCGGCTTCTTCGGCAACCGCGATTTCACGCGCATCTACGCGCGTGCTGCAGGGATCATCAACATCATCCCCGCCTTCGCCATCGTCCTGTTCGCAAATCTTTCGGATATCAGCTGGACGCTCACCTTCGCGCTTGGAAGCATCTTCCTGGTAGCGGCGATAGCCTGCGGCTTGGTGGCCACACGCCTAGCCCCAACCCTGAAAGCAACAGAATGAGTCATGTGCTCAGGGCAGCTGACTCATTCAATTCACGCAAGTAGGCCGGTAGCTAGGGCTGCTTTGCCCAGAGCTGAAAACTCCTCTAGCGAAAGGGTCTCGCCGCGGCGTTTGGAATCGATGCCTGCCTCAGAAAACACTTGAGGCAGAAAAGCTATCGCATCAGGACGTTGGGCGAAGTACGTGCGGCACGAATTCGCCAACGTCTTGCGACGGGTGGCAAAGGCAGCGTCTGCCATCGTGGCAGTGGCATGCCGATGAGCGGGGTCCATGCCCGAATCCACACGGTCCAGTCGTAACACCGTGCTGTTCACGCGAGGCGGAGGGAAGAAGTTGCCAGGAGAGACCTGGAACTTTCCCATCGAGCTGGCAAACAGGGAAAGCTTTACCGTGAATGCGCCATAGTTCTTCGTGCCCACCTTGGCGCACATGCGATCGGCCACTTCGGATTGCACCATCACGGTGGCGCTTTGCAGGCTCGCGAAGCGTTCGAAGTAGTCGAGTACCAGCGTAGCTGCTACGGCATAGGGCAAGTTGGACACGAGCTTGACCGGGGCGAACGGCAGGTCTGCAGGAACCACATCCAGCGCATCGCGGTTAATCAGGGTAAATGTATCGACCCAAGGAGCGCACGTCTGCTCCAGCACCGCTGGCAGGTCGCTGTCACGCTCGATGGATACCACGCGCCCAGCACGTTTCAGCAGAGCCACTGTGAGCGTACCGATGCCAGGACCAATTTCGAGCACATCGTCTTCGGGAGCCAGTTCCGCCAGATTGCAGATGTGCTGCACCACCCCATCGCTGATGAGGAAATGCTGACCCAAAGCCTTCTTCGTAGCCAGGCCATACGCCTCCAAGACCTCACGAGTCGCAGGGACGCTTGCCAAGTATGAGAGCTTCTCCCCCATCAATCCTCCATCGCAAAAAACGAGTCGATTGAAACATAGCCGACCGGCCTATTGCGAATCAACTGGAATGCAGCCACCCGACTCATTGCGAATTCGAAAGCTCGCATAGGACTTCGGCGCGGGACAGAGTGCCTTGCAGGTCTTCCCCGATAGATACTTCTACCCGATCCAAACTGAAACCCGACACCGAAAGGGCAGAACGCATGATGCCAACCAACGGCTCAAAGCCGTGCGGGTCTCCTCCACCACCTACCACCAGCAGGTTCGCAGGCCGCTTTGGATGCGTGCGTGCGTCGGTGTAGTACAACGGTTGCATGCGGTCGAGCACGGCTTTCATCTGCGCAGGTGGCCCAGCGAAGAACACGGGGCACACGATGTAGAGTTCCGCCGTCTCCTGCAGAACCGCAAGAAGTTGTTCCATGCCATCGCGCATGAAGCAACGTGCTTCTTTAGCGCACCGGTTGCAGCCGATGCACGGATGCACATCAACGTGACACGGGTATGGGGTCTGCGTCACGTTTTCCGCTGAGACTTCGAACCCAACATCCCGTATCGAATCTGGCACATGGCGCAGGTCAGAATAGGAATCCAGTCCCCCTGTCCCAATGTGACACAGACCCCGTCTCCGTGTCACGTCAGGGCAGGGTGTCTGTTCCCCTGTCCCAGTTGCGACGGTGAAAGCTCGCACCTGGTCTTCGGGGAAGCGCTCGCACAGCAGCCCCGCCATATGCGAAGCCGCTTGCGCACACTTCCCCTTAGGTTGCGGAGATCCGCAGATCAGCGTGCGGAAAGCTGCCATCTGGTGGCACCACGGTCGAACAGGTCGCGGGCATTGCGATACATCTGCGCGAGAAGCTCGCGACGCGCATCCCCGGGTTCGCACCCACGGACCTCGGCGATCTTCGCTGCCGTGAAAATGGTGTATTCGGGCCCGTTTTCCCGACCGCGCAGCGGCGTGGGCGTCATGTATGGCGCATCCGTTTCGGTAAGCAGCCGGTTGGCGGGGATGATCTTGACCGCTTCACGCAGCGCATCGCTGTTCGCAAACGTCACCGCACCGCCGATGCTGAAGTAGCAGTCGCGCTCGATCCAGCGTTTGGCCTCTTCAGGCCCCAGGTTGAAGCAATGCAGCACCGTTCCACCCTCGGGAAAGCCCTCTTCGTCGAGGATGCGCAGCGCATCGTCGTGGGCTTCGCGGATGTGCAGCTGCACGGGCAGCTCCGTACGATGGGCAAGCTGGATCTGGCGCCGGAACACCTTCTGCTGGCGGTCGCGGGGCGAAAGGTCGTAGTGGTAGTCGAGACCGATTTCTCCAATGCAGCAGGTGCGTTTATCGGCCAAGCGCTGCAGCAGCCCCGTCTCGATGCTGGAGTTGTACTCCATAGCATTGTGCGGATGGCATCCACAGGCAAGCCGGATAGTCGGCTCGAACAGAAACGAGTTCTTGTCGAGCACCGAAAGCCATGCACCAGCCGACATCGCCCAGCCGTCCATGCCCGTGTAGGTGCTGCCAGCATCTTCCACGATATCGGTGATGCAGCACATGAAGTTGATGTTGTAGGCCGCAGCACGCGCCAGCGTGAGGTCGCGGTTGTTGAGCATGGACAGATGGCAGTGAACATCGGCAACCGGGCCCTCGAGCGCAGGATCGGGAGCCGGGATTTCCTTGTATTCTCCGTTTTTCTTCTTCACCCTGAACTTCATGTCGTAGAAGACCTCGTCACGCTCGCGGCCCTCTTCGGCATCTCTGGCTTCCTGCTGCGCATCGAGCTCGACGGCGTTGTCGGCAAACATGTAAAGCGCTGATCTCATCGCCATGACAAGCTCCTAGGCATCCAGATCGATCTTGTTGACATCCAGGCGCGGGAACAGCGGGTCGCCCTTCTCGACCGCATTGCCGGCGGGCAGGCCACCCCACTTGCTGGCTGCCTCGATGTCGGTTATGTCGAAGACGTCGCCCAGGCTCATGCGGCGAAACGCCTCGTTGGAAGTGTTGGGCATAAGCGGCGCCATGAACAGCGCGATGATGCGGATGGCCTCGAGCGCGTTGTAGATGACGGCGCACAGCTCGTCATGCGTCTCCTCGTTCTTCGCCAGGTTCCACGGGGCGGAGTCTTCCACATAGAGGTTCACGCGGCTCGCGAGCTTCTGCACAGCAGCCACGGCACCCGTGAAGTCCACGCGGGACATGCAGGCATCGTATTCCGCATACAGGTCACGTGCGATTTCCGCCAGCGGGTTGTCCTCGGCTCCAGCCGGTGCGGTGGGCACCTGGCCATCGAAGTACTTGCCCGTCATGTTGAACACGCGGCTGCACAGGTTGCCCCAGGTGTTGGCCAGATCGGCGTTGTAAACCTGCACCATGCGCTCGATGGAGATGTTGCCGTCGTGACCGAACTGCACGTCGCTCATGAAATAGTAACGATAAGCGTCCACGCCGAAGATGCGACAAAGGTCCTCGGGGCGGATGCCGTTGCCCTTCGACTTGCTCATCTTCTCGCCGCCTACCATCAGGAATCCATGGCCGAACACGGTGCCGGTGACGGGCAAGCCCGCCGCCATGAGCATGGCCGGCCAGATGACGCAATGGAAGCGCGTGATGTCCTTGCCCACGAAGTGGTATTGCATGGGCCAGCGGCGCTCGAACTCGTCGCTGCGGTCGGGATCGGCATATCCAATGCCCGTGATATAGGCCAAAAGCGCGTCAGCCCACACATAGGCCACATGCCCCTCGTCGAAGGGCAGCGGAACGCCCCAGTCGAAGGTCGAGCGGCTGATGGAAAGGTCCTTCAGGCCACTGCTCACGAATTGGACGATCTCGTTTTTGCGCGTGGAAGGACGGATGAAGTCGGGATGGCTCTCGTAGAAGTCTAACAGCGGCTGCTGGAACTCGGAGAGCTTGAAAAACCAGTTCTCCTCGCCGGAGCTCATGTGCTGGACGGGTCGTTTGCAGTCGGGGCACACGAACTGGCCTTCCTCGTTTTTCTCGAGGTCGCTTTCGGCATAGTACGTTTCCTCGTGCACGCAGTACCAGCCCTCGTAGCTGCCCTTGTACAAATAGCCCGCCTCGTACAGATCGTTCCAGAACTTCTGCACGGTGCGCGTCTGCCGATCGCTTGACGTGCGAACGAAATCGGTGTAGGTGATGCAAAGCTTCTCCCATGCCTCGCGGAAAACGGGCTCCATCGAATCGCACCATTCCTGCGGGCTCATGCCTTTGCCGGCTGCCGTGTCGGCCACCTTCTGGCCGTGCTCGTCCATGCCCGTGACGAAGGCCACATCGTAGCCGTTCATGCGCTGATAGCGGGCCACGGTATCGGCCGCGATGGTGGTGTAGGCAGTTCCCAGATGAGGCGCCGCGTTCACGTAGTAGATGGGCGTGGTGAAGGAATAGGTTCCCTTGGACATGTAAATCTCGTCTCCTTTCGCCGGGCCAGCCGATGATACCGCCCGACGCTCGGGCCTAAGCACCGATGATGCGCTCAGGCCATGCGAATGGTTCAAACCGTGTTAGTTTAGCGCACCGAAGCCAGTCGTGCCCACATACGACGAGTTATCCACGAGTGCTTTGCGATAAAATGGCGCAAACGGCAACCGTTCCGGCAGAAGGAGAACCATGCTATTCGCCGACATCAGCATCATCAACGAGGATTTCGAATACGTCGAACACCAGTGGGTGGGCACGAAGGGGTCGCACATCGCCTATATCGGAGATGCCGCCCCCGAAGACCCCGCCGCTTTCGGCGAAACCTACGATGGCTGTGGCCGTCTGCTGATGCCGGGCTTCTACAATGCGCACGCTCATGCGCCCATGACCATCCTGCGCGGCTACGGCGAGGGGTTGCCCCTGCAGGAGTGGCTCCAGAATCGCATCTGGCCGTTCGAGGCGAAGATGACCGCCGATGACGACTACTGGGGCACCGCACTCGCTTGCGCCGAGATGCTGCGCTTTGGCATCGTGGGCTTTTCCGACATGTACTATCATTCGGCGCAACGCTTTCAGGCCGTGCACGAAGCAGGCATGAAGATGAACTCCTGCGAGGGCTTGATCGCCTTCGAGCCCAAGCCCTACCGCGAATACCCTATCTACGAGCTCAACGAGCAGCTCATCAGCGAGTTCCACGGTGCTGACGACGGCCGCTTGCAGGTGGACTACAACATTCACGCCGAATACACCTCAAACCCCCAGGTGGTCGCCGACATCGCCCAGCTGGCCAAGGAAAAGGGGCTGCGCATCCACCTGCACGCGAGCGAGACGCGCACCGAAACCGAGGAATGCAAGCAGCGTCACGATGGCATGACCCCCATCCAGTACTTCGAGAGCCTGGGCGTGTTCGACAATCCCACGACAGCTGCCCATTGCGTGTGGCTCGAAGACGACGACTACGCCATCCTGCGCGACCGGGGCGTGTTCGTGGCCGCCAACCCCGTATCGAACATGAAGCTGGGCAGCGGGTTTGCCCCGTACAGGCGCATGCTCGAAGAGGGCATCACCGTGGCGCTGGGCACCGACGGGTGCTCGTCTAACAACAACCACGACATCATGCAAGACATGTTCGTGTTCGCGCTTTCAGCGTGCGGCTCCACACTGGACCCCACGGCCATCAAACCCGCCCAGGTGCTGTATGCCGCCACGCGAGCTGGCGCACTCAGCCAGGGACGCGACGACTGCGGTTTGCTCAAGGTTGGCTTCCGCGCCGATTTGTGCGTGCTCGACGTGACGGGCCCCAGCTGGGCGCCCATGACCGACGGAGCAGCCAACGTGGTCTACGCAGGCCACGGCAACGACGTGGTGCTCACCATGGTGGATGGCAGCGTATGCTATCGTGACGGCAAATGGGCTGGTATAGACGTTAAACGCGCCGAGGCCGAATGCGATGCCTCCGTAAAGCGCATCGTGAGCGAGCTGTAACGCACTATGACCGAAAACCGTAGCCGCCGCAGCAACCCCCGCACAACCTCGCGCACGTCACGCGGCACGTACCCGCGTGTTGCGCCAGGCAGCCGCCACCATGCAGTCCGGCACAGCCCTAGCTTGGCCAAGCAGCATCAAAACAGGGTCCCTTTTCTAGCGGCCGCGGTTGCAATCGCCCTTGTCCTGGTGTTTTCGGTAACAACTTGCCATAAGCCTAGCAGCCGGTCCAACACTTCGCAGGGCAGCGATGTAACCTGGGCAGCAGACGAGCTCGCCTCGCGCAGCGTGTCGTTCGTCGCCGTAGGCGACAACGTCCCCAACGATGTGCTAGGGGCCTATGCCGACGCCCAGGCAGGCAGCGTAGGCGACGGCGACTACGACTATAGACCGCTGTTCGCGCAGGTGAAAAGCTACACGTCTGCCGCCGACCTATCCTATATCGACATGGAAGTGCACCTAGGTGGTGACGACATCGGCCCACGCGGTTGGCCCAGTTTCAACACCACCGACCAAATGGCAGATGCCATCGTCGATGCCGGTTTTGACCTGGTGGCCTCGGCGTCGAACCACGCCTACGACTGGGGTGCATACGGAGCCATCGAACATTCGCGAAGCGTTTGGAACGAACAGCCCGTCGCATTCACCGGCACGGCAACCAGCGCCGAAGAGGCTTCGGCCATACCCATCGTCGAGCGCAAGGGCATCACCTTCGCCTTCTTGGACTACACCTACGGCGTCAACGGCATCGAGCAAGGCGACATCGATAGCTATTCCATCAACTTCATCGACGAGCAGCGCATCGCCGACGATGTCCAACGCGCCAGAGAGCAGGCCGATGTCGTGCTCGTGGCCATGCATTGGGGAACCGAAAACCAAACGGAACCCGACGAAGAAGAGCAGCGCTATGCCCAGCTGCTCGCCGATCTGGGCGTCGACGTGGTGCTGGGATCGCACCCACACGTCATACAACCAATGACCTGGCTCGAAGGCAGAGACGGCCACCGCACCCTGGTTTGCTACTCTCTTGGCAACTTCTTGATCCAACATTCCGACCCCACGCCCGACAACGACCTGGAAGGCATGATGTCGTGCGACTTCGTGCGCGAGGACAACGGAAGCATCTCCATTCGAAACATCAAATGGATACCGCTCGTCTACCACGGAGCCGAAAACGAATACGCCGTATGGGCGCTTAAAGACTATCCGCAAGACCTGGCAAGCCGCAACCCTGCTTACCAGGGAATCGACGATCCCATCGGGTGGCTGCACACCGAAAGCGATACCATCGTCAATTCCCTTGGTGACGACTTCCCCATCGACGACTAGCCACCTTGGGAAAGAGTCTATGGGGACGCGGGCAGCTGTCCCATTCAACGACGCGAGCGAACTCGAATGAGAGTTCGCTCGCGATGTAAATTATTTAGATCGGTGGTCGTCGATATGCTTCTATCGGCGGTTACTGTTTCAAAACGATGTTGCCGGGATCTTTGAAGATGCAGTTTGCAGGCACGTAGCCACGCACGCGCGACAGCGGGTAGACGGTGGTGTTGCTGCCGATGACGGTACCGGGATTCATCACGCTGTTGCAACCGACTTCAACGTGATCGCCCAGCATGGCGCCGAACTTCTTGATGCCGGTTTCGATAGCCTCGCCCGTTTCGAAATCCTTCACCTTCACCAGCGTCTTGTCGCTTTTCAGGTTCGACGTGATGGCGCCGGCGCCAGTGTGCGAGCAGTAGCCCAAGATGGAATCGCCCACGTAGTTGTAATGCGGCACTTGCACCTTGTCGAACAGGATGACGTTTTTCAGCTCGGTGGAGTTGCCCACCACGGCACCCTTGCCCACGATAGCCGGACAACGCAGGAAAGCGCAGTGGCGCACTTCCGCACCCCGATCGACGATGAGGGGGCTCCCGATATAGGCGCTGTCGAACACCTTGGCGTCTTTGGCGATCCAAACGCCTTCGGCAGGATTGTCGAACTCGTCTTCGGGCAACGTAGGACCCAGTTCCAAGATGAACTCCTTGATATGAGCCAAAGCCTCCCACGGATACTCGAACCGCTCCAACAGCGGCGCCGCGATGGTGTGGGAAAGATCGTAGAGATCGGAGATGGTAACGTTCATGGTGCAATTCCCCTTCTTGTTCTCATTTGACATGGCAAACGCAAAAACAGCAGCGACCCGGTTTTCGCGGGTCGCCAGCTGAAGGTTCGCGATTACAGTGTGAGCTTGGAAGCTGCGCCCTCGTCGCAGAAGACGATGGCATCCGGATGCAGTTGAAGCACGCTCGCCGGGCACTCGGGGGTAACTGGGCCCTCGACGGTTGCCTTGATGGCATCCGCCTTCGCATCACCCAGGGCGATGAGCAAGAGCTTGCGGGCGTTCATGACCGTCTTGATGCCCATGGTGGCGGCATGCGTGGGAACGTCATCGAGGCTGTCGAAGAAACGGGCGTTCACCTCGCGGGTGTTCTGGGTGAGCTCGACCACATGAGTGAGGCTCTCGAGCGGGGTGCCCGGCTCGTTGAAGCCGATATGCCCGTTGCAGCCGATGCCGAGCAGCTGCATGTCGACGCCGCCGGCCTCGGCTATGGCCTTATCGTAGCCTGCCAGCGCATCGGCGGACGTGTCGATGCCGCTGGGAATGTGCACGGCGGCAGGATCGAGGTCGATGTGGTTGAACAGGTTGGTGTCCATGAAGTAGCGATAGCTTTGGTCATGGGTGGGCTCGAGGCCTACGTATTCGTCGAGGTTGAACGTGGTCACGTCCTTGAAGGTAATCTCGCCAGCCTTGTACAGCTCGATGAGCTGCGCGTACAGGTCAAGCGGCGTGGAACCGGTGGCGAAGCCGAGCACAGCGTTGGGCTTTGCCTCGAGCATCTCCTTGTAGATGGCAGCAGCCTGTTTCGCGATGCCCTCGGGAGTGTCGACGATAATCTTCATATCAAGCTCCTTCTAATCATAGTAGCAGAGAATGCAGTGCACGCTTCCCTCGTTTCGTACGCCCCAACAGAGGATAATACCGCGTGCCCATTTCAATGATGATTAGTATTGCATTACTTTTGCTCACAAAAAGCCAGACGCACCTCGGAAATATACTATTAACACCCGAAGCGCGTCTGTTTTCTACAAAGCAAGCCTAACAGGCTTACGAAAAAGGAAGCATTATAGTCCCAGTTCGGATATGACGACATCTGCAATAGTGCGGCAATGATAGCCCGCATCATCGTCGCTTTCGGCTTCGACCATCACGCGCACGAGAGGCTCGGTCCCACTCGGACGCAGCAGCACGCGACCGCTATCGCCCATCGCCCCTTCCGCCGCTTTCACGGCAGCCTGCACGGCAGCGTTGGTCTTGACGGCATCCTTGTCGGACACGCGCACGTTGATGAGCTCCTGCGGATAGCGGGTGAAGATGCGAGCCGCCTCGTCGATGCTCTTGCCGCTCCGACGCACCGCAGCAAGGAACTGCACCGCCGTCATGAGGCCATCACCCGTAGAATTGTAATCGAGCAAGATCATGTGACCGCTCTGCTCGCCTCCGATGGCGTATCCTTCCTCGCGCATCTTTTCGAGCACGTAGCGGTCGCCCACCTTGGTTTGAATCACGCGAATGCCATGCGAGCCCATGCAGCGGACGAATCCGAGATTGCACATCACCGTGGATACCGCCACATCACCCGGCAGGCAACCTCTCTGTTTCATATCCAGGGCGAGCATGGCTTCCATCATGTCGCCGTCGATTTCGTTGCCCTGGCTATCTACCAGCATCACGCGGTCAGCGTCGCCATCGTGGGCAATGCCCACATCGGCGCCAACTTCTGCAACGAACGCCTTCAAGGGCTCGAGGTTCGTGGAGCCGCACTGGACGTTGATGTCAACGCCGTTGTAGTCATTGTTCATCACGTGCAGGTCAGCGCCCAACCGTTCCAAGGCGAGCGGACTGCTCACGCAGCTTGCACCATGTCCGCAGTCGAGCGCGACCGTCATGCCGGAGAAGTCGATGCCCTGAGCCTTCACGGAATCGACTGCGTGAGCGACATAGCGCTCCATTGCATCGGGAACCACCTGCATGGTGCCCACGGCATCGCCAGCAGGACGGTCTGCATCAAGAGTGCCGGATTCGATCGCCGCCTGGATTTCATCTTCCAACGCATCAGGAAGCTTGAACCCCTTGCCATCGAAGAGCTTTATGCCGTTGTATTCTGGCGGATTGTGGCTCGCGCTGATGACGATGCCGCCATCGCAATCGAGCTGACCGACCAGCAGCGCCACCGCCGGCGTTGGGATGACACCTGCTAGAAGCGCTGTGCCACCCATGCTCATGATTCCGCTGCATACCGCCGATTCCAGCATGTCACCCGAAAGGCGCGTATCCTTGCCCACCAGGATTCGAGGTCCCTGGAAGCGAACTGCCGCCTGGCCCAGACGAAACGCCAAAGAACAGGTCAATTCTATGTTTGCGACGCCTCGGACGCCATCGGTTCCAAACATTCGTGCCATGGATGAGCCTTTCAATCGGTTAGATGGTTATATGCGTTCATCATCAAAGAACACGGTAATTATAGTGCTCGTCCGCAGCGAAGCCATGTTAAATCTTGATTGCCCGCTGCAACGTGGCACCGATCTTTACTGCTCGACTACTGCCGTGTCGATGTTGTCACCGTAGATGGTGACCATCGTCCCCCAGAAGTGAACCGTGTTGTGATCGAACAAGTCGTAGGTAACCTCCAGGTCACTTGAAGTGTTCAACGTGAACGTGGTTCCTTCGATGGTGCTGAGGTAGTTGCCGCCCTTGTCGTAGTAGTCGAACAACGGGGTGATCTTGTCACCTCGGTTGAACTGCTGCAAGCCGCGGCCATACGTGGAAAACAAGCTGCTGTCGTTGGTGCGATAGCCCTGCACATAGCCTGTGTAGACGCTGCCCTGCTGGCTTTCGGGAGGCCAGTACACCACGATATCGATGTTGGTTTTGCCGTTGAGCTTGGCGGGGATGATGCCGGAATGGCTGTACTCCCCATTGCTTTCCAGCGTGGGCTCGTTGCTGTAAAACGACACGGCGCTGCCGCACATCGTGAGCCATTCGTTGTTGTAGAACACCACGATGTCATCACCCACCTGATCGTAGACATCATCGCGACCCAGCATTATGTAGCCGTTGCCGTGCTCTTCCATCACCGTGGTGTGGAAGCTCGAGAACGCATCCCACAGCTGGGACGTCATGGGCACCACGTAACCACCGTCCTCGTAGTGGAAGTCGAGGGTACTGGGCAGCTGCTGGTAGTTGAACGTGTTGCCGAACAGCGCCGAGAACCAGTCTTCGGCAGAAAACGACTGGTCGGCATACGTGTTGCTCGAAGACGATCCGCTGGCTGCCGAACCCTGTGCGCTGTAGGCACCCGAACCCTGCGAGGTGAACCCGTGGCTCGTGCCGCCATGGCTGCCGCCCATGATCGAGAGGAAGTAATCGTAGAACTCCGTGGGCTTCACGTAGCCGATATCGTTGAGGATCGTGCGCGTGCCGCTGTACTGGCGCACCTCAGAATACGGGAAGTACATCGCCAGCCCGTTCGCGCCGGCGATGTTGGTGCCGCTGCGGTACTTCACGCAGCTGTTCACCGCCGCGAGCAGCTCATCCTTTCCGTCGAAACTCGTGCGCTGGATGAGGTCGGCCACATCCACCTGGTCGATGCCGCCATCGGCAAACGCGCGTGCGCCTTTGCGAGCCTGCGACATCTCGTTGAAACGCTTGTTGTCCGCATCGATCGACTGTTCCGCCGCAGCGAGGAAATCGCCCATGCGCTCGTAGACGTAGGGCACCTCGCGCAGATCGACAAGCGAGAGCGTGATGTTGCGCAACCGCTGCTTGAAGTAGTAGTTCGTGAAATCGTCGATAGCCACCTTGCCAAGTTCGACGGTGTCTATAGAAGGATCTTGCCCCAAGGCAGTAAGGAAGCCCGTCCAATACCAGCCATCGCCCATTTCGTACTCTTCCGATGCAAGCATGTAATCGGCAACCGGCTCCATCGCATATGCAGTCTCGATCGTGCCCATCAAACACGCATCGAAGCCCACCATGTCGAACTTCTGACCGGTATCTACCAGAGCCTGGCGCAGTTGGAGCAGGGTGAGCGGGGCGGAGCGGGGATATTTCTCATCGGAGCCATAACCGCCGATGGTCCCACCGCCATGATCCCAGAAAAAGAACAGGTATCGGTCTGCCGGATAGTTCTTGATACCCCATTTGGCAAAATCCGTCACCGACTTCTGATCGAGCATCGTGCCCTTGCCGGCATCGCCGAGAAGGTACATGCCGCTCGAGTCGATGAGCCAACGTTGGCGGGTGTTGGCATCTGCCTTGTTGGTGAAGTGCCAGCGCTTGGCGCCACCCGTCTCGATAACGATGCGCACGTTATCGCCGAGCTGGGCTTTCGCCATTTCCTGGATGTCTTTCGACGCCGCCTGGCTATAGGTTTCCAAATCGGCTCCGCACATGTAGACGAACACTGTAGCGCTTTTCGCTTTCGAGGTATCCACGTAGTGGTCGCGCAAACCGTCGATTTGAATGTTGGTGCCCTCCTGCGGCTGGGTGGCCGCCGAAGACGAATAACCTTGCGAGCCGGTAGACAGATAGCCCGTGGTTGACGAATCCGTCCAGCTGGGATAGAAGCCGTCCGATTCATAGTAGCTCGAATCCATGACGCAACCCGCAAGCGCAAAAGCGCCAAGTGCCACTGTCGCAGCGAGAATCAAACCCTTGAACATCACCGACAGACGATTGCGCTTGCCACGGAATGCATGCGCCACTTTGGTAGACGAAGCCGACATAGGTCCCCCTATCGTGCAAGGTTCGCAAAACCAGTTGGCTGACAGACCAACCGACTTCGCTATTGTAGCGCAAACCTTGCCTATTAAAGCGCGGGACGCCCGCTGCAGAAGGCGTCCCGCGCCCGAGAAGGCATGTGAGCATTCGCGACGGTTTTACTTGGCTTAACTGCAATTATGTCTTTGCCTAGCTTTGACAACGAACCGCATGGTTCTTTCATCCGAAGCCAAGAAAGATTCTGGCCAGCAGCAGAGTTCGGCGAAGCCACATACCTTGCGTCGGTCGATCATCCCCCAATAACGTAAACCGATTCTCCTTGCCCGAAGAAGGCTCCCATCGAAAGGTTGTCTTCGAGCGTTTACAGGAACCGGACAGTCTCCTCCAAGGGCTTGCGCTTGAAGTGCCAACGCGAGGGCTTGGCGACGTCGGCCGGATATCCCATGGGCATCATGGCTACGACCCTCCACGTTTCCGGCAGGTCAAAAGCCGCATGCATCACGCGCTCGTCGAAGCCGCGCACCCACGTGGAGCCCACGCCGAGCTCCCACGCCTCCATCATCATGAGCGTGGTGCAGATGCAGGCGTCCATCTCCGCCGAATCGCAGCCATCGACGCACTTCCACGACTCGGCCGTATCGGAGCAAACGAGCAGCACCGTGGGGGCGTTGAACGCCCAACCCGTGAGCGAGCGGATCTTGGCAATGGCCTCGTCGCTTTGCAGCACGAGCGTGCGCCAGGGCTGGTAGTTGCAGGCACTCGGCGCCCAGCGTCCCGCCTCCAAGATCTTGGCCATGTCCTCTTCGGCTATTTGTTCTTCCCTGAAGCGGCGTACGCACCAGCGCTCGTGCGCCATGTCCAGAAACGTCTTGGGTTCGGCTGTGTTGTCCATGATTGCCACCTTTCGTGTTTACTGGTGCAATGAAACACCCATCTTCCTGTTCACAAGCGCCACGACATCGGCAGCAAGGTCCTGCAAGGTCGCGCTACCGATGGAGAAGGATTGCAGCATCTCCTCGAAGTCCGCATGCCCTTCTGGCAGGTCCACTCCGCAGAACCGTCCGAACGTGATGACGCTCGGCATCGTCGCACGGGGCACATCGGGCATGCGGTCCGCAAGCAGGTACGCATAGACCAGCTCGTAGAGACCACCTGTCGCCATGAGCACTTCATCGGGTTCGTCCTGCGTTCGTGCAGCCGCCCCCTCGGGCAGCGTCTGCTCGACGGTCCACATGAAGCCGTCAACGATGGTCTGTCGCGTCAACTCGCGGCTGGCGAACACGTCGGTCATGAAACGGCGCGTGCCCACATCGGCAAAGTATGCCGCGATGTTCACCTGCCCGCGAAGGTACAGCCGGGCGAGCGGATGAACCCGTGCGGGGTATGCCGCATCGCACACTTCGGCTGATGCATCGCGCACAGATACCAGGCATGCGTCCACCAGCAGCGACTTGCGCGGATAATAGCGTTGGACAAGCGGACGGGACACGCCTGAGGCCTGTGCAAGCTCGGTATAGGACGCCGCCTCGCACCCCTTCTGCCGAAACAGACGCCACGCAGCTGCCTGAATCGCCCGGTCCGTTTCCTCACGTCGATTCCTCGGCACCTTTCACGCCTTTCTTCTTGTCAGCATTACGTCTTCAATTAGTATACGCGTATACTAATTATAACGCAAGACCGACGAGGAAGGACAGGCATGAACCGCATATGTGAAATCCTGGGAATCAGCAAGCCCGTCGTGCAGGCACCCATGCTGTGGCTCACAAGCCCCGAGCTGGCAGCTGCAGTGAGCAACGCAGGCGGTCTGGGAACGCTGGGCGTGGGCGCTGGCTCCGATGCACCCCAAGCGACGCGCGAGCAGGCCAATGCCGACTTCCGCGACGCCATACGTCGGACTAGGGAGCTGACGGATGCCCCCTTCGGAGTGAACATCATGACGGCAGACTCCGACCCGAACGGCCACACTGCCGAAATCGTCCAGATGATGGTCGAGGAAGGTGCAGACGTCGCCGTGCTCGTGGGGAACATCTTCACGGAATCTGACTTCGCACCGTTGAAGGAACGCGGCATCAAGGTAATCGCCCGTCCGCTGAACCCCACCACCGCGGTAGCGCAGCGCATCGAGGAGCTGGGGGCCGACATCATAGTAGCAACGGGATGCGACGAAGGTGGCGTCATGCCGGCAGGCTCGACCGGCACTATGGCTGCCGTTGCCCTATACGCCGATGCGGTTAACATCCCTGTGCTCGCCGCGGGGGGCATCATCGACGAGCGCTTCGCTCGCGCCTCCGCCATCCTGGGAGCCGAAGGAGCATTCGCAGGCACCCGGTTCATCCTTTCGCAGGAATGCCGTGCTGCCGCGGCGACCAAGGAGAACCTGCTCGCCACCCCGCAAGACGACTTCCTCACCATCACGGTTTGGGGCGGTGGCGCAAAGTGGCGCAGCACCCCCGGCGCTGCCGCCCGAGCTGCAGCAGTCGCCAACACGCAGGGCAACCTCAATCCAGACCAGGGAGACTACCGTGCAAGCGAGCTGCTCGGCGACATCGACGCCGGCGTGAACTCAGGCAGCAGCGTGGTCTCGCTCATTCGCGAGATCAGCCCATGCTCTGACATCGTTGCCGAACTGGCACGTGGATACGAATAGGAAACCAAAAGACAGGAGGCCATCATGAACCGACTCGAAGGAAAGATCGCGATCGTCACTGGTGCCGGACAGGGACTGGGGCTTGCCGTCGCCAGGCTCTTCGCCGCCGAGGGAGCCAAGGTCGTGGGCACCGGGCGCCATGTTGAGAAGGTGCAGAGGGCCTTCGACGCCCTGTTGCAGGAACATCCCAAATACCAGCTGCGCGCCATGCAGCACGAAATCACGCTGCGCGAGGACTGGATCCGCGTGGTAGCCGATACCGTAGCTGAATTCGGCGGCGTGGACATCCTGGTGAACAATGCCGCCGTGACCTCGGGCAAGACACTTGCCGACATCGACGAGGACGCTTTCATGGGCGTGCTGCGCATCAACGTGATGGGCGAGCTGCTGGGCATCCAAGCTGTTACACCTACCATGGAGCAAGCTGGTCGCGGCTCGATTGTGAACGTGAGCTCGATTGGTGCACTTGTATCGGGTGATGCCGACGGCTGGGACCCCGCCTATTCCGCCTCGAAAGGCGGCTCTCGTGCGCTCACCCGCCATGCCGCTTTCCAACTAGCCGGCAAAGGCATCCGCGTGAACGGCGTCTTCCCCGGCCCCATCGAAACGCCCATGCTGCGTGCTTCCCTGGAAGCCGACCCGGCAATCGCTGAGCGCGTGGAGCAGAACAACCCGCTGCCACCGCATATCTCCACCGCCGACGACATTGCCAACGGCGTGCTGTTTTTGGCCAGCGATGATTCTCGAACGATGACAGGATCGGAAGTGGTCATCGACTGCGGACACACCATCATCTAGGCATATCCAAATAGCTCCTTCTCGTTGCGAGCCCCAGGTTCCCTTTCGAACCAGGGGCTCGTTGCGTGGCGCATACGCTTCGTGCCATCTAACGCCACAGCATGAGATGATTTTGGCAATTATTTCAGTTTATGATATCGTTGAACCTGCAGTCTGGATGCAATGCAAGATAAATGTTGCTTATACAATACATTTCTCAGAGTGTATATGCGTTCATTCCTACAAAACGCAATCCATTTTATCATAAACTGAAATAATTGCCATTTGTTGGCAGTTCTGCATCCAATTCGACGATAGGAGGGCTTTGCACGCATCTCTCCTGCCAAGTTGCAGGAGAGCCAGCTTGATTACCAGCATGCCGCCGGGATACAGTTCTCAGATCTTGGCAGATACAACCTTGTCGGCTGCCACGAACGCCGCGAGCGCCCAAGCCGCAGCGGAATAAAATGCCGACCCATCGCGCTCACTCACATCGCGGGCAAAATCAGCCACCCAAACGCCCAGGTGATCTATGCAGAACCGATTCGCGACGCGCACCAGTTCGCGGCTGCGGCTGTCATTGACATCACCTTGGGCATCGCTGTCAACGACCCCCGATGCAGCATGTTCGGCAGACAGGTCGTCAGCCTGAACTGCTTGGAGCGCTTCGCCTGCCAGCGCCGCCATGAAGTCGAGCTCGAGAGCCAGGTGATCATCGGGCACGTGCGGGTAACGTGCAGGGATGAAGCCCTGCGCCCGGTAGGCGTCGCGCACAGCCAGTGTGGTGGCAGTCATGACCACGCGCTTGCGATCGCGGTATACCGACTCCCAAGGTGGAGCCGGCAGTGTAGAAGGCCCCACGAAAATGCGGGCATAGTCGCGCGCCAAGGCGTTGATGTCGAGCTGCGCATCGACGAGCATGTCTACAAACGGCTGCACATCCGACGCAGATACGCCCACAATCTCGAACGCTTCCGAGAGCAGCGGCACGTCAATGGCGTTAAAAAGCTCGAGCGTGGGCACGTCTCCCATGATGCGCTGGAAAACGCTGTAGACGTAATGGCGAGCACTCAGCAGTTCCATGGTGTCCGTCGTGGTCATGGTCACTTTCCTCTCGTTGACACGATTCGAAGGGTGCGCCCGCCGCCCCAACATTCGGCGGGCGCGGGAGGGGGATGGGTCTAAATCACGAACGGGGTGAAATCCTCGTTGAGCGCCGCATCGTAGGGCTGGATGAGCACCGAAGGCGTCGTCTCGCTGGAATCCGGCAAGATGGGCAGGTCAGACACTGCCTCGGGATGAGCTGCACGCAGCTCTTCGATGTCACCCCACTGGATGGCGCGCATCACGCAGGCATCCACGCATACCGGGTTTAGGCCCGCATCGCGAAACGCCTTGCAGCCATCGCAACGCATCGACTTGGCCAGATCCTCCACGATGACCGGATGACCGTAAGGGCACGCACTTGCGCAAGCGCCACAGCCGATGCACACGTCGTAGTCGCGCCAGACCGAGCCGTCGTCAGGGTCTTTCTGGCAGGCGCCGGTGGGGCAAGCCGCCACGCACGCGGGTTCCGCGCAGTGGTTGCAGGCAGCAGCGTAGTGGTAAATCGAAGCCTCGGGATACTCGCCCGTCTCGTAAGAAGAAACGGTACGCAGGGTGCAACCCGCATCGAGGTTGTTGCGATCGCAGCAAGCAACCTGACAGGAACGGCAGCCGATGCACTCGTACTGATTGAAGAAGAATCCGAATTGCGTCATTGTCATCGTCTCCTATTCTGCATCGATGCCAGCGGGGATGCGCGGATCGAGCTCGTAGTCGGCCACCATCTCGCCGTCGTATTTCTCGAAGTTCACCAGATTGGTGTTGTAACCAGCGGTGCCGCAGCCGCTGCCAACCGGGGCCGTGAGCACGTTCTCGGCACCGACACGGTCATAGCCGGTTTCGGGATCGATGTCGACCCAGGGGCCACGCGGGATAGCCATGACGCCGGGCATCATGCGCTGGCTCACGGAAGCCGGGCGCAGGATGGAGCCGTACTGGTTGAACACGCGCACCCAGTCACCATTTTCCACACCGCGTTCGGAAGCATCGGCAGCAGCGACGAAGACCGGGTTGGCGAACGCATGGCGCAACCATGGCAGGTTGTCGAACTGCGTGTGCGAGCGGCGCAGGTAGTGCGGGGTGAACATCTGGATGGGATACTCGCCCTTCTCGCCGTTGATGTCGCCATCCACGAAGCTTTCCTCGTAGCCGTTCACCGGTACCTTGTAGCTCGGATACGGCTTCCAGGTGAAGTCCTTCGTGCGGCCGGCGGCATTGAGCATGTCGGCCTTCGTCTGGCTGTAGATCTCGAACTTGCCACTCGTGGACCCAAGCGGTGCGCCCTCGGGGTCGTTGATAAAGTTCTGGTAGCCGTAGTAGGTGTAGCCGTCACCTGCATGGCGCTCCACCTTGTAGATGCCCTTTTCCAGCATCTCGCTCAGCGGGAACACGCCTTCCTGCGGCTTGCCTTCGGCACCCAGGGCCTCGATGTCCTCGGCCGTGATGGTGAACATGGGGCCGAACTCGCCGGTGGCCTCGTCGCGCATGGTGGTGCTGGACAGCAGGTTGTACCACTGCTGCTCTTCGCTCGTGGGATACATGGCGTCGGCGTCAAGCCCCAGGGACTTGGCCAGGCCGTAGCCGATCTCCTGCTCGCTTTTCGCCTCGAACATGGGCTCGCACAACTTGCGGCCGATGATGAGCGCCTCGCGGTTGGCATACCAGGTCGCCTGGTTGCGCATGCCGTTCATCTCCCACTCACTCAGGCACGGCAGCACGATGTCGGAGTACTGGGCCTGCGAGGTGTACTGGCGGGCGGTGCTCACCACGAAATCGACCTTGCGCAAAGCCTCGATGCCGGCCATGACGTTGAGCTTCGTGTTCACGGAAGCCACCTGGTCCATGACGATCACGTGGATGTCGGCCTCTTCCTGGCTTTCGGGCGTGAGGATGCCGAACACGATGTTGCCGGTGTTGTTGAACTTGCCCTCGAGCACGACGCGCCACTGGTCATCGTCGTTGACCACCGACGTCACGGGGTTCTGGAATGCCTCGCCACCGGCAGCATTGTCGCCCGCGAGGAAGATGGGGTCGTTCTTCGGCGAGCCCACGGTGCCATGGTAGGCGCAGTCGGCGCAGTTGCCGGGCTTGCCGATGTGGCCGCCCATCAGGCTGATGGTCATGTAGAGCTGCAACAGATTCTCGGAGTCATTGGTGCGGAAGGCCGCGTTGGAACGCAGGTGCATGACGTTGTTGTCCTTGCGCATCATGTCGGCATACCAGCGGATGTCGTCTGCCGGCGTGCCGGTGATCGCACTCGCCCACTCGGCGGTCTTCGGGGTATCGTCATAGGCGCCCATCAGGTAGTCGCGGAAGTTCTCGTCCACCTTGGCATCTTCGGGCATGGCATCGCCGTCGATGCCCACGGTGTATTTGGCCAGGAAGTCCCAGTCGATGACCGCGCCCTTGCCCTCGGCCTCGTCGAGCTGGAACATCTCGTAGGCCACGGCCAGCAGCAGCGCGGTGTCGGTGCCGGGACGCACGCGGATCCACTTGGCATGGAAGTGCGCGGCGGTGGGATTGAACTCGGGACCCACGTAGACGAACTGCACGCCTGCCTGCTTGGCCTCGTCGAACAGATAGGTGTAGCTACCAGGGGAAGCCCAAACCTGATTGCAGCCGTAGAGCACGATGTAGTCGGCGTTCACGAAGTCGGTGCGGTCGTTGCTCTCGCCGATGCCGTTGAGCGGCGTGCCGATGACCGGATCGGAATACATCTGGCAGCTGCCGAACGACTCGGTGCTGCTGCAGGCAAGGCCACCACCGACGCCGTTGATGCAATTGGCCACCTGGCCGAACGACGTTGCGGTGCCGGCATATAGGATGGAGCGATCCCCGTAGGTGTCGATGCCGTGCTTCACCTGATCCGCCACGATCTGGAAGGCCTCGTCCCAGCTGATGCGTTCCCACTCGTCGACGCCACGAAGCTCGCCCTGCGGGTTTTCCGGGCTCCAGCCCTTGCGCTTCATCGGGTACTTCAGGCGGTCGACGCCAAAGGTGTCCTGCTGCTTGGAGCGGCCGCGCGGGCAGCTGCGCAGCTGCGGGCAAGCCAGGCTGTCCTCGGTAGTGTCGTCGGTCTTCTGGCGCAACACGATGCCGTCACGCACGAAGGCCTTGTTCTCGCACATACCGCCGCAGTTGGCGTTGCACACGAGCGGGATCCACTCACCGCCGCCGTTCGGGTCGAGTTCGCCGTCAAGCGGCGTGCCTTGAGTTGCCTCGCCTTCCGTTTCGTCAGCTTTCTCGAGCTTGCTATCGGGCTGGCAGCCCACCAAGGCCAGGCTCGCTGCAGCCGCCGCACTCGCTGCCACGAACGAACGCCTCGAGATGCCCTGGTCACTGAATAGTCCCATGCTGTCTCCTCTCCCCAATCTCTCTCGTCTGGAACCGCGAACCTCACCCGAGGTCCTCTAATGTAGTCATGATATGGAGCTATGACCTGCCAAAACAGAGACAATGAGACAGCATGTTCCAATGTGGAACAAACAAGGGGTTTTGTTTTGCCTGACGTTTCGGGTATTCGCGTCTCACCTGAATCGTTAAAAGACAAGATGGTCGCAACCAGATCGCTTTACCTATGTTGGCGTTTCCACTGCAGCAGCACCATGCGGGAAAACGCCGTTGAGAACTCTAACAGGGAAACCCGATAACATGCAGGCGGAATTGAAAAAGCGTTACCGCGATTGACCTTGAGCCGATCAGTACAGCGTCTCGAGCACTGCTGGGGGCATAGTTGCGCGCACGACGCCCACGACCTCTGCCTCTTCCTGCTGGCAGCCTTCGAGTACCCAGCACTCGATGATCTTGCTCATACCTGCTGCAGCAAAGCAGATGGCACCCGATTCGGCAAATGAAGGCTCCTGCGCGCCATGCGCCTTATGCCAGCACTCGAGCATGTTTTCCTCATTGGTCTAGAAGATGGAATCACGCAACGAGTTCTGCCCCAGATAACGCAACGCCTGCACGTAATACCGCTGGTTTTCCCGCAGGAACCGAAGTTGGGCGGCGAGAGCCGTCTCGAACGAATGATACTGGTCGCGCTCCTTCACGTAGATGTTCTTGTAGCGCTTGTACGACCAGTGCACGACGTCGTACTTGTCGGCGAAGCAACGATAGAACGTGGTGCGTGACACGCCTGCGCGCGCCAGAATATCCCCAACGGTGATCTTCGCGAAATCCCCCTCGTCCAAAAGATCGCAGAGAGCCCGAAAGATGGCACGTTTGGTGATCAGCACGCGGTCGCTGTCGGTATTGGTGTTGCTGTCCTTGTGTGAATCTTGCTGGTCCCTACCCAATACGCCATTTAACGCATCACCGAACTTGCCATCCCTCACCACCATTACATGCTCCCCGCTCTCGTAGCGATTATCCAATATCCCATCCGGATATGCCTCTAGTCTAACATCGAGCAAGCTCATCGGCGTTGAAGCAACCAGAGATACCATCTCATCGTTCTTCGGCGTCCAGCTAGTCTTGTCGTATGATTTCTGTCACAATAGCATAGTTACACAAAGCGTAAACTGGCGAAAGTGTTGCCATTAGCTGCGCTGCCAACCTCGAAAGGAAACACCATGGCTGCGAACCGCAAGCTGAGCTTCTCTTCTGATTACATGGAAGGCGCACACCCCGAAGTGCTGCAGCGATTGGTGGATACGAACATGGAGCAGACGCCCGGCTATGGCACCGATGCCTATTGCGAAAGCGCACGGAACAAGATTCGAGCAGCATGCAACTGCCCAGATGCCGAAATCCATTTCCTCGTAGGCGGCACGCAAGCCAACGCCGTCGCCATCGACACGATGATAGCGCCTTACGCAGGTGTGATAGCAGCAGAAACCGGGCACATCGCCACGCACGAGGCGGGCGCCATCGAAGCCGGCGGGCACAAGGTGCTCGAGCTGCCGCACGAGCAGGGCAAGATCGACGCCCAGACCATCGACGGGTTCGTACAGGGCTACTGGGATGATGCGAACCACGAGCACATGGTGATGCCCGGCATGGTTTACCTCTCGCAGCCCACCGAATACGGCACGCTCTATTCGCTCGCCGAGCTCGAGGCGATCCGCGCGGCGTGCGACCGCCACGGCATGGCGCTCTACGTCGATGGCGCGCGGCTTGCCTACGCCCTGGCCGCCCCCGGAAACGACGTGACCCTGCCCGATCTCGCCCGTCTGTGCAACGCATTCTACATCGGTGGCACGAAATGCGCTGCCCTGTTCGGCGAGGCCATGGTATTCCCGCGCCCCGGCACGGTGCCGCATTTCTTCACGCTCGTGAAGCAGCATGGCGCGCTGCTCGCGAAGGGCCGCGTGCTCGGCGTGATGTTCGACACGCTGTTCTCCAACGACCTGTATGCGCGCGTGGGCGCCCATGCCATCGAAGCAGCTGAACGCATCCGCGCCACGCTTGCCGAGCGTGGATACGAGCAGTTCATCGCCACGCCCACGAACCAGATCTTCGTGGCGTTCGACCGGGAGCAGCTCGCGCAGCTTTCGGAAAAGGTCGAGATGGGATTTTGGGAAAACCTGCCCGATGGACGCATCGTCATGCGCATAGCAACGAGCTGGGCCACCCGGACTCAAGACGTGGACGCACTCATCGAGCTTCTATAGAGACCATTCGGCTGCTTCCCCTGTAAGGGAATAGGGTGCACCATGTTCCTGATCATCTTCGACCGCTTTGATCGGATCGTCTTGGGATTCGGAAGTGCAAGGCATGTCGGAAAACGATAGCGTTTTATGGGTCGGTTGCCCGCAGCTTGTTCGCCCGATATGTGCGTGCAATGGTCCACGAATCGATCCTGTGGGAAACCACAGGACTCGGCAAAACTCGAAGGCTTGCACACTAGAAGAAGCGGGATTCTTGCTATCGTAAAGCATCAGGCAACCTAGATAAGCGCCTTGCATGAAAGGAAACCACCATGGACGGAAAGCTGCTCAAAAAAGCCCTGATGAAGTATGCCGCCGGAGTCATCCTTGTCGGTTTGCTGCTGTTCCTTCCCGCTGGAACGCTTTCTTGGTGGCAAGGTTGGCTCCTCGTGGGAATCCTGTTCGCCCCAATGGCTTGCGCAGGTTTCGTCATGATGGCCAAAGCCCCCGACCTTTTGCGAAAACGCCTCGATGCTAACGAGGAAGAACAGGAACAACGCAGCGTGCTGGCGCTTTCAGCCTTGATGTTCGTCGCCGCTTTCGTGATGGCGGGGCTTGGCTTCAGGTTCGGGTGGCCTGTTTTCCCGACACCGGTGTCCTGGATTGGCGCCGTCGTGTTTCTTGCATCCTATGCACTGTATGCAGAGGTGCTACGCGAAAACGCATACCTCTCGCGAACGGTAGAAGTGCAGGAAGGTCAGCATGTGGTGGAAAGCGGCCTGTATGGTACCGTGCGCCACCCCATGTACAGCTCCACGCTCTTGCTGTTCTTATCGATGCCAATCGTTTTGGGGTCTCCCTTTTCACTCGTCATCATGTGCGCTTATCTGCCCATCATTGCGAAGCGCATCCGAAACGAGGAAAACGTGCTCATCGAGGGACTGGAGGGCTATCCCGAATACATGACACGCGTGAAATGGCGTCTCGTACCTTACATCTGGTGATATCGGAAAGGTGGGAGGAGGCAATCGCCACAACTCGCACCCACGACCATTCCAAAACGAAAACCATGAACAAGATTCTTATAGGTGCTTCTTCCCACCACCACTCCATTACCTCAATTGCAAGCTCCCAGCATCTCTTCGCAGGCAAACTTGAAACATCGTTCGTATTCCGGTCCCGCCATCCTGTGCTCGGAATCGATGGTGAGGATGTGGTGGTAAGGTTTCAGCAACCCAATGGTCCTGTCGTGGTCGATGAGCTCGTCACGCGTGCCGATGATCGCTGTGCACCTGGATGCATGTGGGTACACGTCGTTCCATAGAGCCTCGATTTCGCCCAGACACCGGTATTCCCTCGCAAGCGAGGGAAGGTATTCGTGCGGCGGAACGCAAGGGTTCGTGAGCACGATCGGATACCCTTCGGCAGCACTGAGGGCATACGCGATAAAGCCCCCCAACGAGTTGCCAACTACAAGCGAATACGGTCCGTTTCCCGCCAGATCTTCGAGCAACTCACATGGCGCTAGCGCCAGGTAATCGATCTGCGGAGAGTAGAGCTCTTCTTCGGGAAACAGCTGCGAAAGCTGCCGGAAGTTGTTGTTCTCGCGACTGCCGAACAGCCCGTGTAGATTCAGAATCATCTCTTCCCTTCCAAAGCGTTCCAAGATCCGCTCACAGCTTGACCCCGACAACGGCATTTCAGCATTCCATCGTGGCAAAGCAAGAGCAGTGCTCCCGGTCTGCTGGAAGCGCCCATCGAGTGTAGTATCGCATACGCCATGCACACCATGCCCGCAAACCTCTTCTTGCATCTATGCTCCGCTAATTCTCTTGCAAGTTCACGAAAAACACCTGTTTCAGATGGGATATGAATCTCTTTCCCGCAGATGAATAGCGTGTATTCTGCTAGACTAAGGATATTGTCCTTTCATAACTGGACGTCAACACTATCTTTTGGAGGAGGACTCATGTCTGAATTGATTTCTCGCAGGAACTTTCTGAAGACCGCAGCCGTAGCCGCTGCAGGCGCTGGCGTAGTTTCCATGATTGGCTGCTCCTCTGGCGGATCTTCGGGCGGCGTTTCCGGCACCGCCACCGCTACCGCCATGGGCAAGGGCGGCGACGTGGAAGTTACCGTCACGGTTGAAAACGGCGAAATCACCGCTGTCGACATCGTGGGCGAAAACGAAACTCCCACCATCGGCGGCAAGGCAATCGAGGAAATGCCCGCGCAGATCATCGAAGCCCAAAGCTTCGACGTCGAAGGTGTTGCCGGCGCTACGCTGACTTCCGACGCCATCCGCACGGCTGGCCAGGAAGCCTACGACGAAATCATGGCTGCCAAGTAGGCACGGCCGAAATCTTTGAGCAAAGCAAGGGCGCGTCCATCGGGGCGCGTCTTTGCTTTTCCCAGACGGCAACAGAGGGCAAGAAAACGTCGAACGGCCCGCTGGGGCTTTTTCCGTGACGTCATCGGTCAAACCGCTGCGCCACCGCAAAATGAATCCGCAAGCCCGCCGAAACGCGCCATGGAGCGTATAATGCAATGCATGAAGTGTCGATTCTGCAACAACAGCATCTCGGATGGGGCCGTCTTCTGTCCCTGCTGTGGCATGCAGCAACCCGGCACCATCGAGCAACAAGATTACGAATACGCCGCTTTCATCAGCTATCGGCACGCCCCACGCGACATCGAAGTGGCAACCGCCGTGCAGAAGGCCATCGAAGGCTACCGCCTGCCGCGCAATGTAGCTGCACATGCCGGACTACAAGGCGGACGCAAGCTCGGACGCGTCTTCCGCGATGAAGACGAGCTGCCCGCCACCAATTCGCTGCCCGACTACATCACCAACGCGCTTGCGCATTCCCGCACCCTGGTAGTGGTATGCTCGCCCGACACGCGTCAGAGCATCTGGGTTCCCCACGAGGTGCACACCTTTGCCGAACTGCATGGACGCGAACGCATTTTCGCGGTGCTCGCCGGCGGAGACGAGCTTTCGAACATCCCCGCGCTCCTGAAGGCGAAGACCGTGGTCGATGCGCAGGGCATACCGCGCGTGATTCCCACCGAACCCTTGGCCGCCGACTTCCGCCCGGAATCTGCGCATCACGCTTCAGCGGAAAAGCTTCGCATCATCGCTTCCGTGGCGGGTTGCGGCTTCAACGAGCTGCGCCAACGCGAGCGCATGCGCAAGCGAAAGACGATCGCCACGGCTACCACGGCAGCAGCGCTCATCGCTGGCGCCTTCGGCATGGTCGCCCACCAAGCCAACGTCGAGCACCGAAACGCCCTTCAAGCCGAATCGTATCAGCTCACGATCCATTCACAGCGCCTGCTCGACCAAGGCGACCGCTACGGCGCCATCGAGGCCGCCCTCGACGCGTTGCCCGCTTCCGAAAGCGACCGGAGCCGCCCCTTCATCCCCGAAGCCCAGCAAGCCTTGGAAAACGCCCTTCAGGTCCATCCAGACCGCTACGCGAGCTGGAAATCGTCCTACCGCCTTGAAACCACCGCTCCCATAGGCGATTCCATCGAGCGCGCCTCGATGGTGCACGCCGACGAGCAATCGGTTGGCATGAGCGATATCGTCATATGCCAAGACGCTGGATGCTTCGCGGTAAGCGATCAGAGCGGCACGGTGGATGTCTATGACATCGCAACGGGTCGGAAAATATCCACATGCACCTTGCCTGACGCAGAAGACCCCTCTTCCGAACTCGTCAAACTCACGCCCGTCAAAGACGGCCTCGTGGTGAACGCCCCCTCGCATGGAAGCTTCGTGGGTTGCTTCGACTTGCAGACAGGCGAGCAGCGGTGGGCCTTCGACGGCACCTACGTGTACGACGTCACCGCATCCGCCGATGGCGAACGGGTCGCCGTCACCGCCTTCCCCGATGGCGGCAACATGGCAACCCTCATCGTGGACACGCAGACTGGCGACGTCATTTCGAGCTGCACGACGAACCAGGTGCAAGCTCCTTCCCTGCTGCTGAGCGCAGCTGCGTTCGGCGCAACCGAAAACGACCTCTTCGTCGCATTCGGAAACACGCTCGCCCACGAGCATTTCAACGAAGACGGCACCGCGACGGTGAACACCACGCAGCTGGAATACCCCATCGCCTGCTCGATGCAATATGCCAACGGCGTGCTCGTCGTGGCTTCCATGGCCGACGAACACGACGAACCATACGCCATCGAAGCTTTCGACGATGACTTGAAACCGCTCTGGACCCATGCAGCCACCTACCGGTCGAAGGTCGTGTACCACGACGACGGCTACACGCTCGTGCGCGGCATGCCCGCCATCTGCAGTTTCATAGGAGAAGATCGCGACATCGTGGTGGCAAGTGCTGGCCGTGACGTGATGATGTTCGATGCGAATACCGGCGAGAGCGTTTTCGAAGACCGGCAGACCGACGTCATCGTGAGCCTACAGACCCGCGACGACGAGCGCGTGGAAGACATGTGGCTGTTCATGGCAACCTGCGACGGCTCCATATCGCTGCAGGCGCCCTTCGTCGACTCGGACGATGCGATAGACGAATACACCCGATCGGCATTGCCCGAGCCGATTCGCTGGGCAGGCGAATACTACGATGGAACCACGATGACCGCCATCGCGCTTTCGGCAGAAGACGGCAACTGCATCCTCGCCAGCCATTCCAACATCGTGGGCACCACGAACCGCGAGGCAGACGACCGAACCTACACCCTCGATGAGCTCGAGGACATGGCGCACGAAACGCTTGCCGAAGCCGGGCTGGAATAGGGCACCGCAGCGGCACGGGCCCAGAAAACCGGCTGGCGCGACGGTGCATCGCGTTAGATATCGCGATGGAGGGTGACGATGGGATAGCCGTTTCGATGCACGCTCTCGCATTTGGGCGTGAAGCCCTGGGCGTACCAGAACTGCATGCCGCTTTCGCTGGACTTGGGACACGACACTTCCAGATGGTCGAACCCCTGAGCTTGCATGGCGGCGCGCACGTCGGCGAAGATGCCGCTTCCCACCCCTTGGCCCTGCAAGCTTTCGTCTACCATGAACCAGCCGATATAAGCGTCGTCGGGCTCGGGGTAACCCACGATCAGGTCCATGATCGCCACCAGCTCCTCATCGTCGTAGAACCCCACGCAGTACTTCGAATTGGGCCCGGCTCCCTCGGGCACGTTGCTTACCACCTCGGTGAGCACGGCAGCCGATGGCCGAGTGCCAATCTGCCGATAGTACCGGCGATTCGAACGGGCAAGCAACGTGACATCGGCGATGTCGGCCTCGGTGAGCCTGCGCACGTCGTATTCGGTGCCAAGCGCCTGCACGTCAAGAGCCGGGATACCGGGAGCAGCTGCACCTGCCGCAATGGCCCCTCTTCCCTCACCTGCGCCTAATGCGCCTTCCCGCGCGCCCAAATCAGTCATAGACCCTGTGAGCACATGGCTGAACTGCGTGTCGAAGAGCTGGCGATATACGCCGCCAGTTTCAAGCAGCTCGTCGTGTGTGCCCTGCTCGGCAACCACCCCGTCTTTGACGACCAGGATTCGATCGGCTTTCAGGATGGTCGAGAGCCTGTGTGCGATCACGATGCTCGTACGCCCAACCATCAGCTGCTCGAGTGCCTGCTGAATGGCCGCCTCCGAAATGGAATCGAGCGCACTCGTGGCCTCGTCCAAGATCAAGATCTTCGGATCTTTCAACACCACGCGGGCGATAGAAAGACGCTGCTTCTCGCCACCTGAAAGCTTCAGGCCCCGATTGCCGACTTGGGTTAGATACCCATCGGGCTGCGAGGATATGTAGTCGTGGATGTTGGCAACCTTGCACGCCGCTTCGACCTCTTCGATCGTGGCATCCTCTTTCGCATATCGCAAGTTGTCCAATATGGTGCCGTTGAACAGGTATGCCTCTTGCGTAACCACCCCGATGCACATACGCAGGTATTCCAGGTCGAAATCCCGGACATCGATTCCGGCGATCTGCACGCTGCCCGATGCCACGTCGTATAGACGCGGAATCAGGTTCACCACAGTAGACTTGCCACTGCCAGATGGACCGACGATTGCATACATCTGCCCACCTGGAACCTTGAAGTCGATGTCGGTTAGAACGAGCCGATCGGGCTCGTAGCCGAAAGCGACGTGGCTGTAGACAATATCGCGTTGCGCCACATCAGGCTTCTTCCCGTTTTCGGGCGACGTGATGCTCTCCGCCCGGTCCAGGTAATCGAAGATGCGGGAGAACAACGCGAGCGACCTCGTGAAGCTCACCTGCAGGTTCAGCAAGCTCTCGACTGGCCGATACAGGCGGTTCACCAACGTGACCGTCGCCGTGACCGTGCCGACGGTGAGCGTGGGATCTAAATGCTCGATAATCAACAGGCCGCCAGCGAAGTAGATGAGCAATGGGCCGAGCTGGATGAACATGCCCATGGCAACCGAAAACAACGACCCCGAACGCGTTTCCTTCATGGAAAACCGCGTCACTTCCTTGTTTACGACGTCGAACTTGGCGAACTCTCGGTCCTCACGCGTGAACATCTTCATCAACAGCGAACCGCTCACCGAAAGCGTTTCGTTGATCATCTGGTTGAGCTCGTCGGTTTTTGCCTGGGTAAGGGAAGCGTACTTCAGCCGTGCCTTGCCCGCACTGCGTGTGGGCAAGATGAGCAGCGGCACCACGGCCAGACCCACTAGCGCCAGCTGCCAGCTCATGGAAAACATCGCAACCAGCGTGGCGACGATAGTCGCGACGTTGCCCACCGCCCGGGAAAGCGTGCCGCTTATAACCGAACTCACACCCGAGATGTCCGTGTCCATGCGCGTGATGATGTCGCCTTGCTTCTCGGTGGTGAAAAAGGAATGCGGCATGTGCTGAAGATGCCTGTACATCTGGTTGCGCATGTCGTAGATGATGTGCTGGGATATCCAGGCGTTCACGTAGTTTTCCAAAACGCCTATGAGCTGGCTTGCCAGCATCGCCGCCAGAGCCACGAGCAGCAGCTGTACCAGATAGCGCAGATCCTGCCCCACCAGGGCCTCGTCCACTATCTTGCCCGTGATAATGGATGGTGCAAGCCCTACAACGGCAGCGACGACGATGGCCACGAACACGAACAGGAACTGCAGCCAATACGGTTTCAGGTACGAGAGTATCCTGCCGAGCAGCTCTTTTGTGACCTTGGGCATCGAGGCCTTCTCTTCGTCGGAGAGAAACTGGTGAGGACCCAATCGCCCAGGAGATGCGGCCATGGCATGCCCTTTCGCACGGAGAATATGCAAACCTGCTCTGCTGCTTTAGAGCATTATATTCTCCGCTTGGGAAGAGCTAGTGTATGGATTCCCGATTGCAGCAGAACCACTTGCAACGCCACCCCGGTACAAAGTCACGTTGCCAGCAGCCTGCGACACTTCCTCGCTTCCGAAATAGCGGTCGAAGCCGTGGTAGTACACCGTGTAGTCCAAGTTCAAGCCACCCGACTCGTTTGCATGCCCGGTGAACGCCATCGTGCCGGCATCTCCACTTGCCTGTGCTCCCACGTTGCCATCACGGTCAATCCATCCCGAAAACTCCCCCACCTCCTGGCTCGAGCTGAATCTGCGTGAAGTGCCGGATGTCCAGGTAAAGGTGCCACCGAACGTCCCCGTCGCATCGTCCACCCACGTGATCTCGAAATCCTGAAGCTGCCCGGAACCGGTTGCCGCCGTCCATACGAGCGATTGACCCGACTCGGGCGCATAGCTTCCCGCAATGCCTTGGAAGCTTGCCGTCAGCTGGGAATCGTCTACGCCAATCCGGGTCCAGGTATCATCGGCAAATGCATAGTTCACCAATTCGGTCCCCTGCGTGGTAAGAAACCAGGTATCGGCTGGAGCGCCATCCACCCAGCGACTCGCCACGCAAGTCTGCGTCTGAGCATCGTATTCGATTGCGTCGCCGAAAATGCCCAGCTCGTCGTCGCCCGCAATTCCACGCAGCGGATGAACCTCATGCGAGTCTACCGTGCATGCGCCCGACCACTCGTCGCCTTCGCTAGAATAGCGAACCGTCACCTTCCTGCTCTCGGAGAAATACTCGTTTGACATCTGCACATCGGCCTTCACGATGATGTCGCTGCCGTCGGTTTGCCTGTCGCCGACATCAACCGAATCGATTCTGTACTGCGAAGGCACGACGAAGGCATCCGAAGCGCTTCCTTGCGCAAATGCCTCATCGGCCATGATGTCTGCGATCACGCGCTCGTCTTCGATCTGGCCCACCGTGTTCACCAATACCTGCATGTAGGCCAGCAATCCAACGACCGCTATCGCTGCAACCGCGGCAGCAAGGCCGAACATGCGCGCCAAGCGCCTTCCCCGTTTGCGGACGACCGCCTCTTCGGCCTGGGATTGCTCGTAGTAGAGCTGGTTTAAGGCCAATGCGTCGTTGATCGCCTGCAAGCTCAAAGGGCCCGTCGACGAGGGATCTTGCGATGCGGTCGATGGCGCTGGCACAGGCAATGCCTCTTCTGGTGCCGTCCGCGAAGCATCGGGCGCATCGGGGGAACCTGCAGCAGAACGCGCTTGATTTGTGTCCATAGGGTCTCCCATCTTCGCAAGCTGCATTACAGCCGCATTCTATGGGAGAGACGCATCTTCAACATTGCAGGTCGAATACGCCATCATGTCAACTTGGCACCAATCGACGGTTTTTCCTACAATTGCGCAACCAACTGCAAACGGCATGCCCTTGCACGGCTTCGCAGCGAAGATCATGACAAGGGGACAGTCCCCTTGTCATGATGCCCCTTATCATGCCTTGTCATAAAACCGCAACACCACGCAAAAGGGAGCCCGTAGGCTCCCTTTCATTGCACATCAACGTAAGCGAAGCTTGCTATTCGTCCTTCTCCTCGACGATGGGCAGGCCGTTCATCTTCCTGAACTGGTTCAGGTCATAGCCGCACTTCTCGCACTTGGGGGTGGGCTTTTCTTCAGGGGTTCCGCACTTAGGACAAATCATCTTGCTTCCTCCTCTAGTCTTGCAAAGCTTTAAACACCTCACCGCTACACCAAATTTTGTGCGCGCTGACAAAATGTATTATAGCGACTGTCCGAACATATTGCACGCATAATTTGCGTATGAATTGCAACTTTTTATGAGATTATGCATTCGTATGAATTTGATACTGCAAAGGAGAACGGAATGGCGCAAGCGCGGCACATCATTCACAGCATACCACCCACCTACGACGAACGCAGCCGGGTGCTGGTTTTGGGAAGCATGCCGAGTCCTGCCTCGCGCGAAGCAGGCTTCAATTACGGCCATCCGCGCAACCGGTTCTGGAACGTGATGGCAGCGCTCGCAGAAGAGCCTGCACCCGACACCACCGAACGGCGCCGCGACTTCTGCCTGCGCCATCACATCGCATTGTGGGACGTTCTCGCCGAATGCGACATAGAAGGGGCTTCGGATGCAAGCATCCGCAACCCCAAACCCAACCCACTCGAGCAGATAAGGGCCACCGCGCCCATCGAAGCGGTGTTTTGCACGGGTGCGAAGGCTCACGAGCTCTACACCAAGCTCTGCGAGCCAAGCGTGGGCATCCCTGCTGTGAAGCTCCCCTCCACAAGTCCCGCGAACGCCGCCTACACCACGCAACGGCTCGTCGAGGCGTATACGCAAATCTTCGAGCACACACATGATGTGGAACCGCCCACGCTCGAAGTGCCCGACGTGGTGGCGCTCGAGCAGGCGATAGCCGCAGACGGCACATCGCTGTTCGAGCTCATGAACCGTGCAGGCACAGCCCTTGCCTGGCGAATCGAGGCTGTCTTGGACGAGCTTTCCTCGCAATCATATGTGCGCCAGGAACCCAACTCGGACGAGTCGGCAAAACCGCTCTCCTGCCCCAACCCCACATCCCCCCTAACCGTGCTGCTGTGCGGAAACGGCAACAACGGGGGCGACGGCTGGGTGGCAGCGGAATTGCTGGCACGGGCGGGACGTCGCGTGTGCCTGGTCAGCACGAAGGCGGCAGCCGATATATCTGCCCAACCAGCACATGATGCAGCGCTCATCGCCACCCAAACCCTCGAGAGCCTGGACGCTATCTTGCTCGACCCCGATGCCGACCAGCTAAATGATGTCATGGATGGAGCTGCGGTTGTTGTCGACTGCATCTTGGGCACCGGCGCCTCGGGACGAAGCCCCAAGGAGCCTTTCGCAACCTGGATCCGCGCCGCAAACGACGCGCGGGGGCATGCCGCAATCATCGCAGCCGACGTGCCAAGCGGTGTATCCGCGCACGACGGGCAGGTGGTGAGCCCCCACGTCGTGGCAGACGAAACCGTGACGATGATCGTAGGAAAACCAGGGCTGATCGCCCCCGAATGCGGACACGTGTGGGTGGCGCCACTTGCATACACGGAGCCGTATCTGCAGTGACGCAGACCCAGCCCCATCACGCTGTCTAGCCCATGCCCAGCGCCAGGCAGATGCCGTATACCACGAGGGCAACCAGCCAGGCAATGCCACATTGCAGTGCCACGACGCCAATCGCCCACTTGCTGCCCAACTCGCGCTTTATGGCGGCGATGGCTGCCACGCAGGGCGTGTAGAGCAGGCAGAACACCAAAAAGCTCAGGGCTGAGGCGGCAGTGAGTGCAGAGCTTAGCGCCCCCGTGCCGCTGAAGAGAACCGAAAGCGAGGAGACTACGGTTTCCTTTGCCATGAAGCCCGCGATAAGAGCGGTCACGAAGCGCCAGTCGCCGAAGCCCAACGGCGCGAACGCAGGTGCAATCCAACCCGACACCACGGCAAGGATGCTAGACCCCGGATCGTCGACCAAAACGAGCTGGGGGCTAAACGACTGCAGGAACCACACCACGATGGTCGCAACGGTGATGACGGTGAACGCACGTGTGATGAAGTCCTTGGACTTGTCCCACACCAGGCGACCGACACTTTTCGCCGAGGGCATGCGGTAGTTCGGCAGCTCCATCACAAATGGCACTGCTTCGCCCTCGAACACCGACTTGTGCGTTACGAACCCCATGATTATCGCCACCAAGATACCAAGCAGGTAAAGCCCGATCATGATCCAGCCCGCCCTGCCCGGGAAAAACGCACCGGCCACGAACCCGTAGATGGTAAGCTTCGTGGCACAACTCATGAAGGGCGTGAGCAATATCGTGAGCTTGCGGTCGCGATCGGAGGGCAGGGTACGCGTGGCCATGACGGCAGGCACCGTGCATCCAAACCCCATCACCATGGGGACTATAGAGCGCCCCGAAAGGCCTATCTTTCGAAGCGAGCGATCCATGAAAAACGCCACGCGAGCCATGTAGCCAGTATCCTGCAGCAGCGACAAGAAGAAAAACATCACCACGATGATCGGGAAGAACAACAGCACCGTGCCGACGCCGTTGTACACGCCGTCGATGACGAAGGAATGCATGACGGGCGCAAGCTTCCAGGAATCAAACGCTCTTTCCGTGGCAGAGGTGACACTATCCAAGCCCATTTGGATGAGGTTTTGGAAGAAGGGTCCAAATACGTTGAAGGTGAGCAGGAAGATGGCCGCCATGATGACCACGAACATGGGAATGGCCGTCCAGCGCCCAGTGAGCAAGTTGTCGATGCGGCTGCTGCGATCCCGTTCGCGATTCGTCTCGGGCTTTACTACCGTGCGCGAGACCACCTTCCCTATGAACGAGAATCGCATGTCCGCGATGGCGGCCGCACGGTCGAGCCCGCGCTCCTCTTCCATCTGCTCGACGATGTGCTCGATCATCTCGATCTCGTTTCGGGAAAGGTCAAGGGCGTCTGTCACCTGCCGATCGCCCTCGACAAGCTTCGTAGCCGCAAAACGCACGGGAATGCCCGCACGTGCGGCATGATCTTCCACCAGGTGCATGATGCCGTGCAGGCAGCGGTGCACGGCACCACCATGGTCGGTGGAATCGCAGAAATCCAGACGGCCCGGCCGTTCCTGGTAATGGGCCACGTGAATCGCATGACGCACGAGCTCGTCGACGCCCTCGTTGTGCACGGCAGATATGGGCACCACGGGAATGCCCAGCATCTGTTCCATCTGGTTGATGCGCACCGTGCCGCCGTTGCCTTGGACCTCGTCCATCATGTTCAGCGCCAAGACCATCGGCACGTCGAGCTCCATAAGCTGCATGGTCAGATACAGGTTGCGCTCGATGTTGGTAGCATCGACGATATTGATGATGCCCGTGGGTTTCTCGTCTAATATGTAGCGACGCGAGACCAGTTCCTCGCTGCTGTACGGCGACATTGAATAGATGCCCGGAAGGTCCACGACAAGCGTGTCTTGGTGTCCCTTGATGGGGCCGTCCTTGCGATCGACCGTGACGCCCGGGAAGTTGCCCACATGCTGGTTGGAACCTGTGAGCTGGTTGAACAGCGTCGTCTTACCGCAGTTCTGGTTGCCGGCCAAGGCGAATGTGAGCAGGGTGCCATCGGGAAGTGGGTTCTCGTCGGCGCGTGAATGGAATCGGCCACCCTCGCCCAAACCCGGGTGCTCGGCGGCGCTCTCGTCGGCCGCCCGAGGGCCGAGAGCGGAAACGTGCTCCTCGAGTGTAGCAGCCGAAACGGGCTCCACTTCTATCTTGGCCGCATCGTCTTCGCGCAACGTGAGCTCGTAGCCGTGGATTCGGTACTCGATGGGGTCGCCCATGGGGGCTCGTTTCACGAAGGAGACCTCGGCACCGGGGATGACGCCCATATCCAGGAAATGCTGGCGCAGGGCGCCTTCGCCACCGACCGTGCGAATGACCGCCGGCTCTTCGCCTACAAGCTCATCGAGGGTTATCACATTCCGTTCCTGCATGCTCTTCCAGCCTGCCAAAATCGTTTCCGTGGACTGTTCCGATCAAGATCGAAGTCATAACTAGAGACAGTCCCCTGTTATGACTTCTCCCTCCCACATAAGAAGGAACAGCCCTTACCATGACTTTTCGAACAGGAATTATAAGACAGGCCTAACTTTTGCTCCATTCTGACGCGAAATACTCTGAAAAGACACTTCTCGGGTTGGATTGCAGTTTGAATCCACCCTTTACCAATCTCGAAAAGTTGTGCAAATAGTTGCTTGCAAGTATTGCTATCATCAGCACAGCGAGAACACGACGAGAGGAGCAAAACGATGTTCTGCCCGAAATGCGGTACGGAAAACACCGACAGTTCCGCGTTCTGCAAGAATTGCGGCACATCCCTGCAAGCAACGGCTTCGGCGAATCCCGCCGACAAATACTCACGTGATACCGTGAAGCGCCAGCAAGCATCCAGCCAACCCACTCCGGCTCGGGAAGGATGTCTTGGCGCCGCATGGAAAGACATCACGAGCAGCCCCGGATGGATCAAGCAGATCATCATCTTGTGCCTGTTGGGGTGCGTGCCCATCCTCAACTTCGCCGTCGAAGGATACGCCATTCGCTGGGGACGCGAGATCTCGTTTAAAAAGCGCGGTTCCCTACCCACCCAGATTTTCACCAAGAAGGAAATCTCGACGGGCTTCTTCGCCTTGCTCGTGCGCATCGCCATCTTCTCCGCGGTGCTCATCGCCGGCGCCGCCGTCGCGTTCCTGCTGGCCAGCATGCTCGGAATGTTGAGTCTCGTCGCAGGTGCGGTCATGATCTTCATCGTAGCCATTATCGTCATCATCGCCATGCTGGTGTTATTTGGGCCCGTCGCCGACGTGTCCATCATGCGCATGAGCATCGTGGGCTTCCTCGAATCGGCCTTCAACTTCCCGAAGACGCTGAAAAGCTTCGGGGGCGCTCCAGGTGGAGCCATTGCGGCAAGCCTTGTCCCGCCGCTGATCGTGGGCGCCGTCAAGGGCCTCGTCTCGCTCATCGGCGCCCTCATCATCACCGCATGCGCCCGTGCCGCCTATTACGGATACTATGGCTATGACTACGGTTATTACGGCTCGTCGATGGATCCCTCTATGATCATCGAGTCCATCACCAACGGGGCCTTCGGCATTTTGCTCGTCTACCTGATCATCATCATCGTCTCTTCCATGCTCAACACGTTTGCATCCGTGTTCAAGTACCGGGCCATGGGCCACTGGGCAGCCCGCAACGCCCCCGAATGGGTCGACGAGGCCGAAGAACTCGGAGACGAGTAGCTTGATCGTAAATGGTTTAACGTCGGGGTCCCAAAAAGGACCCCGTTTCCTTATTGCCTGCACGACAAGGGAGTATCCCTGGTTATGCGTTTTCGTTGCGGGTGCGCAACCTGGCATTCTTTTGACAAGGTGGATATAGGGAAGCTAACCAGAAGCAGAATCTAGACGACGTACCTGCAAGTTCGAGGCGTAAACCAAACCCTACCGAAGCAAGGCCAAGCGGCGTACCATCTCGCGTACGTTTTCCGGACTGGTGGCCAAATTGATGCGGATGAAGCTGCCATGGGCATCGCCACCGAACCATGGTCCGAAATCCACCGCTAACTTGCACGTGTCGCGGACCAGGGATTCCGCGTCGCGCCCCTCCACGTGCGAACCCAAGTCAACCCAGGCCAGGTACGTGCCTTGCAGGGGATGCACCACGGCTTCGGGAAGCGCCTCGCGCAAACCCGCTGCCAGCAGACCGTGGTTATCCCACACCAACCGCAGCAGATCGTCTAGCCACGCCTCGCCACCGGCGTATGCCGCCTGGTACGCCACATAGCCAAACGGCGTGCCGAACTGAAGGCGCTCCTGTTTGGCAAAGCCATCGAAACGCGCGCGCAAGCCCTCGTCTGCGATGACCGCAAACGCCTGGGAACAGGCTGCCAGATTGAATGTCTTCGAAGCGGAAAGGAACGTGATCAAGATATCGTCGTAGCTTCCCACGAGCGCCGTTGAAACATGCTTAAAACCGGGCATGATCAGGTCGTGGTGGATTTCGTCCGAAACTACGTACACCCCATGAGCCCGGCAGACTTCCATAAGGGCACGCAGCTCTTCAGCACTCCATACACGCCCAACGGGATTGTGAGGTGAGCACAAGACGAACAGCTTCACGTCTTGTTCCACAACAGCCGCCTCGAACGCGTCGAGGTCCATGCGGTAGAGCTCCCCATCGTGGGTGAGCGGGACTTGCACCAGCTTGCGTCCCGTATCGAGAACCGCATCGCTGAACGGGTAGTAAACGGGGGTCATGACGGCGACGCTTTCCCCGGGTTCGGTGAGCATGCGGACCGCCCAGTACAGCCCAGGCACCACGCCCGGGATGTGCCTGATCCAGTCGCGATCGATCTCGATCCCGTGACGGTTGCGCTCCCAAGCCATGAAAGCCTCATGGAAACCATCTGAGGGCCGGTAATAGCCGAAAACCCCGAAGTCAACGTATTCACGCAGGGATTCTCGAACGCATTCGGGAACCCGTATGTCCATATCGGCCACCCAGGCAGCAAGCAAGTCGCTGCGCCCGAACATGATATCCATTCCGTCCCACTTGAAGGAATCGGTGCCCCTGCGCTCCACGAATTCCAACTGCCCGTATTCGCCCATGGAGCGCTCGCTTTCAAACTGGTAGCTCATCGAACAGGCACCTTATCTGAACCTGAAGAAGACATCGGATGCGTGACGGTAGAAGCTTTCGTGACGGTACTGCAGCATAACGGTGGGCGCAGGCCCCCTGACGATGCGGATGCGGCGAATCGGCGTCTTGTATTCGATAGCGCTCCCATCCACGAACAGCACCGCTTCGCGCGAGGCTGCGTTCTCTCCCATCTGCAGCTCGACCACGTCGTGCTTGTCGGTGATGAGGGCACGCGCCAGCAACGTGTGCGGCGCCACCGGAACCACGATAAGCCCACCGAAGCCCGGTGCCACCAGCGGACCGCCAGCCGAAAGCGCATAGGCGGTCGACCCGGTTGCCGTAGCCACCACCAAGCCATCGGCCCTCATGTCGGCAACATGCTCGCCTGAAACCGCCAGGCTGAAATCAATCACCTTGCCGGAAGCACCACGTGATATGGCAGCTTCGTTCAAGCCGAAGAGGCTGCGTCCTGCAGGCAGCGATTCCACATCGTTGAAGGAGGCTTCGAAGAGGTATTCGTCATCGCCATCGCACAGCACATCGATGCGCAGGTTCGTGCGCTCTTCACGCACCACGTCGCCTGACAACGCCGCGGCAACCGCAGCCACCACGCCTTTGTCCGACTTGTTCACCAGAAAACCCAGATGGCCGAAGTTCAACCCCAAGATGGGCACGCTTTCGTATCCCGCGAACTGCGCGGTGTGCAACATGGTGCCATCCCCGCCGAGGGAAACCGCCAGGTCGAATTCCCGCGGGTCCAAACCTTCGGTTTCCAGGGCATCCACCATCGTAACCTGGATGTCTTGGGTGGACAGGTACGCCGTGAGCAGAACCGAAGCCTCCACGGCTTCGGGATTGGAGCTGTTTCGCGTGATGAGGACGTGCACGATCCCGCCTTCCATACCGTGCATGAGTGCACTGCTTCCGATAATCGTGAACAGTATAACCGAAACCAGCTCGTCTGACCGAGTTATGCCATCTTGGGTCGATTAAGGCTGAAGCAGTACCGCTAAGCTCCGTCTTCGCACTGTAGTTATTGCGCAGAATGGCCGCGCATGCGTTCATTTGCTACTATGGGCGGTTGGGAAGCAGCGTTGGACAGACGGAAGGGACAATGCAGGAAAACGATCGGGGGGAAACCCCGCAGGAACAAGGCGAAGACCTCACGCGATCAGTGATGCGGAGCACTGCCTTCATGACCATTGCCACGCTCGCGTCGCGGGTGACAGGGCTCATCAGAACCTGGGCCATGGCGTTCGCGCTGGGCAACACGCTGCTCACGAGCGCCTACCAGGTGGCAAACAACCTGCCCAACGTCATCTTCGAGCTAGTCGCAGGCGGGCTGCTCTCTGCGGCGTTTTTGCCCGTTCTCATGCTGGAGCGCGAGCGCCATGGAGAGAAGGGCTTCAACCGATACGGCTCCAACATAATGAACATCTGCCTGGCGGTGCTCGGAGCGCTTTCCGTACTTGCCATCGTGTTCGCAAAGCCCATCGTCTACACGCAGACGTTTACCATCGACCAATCAGCCGACGTCTCGATTTATGCGCTACGGTTCTTCCGAATCTTCGCGCTGCAAATCGTCTTCTACGGACTCGGTGGCGTGATCACCGGCATCCTCAATTCCCGCCGTTCGTATTTCCTGACCTCGATAGCCCCCGCGCTCAACAACGTCTTCGTCATCGCATCGTTTTTCGCCTACGTCCCCATAAGTGCCGCAAACCCCGATCTTGCTATTATGGTCTTGGCCGTCGGCACCACCTTGGGCGTGGCCGCGCAGTTCGTCGTCCAGGTGCCAGCGCTGCGCAAGACGGGCTTCAAGTGGCAGCCCGTCATCGATTTCAAGGACGAATCCATCATGGAAACGGTGAAAATCGCCGTTCCCACACTTATCTTCATCGCCGGCAACCTGATTGCCTTCAGCTGCCGAAACGCCTTCAGCCTGGTCGGCGGCGATGCGGGCCCAGCCACGCTGAACTACGCGTGGATGTGGTTCCAGCTTCCCTACGGCGTGGTAGCCGTCTCTCTTTCGCGCGCCATGTTCACCGAGATGAGCGAAGTCGCAGGCAAAGAAGACTGGGCAAGCCTGCGCAACTACGTGAACCGGGGCATTCGCGGCACGCTGTTTTTGATCATCCCGCTTTCCGGGATGGTGTTCGTCATGTCCACGTCGCTGATCCAGATCTTTCAAGCTGGCGCCTTCAACCAAGACGACGTGTACACCGTAAGCGCCATCCTGCGCCTGTGGGTCGTAGGCCTGCCACTGTATTCGGTGCTCATGTACCTGTACAACACGTTTGCGAGCATCCGCAAGTTCATGGCATTCGCCATGCTGAACTGCGTGCTCGTCGCGCTGCAGATACTGTTCTACTGGCTGCTGTGCCGCCCGTCGCTCATTTCCCTTTCCGGCGTGCCCGTATCGGATTGCATCTATTACCTGGCTGGCACCGTTGCGGGCTTGGCGCTGCTAAGGCACTATATCGGCTCGGTGGGCGCCCGCTCCATCATCTGGCTGGGCGCCCGCTCGGTCGCAGCAACGCTTGTGGGCTGCGCTGCGGTGGGCGTGTTCTTGATGGTGTTCCCCCTGCCGCCCAGCATCGGGGCAGCGCTCCTGCAAATTGCAATCGGCGGTATCCTGGGCTTGGTCGTGACCTTCGGCACCTGCAAGCTCATGCGCATCGAGGAGATGAAGCTTGTCGACGGCATCCTCTCGAAGGCGAAAGCCCGGCTGGGACGCTAATCGTTCACGGGGCGGCGATAGTTGGGTTCGCAGGTGAGTAGGATGGGGCCATCCTCGGTAATGGCCACGGTCTTTTCGAAATGAGCCGATGGCTTGCCGTCGCGCGTGAGCACGAGCCAGCCATCTGACCCCTTGCGCGTCTTGCGCGTGCCCATGTTGATCATAGGCTCGATGGCTATGACCATGCCCGCTTCCAGCACGATTCCCTTGTGCTTTCGACCGAAGTTGGGAACGTTGGGGTCTTCGTGCATGTTTCGGCCGACTCCGTGGCCAACGTATTCTCGCACGACCGAAAAACCTCGCGATTCGGCGATGGACTGACACGCATGACCCACATCTCCCAGATGGTTGCCGGGGTGAGCGGCATCGATGGCGGCCCACATGCATTCTTCCGTCGTGGACAGAAGCCGCCTCCTGTCAGCCGATATCTTGCCGACGGGAAACGTCCAGGCATTGTCCCCCACCCAGCCGTTAACCGTTGCGCCCGTGTCGATGGAGACGATGTCGCCTTCTCGTAGAATCACGTCGGCGCTGGGAATGCCATGCACGATCTGATCGTTTACAGACGCGCAGATCGACCCCGGAAAGCCACCATAGCCCTTGAAGGTGGGAACGCCTCCATGGCTGCGAATGAACTTCTCGACGAAGTTGTCAAGCTCTAGCGTAGATACTCCCGGTTCCACGAGCGCACCTACCTTACGGAGCACCCATGCCGAAAGATATCCGGCTTCCTTCATTGCCTCGATTTCCGCTGGCGTCTTCTTGATGATCATGATGCCCTCATTTGCACAGGTCAGCGAGTGTTGCGCCGACGACTTCTGCCAGCTCTTCTGCGTTGACGATGATCTGCTCACCACGCTCGCCTGCGCTCACGGCTATTTCGTCGAACAGGATGCCCGTCTCGTCTATAAACGTGGGAAACTGCTTCTTCATCCCAAGCGGACTGCAGCCTCCACGCACATAGCCCGTCAGCGGCAACAGCTGCTTCATGGGAATCATCTCCACGCGCTTGTCCCCCGCCACACGAGCGACTTTCTTCAGGTCGAGCTCGCAATTCGACGGGATGCAGCACACCAGATGCGGGATGCGCTCGCCCTGCAACACGAGCGTCTTGAACACTTGCTCGGCAGGCTGGCCCAAAAGCTCGGCCACGTGCACACCGCCCAGATCGTTTTCGTCCACCTCGTATGATGCCGTACGATAGGATACGCTTGCGTTCTCTAGCAGCCGCATCGCATTGGTCTTGTGAATCTTTTTCGTCATGCGACGATTGTAGCAGAGAAGCCCTGCTGGCGCACCGCAAGCCGAAAGCTGTACCCATTGCATGGGCTGCTCTAATTCCAAGCACTTTTCCCGCAGTTCGTGCTATAGTTTGCACGTTGCTTTCACTGGGCCATCGTCCAACGGCAGGACTCTGGATTTTGGTTCCAGCTATCCAGGTTCGAATCCTGGTGGCCCAGCCATTTTGCTTCACCGTTCTATCGAACGGCGAACCCCCGCACCATACGTTACTACTCTTCGGGAGCTTCGTCGGAATAATGCTCTTCTACGAACGTGTCCAAGGGTGTGAGCTCCAGTTCTGGAGTTGAATTCTCGTGTACTATGAACGCAACTACGGCGGCGAGCGCAACCAGGGCAATTGCGACGACTGCTGCAATCAACGCTTTCTTCTTCGAGTTCGCAGTGGCCTTCTCGGATGCGGTCGATGTCTCTAAGGCCCCAGAAGGCCTTAGCTGTCCCTGCCGTTGCATCGTCAAGGAGTCCCAACCGCAATTCGGGCAGAAGCGCCTCCCGTTAACCATCTGGTGCCCGCAATTCCCGCAAAACATTCCTCGCACACCTTCCTATGCACCGATCCCACACGGTACATGGGTTTCGAGTCCACGATAATCCCATGCCGGCAGAAGGGGCATGCGAACATGAGCATGCCGCGTCGTTTCACAACGCGGACAGCCCCTGCCATATGCCTCTTCTGCAAGTTTATCCGGCAAGCACCTTTGCAAGCGCTTCCACCAGTTTCGCGTTTTCGACATCGTTGCGCACGGCAACCCGCAAAAACTGCCTGCCGTCCCTGTCGATCTTGCCCGACAGGTCCTTCACCAACAACCTGTGAGCACAGAGCAGCTCTTTTGTCACCTCGGTGGCATTCGCATATAAAAGCTCGATTGTGAGATAGTTCGCCTGGGAAGGAAGAACTCTAACGCCATCCAGCCCCGAAAGGCCCTCGACGAGCAATTGCCTGCTCGCACGGAAACGCTCGAGCCCCTTGGCATAATCGCCTTTGTATTTCTCGGCAATCTGCAAGTAGAACTCTCCGAAGGAATTGATGTTCCAGATTCCCACATCCACCTTCGTGCGGGCGATCAGCTCCTCGTCGGCCGAAAGCATGATGCCAAGTCTTACCCCGGGAACTCCGTATGACTTCGAGATGCTCTTCATCACAATCGCGTGCGGATACCGTTCGAGCAGGTCGTCATCGATGAAGGTGTTGCCTGGCTCGTCGGCGAAGTCGGAAAAGCTCTCGTCGTAAACGAGCCGCAAGCCCCTGTCCTCTGCCCAAGCCATAAGCCGCTCCACATCGGCTTTCGGGATGTAGTTGCCCGTGGGGTTGTCGGGGTTTATGAGGACGAGCGCTTCCAAGTCTTCATCTTCGAAACGATTCACCAGGTCATCAACTGTATAGCGGAAATCGGGGTCATCAGGCACGTACACGACGGACTTTTCGGGGTCGTATCGGTTCGGATATTCCTCGAACGTGGGCCTGACGAAGCCGACCTTTCCGCTGAACCCCTCCATGAGCGACTTGATGAGCTCTGCCGCCCCGTTTCCAACCACGATATGCTCTTGCTCGACCCCGAACGTCTTGGCAGCAAGAAGCGCATTCACGCGCATCCCCGAGGGATATTGGGTTATGAGCTTCTCGAAGCTCGCCTTCATCTCGTCCATAAGACGCTTCGGGGGATAGAAAGGATTCACCAGGTAGCAGAAGTCCAGCAACCCTGGATACCGCCAGTAGCCACCGTAGCGTCCCTGCATCATCGCAAGTTGCTCGGAATCCGTCGACGCGAACATCGATTCGGCGATGTCGAGGTCTTGTAGGTCATCGATCTCGTACCACAACTGGCCATGGAGCTTGTGCGCGCGCATTTCCGAGTCGTCGATCATGGTTATGACGCGGAGCACCTGCTCGTAGTACTCGTTGTACCCAAGCGCCATCGAATAGGCTTCGAGGAAGGGCACATAGTGCGTCTTTGAAAACTCGCGCGAGAACTTGTAGATGTTGACGGTCTTGTAGTATTCGGGAATGTCGCTGAACTTGAATTGCTTCCCCGGCACGAAGCGGACGATGCGGTCTTCTTCGTCAAGCTTGACGACGGTGCCGTCCATCCAGCTTTCGTATTTGTCAACGAGGGCAAGGGTGGGACGCGGATCGTCTACCAGCTCGCGCAAAACGCCGTTCTCGAAAATGAGGTCGGATTCCAACAACAGCGTATCGTCTTCTGTGAGCCAATCCTTGGCAAGGTAGAGGGAATAGATGTTGTTGGTGCGATCGTAAACCGGGTTATACACATATTCGATGGGAGTTGTCGTATCGAGCGTGTCAATGTAGTCGATGAGCTTGCGCCCCTCGTATCCCACGACCAAGACGATGCGTTCAAGGCCGAGCTCGTCGAGCTGGGCGAGCGCTCGGTCGATGAGCGCCACTCCGTTTACCTTCACCATGCACTTCGTGTTGTCCTGAGTGAGTGCCTTGAGCCGTTTCCCCATTCCAGCAGCCAGGATAATTGCTTGCATAAAAGACTCCTGTTCTTCAGCTGACGTGCAGGTGACAATCCTACGAAATAGCTGGTGTTCCTTGATTGATTCTCGTCATTCTAGCACGTCTTGGAAAAAATCTGGCTTTTTGGAAAGGCGTGCATCGAGAAGCGCTAGATCCAGGCGCCGACTGGAAACGTTTCCTTCCGACCCCGCCAAATGGGTACCGGTCGTGACGATGAAATGGTAGCCCTCGAAAGCCCGCGCCGCGTCATCGGCGATAGCGTCAGCAAGCGCCTCGCGGTCGATGTCCTCGAAATCGACGTCGACTTCAAACGTGATGAGCTTTGCTTCCTCGTTCAACCTGAAGCTGTGCATCTCCAGCACGTGGTCATAGGCCATCGCGATCTTTTCCAGCTGGCTACGCAGCGCCAGCGTCGCTTCATCAGAACAGCTTACCGGGTGAAAGCCCACGGCACTCAATCTTACGTTGCAGTCCATGTATGCTCGCATTTTCGCGGTCTTGGCGATCCGATCCGCATCCAAAAGGGATATCCGCTCATCGACCTCTATGTTGAGATCCCCCACAACGTGTTCGGGCCCATAGTCGAGGAGCCACAGATTGCATGCATTCACAACACCGGGTACGCTTTCGACGGTTTCTATCACATGTTCTGCAACCTTGGAATCGACCCGCTGGCCCAAGATCTTCGAAACCGCCCGCAGCAACACCTTCAAGCCCGCCCACAGGATAACCACCGATATGCCAACGGCAAGGTAGGCTTCGGTGGATACGCCGAAGCACATGGATATGATGGCAGATACGATGGTGGCCGCCGTCACGACCGTGTCCAAGATGGCATCGGTACCCGACGCGATGAGCGTGTCAGATGCTACCGCCCGTCCCGACTTCTTCAAATACATCCCCAAGCCGAACCGACCGAACATCGCCACGAACAGTACTGCGAGCGCCGCAAGCGTATACGACGTCTCTTCCGGTTCGAGAATGTGCGAGATGGAATCGTGGAAGGCGCTGGCCCCGCTGAACAAGATGAGCGCACCAATGACAACCGTGAAGACATACTCGATGCGGCCATAGCCGAAGGGGTGCTTGTAATCGGGACGCTTGCCCGATAGCTTTGTTCCCACAATGGTGAGCACGCCACCCAATGTGTCGGCGAGGTTGTTGATAGCGTCGCCGACGATCGCCACCGAATGAGTGAGCATGCCAATTGCGAGCTTCATCACCACGAGCGCGAGGTTTCCCAACACCCCGATGACGCTCGCCTTCAATATCGCAGCGGCGCGCTCGTCGCCCTCGCCTAGTGCAGAGGACTCATCCTCGAGACGCTCGCTGTATTCCATCTGGTCGACAAGGCTCATCTCATCGCCCCACAATCCTACCCATGACCGATTTCAATCAAAACGCACAACAGCAGATTATGCCGCATTCCCTCCCCGAATCCAACTCCATCCGCAATCCAAGACGAGTGCAGCAATGCCGCACTCCGCACTGAAACGAACGAGCCGCCCGAAGGCGGCCCGTTTTCTTGGCTCTTTAGCAGAAGCGCTACTCCGCTTCCGGAACGGCGAAGTTGCGGTTGACGGTGGTGTCCACCGGAATGCCACGACCCATGGAAGAGCAGATGGTGATGGACTTGAGGTAGCGGCCCTTGGCAGCTGCCGGCTTCATGCGCACGATTTCCTCGTACACGGTGCCGTAGTTTTCGGCCAGCTGCTCGGCGGTGAAGCTAGTCTTGCCCAGCACGACATGGGCGATGCCGTAACGGTCGGCACGGTATTCGACGCGACCGCCCTTGAGCTCTTTGATGGCCTTGGCGACGTCGTTGGTGACGGTGCCCAGCTTGGGGTTGGGCATCAGACCGCGGGGGCCAAGGATGCGGCCCAGACGACCGACCTTGCCCATCTGGTCGGGAGTGGCGATGGCAGCGTCGAAGTCGATCTTGCCAGCCTGGATGTCGGCGACCAAGTCGGCGACGCCAACGATGTCGGCGCCCGCCTCTTCGGCAGCACGAGCAGCTTCGCCTTCGGCGAACACGGCAACGCGGACAGTTTTGCCAGTGCCGTTGGGCAGGCTGACCGTACCACGCAGCTGCTGATCAGCTTTGCGGGTATCGATACCCAAACGGAAGTGGCATTCAACCGT
>JBGUXY010000043.1:0-85872 GCA_045118335.1 Eggerthellaceae bacterium
TACGGCTTCCATCGAGCGCAGCAGCGGAGTCTTCTTGTCCAGGGCCTCGCCCGTGTAGCTGCAGAACGCCGTGGGGATGCACAGCACCTCATCTTTGATGAACGCATAGCTCGTGGGATCCCACGCCGTGTATCCGCGCGCCTCGAACGTTGCGCGGATGCCGCCCGACGGGAAGCTCGACGCATCCGGTTCGCCCTGGATAAGCGCTTTGCCCGAAAAAGTCATGATGGCGCGGCCATCAGCTTGAGGATCCAAGAACGCGTCGTGCTTTTCGCTCGTAATGCCGGAAAGCGGCTGGAACCAATGCGTGTAATGCGTTGCCCCGTTGGCGACCGCCCATTCCTTCATGGCGTGCGCGACGACATTGGCAACGTCTAGATCGAGCGGCTTGCCCTCCTTGATGGTCTTCGTCAGCGCTTTATACGTTACCGATGGCAGCAGCTCTTGCATTGTGTGGTCGTTGAATACGAGCGTGCCGTATTCCTCGGCGATTCTACCCATGTGATCCGCCCTTTCTCCGATTGCCGTATAGACTGCATCGACGATAGGACGGCTGTGTTACAAGGTCTTTTCCTCTGCGTTCGGGAGACGTGCTTTTAACTACCTTGTAACCCTCTCGCAACATGCGAGAGGATGCTGGGGTGGACAGCGGAGACTAGGATGCGTCCGCAGCTGTACCACTGTTGAAACGGGACTGTTCTGTTATTACAGCAATGGTCGACAATACGAGAATCGGGGTTGCGGCTCACTCCCGGCTATCGTATTTGAACTTCGTGAGTCAACTGCTCGTAGATGCTGACTCACGCTATCTACGGATGAGTTGGGAGGGGGAGAGCCACTCAATATGACTTACAGCTCGCGGATGCGGCGGATGGCTTCTTTGGCAGCTTCGTGCGTGCCGAAGGCGGTGAGGCGGAAGTACCCCTCGCCACTGGGGCCGAAGCCGGAACCGGGGGTGCCCACGACTTGAATCGTGTTGAGCAGCAGGTCGAAGAACTCCCACGAGCTCATGCCGTCGGGGGTTTTGAGCCAGATGTAAGGGGCGTTTTCGCCGCCCGATGCCACATATCCGGCAGAGCGAAGGCCTTCGAGGATAATGCGGGCGTTCTCCATGTAGTAGGCGATTTGTTCGCCTGTCTCGCGCTGGCCCTTGACGCTGTACACCACTTCGCCGGCACGCTGGACAATGTAGGGCGCCCCGTTGAACTTCGTGCCGTGTCGGCGTGCCCACAGGTCGTGCATCGGCGTGCCGTTGACGTCATGCAGATCATGTGGCACGACAGTGTAGCCCAGGCGCGTACCCGTGAACCCTGCGTTCTTCGAGAAGCTGCGGATTTCGATGGCGCATCTTCGCGCTCCGTCGCACTCGTAGATGGAGTGGGGAAGTGATGGGTCTTGGATATATGCCTCATAGGCGGCATCGTAGATGATGACTGCACCGTGTTCGTTGGCGTAGTCGACCCACGCTTGCAACCGCGGCTTGTCGATTGTGGCGCCGGTCGGGTTGTTCGGGAAGCACAAGTAGATGAGCGAGATGTCGGCATCGGGGCTGGGAAGGTCGGGTGCGAAACCGTTGTCTTGCGTGCAGGGCATGTACGTGACGTCGCTCCACAGGCCGGTCGCGGCATCGTAGGTTCCCGTGCGGCCAGCCATGACGTTCGAATCCACGTATACGGGATATACCGGGTCGCACACGGCGATGCGTGCGTCGCCGCTGAATATCTCCTGGATGTTGGCCGAATCGGACTTTGCGCCATCGCTCACGAATACCTCGTCGGGGAAGACCTCGGCGCCACGCGAGGCGAAGTCGCACTCCGCAATCGCAGTGCGCAGGAACTCGTAGCCAAGGTCGGGGGCGTATCCCCGAAACGTCTGAGCGTTGGCCATCTCGTCGACCGCTTCATGCAAGGCCCTAACGACACAAGGGGCCAAAGGCTGGGTCACGTCTCCGATGCCCAGCCGCACGATGCGGTCCGCCTTGTCGGGGTTGGCCTGGCAATATGCAGAAATACGCGTTGCGATTTCCGAGAACAGGTAGTTGCCGGGAAGCTTTAGGTACGCTTCGTTTGCCTTGAACATTGTTCTTCCTCGTCTCCTCGGGTCGTGAAAGTACTCTTCTTCCGCGCGGCCTCGGCCCCTCTGTCTATTCGCAATCGAGGATGCCATGGCGGCGATCGGATAGAGGCTTGCCAGTCGGGTTTACCAGTTTGAATCGACAATGTGAGGCGGGTTGTCGTCGGGGCAGGAGCTCACGTCTATCTCGCCCTCGAAGACGGTTACGGCGGGTCCTGTCATGAGCAGCCGATTTGCTTCGCGGTCCCAGCGAATCCTCAAGTCGCCACCCAGTAGGTGGACGATGACTTCGTCATCGGTCAGTCCGTTCAGCACGCAGGCAACCACGCTGGCGCACGATCCCGTGCCGCAGGCAAGCGTCTCGCCCGCCCCGCGCTCCCAGACGCGCATGTTGATTTCGTCGCGGTCGAGCACTTGCACGAATTCGGAATTGATTCGCTTGGGAAAGGCGGGGTGGCATTCGAACAGCGGCCCGATCTGTTCGATGGGAAAGCTCGCGGTATCGTCCACGAACATGACCGCATGCGGGTTGCCCATGGACACGCACGTCATCTCGAAGCGCTGGCCATCGACTTCGATAGGCTCGCTCACGACGGGCGAGCAATCGGACACCACGGGGATGAGATTGGGGTCGAGCTGCGGTTCCCCCATGTCGACCGTAACCGTTGCGACCTTCCCGTCCTCGACATGCAGCCGCAGGTATTTCACCCCGGCAAGTGTGTTCACGGCGATTTCGGTCTTGTCGGTGAGTCCGTGGTCGTAGACGAACTTGCCCACGCAGCGAATGCCGTTGCCGCACATCTCGGAACGGCTTCCGTCGGCGTTGAACATTTCCATGAAGAAGTCGGCCTGCGCAGATGGCCTGATGAGGATGAGCCCATCAGAACCGATGCCGAAGTAGCGCTCGCTTACCATCTTCGCCACCGAGGATGGGTTGTCGACCGCTTCCGCCAGGCAGTTCACGTACACGTAGTCGTTGCCGATTCCCTGCATCTTGGTAAATTTCATGACATGTGCCTCCGTTTCCGTGTAGTCGGCGCCCTGTTTCCTTATAAGGAAGGCTTGGCTTTCCGCAAAGTCGGGGCCGTCGGGATTGTTTCAGGGCGAGCCGGCGGCCCCTTGAAGCCCAGCGTGCTCAGACGTGGGTTTTCGTGGAAGTCTGGATCAGAAGAGAGCTTCTCGTGCAACCTGTTCGGCAATCTGCAAGGCGTCAGCCATGGCGGTTGCCACCAAGGTTGAGCCCAAGTGCGCATCACCGGCAAGATACACGTTGTCGAAGGCGCTGAACGCGTCGATGACCTGATGCTCGGGTCCAGTGAAGCCCTTCGCGATGAGCACGAGCTGAGCCGGTATTACGCGAGTGACGTCGTCTGCCGATGTACAAGATACGCTCTTCGACGCGTTTTTCACCCGTACAGCCGCCACGCATCCCGATCCGTCGTCTGCGAAGCCCACGGTGTCGCAGGACCACATACGCGGGTCCTCGCCCATCAGCTCTTCGGCTTCGCGCTGGCCATAGGCTTGAGCGTATACGTTGCGCGGTCCCGGCCATGTTGCAAGTGTGTCGATGTCCTGCGGTGGGCGGGCTGCCCGAACGATCTGGCGCACGCTGCGGGCGCCCTGGCGCAAAGCCGTGGCAACGCAGTCTGCGCCGGTGTCGCCTCCGCCGATGACGGCAACATCTTTGCCCTCGGCCGTGATGTTGGCCGCGCGGCCGTCCAGCAATGCGCGCGTCGCTTCTGTCAAGTATTCGACAGCGAAGTGCACCCCATCAAGGTCGGCACCTGGGACCTTCATATGTCGGGGCGCCCGGCAGCCGCAGGCCAGTATCACCGCAGCAGATTCGCCGGCGATTTCCCCTGCCCAAGCCGCCGCATCCACGTCGTAGAAAAACTCGATGCCGCTTTCTTCCATGAGCTCGCATCGGCGTTCGACCACCCATTTGGGGAGTTTCATGTTTGGGATGCCGTACATCAAGAGTCCGCCTGGCCTATCGGCACGTTCGTACACGCGCACACGCGCTCCGCAGCGGGCGAGCTCCCATGCTGCAGCCAGACCCGCAGGTCCCGATCCGACGACGCTGATGAGGGGTGCATCGTCGGCGGGTTTGGGAAGCGGGTCGACACCGCAGTCCCATGCATGATCTGATAGCGCACGCTCGTTGTCGTGTATTGTCACGGCGTCATCGTGCAGGCCCAGGTTGCAGGCTGTTTCGCAGGGAGCCGGGCACACGCGGCCGGTGAATTCGGGAAACGGGTTGGTCAGCGACAGACGTTGCGCCGCATCATCCCATCGCCGACGATAGAGCAGGTCGTTGGTTTCGGGGATGAGGTTGTGCAGGGGGCACCCCGTTATCTGGAGCGCCCCTTCGAAGCGAAGGCCGCTCTGGCAAAACGGGACGCCGCAATTCATGCACCGACTCGCCTGCTCGCGCTGTTCGCTAGTGGAAAGGTCGACCACGAAGTCGTCGAAATCCTGGATTGCATCGGCGACGGACCTGACGTCATGCTCGTGGCGGCCCAACGAAAGATACGCTCCTGGGTTTCCCATGGTCATCGTCTCCCTTCAGGTTCCTCTGTCGGCCCGGTGCACGATCCGCTGCGCATCTCGAATGCGAGCTCGATGGCTGCATCGTGGGTTAAGCCAGACGCCTTAAGCTGCTTGGTCAGCGTCATCATTTGCGCATATTCACGGGGGAGGACTTTCACGAATCGATTGGCGATGTCATCGAACTGGTAGAGCAGCTTCACGCCCAAGGGGCTGCCCGTTCGTCTGGCATGTTCGTCAATCAGCCGCTCGATCAACTCCAGCTCGTCGCGGTCGGGTTCGGTCAGATCCACCATTTCGTGGTTGCAGTGCTCTTCCAACGTGTGCTCAGCGTCGTAAACATAAGCTACGCCGCCGCTCATGCCAGCAGCGAAATTCAGCCCGACTTCGCCCAGCACGAGCACCACGCCACCAGTCATGTATTCACAGCCGTTGTTGCCCACGCCTTCGACAACGAGCGTGGCGCCGGAATTTCGGACCGCGAAACGCTGGCCGGCCAGGCCGTTCACGAAGCCGCTGCCGCCCGTGGCGCCGTAGAACGCGACGTTGCCCACGATGACGTTTTCCTCTGGCCGGAAGGTGGCCGTACGTGGTGGGGCAACCGTCACGATGCCGCCCGAAAGCCCCTTGCCGAAGAAGTCGTTCGCATCGCCTTCCACGTTCAAAGTGATGCCGGAGGGCAGGAATGCCCCAAAGCTCACACCGCTCGAGCCCGAGCAGTCTATCGTCAGCATTCCGTCGGGGAGTCCTTCTACATGCTGGCCCGTTACCGTCGAGCCTAGCATCGTGCCAACGCAACGATTGATATTGGCGATGTCGACGTGGAAGCGCTGTGCCGTCAGGGAGCTGCGTGCATCGCTGGTATAGGGCACCAGTAACGTCGCATCGAGCGTCTGAGGCAGCGTGTCCTCGGGAGCGCAGGATGTGAGCGAGTGCGGGCAGCTCGCACCGGGAATCGAGCGACCGTATTCGGCTTGCGCGGGCGCAAGCAGGGCGGAAAGGTCCACCAGGCGCGCTTTCCAGCTTCGCGCGTCCCTTTTCTGCTGCAGGCATTCCACGTGTCCCACCATGTCCTCCACGGTTGCGAACCCCAGCTGGGCCATGATGCGGCGCAGCTGCTCGGCCACCATGGTCATGAAGTTCACGACGTGTTCGGGCTTGCCGCGGAAGCGGTCGCGCAGCTTGCAGTTTTGGGTTGCAATGCCCACGGGGCACGTATCCTGCTGGCAGTCGCGTTGCATCAGGCAGCCCATGGCCACGAGCGGCATGGTGGCGAAGCCGAACTCCTCGGCACCTAGCAGACACGCCATGGCCACGTCGCGACCGTCCATGAGCTTGCCGTCGGCTTCCAGCACCACGCGCGAACGCAATCCGTTACGCAGCAGGGTTTGCTGCGTTTCGGCAAGGCCCAGCTCAAGTGGCAATCCTGCATGGTAGATGGAGTCGCGGGGTGCGGCGCCTGTGCCGCCGTTGCACCCCGATATCAGTATCTTGTGTGCGCCGCCTTTCGCCACGCCTGTGGCGATGGTGCCAACACCCGCTTCTGCCACGAGCTTCACGGATATGCGCGCGTGGGGGTTGGCGTTCTTCGCGTCGAAGATGATCTCGGCAAGGTCTTCGATCGAGTAGATGTCGTGGTGGGGAGGTGGCGAGATCAGGCCCACGCCCGGCGTGCTGCGGCGTGCCCGCGCGATCTGCGGCCATACCTTGCCGCCTGGCAGATGGCCGCCTTCGCCGGGTTTGGCTCCCTGAGCCATTTTGATTTGGATTTCGTCTGCACTCATAAGATAGCGACTTGTGACCCCGAAGCGTCCAGAGGCTATCTGCTTGATGGCCGAGCGTCTGCTGTCCCCGTTCGGGAGCGTCGCCTCGCGCGCGGGATCTTCGCCGCCCTCGCCGCTGTTTGAGCGGCCATGCAGTCGATTCATGGCTATGGCCAGGCATTCGTGGGCTTCCTGGGAGATGGAGCCGTAGCTCATTGCCCCGGTGTTGAAACGCCTAACGATCTTGCTTGCGGGCTCAACCTGGTCAAGTGGTATGGGATTGTCCGAAGGCGCGAAATCCAGCAGGTCGCGCAGCAAAATGACGCGCCCCGGCACGTGGACGGATTCACTGTACTTTTCGAACAGCGCAGGGTCATTGTCGCGTACGGCGCACTGCAGCAGATTGATTGTCCGGGGGTTGACCAGGTGCTCTTCACCGCCGAGGGGGCGCCATGAGGTTATGCCCGAACTGGGGAGCTGGTTGGGCGCGGGGCTTTTCTTGAGAGCGCGTGCTCGGGCATGACGCTCGTCGCATTCGCGCTGCACATCGTCGATGTTCAAGCCGCCAACGCGGCTTACGGTGCCCGTGAGATGCTCGTCGATCAGGCGCTCGGAAAGTCCTACTGCCTCGAAGATCTGCGCGGCGTGATATCCCTGCATGGTCGAGATGCCCATCTTCGACATGATCGCCACGACGCCTGCCACGACGGCCCGGTTGTAATTGCCGATGGCTTCATCGGGGTGCAGGGGGATAATCCCGCGTTTGCACAGCGAGAAGATCGTGTCGTGCGCCAGATAGGGAAACACGCCCGAGGCTGAATAACCCACGAGGGCGGCGAAGTCGTGTGGGGTAATCGCGTCGCCCGTCTCCACGATGATGTCGGCGTGGGTGCGCAAGCCGGCGCGCAAGAGGTGGTTGTGCGTCGATGCTACTGCCAAAAGAGAAGGTATGGGAATTTCCCCCTCGTCAGCGCGGTCTGAGAGCACGATGAGATCGGCGCCTTCACGTACTGCGGTTTCGGCTTCCTGGAGCAGCAGCTCCAGGGTGCGGTTCAGCGCATGCGGTCCGCCGTTAGCAGGGTAGGCCGCATGCAGGACGACCGATTTGAATCCGTGGTGCTCGATGTGGACGAGCGCGTCGAAGCCTGCTTGGCTCAGTATCGGCGAGTCCAGCCGAACGAGCCTGCAGTTGGCGCGTGCGTCTTCCAGCATATTGCCGTGGTTGCCTACGTACAGAAGCGTCGAGGTGATGAACGATTCGCGCAGCGCATCGAAGGGAGGGTTGGTGACCTGGGCGAACAGCTGGTTGAAATAGTCGAAGAAGCTGTGGGGACGCTCCGAGAGACATGCGAGCGGAGTGTCGGTGCCCATCGATGCGAGCGGCACTTCCCCGTCGCATGACATGGGAATGATGGCCTCTTCGATGTCGTCAAAGTAATAACCGTGAACAGCCTGGCGCTCGTGCAGGGGAATTTTGTCGTCGAGACGGGTTTGGATGCAGCCTCGAGGTTCGCTCAGCCATTCGTCGGTCAGCTGGCTCAGCGTGAGCATTTCGGCATCGATCCAGCTGCGATAGGGCTTCTCGTTGGCGAAGCCGTCTTTGATTTCGTCGTCGAAGAGCACGCGGCCCTGGTTGGGGTCCACCATCAGCATCTGCCCAGGACCCAGGCTGCCGGCTATCAGTATGCTTGCGGGGTCCACGTCAAGCACGCCGACCTCGCTCGACAGTATCAGGCGGTCGTCCGAGGTGACATAATAGCGCGCTGGGCGCAGGCCGTTGCGGTCGATGACGGCGCCAGTCACTTGCCCGTCCGAGAAAGCGATGGCCGCCGGGCCGTCCCATGCCTCGGCGAGCATGGATTGGTAGGCACCCCATGCGCGGCGCTTGTCGGAGAGATTGTCGTTGTTGTCCCATGGCTCGGGTAGCACCATCGACACCGCGCGAGCCAGCCCCCGGCCGTTCATGGATATGAACTCGATCAGGTTGTCGAGCATGGCGGAATCCGACCCCTCGGCGGCAAGGATCGGCAGCACTTTCTGCAGGCTTTCACCCATCACCGGCGAGTACAGGTTCGACTCGCGCGCTTTCGTCCAGTTTACGTTGCAGTGCAGCGTGTTGATCTCGCCGTTGTGCACGATGTAGCGATTGGGGTGGGCGCGCTCCCATGAGGGGGTCGTGTTCGTGGAATAGCGCGAATGGACGAGCGCGATGGCTGTTTCGGTGGATGCATCGTCCAGATCGCAGAAGAAGCGTCGCAGTTGCGTGGAGACGAGCATGCCCTTGTACACGATGGTGCGCGAACTCATCGAGCAGACGTAGAAGATCCGTCCCGCCAGCCCTGGGTCTGCGACGGCAGCCTTCTCGATCGTGCGGCGGCAGATGAACAGGCGGCGCTCGAACTGGTCGCCCTGCGCGATGCCCTCTGGACGTCCAAGGAACGCCTGCCTGATCGTGGGCATGCAGTCGCGGGCCGTTTCGCCCAGGTCGTGCGGGTCAACTGGAACGTCGCGCCAGAACAGGAGCGGGATGCCGCTTTGCGCGCATCCATCTTCGAACAGGCGGATGCCGCGCTCGATACCCTCTTCGTCGCGCGGTAGGAACAGCATCGCGACACCGTATTCGCCTTCGGCGGGCAGCAAGTGCCCACACTTCTGTGCCTCTTTGCGGAAGAAGCGGTGCGGTATCTGGAGCAAGATACCCGCCCCGTCGCCCGTGTTCTTTTCCAGTCCCACGCCGCCGCGATGCTCCAGGTTTACGAGCACCGAGAGCGCGTCGTCGATCATCTGGTGAGATCTCTTCCCGAGCAGGTGTGCCAGCGCTCCGATGCCGCAGGCGTCGTGTTCGAATTCGGGTCGATACAGACCCGCATGTTGGGGTGTGGGTGTAAGTAACCGGTTCATCATATCGCTTTCTCATCCAGGCGCCCTGAAGCCCGTCATAGGGAGATTCATCCTATTCTGGTACAGCAGTCTAGAATTGAAGCGTGTCCCGACAGTTTCAACTGCGTTTCCGAAGGGTTAAATGCAAACGAGTCAGCCGCGCGTGCTGGGGATTTTGCGCATCTGGTTTATATAGCATCCTTATGACATGATTGTTAAATCGCTCGAGTTCGCAGTTTGGGGAATTGGGTTCATCCTATAATCAAGAAACGTTTGGGGCATGTTCGGAAATGCGGGCATCACCCAGGCGTTTTTTCATGCGCTGAAACAGGAGGTATCCATGGCAAAGCACATCTTCGTCACCGGAGGCGTCGTCTCGTCGCTGGGGAAAGGCATCACGGCGGCATCGCTGGGGCATCTGCTGAAGGCCCGTGGGTACAAGGTGACCATGCAGAAGATGGACCCGTACCTGAACGTGGATCCCGGCACGATGAGCCCGTTCCAACATGGTGAGGTGTTCGTGACCGATGATGGGCATGAAGGTGACCTAGACCTGGGCCATTACGAGCGCTTCATCGACGAGAACCTCTCGCGCGAATCGAACTTCACGCAGGGCTCCATCTACCAGACACTCGTGGCGCGCGAGCGCCGGGGTGATTTTTTGGGCGGAACGGTGCAGGTCATCCCGCATGTGACCGATGCCATCAAAGAGCGTATACTGCGTGCGGCCACGCAGACGGGTGCGCATATCGTCATTTCCGAAATCGGCGGTACCATCGGCGACATCGAAGGCCAGCCCTTCATCGAGGCCGTGCGCCAGCTGCGTCACGAACTGGGTGCGGAAAACGTCGTGTTCATACACGTGAGCCTGGTGCCCTATATCGCGGCGGCTCACGAGGTGAAGACCAAGCCCACGCAGCATTCCGTGAAGGAGATGCGCTCCATGGGCGTGCAGCCCGACTTCATCGTGTGCCGCAGCGACCACGAGATCAACGACGCCGTACGCGCCAAGATCGCGCATTTCTGCGACGTGAACGTGAATTCGGTGCTGAGCTGTGTGGATGCGCCCAGCATCTACGATGTTCCCCTCGACTTGTACAAGCAGGGCTTCGATGCGAAGGTGCTCGAGCGCCTGAAGCTGCCCGAATGCGAGCTTCATCATGTGCCATTGGCCGACTACACGCAGGCGGCTGCTTGCTGCCAGGGCCAGGTGGACATAGCCGTGGTGGGAAAATACACCAGCCTGCCCGATGCGTACCTGTCGGTTATCGAGGCGCTGGGTCATGCGGGCGTGGCAAACGACGTGCATGCAAACGTTCACCTGATCGATGGCGAAACGCTCGACGATGCCAATGTGGCCACAACGCTGGCGAACATGGATGGCATCTTGGTGCCGGGCGGATTCGGCCAGCGCGCATTCGAGGGCAAGATTGCCGCTGCGCGGTATGCGCGGGAAAACGGCATTCCCTACCTGGGCTTGTGCCTGGGCCTACAGGCTGCGGTCTGCGAGTTCGCGCGCAACGTCGCGGGGTTGGACGCCGCTACGTCGGCCGAGTTCGCAGACGAGGGCACACTTGCAGCAGATGGCGATGCCGTGCCGTTCGTGATCGACCTCATGCCCGAGCAGGAAGATGTCGAGAACAAGGGCGGCACCATGCGCCTGGGTTCCTACCCCTGCAAAGTTGCAGCGGGGACGCGTGCGTTTGATGCGTATGGAACCGAGCTGATTTACGAGCGACATCGCCATCGCTACGAGGTGAGCAATGCCTATCGCGACCAGCTGGAAGAGGTTGGCCTGGTGATATCGGGCCTATCTCCCGACGGCAGGCTGACCGAGATGGTGGAGCTGCCCGGGCATCCCTGGTTCGTGGCAACGCAGGCACACCCCGAATTCAAGAGCAGGCCGGGCAAACCACACCCCCTCTTCCGCGAATTCATCGCCGCAGCCGTAAAAGTGCGCTAGGCTTCCCAGCCGGGATGATGGAGGTGTTCCAGGGCGCCCAGACAGGGCGTCCTTTCTTGTTGAAAACGTGTTGTTGACGTGTGCCGCGGATGTTCAAACCTCGGCAAATCATGTCTGTTTGCGTAAATTCGAGACCGTAGAGGGGGCAAAAGAAGGAAAAAAGGGGCAAAAGGGGCAAGAAGTGTCCTAGTTGCGAACTTTCTAAAAGAAACTACATTCTATGTTGATGAATTGGGCTAGAATAGTTCCACTTGCGATAAAACCGCTATCTGAAGGAGGCACATTATGCCCACTATTACTCGCGATCAGGTCAGGGTTCCTGCAGACGTCATGCCCGAATCCCGTGAGACCTATATCGACAACTACCTGAAGGCCACGCGCGGCACGGGTAGGCTCATGCTGTTTGCGTGCGACCAGAAGATGGAGCATCTCAACGGCGACTTCTACGGCCCGGGTATCGATCCTTCCGACAACGACCCCGAGCATCTGTTCGAGATCGGCAGCCAGGGCACCATCGGCATTCTGGCAGGCCAGCGTGGTCTCATCGCCCAGTATTCTCCCGACTATCCGGAGATCAACTACCTGGTGAAGATGAACTCCAAGACCAACCTGGTTAAGACCGCTCAGGACGACCCCTATTCGCCGCAGCTCACCGACCTCGAGGCCGTGCTCGCCATGCGCGACGCTGGCTGCAACATCGTGGGCATTGGCTACACCATCTACCTGGGCAGCGAATACGAGTCCACGATGCTCTCCGAAGCCGGCGAGCTCATCGCCGAAGCCCATGCAAACGGCCTGGTCGTCGTGCTGTGGATTTATCCTCGCGGCAAGGCTGTGGCAGACGAGAAGGCCCCGAACCTCATCGCCGGTGCCGCTGGTGCTGCCGTTTCCCTGGGCGCCGACTTCGTGAAGGTGAACCCGCCGAAGGCCACCGAAGAAAAGACCTCTGCCGAAAACCTGGCAATCGCCAGCCAGGCAGCAGGCCGCACGGGCCTGGTTTGCGCTGGTGGCTCCAAGGCCGACGCGCAGGAATTCCTGTCCAACCTCTACGACCAGATCCACATCGGTGGTGCCTGCGGCAACGCCACCGGCCGCAACATCCACATGCGCAGCCTGGATGAGGCAGTGCGCCTGACCAAGGCCATCTCCGCCATCACCCTGGCCGACTACAATGTGGCCGACGCTCTTGCCGTCTTCAACGGCGAGGCCGATTTCGCCCTGTAGCATCAGGTCAAAACCAATAGCACAAGGGGCAGAGAGTTCTCTGCCCCTTTTTATGTGCTCGCAGGCTGGGGGCTTCTCGCTGACTTTGGTGGACTTGCGTGACGATCCGGGACGAAGATGGGCCCGCCACTCGATTGGGGTGCAGGGCGCTTTTTGTCGCATCGCCTATGGCTAAGGTGCATGCTTACGGAAAGAGTTCCAGTTAGCGTATACTTCGAGGCTTGGAAAGCGAAGAGGTTGACAGGTACGGAGATCACGATGGAGAAGAGCCGCCGCGCAGAGCAGGAGGAGATGTCCTATCTCGCCCTTGCCGTCATGGTGCTGGGGGGTACGCTCAGCGGGCTCACGCAGACTGCCATGAACACGATGCTGCCTGCGGTTGCAGGCGATTTCGGCATCACGGTTTCCTTCGGCCAATGGCTCGTGACGGTGTTCATGCTGTGCATGGGCGTGACAATGCCCACGGTCGCGTTTCTTACCAGGCGGTTTCATGCACGGGATCTGTATCTGGCGTCGCTTGTCGTATTCATGGCGGGCACCGTGTGCATGGCCTTGGCGACCAGGTTTCCCGTGCTCATGATAGGGCGCGTGATGCAAGGCTGCTCTACGGGCGTAATCATGCCGCTTTTGCAAGTGGTGGCCTTTTCGCGGTTCCCCCTGGAAAAGCGCGGCACCGTCATGGGTGTGATGGGGCTGGCCTTTGGGTTTGCGCCCAACATAGGACCCACCATCGGCGGAACCCTGCAAAGCGCCTTTGGCTGGCGAAGCTTCTTCTGGGCTCTGCTGGCGTTTACGTTGGTGTTGTTCGTGCTGGCCTTCTTCTCCGTTTCGAAGAGCAGACGGCATCGGAACGCTGCCGCTCGCCTGGATACCGTATCGCTTACGATTTCCACGCTGGGGTTTGGGGGGTTGCTGCTGGGTTTCACGAACGCTTCTGCTGCGGGACTCATCAGCGTTGCGTGTTTGATCCCCCTTGCGGTAGGTGTTTTGTTCCTTGCCGTTTTCGTGCGCAGGCAGCTGCATTTGGAGTGTCCATTCTTGGATATGCGCGTGTTCGCCTATCGCGACATGACTGCGGGGACCATTGCCGTATGCCTCCTGTTCGCCTCGTTCATTGGCATGGCGCTGGCGATTCCGCTTGAGCTGCAGGCGGTTCATGGGATGTCGCCAATGCTGGCGGGTGTGGCCCTTCTGCCAGGTACGGTTACGGCTTTGGTGATGAATCCGCTTTCGGGAATCGCACTCGACCGTTTCGGACCGCGGGCGATCTGCTTGTTCGGCAGTGTGGCGCTTCTCGTGGGCACCTGTGCGATGGTGGATCTTGCCGCGATGGAATCGTTGCCGTTGGTGATGATGTGGCAGGGCGTGCGAGCTGTTGGCATATCATCGCTCATCGTGCCGCTCACCACATGGAGCGTGAATGCGCTACCGCCGCGCATGACGCCCGATGGCTCTTCGGTGACCAACGCGTTTCGGCAGATTGCAGCTGCACTCGGCACGTCGGTTACGGTGCTGCTGATGGCGGGGGGAAATGCGACGGGTTCGGTAACGGCGGTCGGCACGAACCACGCCGTATGGTTTTCGTTGATGGCTGCACTGTGCATGGCGCTCATATGCGTCGTATACGTGAAGGCTCCGAAAGAGGGAAGCAAACGCCGGTGATACCAGGCGTTCGAATGGCAGATGCGAAGGGTGGAATGCCATGTTCGACTACGAAGAAGCATGCAGATTGGGCAGGGTAGAGCCCCTGACCATTGATTTCGACCTGCCTGCTCCAACCTTAAGCTGCCTTGGCCATCGCCTGCCCGGCTATCGCTATGCTGGCTCGGGGGATATGTATCTTTATGCGCTCCATAGCGAAGGGCATGTGCTGTTCGTTGACTGCGGTCCCATCAACATGACCGACCATCAATGGTTTTCCCGGATAGTCGAGAGGTTTACCGGAGGCGTGGTAGACGCCGAGCTGTTTGTGACCCACTATCACTTCGACCACATGGGAGACTCCGGCTGGTTTTCGCGGCAGGGCATCGCATGTCGTGCGAGCAGCGAATCGGTTGCGATGGCCGATGTAGATACCGAAGACTTCGCCGTACTGGTAGGCGGCAGGCGGCAAACTCCCATTCACCAGGTCAAGGAGTACGCCGATTTCCAATGTGAGCTTCTATCGCTGAATCCCGACATCGCGCACGTGCCGGAAGGAACCGCCATCAGTTGCGGTGGCTGGCGTTTCTTAACCATGTTGCTACCCGGGCACGCAGTGGGGCACACGGGTCTTATCACCGATGACAGGCGCCTGCTGTTTTCGGGTGACTGTCTAGGCGAGCGCCCTTGCGTCTTCGCGCTCGGCATCGACGGGCACGATGCCGCAGAAGCTATCGAATGCTGGCAACGCTTGCGCGCCCTTCCGCTCGAGTGGGTCATGACGGCGCATCAGGGGGCCATCGAGGGCGAAGAAGCCATACGTCGGGAGCTTAACAGGCAGGTTGACCAGCTGAATGCGAAGGCGAAACGCATTTTGGGCGAACTGCGTGAAATGAGCGGGTACTTGACCCCCTGCGATTTCGTGGTGGAGCGCAAGGGCGTTGACGCCATAATGGAAACAGCCAAGTTGGGAAAGTTCCTGAATGCGCTGAATGTACAGCACTACCTGGCGTTTCTGGAATTTCTCTACGACTTTGAGCAGGTTCGGCGGCGCATCGACGACGATGGCGCCGTGGTGTACGAGCCAGCTCGTTTCTCGTTCTTTCGATAGCTGGGGGTTTGGGGGCTTATGGGAAGCAGAAAAACTGTGGGAATCACGAAAACGCGATCCGTGGCGTTTTGCGGGCTGTGCATTGCCATCATGGCCGTGTCCGCCTGGATCACCGTGCCGTTGGGCCCCGTGCCGTTCACGCTGCAGATATTCGCCCTGGTGTTCGCCATCCTCGTGCTGTCTCCCAAGGAGGCCATCGCTTCAGTGGCCATCTACCTGCTCATGGGGGCGGTTGGGATGCCCGTGTTCAGCTCCATGCGTGGCGGTATCGGCGTGCTCATGGGCCCAACCGGTGGCTTTTTGTGGGGGTATCTGCTGGGCGTGCTCCTGGCGGCGGCGTTTTTGGCGTTTGCATCCCGAAAGGAAAGGCCACGAACCGTTGCCGTCGATGTTGCGGTCGCGGCCCTGTTCCTGCTCGTGAGCTACACATGCGGTTGGCTGCAGCTTGCTGCCGTGACCCAGATGAGCTTGCCAGCAGCTTTTGCGACGGGTATCGCGCCTTTCATCCTCGTCGATTTCGCGAAGATAGCCATCGCCGTGGTCACGGCGCGTGCTGTCCGCAAGGCCATGAATCTATAACCGTAACAAGTTGGGAAAGGCGCCCTGGCGTCCCGCCGAAGGCCTCCGGGGCCCCTGTCGCGACGCCCCGTTTCGCTGCTCAGGCGGCTTGGCCGCCTTCGTGCGCTGCACTGCTTCATGCATTTACTGATCCGGGTTCCTAAGGAACCCGGAAGAGAATAAGGCGTTCAGAGGGTCGCGACAGGGGCCCCGGAGGCCTTCGGCGGGACGCCAGGGCGCCCGTCGGCAGCCAGATGTCGCAAGGATTCGAAGATTGTTAATGCAAGCCCTATGACTTGTCTGGTGGCAACGAGGGTATTGCGACGAGGAAGCAGGCGCCGCCTTCGGGCAAATTGTAAGCTTCCACCGTGCCATCGTGGGCTTCCACGGCGCTTTTCACGATGGCCAGCCCCAGGCCAGATCCACCGGTGTTGCGGGCACGCGAGAAGTCGGTGCGGAAGAAGCGCTCGAAGAGCATCTTCGGGTCCACGTCGCCAAAGCCCGTGCCGTCGTCTTTCACGGCGATGACGGAGTTTTCCCCGATGCCATATAGCTCGACGCGGATGTGGCCACCTGGATCGATGAAGCGGCTCGCGTTGTCCACTAGATTCGACACCACTTGCTTCAGGCGGTCGCGGTTGCCCAGCACGTCGGGGGCTTCGCCAACGATTTCGACGTTCGCCTGACGTTCGGTTAGCACCGGCATGAGCGCATCGACTGCCTCTTCGGCGATGGGCTTGAGATTCACGCGCTTCAGCTCGTCGACGAGGTTGTCGTCTTCGATGTGCTGCAGCGAAAGCAGGTCGTTTGTCAGGCGGCTTAGCCGCTCCGCTTCCGAGATGATGGTGTTGCAGAACTTCTCGTGCAGGGCAGCGGGCAGGTCGGGGTCGAGCAGGATTTCGGCGTTGCCTCGTATGGCGGTAAGGGGAGTGCGAAGCTCGTGAGCCACGTCGCCTACGAACTGCTTTTCCTGTCGCTCTCGACGCGAAAGGTCTTCGCATTGGGCATAGGAAGAGTCGAGCAGGTCCTTGAAATCGTATGCCAGCACGTCGGCCTCGTACAGGTTGCCTCGTGGCGTGAAATCCTGTCCCACGTCGCCTGATCGGTAGGCGCGGATCTTGAGTGCCAGGTCGCGGAGCGGTTGGGCGATGAATGCGCCTATGGCCAGCGCAATCGCAAACGTTGCCAGCGTGATGGGGATAACGGCGGCGAAGGCCCGCCAATCAAGCTGCCCGAAATACCAGATGGTGCCAAGCATGCCCACGCATGCGGCTAGGACCAGCAACGTGGCCAGCACGGCAAAGTATGTCGAAAGCCTTTTGATCGTTTATCCTCCGCTGCGATGCAGCAGACGAGGCGGTTTCTCGTCTGCTGCATCGCATGGTTCTACTTGCGGAAGCGGTAGCCGTAGCCGCGGACGGTTTCCACCATGCCGGGGTCGTAGCCGGCTGCTGAAATCTTGTCGCGCAGACGCTTGATGTGGGTGTCTACCGTCTTGGTTTCGGTGAGGTATTCCCATCCCCAGGCTTCGCGCAGCAGGTCCTCGCGCGATACGACGTTGCCAGCTTGCTTCATGAGTGCGGCAAGCAGCTCGAACTCGCGGGGCGTGAGGTCGATTTCTCCCAAGTCGCCAGTGGCGGTATGGGCGTCTTCGTTGAGCGTGATGCCGCTTGCCACGATCGTGTGGCCCACCGAGCCCATCTGTCCGCTGCCACGGCGCAACAAGGCGCGCACGCGCGCAATCAGCTCGCGCAAGCCGAATGGCTTGGCCAGGTAATCGTCGCCGCCGATTTCCAATCCCACGACCTTGTCGAGCTCGGTGTCGCGGGCGGAAAGGAACAGCACGGGGGCGTTCGTGCGGCTGCGCAGGCGACGGCACAGCTCGTAGCCGTCCATGCCGGGCAGCATGATGTCTAAGATGAACAGGTCGTAGTTGTTCTCGATGGCAAGTTTGAGCGCCTCTTCGCCGTCAGAGGCAATGTCTACCGAAAAGCCTTCCTTTTCCAGGGCGTAGCCTACGAAATCGGTGATGGTCTGCTCGTCGTCGACGGCAAGGATGCGCGCGGAGTTTTCGTTCATGTGCATTCCCTTCCCAGGGTGATTCGTGGATTGTCGTCCCGAAGGCGCGAAACTGCTTTTAGTTTGGGTATTATCATAGCACCGATGGAATCGCGTTTCACTTCTCGGGGGGTTGTCAAGCACATGTTACTTGCTATCGACGTGGGCAACACGCAAACCGTTGTGGGCGTATACGAAGGCGAAGAACTACGCCATATGTGGCGGGTGAGCACAAGCGATGTGAAGACCGCCGACGAGATGGCCGTCGTTTTAGATGGCCTGTTCGGTTTGGCCAAGGTGAACGCACTCGATATCGACGGGGCTGTTTTGGCTACCGTCGTGCCAGCTCAGAAAGCCCTGTGGAAGAGAGTATGTCAGAGCGCTTTCGATGTCGAAGTGCTCTGCGTGGGAGCGGAAAACGCTTCTTCTGTGCTCGACATCTGTGCGCAGGGCACGGGAGCCGACCGTCTGGCAAACGCCGTTGCGGCCAAAGAGCTCTACGGCTTCCCGGTGGTGGTGGTCGACCTGGGCACCGCCACCGATATGGAGGTCGTCGATGCGCAGGGTCGCTTTTTAGGTGGCGTGATCGCTCCGGGCGTGGAAACGTCCATGAAGTCGCTGGTGAGGGGCACCGCGCTGCTGCCGGCAGTCGAGTTAGCCGATCCGGGGGCTGCTATCGGGGCGGATACGGTGAAGGCCATCCAGATAGGCGTGGTATCCGGCGAGGTCGACCGCATCGACGGTCTGGTCAAGCGCATCTGGCGGCAGTTGGGATACGAGTCGACCGTGGTTGCTACCGGTGGCATCTCGTCGACGATAGGGCCATTGTGCCAGACGGTGACCGTTATCAACCCCGAATTGACCTTACAGGGATTGCGCATCATCTATTCCCGCCAGACCCACTAAAATAATGAAATCCAGCCATACCGCCCTTTCGGCGCCTCGTGCACGATAGGACAACGCTGCAAGCAACACAACGGAAGAGAAAGCGAAGGCCCGACATGTTGACCGACATTGAAATTGCCCAAGCAACCAAGCCCCTGCCCATCGAGGACGTAGCCCGCAAGGCCGGCGTACCGGAAAGCTATCTGGAGCGGTATGGCAGCTACAAGGCTAAAGTGGACTATAACCTGCTGCGCGACGAAGAGCATCAGGATGGCAAGCTGATCTTGGTCACCGCCATCAACCCCACGCCTGCAGGCGAAGGCAAGACCACGACGACCGTGGGCTTGGCAGATGCCCTTTCCCTGCTTGACAAAAACGTGATCGTGGCACTGCGCGAGCCGTCGCTTGGGCCTGTCTTCGGTATCAAAGGCGGAGCTGCTGGTGGCGGATATGCCCAGGTCGTTCCCATGGAAGATATCAACTTGCACTTCACGGGCGACTTTCATGCCATCGGTGCTGCAAACAACCTGCTCGCCGCTTTGCTAGATGCCCATATCCACAATGGCAACGCATTGGGCATCGACACGCGCCGCATCACCTGGAAGCGCGCCGTTGACATGAACGACCGCGCACTGCGCAACATCGTGATCGGCCTGGGCGGCAAGGCCCATGGCGTGCCGCGCGAAGACGGCTTCGACATCACGGTCGCCAGCGAGATCATGGCCATCTTCTGCTTGGCCACGAGCATCACCGACCTGAAGGAGCGCCTGGGCCGCATCGTGGTGGCCTACAACTTCAACGACGAGCCCGTGACCGCCCACGACCTGAAGGCCGAAGGCGCGATGGCTGCCCTGCTCAAGGATGCCTTGAAGCCCAATCTGGTGCAGACCCTGGAAGGCACCCCGTCGTTTGTGCATGGTGGCCCGTTCGCCAACATCGCCCATGGCTGCAACTCCATCATGGCAACGCGCATGGCCATGGCCCTGGGCGACTATGCTGTGACCGAGGCCGGCTTCGGTGCCGATTTGGGCGCAGAGAAGTTCCTGGACATCAAATGCCGCCTGTGCGACCTGAAGCCCGACGCCGTGGTCGTGGTTGCCACCGTGCGCGCGCTGAAGAATCATGGTGGCGTGGCGAAAGCCGACCTCAACGAGGAAAACCTGGAGGCGTTGGAAGCCGGTCTGCCGAACCTGTTGCAGCATGTGTCGAATATTCGCGACGTCTATCAGCTTCCGTGCGTGGTGGCCATCAACGCGTTTCCCACCGACACGAAGGCCGAGCTCGACCTGGTAGAAGCCAAGTGCCGTGAGCTGGGCGTGAACGTGGCGCTCTCCGAGGTATGGGCGAAGGGCGGCAAGGGCGGCATCGCGCTGGCCGAAGAGGTCATCCGCCTGTGCGAAGAGCCCAACGACTTCCAGTTCGCCTATCCCAGCGACGCGAGCCTGTCCGAGAAGATCGAAGCCGTGGCAACGCGCATCTACCATGCCGATGGCGTGGACTTCGACCCGAAGGTGGTAAAGGAAATCGCGAAGCTCGAGAGCCTGGGCTTCGGCGGCATGCCCGTGTGCCTGGCCAAAACCCAGTACAGCTTCAGCGACGATGCCACCAAGCTGGGCGCCCCCAGCGGTTTCCGCGTGAAGGTGCGTGACATCAAGGTGTCGGCCGGCGCCGGCTTCGTAGTGGCGCTCACCGGCGACATCATGACCATGCCGGGACTGGGCAAAGCTCCCGCCGCCCACAAGATCGACGTCGACGAGACCGGAAAGATCACCGGGCTGTTCTAGTACGCCGTTTTGCGAACCTCGGATCTGCTGACGTTGTAAAGCCCCTGGCACCCCACCTTGACCTTCGTTTAAGTGCGCTTCTGCGCAAGTTGGGTCAATCTGGGGTACCGGGGGCTTCTTGCTGCCTTTGGTGGCCCTGGGGTGTTGGAAGGCCCGCCAGTGCAAATCACGACGGCGCGAAGATGGTATGCGCTTTTGACGTTACCCGCTGAAGTGTGGAAACAAGGGCACTAACGTGCATAAACGCTTTGAATCATGCTATTTTGATTTGCCGTAGCGATAACGAACGCTATTATGAGAATCGTAAATTTGCATATCGAGGGTTTACTCAGGCTATAGACGTTGTGAGCATCATACTGGGGGGTAGAGATGAAACAACGGTCAACAAAGGGAAGCGTTGTTTCAGCAGCGACGGCTGTCGTGGCCGTTTTCGTCATGCTGTGCATTGCCCATCTGCTCGTCTTGCCCGTAACTGCAACTGCCGAGGACATCGCCGGTTCGCAGACAGGTAACGGGACGCCGGGAACCGAGGAGGCGACTGCTCCTTCGGATGAAGGCAAAGAGCCGGCTGGTGATTCGGGTACGTCTTCTTCTGACGCTGATTTAGAAAGCTCGGCTTTGGAAGGTGATGGCGCAAACGCCGAAGCGGGAGCAGATGCTGAACTTGCAGACGAAAGCCAAGCCGATGGTGATTCTGGCGCCGATCAGAGTAGCGAGTCTGCAGAAGGCTCCGAGCAGAATGCCGATATGCCAGAACAAGACTTGAGCCAAAAAGTCGATTTGGGTGGGCGTGCTGAACTTGAAGTGCGCATACAAGCCAAAAAGGGCGTCCTGCCAAAAGGCACGAAGCTGGAGCTTAAGGAAGTTACCGAGGAGGACATCATTGATTTGATGATGTCCACTGCCGAATTGAAAGCCGGCATTGCCGTGGACGAGGCGGGCATCGCAGCGTTGAACATGGCGCTTAAAGATGCGAAGGGAAATGTCGTGCAGCCCAAGGGCAAGGTGCTCGTCACCATTACCTTTTCAGAAATCGAGCCTGGAGTCGATTTCGCGGTCGTGAGCGTGAAGGAACCCGAAGGCCCCGACGGGCAACCCGAAGCCGACATCGTGGAACTGAAGGAAACCGATCCGGAAAGGGGCCAAATCAAATTCGAAACCGATGCCATATCCCCCTATGGCATCGTGTACGTGCCCGTTTCCGATGTCGGCTCCGAAGACGCCGATGCAACCGAGGGCAATACCGTCTCGGTCTTCGACGACGGAATCGAGCACGTCCTTTTGGTCACCCCAGACGAAGAGCCTTCTACGGCATCCGCCCCTGCGCCAATCGGCGTCCCCCCAACCGAGATGCCCGCGCAGTCCTTCTTGGAAGATGTGGTCGCTGCCGACGGCTCCATCATCTCCGTGGCGGTAGATGCCGACGTCGGCGCCCTCCCCCGCGAAACCGCCCTGCAGGTCCAATCCGTGGTCGACGGCGAGACAATCGATGCCGCCAAGGCCGAGGTGGCAAGTCAAGAGGGCGTTCCCGAAGCCGGCATGCAGGCACAGGCCGTTGCAATAGCCTTTACCGATGCCGAGGGCAACCCCATCTCGCCTGCAACCGATGTTCACGTGGCGCTTGTGGTTCCCGACATGAGCGAACAGAACCAGCTTGCCGTGGTCCATGTAGACGAAGCGGCGGGAGCCCAGCTGATTGATGATATCGAAGCCCATCCCAACCTGGGTGCCGCTTATTTCGACACCTCGACACCTGCGGTATATGCTCTGGTGGGTACGACAATCGAGCAGAACGTCTTGGCCAGCGACGGGAAGAACTACAAAGTTTCCGTGACGTACCGCGCGAATGCAGGCATTCCGGAAAACGCACAGCTTGCCGTCGAGGAAATACTTTCCGAGTCGGTGGGATACGGGCAGCTCAAAGACGATACGGCACAAACCCTGGGCGTTGATGCGACGTCTATATCCTATGCTCGCTTCTTCGACATCCGCATCGTTGATGGGGATGGCAATGAAGTGCAGCCGGCATCGGGCAGCGCGGTCGAGGTGAAGGTGGAGCTCGCCGACTCGCAGAGCAGCAACTTGAGCGTCGTGCACTTCGGCGATCAAGCCGAAATCGTGGAAAGCGCCTCGCTTGAGGGCACGGTTTCTTTCGAGACGACGGGCTTTTCGGTATACGCGATCGTGGACGCCCCGGAGCCAGCACCGATAGGTGAAGCGCAAGTCGCATCGAGTCTCGACGAACTTGCCGCGGCATTGGCAAGCAACCCGAATGAAGCGTTCTATCTTTCCGTGACTCGTGGTGGTTCTACCGACAAGTATTTCAAGAACACGCTCAATGCAAAAGATTGCTTCAATCTAAGTGATGGCGATGCTCGGGCGGCGAGCAAGTGGTATTTCGAATCCGCTGGCAGCAACGGAGCATATCGCATCTACACATATGTAGGTGAGGACAAGAGCTACGTCAAGAACACATCGGGTAATCTAGTTGGGCTGGTGGAAAACTCGGCGGATGCAACCGTCTTCGATATCAGCCAAGCCGCCGAAGGCCTGTTCTACTTCAAAGTGAAAGGGCAGAACAAGTGGCTGCAGTACTCCAAAGGTGGCGATGGAATCCGCTTTTGGACCGACAAGAAGGACGCGGGGAATTCCCAGATAAAGATCACGTATGCCTCATCGCTTGCGATAGAAGATGACCCCTATGCCCTCGATGGCGTGTCCTACGGCATCGCATATCACAACCAGAGCGCGACGTCTGCGGCTTTGACCGCCAGTGCGCAGACGGTAAGCGGGCAGCAGCGCTTGCAAGGCCTTGACATGGTCATGCGCCCGGACGTGCTCGACAACGACGGCATCCTGCTCGTCGCCGAGAACAGCGATATCCAGTTCTGGACGTTCGAGAATGTCGAGGAGGACAACTACCATATCACCACCACAGTCGATGGCGCGAAGGCATACCTCACGATCGATGGCGGCAACGTCACGCTCGAAGACGCTCCCGACCCTGTCAAATCCCTCATCCACGTTTCGCCGGGTACGGGTGAAAACGCGGGGAAGTGGAGCTTTTCTGCCAACGGCTATGCTTTGAACCTGCCAGGTGCTGTGGACAAGGGTTTCAACGGTACGTCTGGCACTGGCGCGACCACCTGGATGAACCTGGTCGAGCGTTCCGCGCTCAACGACGATGACTTCACGCTCTACAACGCCAAGAAGGTGAGCGTTTCCGATGAAGACAACGTTGGCAATGGGCAGCAAGTCATCGTCTACACACGCGTTTGGAACGATGTGAAGAAGCGATACGAGTTCTACGCCGTGGACCATGACGGTTCCCTCGTCTATTGCTACGATGCGGGAGATAGAATCGAGTGGATTGGCAGCAAGGTGAATACCGCGCTGTGGGAATTCACGGAATACTACGACGACGACGGCAACCCGAACTTCTACTACGAACTGGAAAACGTCGCATACGGCAATTGCATTGCCCCGCAAATCCAAGACGGCCAGATACTTTCCGACGATGCAATCGGCGTGAACTTGGATGGACGCCGTTTGGGTAAAAGCTCCACCACCATCGTTGCCTGGGATGATTACAACTACGAATACGCAGGACTGAAGGTGGAAGATGGCCACGTCGTGTCGTGCCCGCTATCTGAAGCAGATGAGTTTTATTTCGCCATCGTCAGCCCGCAGCAAGACCCGCAACATGACGAGCTCACCGAAGTGGATACCATTGACAACAGCCGCTTCGGCATAAGCATGAGCATGATCGATTTCAACAATCCGCTTACAGGCGGCAGGGACTCCAGGCAAGCGGCGTTCATGGGCTCCGATGGTGGACCGGGCATGCTTTCCACAAACCTTGGGGAAGATGGCTATCCGACAAACGCGAGCGGGCAATCCCTTGCGGAGCTGTTTAGTCCCACGTCATCCGATCCCATGACGTCTGCCAACCACCTGTTCCTAACGAGCGTCTACAACGAGAGCGGATACTTCGAATACGACAGCACGCAGAACTTCGCCCACTTAAACGACGACGGAAACTTCACGGTCTACGACCAGCTCGGTGCGATAACCGGTAACAGCGAGCACAAGAACACGCGCGAACATGGCCAGTTCATGCCCTACGACGATATCACGGCAGGTGGTTATGCGATTGACAGCAAGGGCAACGTGATCACCAACCGAACCGACGTGCTTGGCAACGAGCTTCCCGATTCCAATGCGCGCAAGGGCGAAAGCCTCTATGACTTGGGCAACACGACCACGGTCGATTACTTTTTCGGCATGGAGATGTCGGCCAGCTTCACCCAGACCGCAGATGGCAAAGACGCCTGGGGCCACGACATCATCTTCGAGTTCTCGGGCGATGACGACTTCTGGTTCTACGTCGATGGCGAGCTCGTGTTGGATCTGGGCGGCGTTCACTCGGCGCAGGTGGGTAGCGTGAACTTCCGTACTGGCGAGATCGTCAGCTCAAATGGCAATTCTACCCTCTACGATACCTTCATGAACAACTACAGGGCCAGGGGAATGTCCGATGCGGACATCGCGAAGAAGCTCGATGGCGACCCGAACGACCCTGAAAACTATCCGGGTATCTTCACGACGAACGCCAACGGCCAGCGCGTGTTCAAGGACTACAGCAATCATACGATGCAGATGTATTTCATGGAACGCGGTGCCGGCGCGTCGAACCTGCACATGCGCTTCAATCTTGCTGCCGTGGAACCTGGGACCTTCATCTTGGACAAGCAGCTTTCGGGAACCGACGAGCCGAATAACAACCTCATCGAATTCCCGTATCAGGTTTATTACTTCGACGAAAACGACCTGGACGAGCGAACCCCCATTCTTTTGGGCGAGAAGACGGGCGATAACTACAACGTGCTCTACGAGGGGACGGTCAACCCCGTTCGCTTCGCCGGATCGTTTACCCCGGCAGGGGGATCGAAGCAATACGAAAACGTGTTCTTCCTGAAACCGGGGGAGTCGGCTCAAGTGAGGCTGCCGCAAAACGCAGGGCGCTACTACGTCGTGGAATGTGGTGTCAAGCCAGACATCTTTGACCATGTGCTTGTCAACGGTAACGAGATCGAGGGCTCCTCTGCTGATGGCAGTCGTCTCGATTTCGCAACGGCTCCGGAATCCCTAAAAGACCGGCAGCGGGTCGACTATGTCAACCATGTGGCAGATGGCGCCATGCGCACGCTGTCGATAACCAAGAAGGTCTACGACACCGATGGGGTGACGCTCATCCACTACCCAGATGACACCACGCCCTTCAGCTTTCGCTTGTATCTGGGAGATGAAAACGCCGCCTCTGACAACTTGCCCTACGCGAGCATGTATTCCTACCACGTGAAGGATGCGGATGGCAACTATTGCCGGCGCGATGCGGCTAGCCAGCAGTTCGTCTCGTTAGGCAAAAGCGAATACGAGCTGCTCACAGACGAGGAGAAAGCCCAGGCCACCTTTGTCACCTCGATGTATGGCACCATTTCCAAGATTCCCACCGACCATACCGTCGAGGTGCGCAACCTCATCGTGGCAACGCAGTACAAGGTGGAAGAGCGCAGCTCGGAAGTTCCGAGAGGGTATACGCGTCGCGATGCGGATGGATATGTGCGTACGGACGTGGAGCCGGACCTGCCGAAAAGCTATCCCGTAGCCGGGACTATTCAAGTAAACGAAGACCCGCAGATCGAGGTGCGCAATCAGGTTGGCTGGGGCTTGACGGCGAAAAAGGTCTGGACCGATAGCGACTTCATGCAAAGCCACGACAGCATCTATTTTGCCGTGTACTTGGGTGACGAGCTTGTGGATGGCAGCGTTCGCCAGCTGAAAACGGGCGAGGACGAAATCTATTACTTCTTCGAGGACCTGCGTGACAACAACGATGTCACTCATAGATTCGATGAGTTCGTCGTCCGCGAGGTCACGATAAGCGAGACGAATCCAAGCGTTGATTCGGATGGCGTGGTCGGCAACCCGGGCACGGTGACCCCAATCGATGATGGCGGTACTCTCACCATCGGCGGGACGCCTGCAAGGGGGGCGTACCACGCGAATGCCTACACCTACCAGGTAAGCTACGACGTGGGCGAATCCACTGGCCGCAACGAGAACGTCCGCACCGACACGGTCACGAACTCTCGCCCGGGCATCGAGCTGCACAAGACTGATTTGGACGGCAACGCCCTTGCCGGTGCAGTGTTCACGCTAAAGGATGCCAATGGCGAGGATGTAGGTGCCGTTTCCTATACTTCGGGTACAGATGGCCTGATCACCACCGCCTATGTGCCGCAGGGCACCTACACGCTCGAGGAGACCAAGGCCCCAAGAGGGTATGTGGCTCTCGACGAACCGATGACCATCACGGTGGACGAGGACGATGGGGTCGAGGTAAGCGGCGTGCCTGACTATCTGTGCACGCTGGACACCGATAATCCCGCCATGTTGGCCACGATCACGGTGAAGGACCGGGCATCTGGCTTGCTGGTGCGCAAGGTCGACTCTTCCACCAACCAAGGGCTTTCAGGTGTTCACTTTGCCCTGTACCCTCAGGTGTTCGACACTAGTGGAAGGCCGCGCAAGGACTACAGCCCAAAACCTGGCTTTGAGGATATCGTGACAGGTAGCAATGGCGTCTTGAGCGGAGTCGACATGGGTTTGGGGCCCGGAACGTATTATCTCGAGGAAACGCAGACCTTGCCGGGCTACAACCCCATGGTGGGTGATCTGTGCTTCACCATCGGGGAAAACGGAACCGTGACGGTTGAAGGCGGCGAACATGCTGGCTGGCTTGAAACGCAAACCGATCCGATTACGAACGTGGTGTCATATGTCATCACGATTCCCAACATTGCGGGAACCGATCTTCCCAGAACCGGTGGTGTCGGAACGTTGCCCTTCCTGCTGGGTGGCGTTGCTCTGGTGGTGCTTTCCGTAGCCTGCCTGATGGCAAGGAGGAAGCTAGCCTGCCGCTAGAGGGTTCCAGGGGGTGCCATTGGGGACACTCCAAACGTCTCACCTCATACAAGCATTTTTGCACTCTTCATATCATAGAAGGAGGTGAGACGTTTGGAGTGTCCCCAATGGCACCCCCTGATTGCGTTCTTTATCGCGATGGGGAAATGAGCCGATATTGCGTTTGTTTCGCCCGATTGGGGCAACTGGGTCGGGCTTGGCTTACAATGCGCATCATGGCTAACGGACTTACATATTCACGCATTTCCCGCAGTGTCTACGACACGAAGCAGTTTGCCGCCACGCTTGCGCCGTTTCTGCGTGCAGGTGACATCATCATGCTCAACGGCGACATGGGCGCGGGAAAAACCCAGTTCGTGCAGGGCGTTGCCCAGGGTTTGGGTGTTGCCGCCAACGTGGTGAGCCCCACGTTCAACATCGTCTTGGAATACGCAGGCGAAGACATGCCGTTGTATCATTTCGACCTGTACCGCCTCGAATCGCGCGACGAGTTGGAGGATATCGGTTATTGGGAGATTCTGGAAGGCGACGGCGTGAGCTTCATCGAGTGGGGGAGCAAGTTCCCCCACAGCATGCCGCTCGACTTCTTGGAAGTGTGCATCGACCAGCAGGATTACGATATGCGTACCATCTGGTGTCTGGCGCATGGGCAGCGTGCGCGGCGCCTGCTGTTCCTGTGGGCTCAAGATTCCGCAGCTCAGCTCGATCCCGTATCCGATCGCATGCGTAGGGTCTAGCCTTGGATTCTCGACGTTTCATCTTGGTTTTCGACACATCAAACGAGGTCATCGCCATCGGGCTTGGCCTCTTGGATGCTGCCACGAAAACCATCGCATGCGTGGCTCAATTCAGCGTGCCTGCACGGCGCGCTTCGAACACGCAATTACTCTCGCGCATCGACGACCTGCTAGGCGAAAACGGCGTCTTGCGCGATGACATCGCCTGTGTGGCTTGCGGGCGCGGGCCGGGCTCGTTTACGGGCGTGCGCATCTGCATGGCAACGGCCAAGGGCATGGCGCAAGCGCTGGAAGTGCCGCTGCTGGGCGCCTCCACGCTCGATGCCATCGCATGGGGCTTGCAGCTTGCGGGTGTACGTGGCGAGGCTTTGGTTTTAGCCGATGCCATGCGCAAGGAAGTGTATCCGGTGCACTACGTTCTGGAGGATGCGGGTGTTGTGCGCTGCAATGCCGATGTGGTCATAAAGGCGCAGGAGCAAGCGCAGCGTCTGCCCGATTCCGAAACGCTCGTGATTGCGGGTGACGCGCTCGCCAAATATGCCGACCTGTTCGCCCATGCGGGCACGTTTGCCCCGCAGGAGCTCTGGACTGCGCAGGGCAGCGGGCTGCTTGCTGCGCTGGAGGTTGCTTGGCAGCAGGATCTGGCCGATCCGTTCGATGCGTTGCGCCACGACCCGGCGCTCCTGCTTCCCGTGTACACGCGTCTATCCGACGCAGAGGAAAACGAGCGCACCCGACTTGCCGATCCGACACCCCGCGACCTGCGCACTGGCGTGCAGCATGCAGGACAAGGGCGGGACGGGCAACCGGAAGGGCGCATCAAAGCGTCAGGCGCATCCGGTGCCGCACGTGATGCCGGCTCTTTTTGCGCCCCGCATGGCGGCTCGCTTGCCGATGCGTCCCGTGTCGTGTACCAGCCGCTCGACGCTTCTCGGGCGCATTGCGTGGCGCAGATGGAATCGCAGGTCATGGGCACGGATGCCTGGAGCCCTTCGCTCGTGCTCGACGAGCTTGGCCGTAAGGACCGAACGTGGTGGGCAGCGATTGACGCCACATCGGGCGAGCTTTTGGGATACGCCGGAGGATGGGTGGTCGATGGCGATTTGCAGATCCTGAAAGTGGGCTGCGATTCTGCTTGGCGCAGGATGGGCATCGCGCGCAACCTGCTGGGCCGCGTTGCGGCCGATGCGCGCGACCTGGGTGCTCGCACGGCATCGCTGGAGGTGCGCGCATCGAACCGAGGGGCGCAGGCGTTTTATGAAAACCTGGGGTTCGAGACGCTGGGGAAGCGTCCTCGCTACTATTCCGATGGGGAAGATGCCGTGATCATGGCAGGTCCGCTGCCTCTGATTGCTGCCGATGTAGCTGGGATGGAGCTTCTCGTAGATCAGAGCGCGACGTTGGCACAGAGTTCGCAGCGGCCGCTCATCTTGGCCATAGAGTCGTCATGCGACGAAACGGCTGCGGCCGTGATCGACGGCGCGGGTTCGATTCTGGCCGACACCGTAGCCAGCCAGATCGACTTCCATGCACGCTTCGGCGGCGTTGTTCCCGAAATCGCCAGCCGCAAGCATGTCGAGGCCATATGCGGGGTAACGCAGGTGTGCTTGGAAAACGCTGCGATGCGCATGGGCGTGCCGCGACTGCGCTGGCGTGACCTCGATGCCGTCGCCGTCACCTATGCTCCCGGTCTCGTGGGTGCGCTCGTGGTGGGAGTGGCCTTCGCGAAAGGCGCCGCCTGGGCGGCGGATGTGCCCTTCATCGGCGTGAATCACCTCGAAGGTCACCTGTACGCGAACAAGATTGCCAATCCCGATATCCAGCCGCCTTTGGTCACCTCACTGGTCTCTGGCGGCAACACCATGCTCGTGCACGTGCGCGACTGGGGCGATTACCAGGTGATGGGCGAAACCATCGACGATGCGGTGGGGGAAGCTTTCGACAAGGTTGCCAAGGCGCTTGGGCTGGGCTACCCTGGCGGTCCGGTCATCTCGCGAAACGCTGCCCAGGGGAATCCCAGCGCTATCGCCTTCCCCCGCGCTATGATGCATTCCGGCGACTTGCGCTTTTCGCTTTCGGGTCTGAAAACCGCGGTCGTCACCTACATCAACGAAAAGCAGAGGGCCGGGGAACCGCTCAACATCCCCGATGTCTGCGCGAGCTTCCAGGCGGCGGTTATCGACGTGCAGGTTGCAAAAGCGTGCGCCGCTCTTGACATGACCGGCGCCAAGGAGTTTTGCCTGGGCGGGGGCGTGGCGGCCAACCGCGAGTTGCGCGAAGCCTACGAGCGCGCTTGCAAGGAACGTGGCGTGACCCTCACCATGCCGCCCATGAGCGCTTGCACCGACAACGCGGCAATGATAGCCCTCGTGGCGCTCGACCGGTATCGTCAAGGCAAGTTCTTCGGACTGGATGCCGATGCTTGCGCCCATGCCAACCTGGAAGAGCAGTACTGATGAGCCATTGCGCTTCGTCCACCGTCGACACGGAAACCGGCCAGGCCGCCCCGGCTAGCATATCCGAGCAACGCGTGAAGGGAATATTCACCGAAATCGCCGGGCAGTACGAACGGTTCAACCATGCTTCGAGCTTCGGGCAAGACCGCAGGTGGCTGAACAAGCTCGTGGACGTGGCTCCCATCACATCGCGCTCGAGCGTGCTCGACGTGGCGGGCGGCACGGGCGAGGTGACCTTCGCCGTATGCAGGCGCAAACCGCCTGCCTCCGTGCTGCTCACCGATTACACGCCGGCGATGCTGGACGTGGCGCGCGAGCGCTTGGCGCGTGGCGATGCGCACGGCGTGCCCGTGGAAACGCAGATCGTCGACGCTCAGAACATGCCCTTGGAAAACGACCGGTTCGACGTGGTGACCATGGCCTACGGCATCCGCAACATGCCCGATCGCCCTGCGGCATTGCGCGAGATCCACCGCGTGCTCAAGCCGGGAGGCACGGCATGCATCTTGGAGTTCTCAACGCCATCGCTGCCACCCGCGCGCGCCTTCCACAGCTTCTACCTGCGGTTCGGCATCCCGGCATGGGGCCAGCATTTCACCGGCAAGCGAAAAGACTTCGTCTACCTGGCTCGTTCCATCAAGGCGTTTCCCCGGCAGGAAGATTTCTCGCAGATGCTTCGCGATGCCGGTTTCTCCAGCGTGACCTACGAAAACCTATCGTTTGGGGCTGTCGCCATCCACATTGCGGTAAAGTGATGAGTCGTGCCTGAAGAGTCAGCTGCCCGTAGCTGGCTGACTCATCGTAGCTGTCACGCTTCCGCTTCTCCTGCTTGCGAGCTGCACTCGCGTTGAAACGGTGTGCATTGAAGCGAGCGTGAACGAGCAATGCTATTATGGTGGGCACGTGTGATTACAGGAGGTAGAAATGCTTCTTTGCGCTGAATACGTGCTTCCCATAACGTCTGAGCCCATTCGCAACGGTGCCATCTTGGTGCGCAACGGCGTCATCCGCGATGTGGGTTTAGCCGACATGCTGCGGTTGCGCTATCCGGAAGAGGAAGCGCATGACTTTGGCCAAGCGGCGTTGCTGCCTGGCTTCGTGGACGTTCACACGCACATGGACGGGGCGGTCCTTCGGGGAATCGTGCATGACGTGCCCTATTCGGAATGGCTCATGCGTGTAACCGAGAGCAGCGACCGTATGACGCAGGGCGAGCTGTACAACTCCGCCGTCCTTGGCGGGCTCGAAGCGCTTTCTTCGGGCATCACCACCATCGCCGACATATCGGCCAGCGGCGCTTCGGTTAGCGCCGTGCAGCATCTGGGCATGCGCGGGGTGGTGTACCGCGAGGTTTCTGCCATGGACAAGCGTCGCGTCGACCATGCGATGCGCAGTGCGGTTGCCGATATCGAAAAATGGTACGGGCAGGTCGACAGCGGTCGCGTGAAGCTCGGCATTGCTCCTGGTGCCTTGTACAGCTGCCATCCGCTCGTCTACAAGCGCTGCGCCGAGTATGCGGGAAACTCCCTGCCGGTTGCCATGCATCTGGCCGGAAGCCGCGAGGAATACAATTTCGTGCGCTATGGCTCGAGTGCGTTTTCCGTGCACGAGATGGACGACAAGCGCGGTTTCGTGGAGATCCCACCGTGGCTGCCCACAGGCGTCACTCCAGTCAACTATGCGTTGAACTGGGGTGCTTTCGAAGCGGAAAACACGCTGGCCGTTCATTTGGTGCAAGTCGACGCGAACGATATAGCCAAGCTGAAGGAATACAACGTTTCCATCGCGCTAAGCTCACGCGCAGCCGCTCAGCTGGGCATGGGTGTGGCGCCCATGGGCGAGTTCTTGAAGCAGGGTTTCCGCGTGGGCTTGGGAACCGATTCTCCTTCTGCCACCGACTCCATCGACATGTTGGCGGAAATGCGCGTGGGAATGCTCATCCAGCGCGCCGTGAACACGAGTGAGTTCCTGTCGGCTGCCACCATGCTGGAAATGGCCACCATCGGCGGTGCTCGAGCACTGCATATGGAAGACGAGGTCGGCTCGCTCGAGATCGGCAAGCTGGCAGACATCATCGCCATCGACATCTCGAGCTCGCATCAGATGCCCACCGACGATGTGGTATCCGCCGTGGTCAACACCACGTCGGGTTCAGACGTGCTCATGAGCATGGTGGGCGGCAAGGTGCTCTACGAGCAGAGCAAATGGAATGTGGACGTGGACGTTGCCCGTTGCATCGCCCACGTGATCGAAATCCGCAGCAAGCTACGCAAGTAGGATTGCGGCGGAATGACTAGAATCTAAAAGGGGCGACTATGGCCAAGAAGCAGAAGATGAGCGCCAAACAACGTCAGGCGCGTTTGGAAGCCGCACAGCGGCGCGAAGAAGCGGCAAGGGCCGAAAAGGAACGCAAGGAACGCATGAAGCGAATCGGCGTCATCATCGTGTGCGTCATTCTGGTGTTGGCGTTGGGGATTCCCACGGTTGCGCTGTCGTTTTTGGGCGCGGGGGCGTAGAATCCTTGCACCGTGGCATCTAGCTGCTAGGACGTAACGGCAAAGAGAGGTAGACGTTGTTCGGTATCGGGGCAAATGAGTTGATATTGATCCTGCTTTTCGGGTTCCTCATCTTCGGGCCCGACAAGCTTCCCGCCATGGCCAAAACGATCGGCAAGGCCATAGCGAAGTTCAGGACCGCTCAAAACGAGATGAATCAGGTCGTGAAGAACGAGATCTTCGACCCAACGGCAGAAGACCCGTTCAAGAATCCGCTTGACGCGGCAGCCAAGCTGGAGAAAACGGCCAAAAAAGAAGACAAGCAGGAAAGCTTCACCGAGCGCAAGGCGCGCTACGATAAGCAACGTGCGGCCAAGAAGCGCGCCCAGGAGCGTGCCGAGGAACGCAAGGCCGAGCTTGCCGCCATGAAGGCGGAACGTGAAGCAGCAAAAGCCGCCGAGGAAGCCGCGAAGGCCGAAGGTGGCGAAGCCGGTGCTGCAGTTGCGGCCGTTGCCGCGGGTGCTGCTGCCGGCGCAGCCACGGCGGACGACAAGAAGAATGCTGCGGCTGCTGCCCCAAGACCTGTGACGAAACCGGCGGGTTCCACCTCGAAACCCGCTTCCAAGCCCTCGAAGCCAAAGGTGACCGCAGACGATCTTTATGGCGCTAAGTCGGGCGCCAAGAAGCCGGCGTCGAAAAAGCCCACTGCTTCGGGCGAAGCTGCGGTACCCGCTGCTCCTGCGGCGAAGGCCGAAGCCGGAAGCAAACCTGCTGCAGGCTTTGAGCCCTCTGCTGTCGAATCGTCCGCTCAAGAAGAGAAGGGAGAGTAGCCATGCCCATCGGACCTGCGCGAATGCCCCTTTTCGACCATCTGGGCGAGTTGCGCATGCGCTTCGTGCGCATCGTAGCCTGCTTAGGCATAGCCCTGTGCATCTTCTATTTGGCAACTCCCACCATCGCCCAGTTCATGCTGGAACCGGTGAAGGAATTCATGCCGCTCGACGCCGATGGCAACGCGGCCATGAACGTCTTCGGCGCGTTCGATGCTTTTGCCGTGCGCTTCACCATCGCGCTTTGGGCGTCGCTGGTGGCATGCATGCCGGTAATCCTGTGGCAGGTGCTGGCGTTTTTCTTGCCGGCGCTCAAGCCCAGCGAGCGCAAGTGGTTTCTACCTACGTTCTTCGCCGCTGTGGGCTTGTTCATCTTCGGCACGGTATTCTGCTATCTGATCATCTTGCATCCGGCTTTCCAATGGCTCACCGACCAGGCGAACGGGTTCGCAACGATCATGCCGCAAGCTGACAAGTGGATAGACATCATCATCAAGTTCGAAGTGGGCTTTGGCCTGGCCTTCGAGCTGCCCTTGATCGTGTTCTACCTCACGATTTTCGAGGTTGTGCCCTATGCGAAGCTTCGCGCGAGCTGGCGCTATGTTTACGTTGGCCTTATGGTTGTGTCTGCATTCGTGACCCCCGACGCTTCGCCCGTCACCATGTTTCTTATGCTTGCGGCCATGATCGGCCTCTACGAAGGCAGCTTGTTCGTGGCGCGTATCGTGTTGGGTGGCAAGATTAAAAAGCAGAAGATCGAAATGGAAGAACAAGCCCGCCTTGACGCCGAATGGGAAGAAGAGTGGGCTGAAATCCAGGCCAAACGCAAAGCCGAACGAGAGGCCGAATAGCGCAAGTTGCAACAAGGGAGCTGTCCCTTGTCGCAACTGGTGATAAACGGGGTGGGTTCTTTTCGTCATCTCCGTTAGCGGTTGTGCGGGTAAGTCGTGGCCCTGCTCCCCGACTCGCTTTATCAGGTGGGCGAAGGTGGTGAAATGCATTCATTCTCGTTCACGCGAACGGAAAGGTTTTCTCATGCATGAACTCGGCATTATGACGGGTGTGGTCGAATCGGTCGAGCAGGCAGCTCGAGATGCCGGCGCCCTGCGCGTGCTGAAGGTGAACCTTGTGGTGGGCGTCATGACCGAGGCCATCGCCGAAGCGCTGCAGTTTTCATTTGACATACTCAAAGAGGGAACGCTGCTCGAATCTGCCACACTGGAGATTCAGATGGTCGAGCCCCGAAGCCAGTGCCTGGAATGTGGTGCCGAATATGCTCACGATCGCTTCGATACATCGTGTATCGAATGCGGCAGCGTGTTCACGAAGCTCATTGCCGGCCGAGAGCTGGAAATCGACTCCATTGAAGTCGACCTTCCCGACGATGATAAATAGGTATGATAAATAGGGACGGGTTCTTTTTCTCATCCACATCCATCATGATAAATGAGAAAAAGAACCCGTCCCTATTTATCATAGGCGAATACGAAGAGCATTTTGGATGCAGATGAGGGTGACGTGAGCCATATGAGACAGACTGCACCATATGATGACGTACGGGCATCGGCCGAGGCGAACCGACGGCGCTTCGCTCGCTCGGACGTGTTCGTGCTCGATATCCTGGCGGGTTCCGGCTCGGGTAAGACTTCCGTCATCTTGGCGGTCATCGAAGCGCTCCGTGACGAGTTCAACGTCGCCGTCATAGTAGGCGATGCGGCGTCGAAGGTAGACACGCGCAAGATCAACGAGCAGGGCATCGCCGCGGTGCGGGCGAACGCAGTTGGATCCAATCATCTGGATGGCGCTATGATCGCGCAGGTTGCAAACGTGCTCGATCTTGAAAACCTCGACCTGATTCTGCTGGAAAACGCCGGCGACCTATCGTTTGCCTGCGATTATGACGTGGGGGAAAACGCCAAGGTCGTGATTTCGAGCGTGGCAGAAGGCGATTGCCTGCCCAAACGATGCCCAGGAGCCTTCGCCGCTGCCGATGCGATCATCTTGAACAAAGTTGACACCTTGGACAGATACAGCTTCGACGTGGAAGCCTATCGTGCATCTGTGCGGCAGGCGAATGCCACGGCTCCCATATTCCATCTTTCCGCGACAACCGATGGAGGTGTCGACGAGTTCGCCAGTTGGGTGGCAGACCAGATGAACCTTGCACGTTAGGTGCCGCCGATTACTTGCCCAATCGCTGTCAGTGCAAATTATTGCAAGAAACCGCCTGTGAACGAGCAGGTATTTCCTTGAAAAGCTTATCATGATTTGAAAAAATGGAGCAGTTTTTGCGCTTTGGCATCAAACCCCGTGTTCGCGATTTGGAGGAACAGTGACTAACGAACTCGCAGAAATCTGTGCGCAAATCGAGCCGTTAGATGCAGATATTCTACAGGCAGCGCGCGATAAGTGGAATGCGGTGGCCAAGCCCATCGGCAGCTTGGGCGAACTCGAGTGCGCAATCGAGCGCATTGCGGCTTTGGTGGGAGATGCCGACTTTTCCCTGGACAAGCGCGCGGTCGTGGTGCTGTGCGCCGACAACGGCGTCGTTGCGCAGGGCGTAACCCAAAGCCAGCCCGATATCACCACGGTTATCGCCGGTAGCGTGGCGCGTGGAATCTCCTCGGTGTGCAAGATGGCCCATGTGGCCGGCGTCGACGCCTATTCGGTGGACATGGGCATGCTCGACCCATCTGATGTGCCGGGGGTGATCGACCGTCATGTCGCCCGAAGCACGAACGACATCTCGACTGGCCCGGCGATGAGTCGTGAGCAGGCCGTTGCTGCCATGCAGACGGGTATCGACCTGGTGGCGGAGTTCAAGCAGCGCGGCTACAAGCTTCTCGCGACGGGCGAGATGGGCATAGGAAACACGACCACGTCGAGCGCCATGGTGGCTGCGTTCTTCGGCCTGCCTGCTAGCGAGGTGGCGGGCAGAGGAGCGGGCCTTTCCGATGCGGGCCTCGAGCGCAAGCGCGCTGCAATCGAGCAGGCCCTGCTGGTTAACGCACCCAACCCAGACGATCCCATCGACGTGCTCGCGAAGCTTGGCGGATTCGACATAGCGGGCATGACTGGCATGTTCATCGGCGGTGCGCTGCAGCGCGTGCCCATCATCATCGATGGATTCATCAGCGCGCTCGCAGCCTACACGGCGGCGCGGATTGCCCCGGCTAGTCGTTGCGCCATGCTGGCCTCGCACGTCTCGGCCGAGCCGGCTGCGCATCTGCTGTTCGAGCAGCTAGGCCTAAACCCCGTCATCCATGCCGGGATGCGCTTGGGCGAGGGAACCGGTGCCGTTTTGCTGCCGCCGATGCTCGACGCCGCTTTGGCGCTGTACAATGGCACAACGTTCGATGCAACGGGCATCGAAGCATACGAGGTGGATTTGCACTGATTCCCATAGCGGGCAGGGCGTGACGATCGAAAAGGTGACATGCTGATGATGGCTCTGGTAACAGGCGGGGCTTCCTGCGGGAAGAGCGCGTACGCCGAGAGCCTATGCATGGAATCGGGCTCAAATCGCATATACCTTGCGGCGATGCGCCCGTTTGGCGACGAGGGAGCCGCCCGGGTGCGCAAGCACCGTGCGCAGCGTGCCGGCAAGGGCTTTATCACCATCGAATGCTTCGAGGGACTAGATGCCGTCTTGCTAGATGAGCGTATCGTTGGTGCAACTATCTTGCTTGAGTGCCTGGGCAACGTCGTGGCAAACGAGCTGTTTTCGGCGGAGGGGTCGGCGTCGTGTCGCGATTCCGAAAGAGCAGCCGAAGACAAGCTGTTCGCACAGATCTGCACTTTGCATCGGGGATGCAATCGTCTGGTCATCGTGGGTAACGAGGTGGGTGCCGACGGCATCTGCTACGCTTTCGAAACTCAGGCATATCAGCGCGTTCTGGGGGCTCTTTCCTGCAGGTTGGCTGCCGAATGCGATTACGTTGTGGAATGCGTGGCGGGCATGCCCCTGGTCTTGAAGGGCGAGGTGGTTGCGTGAACGTTCTTCGCGGTATCGCCATGGCATTTGCATGCTTTTCGAAGATTCCCGTGCCGCAAGTCGAATGGCGCGAGGAGAACATGCGCTTCATGATCTGCTTCTTCCCGTTCGTAGGTGTAGCTATAGGGCTGCTGCTGGTTGCGTGGACATGGCTATCACGCACGATAAGCTTCAGCCCGCTGCTGTTTGGTGCGGGGCTGGCCCTGGTTCCACTTGCCGTGACGGGTGGTATCCACCTCGATGGGTTCTGCGATGTCGTGGACGCACAATCGAGTCATGCCGAGCCAGCCCGCAAGCGCCAGATACTCAAGGACCCGCATGCAGGTGCATTCGCAAGCATCGGCGTTGCGGCTTATCTGGTGGCATATGTCGCCTTCGCCAGCGAGCTTGTGCCTAGCTGGTCTGCGGCATTGCTGCTGGGAGGAATGCATGTTGCGAGCCGGTGCATGAGCGGCATCGCCACGAAGGCGTTCCCGCTAAGCCCATCGCAAGGCATGCTCTCCATGGAGCATGGTCGCACGATAGACAAGGCGGCAGTGGGCATCATCGTGGCAATCCTGATCGCTGCTGCGGCGTTCATGTTTTCAGTGCACGTATTGGCTGGTGCGGCAATGCTTTGCACGGGGCTTGCATGCCTGGCATTGCTGCTGCCATTCGCGAATTCCCAATTCGGAGGCATGAGCGGCGATCTGGCTGGGTTCTTCCTCCAAGTGGCCGAGCTGAGCATGCTCATAGCGTTGGTTGTGGTAGCAAAAGCTGTCGGATTGTAGTGTTTGCCATGTTGAATCGGCGGGTTTGCGATAGTCTTTGGCAAAAGCCTCGAAAAAAGGTGGTCGAGCCGTGATTTTGGTACTTGGCGGGGTCGGATCGGGCAAGTGGGCATACGTGACGACCTTGGGATACTCCGAAAGCGACGTTTCGGCGTCGGTGGAAAGCGATGCGCCTGTGCTCTCGCAGGCTCAGGAAGCTGTGCGCGATATCGACTCCGAAAGCGAGTTGCTCGCTGTGGTGCAGGACATAGCCTCACGCAAACGAGTGGTCATGCTCGCCGAAGTGGGCAGCGGCATCGTGCCGATCGATCCGGCAGAACGCGCCTGGCGCGACCGCGTGGGCCAGCTCGGCCGCGAGTTGGCAGCTCGGGCCGATGAAGTGGTGCGCATGGTGTGCGGCATTCCCACGCCCCTGAAAACTGCGGGCACATCGGATGGCATCGAGGTCGTCATCATGCGGCATGGCACGTCTACCTACAACGAACAACGACGCTATGCGGGGTGGACCGACGTGCCGCTCAGCGAAAAGGGCAGGCTGGAGGCCCGTGCTGCAGGCGTGTGCCCTCAGGTGAAGAAGGTATACGTAAGCCCGCTGCTACGTGCACGCCAGACGGCGCAGATCTGCTTTCCCAACGCCGAGCAGGTGCCAGTAGATGGGCTGCAGGAGATGAACTTCGGCGACTTCGAGGGTCGCACTGCGGCGGAAATGGAAAACGATGCCGCTTATCGCTCCTGGGTCGAAGGCATGTGCACCGCCCCGTGCCCCAACGGCGAAGGCCAGGACCAGATGATAGCCCGCATGGAGCGGGCGGTGAGCAAGGTCGTGCACATGGCGCAGGCGGCGGGAGAGCGGCGAGCCATCATCGTTGCCCATGGCGGAACCATCATGGCTGCGCTCACAGGCATCTCTGGCGACGGCAGCGACTACTTTGGTTGGCAGGTGGGGAACTGCGAGGGTTACCGCGCCACGGTAACCCTCGAAGGCGACCACCTGCGCTATGCGAACAAGGAGCACTTCGAGAATCTTGAATTCCTTCAGGAGACCCTAACAGGCAAAGGTGAGCAGCAAGAAGAACAGTTAGATGCTGCGGCGCAGCGCCCCGACTGGCAGGCTCCCGAGTGCTTTTTCCAGAACAGGGAATGCAAGTATTTCCCCTGCCACGAAGGAGTGCCGGAAGACGAGTTCAATTGCATGTTCTGCTATTGCCCGCTCTACGCCCTGGGCCCTTCGTGCGGGGGCAATTTCGTCTACATGGAAAACGGCAGAAAAAGCTGCATGGGCTGCAAAGCGCCACACGTAAGGGACCATGGGGCGAAGCTGGTCATGGCGCGATACCAGCTGCTTGCAGAACTGGCTAGCCAGTGATGTGGGCTTTTTATCAATAGGAATTAATTACACCGATAACATAATTAAATGTATCCAGCACAGGCATTTAAAAGATATTGGCATAAATGGTTTTCGCGGTAAAAAAATCTTGTTCAGAATGATTTCGTTTTCGGTATAAAGTGTATACTTTTCGCGTTCGTTGACAAATCATTCAAGGACAGTATTAAAACCGCGGAAGCGGGCAAGCTGAGGGAACCGGGTGCGAATCCCGGGCAAGGGCCATTACTGTAAGGCGCAAGCTAAGCCAGAGTACCCAGCCTGTCCATGTGAGAGGTGCATGTTGTGAACCCCGACTATGCTCTTTCTTCTGCAGATTACGCTTATTTGGGCGCTTGTATCTTTGCTCCTTTCCTTCCACTCTTTGCCGTTCTTGCATGAGGTGACGAATCGAAAAGAAGGTCGGTTCGCTGTGTCGAACCGACGGTTGGGATATCTTGTAAAGGAAGGAAAAAGAGATGTCTACTCAGGATATGTCACGTCGTAAATTCATGGGTTTGGCTGGCGCCGCTACCGTTGCCGCCATGGGTGTGGGGATGGTTGCCTGCTCTCCCAGCTCCGCTTCGGGCGATGAAGAACCCGCTGCCGACGGCGAGGCCGCTCCCGCCGCTGGCATTGACAAGGAAATCATCGTCACGTCGTTTGGCACCACGTTCGACAACAGCCGCAATATCACAATCGGCGCAATCGAGAGCCTGATCCGCGAGTCCTATCCCGATTGGAAGGTCCAGCGTGCCTTTACCGCCCAGGACATCATCGACAAGCTCGCCGCCGGCAAGGGCATCGACGAGAACGGCGAGGAAGACGGTTGGCCGGTCACCATCATGAACTTCGAAGAGGCGCTGCAGGATGCAGCCGACAACGGTGTGAAGACGGTCGTCGTGCTGCCCACGCACTTGACCGCCGGCGGCGAATACGGCGACGTCAAGAACGCGCTCGGCGAAGCTGCTGCCAATTTCGAGACCACGGCAATCGCGCCGTGCCTGCTCAACGAGGACGCAGACTACGTGACGGTTATCAACGCCATCTACGATCACACCAAGCAGTACCAGGACGGCGAGACCGCCTTCGTGTTCATGGGCCATGGCAACGAGGCGATGGGTGCGCCTTCCGATGCGTACTACGATCAGGTTCAGGCGACCGTCGACAGCATGGAAGCCGACAATCCTGACATGAAGAACATCTTCATCTGCACGGTCGAGGGTTCGGTTCAAAAGGAGCAGGCCCTGGAGCTGATGAAGGAAGAAGGCACCGACTACAAGCGCGTTCTGCTCGAGGACTTCATGGTCGTGTGCGGCGACCACGCCAACAACGACATGGCTGGCGATGACGAAGACTCGCTGAAGTCCTTCTTCGAGGGCGAGGGCTACGAAGTCATCACCGTTCTCGATGGCTTGGGCCAGCTCTATCCTGTCCAGAAGCTCTATCGCGACCATCTGCAGGCTACGCTCGACGAAAACGGCCTGGCATAGCCAAGCCGCGTATCTGAGCTGACCAAAACGCAACTCGGCGGGGTCTGCCCCTTGCTGTCGAGGAGCCCGAGGGAGGCGAACCCTCTTGCGAACGGCGTTCGCGTGCTCCGATGGCAAAGGGTGGGCCCTTCGGCTTTCGCGTGAATAAGCAGTGTCGTGTGCGCATGTGCCGCTCATGCATCCCCATGTTGTGCGACATTGAACTCCAGTTTGAAAAACCGAACCCATATTTGGAGAGGAAACCCGTGAGATATCGCATCCGTTCAATTCTGATCTTGGCGCTGACATGCATGCTCAGCGTGTGCCTGTGCATACCGGCGTTCGCCGACGAAACCGCAAGCCAGGTAGCCACGAGCGACGAATACGGCGGACGAGAAGCCATCACTGCGGAGGGGATGGTTGCCGTGGCGGGCGAGGAGGTCGCGGACGGGACATACGACATTCTGGTCGAGACCGATACGCAAATGTTTAACATCGTCGACTGCCAGCTGACGGTCAAAGACGGGTCGATGACTGCCATGATCACGCTTTCCAGCGATGGATATCAGTGGGTCTACATGGGTACGGGCGAGGAGGCTGCGGCGGCCGATTCGAGCGAGTACATCGAATATGTCGAAGACGAGAACGGCCGTTACACCTATGACATCGGGGAGGTTCCCTCGCTCAACACGGTTGTCAAGTGCTGCTGCTTCAGCAAGCGGCGCCAGCAGTGGTACGACCACGACATCGTCTTCGTCGCGGGTACGCTGCCCAACGACGCGCTTTCCGATAAGGCCCAGCAGGCCGTGAGGGAATCGAACCCGCTCTATGGCCTCGAAGATGGCGACTACTACATTGCCGTGGACGTTTTCGGTGGGGAAGACACTGTGGAAGACCCGGCGCTCATGACGCTTGCCGACGACAATGCGACCGCTACCCTGCGTTTCAGCAGCCCGAACTACGAGCAGATCGTCATGACGGGTGAGGCGTTCGAGCCAGTTGAGGTGACGGCGGATTCTGCCACCTACGAGATTCCCGTGCGCGTGTTCGACACATCCATCCCCGTGACGTTCGTCAGCGTGGCATCTGGCGCTCCCGAAGAGCTTGCAGGCTCTTTGAGCTTCCATTCCGGTCAGATGACGGACCTTTCGGGGGGAAAGGTGACGGCTGCAGGTGCACAGGACGCTGCTGTCGAAGGCGAAGCCGATGCAGACAACGATGACATTGTTTACGCAGAATGCGGAACCGAAACCGCCAATGCCACCCGACCGAAGGAAACCTCGGTTCCCATTCTCGCAATCGTCGTCCCTATCGCTGCGGCGTGCGTGCTGGTGGGCTTCTTCGCTTACAAGTGGAAGACGGCTGGGAAATCGGACGAAGGCGGCGAATAGTGTTTCGCGGGGAACTTTCGGATGATGACATCATCCGCGCCGAACATCTGGTGAAAAGCTTCGGAAAGCTCATTGCCGTCGACGATCTGACTTTCGGCGTGCGCCGCGGCGAGATCTACGGATTCCTTGGCCCCAACGGCGCGGGGAAGACGACGACGGTCAGCATGCTCACCACCATGGATCTGCCCGATTCCGGGTTGGTCATGCTCGATGGCCGTGATGCCATCGCCAACCGCGTTATTGCTCGGCGCGGCATCGGCATCATCCAGCAGCAGCACAGCTTGGAAAAGGAGATCAGCGTCCGCGAGAACATCATGCACCATGGTCTGATGCAAAACCTCTCGCGCGCGCAGACGCGCGAGCGCATGATGGAGCTTTGCGAGCGCATGCAGCTAACCGACCGCATGGACACGCTCGTCCGCGAGCTGTCGGGCGGTTGGAAAAAGCGCGTTGCCATCGTGTGCAGCCTCATCCACAATCCGAAGATCCTGTTCATGGATGAGCCTGCCACCGGCTTGGATACCCAATCGCGCAACCTCCTGCACCAGATGATTCGCTCCATCAACCGCGATGGCACCACCATCTTTCTCACCACGCACTACATTTCGGAAGCAGAGGAGCTCTGTGATAGGGTAGGTATCATCAATCAGGGTCATTTCATCGCCGAAGGCACGCCGGCGCAGTTGCGCAGCCTCGTAGGATCCTACACCCTGGTGACGACGGATGAACAGGGCGCCGAGCACTTGCTGTTCTTCGACTCGCATGACGAAGCCCGCAAGGCAGCGCTCTTGCAGGGTGATGCGCGCATCATACAGGTACGGGAATCGAACCTCGAGGACGTGTTCCTGGAGCTGACGGGGAGGAAGTTGTGAAACCGTACAACATCTTCTCCGAGACGATCCGCGTTGCCTATGGCGACCTGTGCTATTTCAGGCGCAACATCATCCAGGTCACGATATCGTCGCTCGTGGGTCCTCTACTCTACCTGCTGGCATTTGGCTACGGTATGCGCAGTGGATCGACGGGTGGGGCGGACGTGTCGTATATCGCCTACGTCATTCCCGGCATCGTCGCCATCACGACATTGACTGCAGGATTCGCCTCGTCGTCGCAGAAGATTCTCATACAGCGGTTGTTCTACACGAGCTTCGACGAGCTGATCCTGTGTCCGATGCACACGCCGTCGATCATCTTGGGCAAATCGGTCATCGGCATGCTCAAGGGGCTCGTGGGAAGCTTTGTCATGCTGGTCTTGGGGCTTGTACTCACTCCAGACATGTACCTTACTCCTGCGCTCATCGCGTGCATCATCCTGTCGTGCTTCACCTATTCGCTCATGGGAGTCATGGCGGGTCTGCTCGCCAATTCGAGCCCGTCGCTGACCATGCTCGGCAGCATCCTCATCACGCCGATGACGTTTCTGTGCGGCACGCTGTTTTCCGTGAACTCGCTGCCCGAAGTGGTGGCGTACGTGATTTGGGTCCTACCGCTCACCCATTCGTCCGAGATAATCCGCGCGACGGCGCTCGGCTGGGCGTTTCCCTGGTGGTCGCTGATCACGCTGGCTGTCTACGCGTTGGGGTTTTTCGTCATAGACTGCAAGCTCATAAAGGAGAAGCTGTACTAGCATGGTGCGCGTTCGCGAACATATCAACCGCATTGCCATCATGGTTTTGTGCGTGCTGGCCCTGTGCTGCGCAGCGCCCGCGTTTGCGCATGCCGATCAGGGCAAGCCTGCGAGTTCCACCGATTACGGAGCTCGCATGGCCATAGACGCAGAGCGGCTGACGCCCGTTACGGCCGACATGATCGCAGACGGAACCTACCAAATCGCCGTGAGAACCGACTCGTCGCTGTTCCGCGCAGTCGAATGCGAGCTGACGGTCTCTAACGGGCAGATGACGGCGAAGATGGCGCTTGGTGGGCGCGGTTACCGTTGCCTGTACATGGGCGTGGGCGAAGTGGCGTATCAGGCAGACAGCCATGATTACATCGGCTACGAGGTCGACGACGAGACCGGACGCTACGTGTATACCGTGCCCGTGGAGAGCCTGAACTCGGCGGTTGACATCACCGCGCTTTCGGCTCGCAAGAACCTGTGGTACAACCACCAGGTCATCTTCCTCGCTGCATCGTTGCCCACGAGCGCTCTTAATGCGGAAGGCCAGAAGGCGGTGAGGGACTCGAGCGTGGTCAAGGACCTGCCCAACGGCGTGTACACGTGCACGCCCATGCTCTCGGGCGGGACCGGGCGCGCGTCGCTTTCCGACCCTTGCCAGGTGACGCTTCATGACGGCGTCGGCGTGGCCAGGATCGAATGGTCGAGCCAATACTACGATTACATGATCGTCGGCTCGACGAAATACTACCCGGTCAACGACGGTGGCGATTCCGTGTTCGAGATTCCGATCTCGTGCTTCGACGTGCCCATCGACGTGGTAGCGGACACGACTGCGCTCAGTCAACCCTACGAGATCGAATACCAGATAACGTTCTATTCATCGAGCCTGCAGCAGAAGTCGAGCACGAATGGGCCGGGGTGGCCGATCGTGGTGATAGTCGCAGGCATGTTCGCTATCGGGTACTGCGTGGTGCTCTACGCATCGCATCGTACCCATCAGACAGCCAGGGAGCGGCGGAAATGAAGCAGGTTCCAGTCGATCGTAAACGGTTGGCGAGGCCCCATGCTCGTGAGCGCGCTTCGCGAGATTCAGCGAGGGAAAGTGCGCTCGAAGCTGGTGACCTTGGCGATTCAGGACAGGAAAGGTCTGTGGAAATGACTAGAGTAAGAGGCGGTTCGCGCAGCTGGATGGCGCGTGCAATTGCCACATGCGCAGTGCTCCTCTGCGTGATGTTCGGGTTCTCTGCATGCGGGAGCGGATCTGTGTCTTCCAATGGCATCGAGGACGGAACCTACCAGGTCGATGTCACGTTGACGGGCGGTACGGGCAGGGCGGATGTCGAATCTCCCGCGACGGTCGTGGTTGAAGACGGCTCGATGACGGCGACTGTGGTGTGGAGCAGCTCGAACTACGACCTCATGGTCGTGGATGGCCAGGAGTACCTGCCGACCACCATCAGCCCAGCGTCGACGTTCGAGATTCCCATCAGCGGTTTCGACGAGGAGATAGCAGTCCAAGCCGAGACCACCGCCATGAGCGAGCCGCATCTGATCGACTACACGCTCACGTTTGCATCTCCGTTCGGGGAAGGCGCATCTTCCGATGAAGCGGATTTGCAGGAGGCCGATGGCGATACGTCGCCGCGGGTGGAAAACTTCCACAACGCCGATATGGGCAATGGCTGGGAGCCGACAGACAGCCTGGATTTGGCCTATGCTACCCAGTTCACCGTCGATTACTACGACGGTGGCTACAAGCTTGCCTGTTTGGGTGATGGTGGCCGTTACTTGTTCGTGCCCGAGGGGGCAGATGTGCCCGAGGGAATTGACGAGGACATCGTGGTCATCCAGCAGCCCATTTCCGATGTGTACCTGGTTGCCTCGGACAGCATGTGCCTGTTCGATGCGCTCGACTCGCTCGATGCCATTTCCGTTTCGGGCCTGAAGGCGCAAGATTGGTACGTCGAGAACGCGGCCAAGGCGATGGAAGCAGGGGAAATCGTCTACGGCGGCAAGTACAGCACGCCCGACTACGACGTCATCTTGTCGCGTGGATGCACGCTAGCCATCGAGTCCACCATGATCAACCATACCCCCGAGGTGAAAGACAAGCTCGAGGAACTGGGCGTGCAGGTGCTCATCGAACAGTCGAGCTACGAATCCGAGCCTCTGGGTCGTACCGAGTGGGTCAAGTTCTACGGCGCCATGCTGAACAAGGAAGACGAGGCACAGGAGCTCTTCGACGAGCAAGTACAGCAGGTCGAGGCAGTCAAAGGCCAGGACACGGGCAAGACCGTGGCGTTTTTCTACATCAACTCCAATGGAAACGCCATCACGCGGGCATCGGGCGACTACATCAGCAAGATGATCGAGACCGCAGGCGGCTCGAATATCTTCTCCGACCTTGATTCCGGGAGCAACAACGCTTCGGTGACCTTGGAGATGGAGCGTTTCTACGCGACCGCAAAGGATGCCGACGTGATCATCTACAACGGCACTATCGATGGCGGAATCCAGTCCATCGACGACCTCGTGGCGAAAAACGAGCTATTGGCGAACTTCAAAGCCGTGCAGGAGGGCAATGTTTACTGCACCGAGCAGAACATGTACCAGCAGATGATGCAGACCGGCTATGTCATTTCCGATTTCCATACTGCTATCGCGGGTGGGGATGCCGACGAGATGACATACTTGTACAAGCTTTCGTAGAAGGCGGTGGGTATGAGTGAAGTTGTCCGGCAATCGAACGTGCGGCGAGCGCGTGCGAGTGTCGTGTTCGTGTCGTTGGCCATCGGCGTGGTCGTGTTCTTCATGCTCAACCTATGCATCGGCTCGGTGGCGGTTCCCCTAGACCAGCTCCCCCAGATTCTGGGACGAAACGATCTGTCAAGTGTGGAGTCGCAGGTCATCTGGGATATCCGCCTGCCCCGAATCATCGCGGCGGTGTTTCTGGGCGGAGCGTTGGCGCTTGCGGGTTTTCTGTTGCAGACCTATTTCAACAACCCCATTGCAGGTCCTTTCATCCTTGGCATATCCTCGGGTGCAAAGCTTGTCGTGGCTATCATGATGATCGTCGTCATCGGGTCCGCGCACACGATGAGCTCGTGGGTGCTCGTTCTCTCCGCGTTCGTGGGTTCGATGATGGCCATGGTGTTCGTGCTTCTCGTTTCGCAGCGAATTCGCTCGCGCTCGATGCTCATCGTCGCCGGCGTCATGATCGGCTATATCTGCTCGGCTGCAACCGACTTTTTGATCACGTTCGCATCTGATCAGAACATCGTGAACCTGAAGAACTGGTCGCTCGGCAGCTTTTCGGGCATCAACTGGGGAGACATCAGCATCATCGTCATCGTGGTGACTGCGTGCGCCCTGCTGACGTTCGCGCTGTCCAAGCCCATCGGCGCATTCCAGCTTGGCGAGAGCTACGCGCAGAGCATGGGTGTGAACATCCGCCTATTCCGCGTGGCTCTGATCTTGCTTTCGAGCCTGCTTGCTGCATGCGTTACTGCTTTCGCCGGACCCATCTCGTTTGTGGGCATCGCGGTTCCGCACATGGTCAAGCGCTTTCTCGGCACATCGAAACCCATTGTGGTGGTGCCGGCGGCGTTTTTGGGAGGTGGCATCTTCTGCTTGTTCTGCGACCTTATCGCGCGCACGATGTTTGCCCCCACCGAGCTTTCCATCTCTGCCGTGACGGCGATCTTCGGCGCACCGATTGTCATCGGCATCCTCATGCGCCGGCAGAAGACGAGGGGGTGAGACCATGCACGACGTTTTGGATGGCAGCTGCCTGAGCACGCGCGAACTCGTCGTCGGATACGACGGCAAGCCGCTGATCAACGACGTGAACATCGATGTGGCGCCCGGCGAGATCGTGACCCTCATCGGGCCGAACGGAGCGGGTAAGTCCACGATTTTGAAGAGTATCGCGGGATACCTGGTACCCCTGGGTGGCGCGATCTACATTTCCGGCAAGCCGGTTAGCGAGCTTTCGGCGCGTGACCTGGCGCTCGAGCTTTCGGTGATGCTCACCGAGCGCCTGAGTACCGAGCTGCTCACGTGCGCCGACATCGTCGAAACGGGCAGGTATCCCTATACGGGCAGGCTGGGCATTCTTTCCGACGAGGACCGTGCCATCGTGCAGGAATCGATGGAGATGGTGCACGTGTGGGATCTGCGCGACCGCGACTTCATGCAGATCAGCGACGGCCAGCGTCAGCGCATCCTGCTCGCACGTGCCATCTGCCAGCGACCACGCATCATGATGCTCGACGAGCCTACCAACTACCTGGATATCCACTACCAGATCGAGCTGCTCAACGTGTTGCGGAAGCTGGTATCCAAAGGTGACGTGGGCGTTATCATGTCGTTGCATGAACTACCCTTGGCGTGCAAGGTGTCGACCCGCATCATCTGCGTGAAGGGCGACCGCATCCAAGCGCAGGGGACACCCGAGGAAATCTTCACCCCGTTAGTAATAAATGACCTATATGACCTGGCGCCGGGCACATACGACCCGATTTCGGGCAATATCGTCATCGACACATACGAATAGCATTCACGATAGGAGAAGGCAATGGCAAAGGGCAAGTTATATGGAGTGAGCGTAGGCCCGGGCGATCCGGAGCTGCTGACGCTCAAGGCGATACGGGCAATCGAGGAGGCGGATGTGGTCGCCGTGCCCAACATCGGTCATAAGCGCCAGACGGCTTACGCTATCTGCGAGGAATACCTGCAGGGCAAGGAGCTGCTGGATTGCCAGACACCCATGACGAAGGACCGCACAGTAGTCCTTGCGGCGTACGACAAGATTGCCGACGACCTGTGCGAGCAGCTGGATGCGGGCAAGCGTGTTGCGTACCTGTGCCTTGGCGACATCGGCGTGTATTCGACCTACATCTACGTTCACGACATCGTGCGGGAGCGCGGCTACGAGGCCGAGATCATTCCCGGCGTCACGTCGTTTTCCGCCGTCGCAGCGAAACTGGGAACAGCTTTGTGCGAAGGCCCCGAGCGCCTGTTGGTGGCCCCGGTCATGGCGTCGGATGTGGACGATATCCTCGATGTGTCCGCCAACAAGGTGTTCATGAAAAGCGGGCGTGCCATTGGAGAGCTTCGCGACAAGCTGGCGGAGCGTGGCCAGCTCGACAACGCGTCCATGGTAGCCAATTGCGGACTGCCCGACGAAAAGGTGTTCGAGCATTTCGCCGACATCGAAGACGACACCGACTACTTTTCGGTCGTCATCGTGAAGGAAGGTTAGGCTGTCGGCTCGTTCGAGAATGTTCGGTTGGCGGCATGGCATGGGCTGTAATTACATTTGCATGCGCATGCGATGAGTGAAACCTGCAGGAGGAAAGATGACGACGAAAGCCCTTTTATGCGTGAGCTTCGGTACGTCGGTGGCATCCACGAGGGAAAAGACGCTGGATGTGATAGAAGCAGATTTGCAGCAGCGGTTCCCCGACCGTGCGTTTTACCGAGCTTGGACGAGTGGCGTCATCGCGAAGAAGGTGCGTGCGCAGGGGGTCGTGCGCGAAACGCTCGACGAGGCGTTCGGGCGCATGTCTGCCGATGGGGTGGATGACGTGCTGGTTGCCGTGACGTGTTTGATGCACGGGGGCGAGATGTGCAAAACCGAAGCCGCCCTGAGCGGGTGGTTGGAGCAAGACCCTGCCCGCAGCGCTCGCATGGCAACAGCCTTGCTGGAAACCCCTGCAGACTGCCAGATCATGGCTGACGCCGTGATGGGGGAGTTTGCCGACATGCCCTCGGAAGATGCCCTACTGCTGATGGGGCATGGGTCGTCTAGCGGGCCGAACGAGGTGTACAACCTGATACAGGATGCCCTGCAGCAGATGCGGCCGCTGTGCTTCGTTTCAACGGTGGAAGGCGTGCCTGCTTTCGAAGACACGCTCGAGCAGGTGGTTGCCAGCGGTGCCCGGTGCGTGCATGTGGCACCGCTCATGGTGGTTGCAGGCGAGCACGCTCTTGCCGACATGGCAGGAGAAGGAGACGGTTCCTGGGTGAACAGGTTGCGCTCCCGTGGCATGCGGGCAAAGGCCGTGTTGCGTGGCTTGGGGGAATACGAGAGCGTGCGCAACATCATATGCCAGCATGCGCGGGATGCCCGTCCGTGCAGGTAGCAATTGCGGCATAGCAGGAAGCGAAGAGGAAGATGGAATCGCCATCATGAGCGAATCGATTGTGCAAGACCACTACATATGCATGATAGGAACCGACCACACGCTGGCATCGGTAGATGCTCGTTCGGCTTTTGCCCTCACGGCGGAAGAGCGCGATGCGATACTGCCCCTGCTCAAGGTGCGGCTGGATGCGTCTGGGGTTGTGTTGCTTGCAACCTGCAACCGAACCGAACTCTGGGCGAGCTTCGATTCCGATAAGGTGCCCCAGCGCAGCTTTACCAGAGAAGACGGTCCAGCGGCAGACGATCCTTTGATGCGTGCGCTTGCGGCAGCATACAACGTGGATCCAGCGCAGTACGCACCGTGTTTCGCCAGCAGGGTGGGAGAAGACGCCGTAAGCCACCTGTTCCACGTCGCCTGCGGCCTGCGCTCGGCAATTGTGGCCGAAGACCAGGTGGTTTCGCAGGTGAAGCAGGCCATCGCCACCGCGCGCGATGCAAACGTCGCCGACAGTTACCTCGAGGTGCTGTTCCGCCAGGCCGTCACCACGGCCAAGAAGGTGAAGACGAGCGTTCGGTTCACCCGCGTCTATGCCACGGCAGTGGAACAGGCGGTTGCCTTGCTGGATGCTCCTGGCAACGATATGTCCGAATGCCGTTGCATGGTTATCGGCAATGGAGAATACGGACGGCTGGCCGCTTCCACGCTGGTGGAACGAGGGGCGGATGTCTTGGTCACCGTACGCCAGTACACCCACGGTGCCGTCAAGGTTCCGCGCGGTTGCCTTGGCGTTCCCTACGATCGAAGATACGAGTACTTGCGCGATTGCGATGTGGTCATGAGCGCAACGACCAGCCCGCATTTCACGCTCGAACGCGATCTGGTCGAAGGCGCCATCGATCCGGGAAAGCATCTTTCCCTGTTCGATTTGGCCATACCGCGCGATATCGATCCGCAGATCGCGGAGTTGGATGGCTGCGAGGTATATGACATCGATCGTTTCGGTACCGGCATGGGAGAAAAAAACGATCGAGCCCTCGCTCAAGCGCGCGAGGTCATCGGCGAAGGCGTGACCGAGTTCTGGGACTGGGTGCGTCGGCGACAAGTTGCCGCCCATGCGAAGCCCCCGTCGGCAGCGTTCTTCCCCCTGTTTGTTGATTTGAGCGATTACCATGTAGTGTTCGTGGGCGGCGGTACCATAGCCATGCGCCGCATCCGCACGCTGCTGCCGTTCGTGGACAACATCGTGGTGTATGCGCCCGATTTTTCCCCCGAGCTCGACCGGTTCGCGATGGACGGTGCTATTGAGCTGGTGCGCAAGCCCTATGACCCATCCGTTCTCGACGGGGCTCATATCGTGCTCGCATGCACGAACGATCCGGAGTTGAACAACGAGATTTACGACGAGTGCAAAAAGCGTGGCATCCTAGTGAACGTATGCAGCGACCGATTCAAATGCGACTTCCATTTTCCCAGTGTGGTGTCGTACGGTAACGTGGTGGTGGGTGTGAACGCGGGAGGCAAGGACCATCGTCGCGTGAAGCAAACCCGCGCTCGTATCCAGGAGCTGTTGGAAGAGGAGGACATCTAGCATGAAGATCGTCATCGGCAGCCGGGAAAGCAAGCTTGCCGTCGTGCAGAGCGAGATGGTGATGGACTTCCTGCGACAGGCGCATCCCGCTTGCGATGTGAGCCTGGAGACGTTCAAGACCACAGGCGACAAGATCTTGGACAGGCGGCTTGACCAGATCGGGGGCAAGGGCCTGTTCGTGAAGGAGCTCGATGCCGCCTTGCGCGATGGCAGGTGCGACTACACGGTTCACAGCAGCAAGGACCTTCCCTCCGACATCGCAGACGACCTGCCCCTGGTGTGCTTTTCCACCCGCGAAGACCCGCGTGATGTGCTCGTCTTCCCCGAGGGTGCAGACGAGCCTGACTTCAGCCGTCCTATCGGCACGTCTTCGCGCAGGCGCGAGGTGCAGCTTGCGGCACTCTATCCCCAGGCCACGTTCGAAAGCGTGCGCGGCAATCTTCAGACGCGCCTGCGCAAGCTTGACGAGGGGAACTATGGGGCATTGGTGCTGGCTGCGGCCGGCATGAAGCGAATGGGCCTGGAGGAGCGCATCGGTCGCTACCTTTCGGTTGACGAGGTGATTCCCTCTGCCGGGCAGGGGGTGTTGGCCGTGCAGGGTCGCGCCGATGCCGACGCGCGCCTGTTTAAGGGCTTTGCCGATGCGGACGCCCGGGTGGCCGTGATGGCCGAGCGTGCGTTCGTCGCGCGGCTGGAGGGCGGCTGCACATCACCCATAGGCGCACATGCGCAGGTAGCGGATGGGAACATCGTGTTCCGCGGTATGTATTACGACGAAGAGCGCAAGCAGGCTTTCCGGGGCAAGGTAAGCGGTTCTTCCGAAGAAGCCATCGCCCTGGTGTGCGAGCTGGCAGATCGTCTGCGTGTCGGCGAAGGAGAAACGCTATGAGCAACGATTCATGCACGGGAAAGGTATGGCTGGTGGGCGCAGGCCCCGGTGACGCTGGGCTGTTCACCCGCAAGGGCTTCGAGGTTCTGCAGGACGCTGACGTGGTGGTGTACGACAGCCTGGTGGGCGATGGTGTGATGACGCTGGTCCCGAAGGATGCTCGTACCATCGATGTTGGCAAGCGCGCAGACAACCACACCATGCCCCAGTGGCGTATCAGCGAAGTGCTGCTCGAAGAGGCGCAGGCGGGCAACAAAGTGGTTCGGTTGAAGGGTGGCGACCCCTTCGTGTTCGGGCGCGGTGGCGAAGAACTCGAGCTGTTGAGCGAGCATGGCGTTCCATTCGAGGTGGTGCCGGGCATCACATCGGCCGTGGCGGTTCCCGCGTACAATGGCATTCCGGTCACGCATCGTGACTTCGCATCGTCGTTGCACATCATCACGGGCCACAAGCGCGAGGGTGCCGATTACGACATCGACTTCGATGCGCTCGTGCGCACCAAGGGAACGCTCGTGTTTCTGATGGGTGTGCGGTCGCTTCCTCACATCATGGCAGGACTGCTGGATGCGGGAATGGACCCGGCGATGCCGGCTGCCGTGCTTCAGGAAGGAACCACGGCAGGCCAGCGACGCGTGGTGGCCACAGTAGGGACTCTGCACGACGAAGCGGTGAAGGCGAACATACAGGCGCCTGCCATCATCGTGGTCGGCGGCGTATGCGCTTTGGCGAATCAGTTCGCCTGGCGAGAGAGCATGCCGTTACAAGGCTGCAAGGTGCTGGTCACGCGACCGGCAGAGCTCGTTTCCACGATGTCTGCCCGTTTGCGCGTGCTCGGTGCCGAGGTGCTGGATGTTCCCGCCATCGCCACCGTGCCCCGCAGCGACTGCGATGAGATCGCGGCAATGATGAGTAACCTGGGCTCCTACGATTGGATCGTGTTCACCAGCCCCTCCGGTGTGAGCATCTTCTTCGACGGCTTGCTGGATGCAGGCGTGGACGTGCGGGTCATGGCTGGTGCCCGCTTCGCTGCTCTTGGAGCTGGCACGGCGCGCGAACTGCGCAGACATGGCATCATAGCCGATTTGGTTCCCGAGGGCGCCACAGGCGAAGCTTTGGGAGCGGCGCTTGCACAGCAAGCGCAGCCAGGGTCGAGGATCTTGATTCCGCGTGCAGCTATCGGAAACCGCGAACTGGTGGATGCCCTTGCCGCATGCCATGTGGACGATGTGGCAACCTACGATACCGTGTCCTTGAGCCAGAGCCTGATTGACGTTGCAGCCCAATTTGACCGTGACTCCATATTCTGCGTGGCCTTTACCAGCTCATCAGGTGTGCGCGCCTTCGCGGATGCATACCACAACGTGGATCTGACGAAGGTCCGCGCTGCCTGTATCGGCGAAAAGACGCGTGCAACCGCCGAGGAAGCGGGCATGCGCACCTGGACGGCGAAGGCAGCCACCATGGATGCCCTTGCCGACCTGATCGTGGAAATGTTCGCCGGCGAGAAATGCGCCAAATGACCCGCCTCCTTGGCGCGCTGGGCAACTGACTCTTTCGGACAGCTGGCTGTCGAGAAAGCAAGGCATGCAGAAACTGGAACAATACATAAACGTGGGGACGAAGCGCATGCGCTGTGGTTACACCACGGGTACGTGCGCCACGGCTGCGGCGGGTGCTGCCGCTCGGCTTCTTCTGCTCGGCGTGGCGGATCCTGCTGTCACGGTTTCCACGCCTTCCGGCATCGATGTCGTCGTCGAGGTGGAAGAAACCCTACAAGGTGCTGGTTGGGCGCAATGCGCAGTACGAAAGGATGCGGGCGACGACCCCGATGTCACCAACGGCACGTTGGTGTACGCGCGAGTCGAGCGAGTCGGCGAACCTGGTATTCGAATCGATGGCGGCGTGGGTGTTGGTCGCGTGACACGTGAAGGGCTCGACCAGCCAGTTGGAGAAGCGGCGATCAATTCCACTCCGCGCAGGATGATTCGCGAACAGGTTGATTCGGTGCTTGACGAGGCCCTTCGGGCGGGGGTTCTGGCTGATGGACCCACGTCGGGATTGCGGGGGAGTGCGGATGGCTCGACGCACCTTGGCTTGCTGGTGACGATATCCATTCCCGATGGCGTCGAGCTTGCGACGCGCACTTTCAACCCGCGCCTAGGCATAGCAGGGGGTATCTCGGTCATCGGCACGTCGGGTATCGTGAAGCCCATGAGCGAAGATGCGCTCGTCGCCTCCATCGAGCTCGAGATGAAGATGCTGCGCGCGCGTGGTGTGGAAGACCTGTTGGTGGTGCCTGGCAACTACGGGCGTGATTTTGCCTGCGGCCAGCTCGAGCTCGACATGTCGCAGGCGGTGCAATGCTCGAACTACTTCGGTGCCACGTTGGACGCAGCTTGCATACTGGGGTTCAAGCGGGTTCTCATCGTCGGCCACATCGGCAAGATGGCCAAGGTTGCAGGCGGCATCATGAACACGCATTCGCGCGTAGCCGATTGCCGCGTGGAGGTGCTCGCCGCCCATGCGGCATTGGTGGGTGTTTCGCGGGAAGCTGTTTCGCACATCATGGCTGCGGCGACGACGGATGCTGCGCTCGATGTCTTGTTGCAAGAGCATATGGTGCAGGAAACCATGGCGTCGCTTATGTGCAATTTGGCTGACAAGTTGAACCACCGTGTGGCCGAAAGGCTCCAAGTGGAGGCGATCGTGTTTTCCAATGTCCATGGCGTCTTGGGGAAAACCCCTGGCGCTGATGAGCTGAGCTGGGCTTTCAACGAGTGAAAGGACGAATCATGATTCATTTCGTAGGTGCGGGGTCGGGTGCGGCAGATCTGATCACCGTGCGTGGAGCGCGGCTACTCGAAGAAGCCGACGTCATCATCTACGCGGGTTCGCTGGTGAATCCTGCTTTGTTGGATTACGCGCATGAAGGTGCGGAAATCCACAATTCGGCCCACATGACGCTGGAAGAGGTCATCGGGGTCATGAAGGCCGCCGAAGGAGCGGGCAAGACCACGGTGCGCTTGCATACGGGTGACCCATCGTTGTATGGTGCGCACCGCGAGCAGATGGACCTGCTCGACGAGGCCGGAATCGCCTATGACGTGGTGCCCGGTGTCTCGTCTTTCTGTGGCGCCGCTGCTGCGCTGAAGGCCGAGTACACGCTTCCCAACGTGTCGCAGTCGGTCATCATCACGCGCATGGAAGGCCGCACACCTGTTCCCGATGGCGAAAAGCTACGTCTGATGGCGTCGCATGGCTGCACGATGGTGCTCTTCCTGTCCACGAGCCTGCTCGATGGTGCTGTGGAAGAGCTTCTGGCGGGCGGCTATAGCCCCGACACTCCCGCAGCCATCGTCTACAAGGCCACGTGGCCTGATGAGCAGGTGTGGCATTGCACCGTGGGCACTTTGGCGGAGACGGCGAAGGAAGCCGGCGTGAAGAACACGGCGCTTATCACCATCGGTGGATTCCTGGGTAGCGCATACGACCGCTCGCGGCTCTACGATCCTGCTTTCACCCATATGTTCCGCAAGGGATCCGATGATGCCAACTAACTGCAGAGCAGATACCTTGTCGATGGCAGGCGGTTTGCCGCTGTTCCAGCGTATGGGCATCATCGCGTTCACCCGTGGCGGCTGCCTGCTCGCGCGGGAGCTTGCCGTGAAGCTGCGTGCGGAAGAGCTGTGCGCAGATGCCCATGTGAGCGTAGGCGGTCCCGAGCGCATGGCATCGGAGTGCCAGGTGGAAAGCTTTGACAGCTTGACTTCCTGGACCAAGGAGCACTTCGCTTCCGATGATGCGCTCATCTTCGTGGGCGCAAGTGGCATCGCGGTGAGGGCGATTGCCCCCCATGTGCGCGACAAGTTCACCGACCCGGCTGTCGTGAGCGTGGACGAGGCGGGCGCCTTCGCCGTGCCGTTGCTTTCGGGGCACGTGGGAGGTGCCAACGAGCTGGCGCGTGCCATCGCGCGCGTCACTTGCGGGCAGGCGGCAGTGTCGACCGCCACCGATGTGAATGGACTGTTTGCCGTGGACGAATGGGCGGCAAGACACGGTCTGTTCATCGAGGAACGACAGCTGGCCAAGCGCATTTCCGCGCGGCTTCTGGAAGGGCGCCACGTGGGCTTCTGGACCGATTGCCCAGGCGCGTGGGAGCTTCCGGAAGGCGTGGTGGGCGCCAAATCCGATCTCGGCTTCGCGGTTTCCGTTGATGACACGTGCGAACCGTTTGCCCTCACCCTGCACCTGGTGCCGCGTGTAGCCGTGGTTGGTGTGGGATGTCGTCGCGATACCGAAGTGGATACGCTACGTCGTATCGTGGATGCGGCGCTTTCCGATGCGGGAATATCGCAGCATGCCGTGTGCATCCTGGCTTCCATCGACGTGAAGAGCGACGAGCCTGCCATTGGGCAACTTGCCGCATCGCGCCAATGGACGACGCGGTTTTTCTCTGCACGGGAGCTTGCCGCCCAGCCAGGTGGTTTCACGTCATCCGCTTTCGTTGAGCGCACGGTGGGCGTGGACAACGTCTGCGAGCGTTCCGTCGTGGCGGCAGGTGCACGCCTGGTGTCTCGGAAGCGTTGCGAAGATGGTGTGACCGTGGCTATCGGCTTGTTGCAGGACGAAGGATGCGACGCTGGGCAGGTGGGCGATATGCCCGCCCCATCGCCTTCGGCTGCTTCATGATAAAGGGTTGTCTTCGAGATGATTTCAAACGTCGTTTCAATGATAAGGGGAAGGAAATGAGCGAGAACATGGGCAAGCTGGTCGTGGTGGGTTTGGGCCCTGGCGGCGCCGAGGATATGTCCGCGAAGGCGCGATCGGCGGTTGAGGGGTGCGATGTGCTCGTGGGGTACACGGTTTACGTGGACCTGGTGCGTGGCGAATTCCCCGAAAAGGAAGTGCTCACCACCCCCATGCGCAAGGAAGTCGACCGGTGCCGCATGGCGCTGGAGGAAGCCGCTTCGGGCAAAAGTGTATGCATTGTGTGCTCGGGTGACCCAGGTGTTTACGGAATGGCAGGGCTTATCTACGAGCTCGCGGTCGAGATGCCCGAAGTGGAGATTCAGATCATCCCCGGCGTTTCGGCGAGCAACGGCGGCGCAGCGGTGCTGGGGGCGCCGTTGATGCACGACTACTGCGTCATTTCCCTTTCCGATTTGCTCACCCCCTGGGAGAAGATCGAGCAGCGCTTGTCGGCGGCTGCCCAGGCAGACTTCGTCATCAGCCTGTACAACCCCTCGTCGCACAAGCGCTCCGATTATCTGCAGCGTGCCTGCGATATCCTGCTCAAGTACAAGAGCCCTCAGACGGTGTGCGGAACGGTGCGCAACATCGGCCGCGAAGGGCAAGAGGCCCACGTCATGACTCTGGCTAAGCTGCGCGACACGAGCGTCGATATGTTCACGACCGTCTTTGTCGGCAACAGTCAGACGCTCGATTTGAACGGCAAGATGGTTACCCCGCGTGGTTATCTGCAAAGGGAGGACTAGGTCGTGACCTGCACAGCCGGGCATGAAGATCAGACGGGTGCCGCGGTGGGGAGCGCCAACGAGGCGAAGCCGGAGGTGTTGGTGTTCGGAGGCACGCTGGAGGGGCGACGCGTAGCCGAATGGCTTGGCGGTCGCGGTACATGCCGCGTGCTCTACAGCGCGCTCACCGATTACGGTGGATCGCTCGTGCAGGACGCCCCGAACGTGAGCTCGATGGCCGGCCCGATGCTTCCCGATCGCATGGAAGAGCTCATGCGCGATCGCGCTTTCGCTTGCGTCATCGATGCGACCCACCCCTATGCTGTGGGGATTTCCGGCAGCATCAAGGCGACGACGCAGGCAACGGGCACGAGATTGCTGCGCGTTTTGCGCGAAGGCGAGCCGGAAGGCCCTTGGGTAGGCGTGGGCAGCGCGCGTGAGGCGGCAGAGTACGTAGCGGAAACCGCCGGTCGCGTGCTCCTGACCACGGGTAGCAAGGAGCTTTCCGTGTATGCTCAGGTCATTCCCGATTTCACCGAGCGGGTGTTTGCGCGCATCCTGCCCGTGGCAAGCTCCCTCGCAGCTGCAAGCGAGCTCGGTCTTGCCGCCAGCCACGTGATTGCTATGCAGGGACCGTTCTCGCGGCAGTTCAACGTGGCGCTCATGCGCGAGCTCGACGTGAGTGTGATGGTGACGAAAGCCTCGGGTTCTGCCGGTGGCTTTTGGGAAAAGGTCGACGCCGCCCGCGAATGCGGCGTTCAGGTGGTGGTCATCCACCGCCCTCTGGACGAAGAGGGGATAGGCACAGAAGAGCTCTTTGGCATATTGGAGGAAGACCTGAGTCTTTGACAACATGGTGGGTTCGCTGCGACAACCCTTTTGGGAGCTGCAGCAAGCTCCGATGCATCAAGATGCGCTTCTTGCGCGCACGACGAAGAGGAGAACGGCCTCATGAAGGTATACATGATAGGCATTGGCATGGGCAACGTGGACACCCTTACCGTGGGTGCGCTGCGTGCCATCGAAGGCAGTCAGCTGCTCGTGGGGGCATCTCGCCTGCTTCGCCCTTTCGACTACCTTGATTGCTCGAAGATTGAACTCATCCGCTCCGACGATATCGTTGCCGCGCTGCGACAGTCCGATGTCGACCAGGCGTCCATCTTGCTATCGGGTGACGTAGGCTTCTACAGTGGTGCCACGTTGCTCTACGGCAAGCTGGACGGTTTCGACGTGGAGGTGATCTGCGGCATATCGTCGCTGGTGTACTTCTGCGCCAAGCTGCACACTCCCTGGCAAGATGCCACGTTGGTTTCAGCTCACGGGCGAGAGCACAACGCCGTGGGAGTCATACAGAGTCATGCGAAGACGTTTTGCATCACAGGTGGTCAGACCAAGGTGGAAGACATCTGCGCGCAGCTGGTGCAGCGCGGGCTGGGGCGTGTGCGCGTGGCGGCGGGAGAGCGTCTTTCCTATGGTGACGAACGCATCGTGCAAGGATTGGCCGGTGAGCTTGCGCAGATGAACTTTGCGGATCTTTCAGTGATGCTGGCCTGCAACGATTCGCCCGTGCAGCGTGCGTATGCGGTCCCATCCCTTGTCGATGGCGATTTCGAGCGCGGTCGTGCGCCCATGACCAAGGAGGAAGTGCGGGCTTTAGCCATATCCAAGCTGCGTATCGCAGCGCATCACGTGGTCTGGGACGTGGGAGCGGGTACGGGATCGGTGTCCGTCGAAGCGGCTCTGGCCGCCAGTCAGGGAGTCGTTTACGCTGTCGAGCGCAACGAGGATGCTTTGAAGCTGATGCAGCGAAACAAGGAAGCGCACGGGGTGGTGAACATGCAGGTTGTTCCCGGCCTGGCACCCGAGGCGCTCGCTGGCCTGCCCGTTCCCGACCGCGTGTTCATCGGGGGTTCTTCTGGCAACTTAGATGCCATCGTCGATGTGGCATTGCGGGCGAATCCGCAGGTGCGCATCTGCGCCACGGCCGTTACGCTTGAGACGGTTTCCGAGCTTCTAGCCTGCGTGCAAGACCGTGGTTTCGACGATGTCGACATCGTGCAGGTGGCGATCTCGCGCGCCGACAAGGTGGGCTCATACCATCTGATGCGTGCGGAAAACCCTGTGTATGTGGTGACGTTTGGACGGGGGTAGGGAATGACCATGAAGGTTTCGGCGCCTCGGTTGCTCATCGGGGCTCCTGCGAGCGGAGGCGGCAAGACCACGTTCACGTGCGGGTTGCTGCATGCGCTCATCCGACGAGGTCTTTCGGCTGCAGCCTGCAAATGCGGACCCGACTACATCGACCCTATGTTCCACAGCGAGGTCATCGGGGCGCAATCGCGCAACCTAGACCTGTTCTTCTCGAAGCCCGACCAGGTTTTGGCGCTCGTGGCGGATGGGGCGCGGACCAACGACATCACTGTCATCGAGGGCGTGATGGGCTACTACGACGGTATAGCGGTGAGCGATGTCGCCTCCGCCTGGGATGTGGCACGTGTGACGAAATCACCAGCCGTGCTGGTGGTGGACGGGCGCGGGCGGGCGCGGTCCATTGCTGCAGAGGTCCAGGGTTTTGCGAACTTCCGCGAGGACAGCCGCATTGCCGGCGTGGTGCTGAATCGTGTTTCGCCCATGGCATTTTCCCGCATCAAGCAGCTTGTGGAAGAGGAGACGGGTGTACATGTATACGGGTGTCTGCCCGTGTTGAACGATTGCAGTCTGGAGAGCCGGCATCTGGGATTGGTGACGGCGGCGGAAGTGCATGACCTGCGCGTGAAGCTGGATAAGCTGGCAGACGCCATCGAGGAGAATGTCGATCTCGATGGACTCATCGAGCTGGCGAGGTCGGCGGGGGCCATCGAAGCTAAGGACGGCTTTCTCTCCTCGCAGGGTTGTGTTCCGGGAGAGAAGAAGGTAAGGATAGCGGTAGCGCATGACGATGCGTTTTGCTTCTACTATGCGGATGCGCTCAGGTTGCTGGAAGAGTTGGGAGCGGAGCTCGTGGAATTCTCGCCGATTGCAGACGATGCGCTTCCCGCTGGGGTGCACGGTATCTACTTCGGCGGCGGGTATCCCGAGCTACATGCCCGCGAGCTTTCTTGCAACGAGTCGATGCGCGAGTCGCTGGCGGCTGCCATTCGCGGTGGCATGCCCACGGTGGCGGAGTGCGGTGGGTTCATGTACCTCCATGAGCAGTTGGAAGATCCTGACGGCAGCGTATATCCGCAGGTGGGAATCGTGGAAGGAACGTCTTTCCGCACGTCACGGCTGGGTCGATTCGGCTATGTCACGCTCACGGCACGGCAGGGCGGGCTGCTCGCCGAAGTGGGTGAAATGTTGCAGGCGCACGAATTCCACTATTGGGACAGCACAAACGTCGGTGATGCCTTCCTGGCCGAAAAGCCGCAGTCGACTCGCAGTTGGCAGTGCTGTTTGCATACGCCAACGATGTATGCGGGGTATCCGCATCTCTATTTCCCCGGCAACCCTCAGGCTGCGCAACGGTTCGTGGCTGCATGCGCATCGTATGCCAGCTCCAAGGCTGCCTCTTGCGAGGTGGATGCATGAGGCACGTGCTCGCAATGGCCATAGGGTTTGCCTTGGACCTGCTGTTGGGCGACCCGTACACGTGGCCGCATCCCATCCGGTGGATAGGCAAGCTCATCGCGGCGCTGGAACAGCTGTTGCGCAAGGTGTTTCCTAAAACGCCAGGCGGCGAACGTTTTGCCGGAATCGCGCTCGTCGTGCTGGTCGCGGGGCTTTCTCTGGCATGTGCCGCAGGGCTGCTGTGGGTATGTGCGCTCGTCAGCTGGTGGCTGGCGCTTGCGGTGGAAAGCGTGCTGTGCTATCAGATGCTGGCGACGAAGTGCCTTCGCGACGAGAGCATGAAGGTTGCAAACGCCCTTGAGCATGGAAGCTTGGATGATGCCCGGCATGCTGTGAGCATGATTGTCGGTCGCGACACGCAGCGTCTCGATGAGGCAGGGGTTGCGAAAGCTGCCATCGAGACGATTGCCGAAAACGTTGCCGATGGCGTCATCGCCCCGTTGCTGTTCATGGCGTTGGGTGGAGCGCCCCTTGGCGTGTTCTACAAGGCGGTCAACACCATGGATTCCATGGTGGGGTACAAAAACGACAGGTATCGCCACTTCGGGACGGCTGCGGCGAAGCTCGACGACCTGCTCAACTTCATCCCCGCGCGCATTGCGGGTCTGATCATGTGCCTGGCTGCAAGGTTCACGGGGCTTGATGGTGCTGGCGCCTGGAGGGTATTCAAACGCGATCGCCTGGCGCATTCTTCCCCGAACTCCGCCCATACCGAAGCCGCCTGTGCGGGCGCGTTGGGCATACAGCTTGCGGGAAGCAACTACTATTTCGGCAAGCTGGTGGAAAAACCCACCATCGGAGACGCGACCCGTCCCGTCGAAACCGCCGACATTGCGCGGGCGAATCGGCTCATGTACGCCACCGCCTTCATGGGCCTTATCGTCTCGCTCGTCATTTGCGCTTCTTTGTTCCTAGTCTTGGGAGGCATGGCGTGGTAATGTGCGCGTATTGCCTCGTCGAGCATGACACGGAAGGCTTGGCTTGCAACTGGATCGATTGCGGTTTCTTGCCCTTCGAATCGGCGGGGTCTTGCTTTGAGAGGGGAAGGTTCTAGCGCGATGTCGCAGATGACGCGTTTCGAGCATGGCGGCGATGTTTACACGCACGAAGGCGTGGTGGACTTTTCCGCCAACATCAACCCGTTGGGCATGCCGCGGCGGGTACTCGATGCCTTGCGTGAAAGCGTCCAGAGCTTCGATGCGTATCCCGATTTGGAATGCCGTCAGCTGCGTGCGTCCTTGGCACGCGCCGAAGGCGTGCCTGCGAGCCAGATTCTGTGCACGGCAGGCGCCACCGATCTCATGCACCGCATCTGCACGGCTCTGAAACCTCAGAAGGCGTTGGTGACGGCCCCCTGTTTTTCCGGCTATGAACAGGCCTTGGAACAATCTGGCATTGAAATCGCCCGCCACCCCCTCCGCGAAGAAGATGGCTTTAATCTCACGGCTTCCATCCTAGAACACATCGTTTTGACTCCCGCAGCCAATTCTGAACATTCCATAGATGGCAAAGTCAGCGATGCCGTTTCTGGTGAGTGCAGCAGTCCTGCCGCCCACCCAAGCGCACCTTGGCGTGCGCCGCGGTCTGCACAAGGGGCCGATGCGCAGCTAGAACCGGCTGCAACGTCGGCGGCTTCCGCCGTTCGCAAAAACGGAAGAAACCTCTTGTTTTTGTGCTCGCCGAACAACCCGACAGGGCTCACGATCGATCGGGGGCTGCTCGTGCGCATCTTGGAAGCAGCTCGGCGAAGCGACGTCGTGGTGGTGCTCGACGAGTGCTTCCTCGACTTCACGCGCGAGCCTTCTGCCGTGTCGCTGTGCGATGACTTTCCCAACTTGGTGGTTATGAGGGCGTTCACGAAGCTTTTCGCCATGGCGGGATTGCGCTTGGGTTACGGCATCTGTTCCGACGCCCAGTTGATAGAGGCCATGAAGGCCGCGGGCCAGCCGTGGGCTGTATCCACGCCAGCCCAGGTGGCGGGCGTGGCAGCGCTCGAGGAAGCTGGGTGGGCGCAGCGTACGCGCGAATATGTTGACGAGCAGCGTGCGGTCTTATGCGATGGGTTGCGGGATGCGGGAATGCGCGTCATCCCGGGGCAGGCGAACTACCTGCTGTTCCAAAGTCCTATCGAACTGTACGAGCCCCTTCTGGAACGCGGGTTTCTCATTCGCCGCTGCGCGAATTACGTGGGGCTCGATTGGAGCTGGTTTCGGATTGCGGTGCGCACCGAAGATGAGAACGCAGCGTTTCTGGCTGCGCTGGAAGACGTCGTCCGGTCTGCTTCCGGACGGCTATAAGGAGGTAGCAAGATGAGCGCGAAGCCCATCATGGTGCAGGGAACGATGTCTGGCGCGGGCAAGAGCCTGCTGGTTGCAGGTCTTTGCCGCGTGTTCGCCCAAGACGGCCATCGGGTCGCCCCGTTCAAATCGCAGAACATGGCGCTGAACTCGGCCATAACTGCGACGGGCGCTGAAATGGGTCGTGCTCAGGTGATGCAGGCGGAAGCTGCGGGCATCGAACCCGAGGCGGCCATGAATCCCGTGCTGCTCAAGCCCACCAACGACACGGGTTCGCAGGTCATCGTGAACGGTCAGGTGCTCGGTCAGATGAGCGCCACCGACTACTACGCCTACAAGCACAACCTGAAACCCGACATCATGGCGGCTTATGACGATCTGGCCAGTCGTTTCGACATCATCGTCATCGAAGGCGCCGGCAGCCCGGCGGAGGTGAACCTCAAGGAAGACGACATCGTTAACATGGGCATGGCGAAGATGGCCAAGGCCCCTGTACTGCTTGCGGGCGATATAGACCGCGGCGGGGTGTTCGCGCAGTTGCTGGGTACGTTGATGCTGCTTGACGACGATGAGCAGCGTATGTGCAAGGGCCTGATCGTGAACAAGTTCCGCGGTGACAAGACCATCCTTGACCCGGGCTTGGACATCTTGCGGGAACGCAGTGGTCTGCCGGTCGTCGGCGTGATCCCCTATACGCTGCTCGACATAGACGACGAGGACAGCCTTTCTGACCGCTTGAACGTGCGAAACACCGTCGATTTGATCGACATTGCGGTCATAAGGCTGCCGAAGGTGTCGAACTTCACCGACTTCATCGCACTGGATGCCATCGAGGGTGTGGGTGTGAGGTACGTGCAACGGGCTTGCGACTTGCGTGAGCCCGACCTCATCATCATACCTGGCACGAAAAACACGCTTGCGGATCTGAAATGGATGCGCGAGTGCGGTATCGAGGCGGCCATCTTGAAGCGTGCGGCTGCAGGCACGCCGGTCTTTGGCGTGTGTGGAGGCTACCAGATGCTCGGCTTGGAGATAAGCGACCCGTTCGGTGCCGAGGGCGGTGGCACGATGCGCGGCATGGGGCTGCTTCCCATGCGCACCGTGTTCGACCCGGAAAAACGCCAGGTGCGCGCACGGGGCCATGTGCTGCGGCTCGACGGCCCGCTCGCCGCGCTTTCGGGTGCCGCGGTTGAGGGCTACGAGATTCACATGGGGACCACCACCCTGGAAGGTGGGGTGAGCGTATGCAAGCTCGATGCAGAGAACAACACCTCGGGTGCCGATGGATGTCACGCCGGAAACGTGTATGGTAGCTACTTGCACGGCATCTTCGACAGCAGGGAATTCACCCAGGCATTGGTGGGCGCCCTGCTTGAAGCGAAAGGTTTGGATGCAAACGACGTGCATGCTGTGGACATGAGCCGCTACAAAGAGGAGCAATACGACAAGCTTGCCCAGGTTATTCGCGAGAACATGGACATGGAACTGGTGTATCGCATCCTGAACGAAGGCATATAGGCCGGGTCGCACCGAACCGTAACGAAAGAGGATTCGAAATGAGTACTATGGACAAACTCGAGTTCGTGAAACCGGCGGAAATCGAGACGCGCAGCTTCGAGATCATCACGAACGAGCTGGGGGATCGAGCGCTCGATCCCGAGCACGAACTGGTCATCAAGCGCGTCATCCACACGTCGGCTGACTTCGATTACGCCGATAACCTGGTGTTTTCACCGCATGCAACGAGCATTGGCGTGCAGGCGATCAAAGACGGCTGCTCCATCGTCACCGACACGAAGATGGCAGCGTCTGGCATTAACAAACGCGTGCTCGAGCGCTTCGGTGGTACGGTGTACAACTTCATGAGCGACGCCGACGTGGCGGCAGAGGCGAAGGAGCGCGGCTGCACCCGCGCGACAATATGCATGGAACGCGCCGCTGCCTTGAACGAGCCGCTCATCTACGCCATCGGCAACGCGCCGACTGCGCTTGTGCGCCTTTACGAGATGCTGCAAGCGGGACAGATGCCCTGTCCCCCAGCTCTTATCGTGGGTGTCCCCGTGGGTTTCGTGAACGTGGTCGAGTCCAAGGAGCTCATCTGCGAGCTGGACGTTGCCCACATCGTGGCGCGCGGTCGCAAAGGCGGCAGCAACGTAGCAGCAGCCATCTGCAACGCCCTTCTCTACATAGCAAGCAACAACGAGCGTCAGTAACAGCCATGAGCATATGAACCCATTCGCGCTACTGATCTTCCTTGTTCGATTGGGCGGCGGCGCGTGCTTGGTCGCGGTACTTGCTCGGCGTGATTCCGAAGTACTGCTTGAACACCTTGTTGAAGTAGCTGTGGTCGGAAAACCCTACCTCGTGGCAGATATCGCCCACGCTCTTGTCGGTTTTGGCCAACATGTCCTTTGCCAGATCGACGCGCAATTCGTTGACGTAGGCCCTGAAATGGCTGCCGAACTTCCTCGAGAAGATGCGACTCACGTATGAGGGGTGCACGTACACGTGTTTAGCCACCATCTCGAGCGATATCTCGTTGTTGGTGAAATTGCTCAACACGAATTCCTGGATCGCGCACGCGACGTCGTTCTTCTCGTCGGAGTCGATTCTGGATTTGTCGATGTCCTGCTCGAGGCTCAGCGATTTCAAGACCAGGTCTTCATCGGTGATGAGCGCCTTGGCCATCTTCGCTATCGAGACGATGAAGGAAATACCGCCCGAGGGCAAGCCCGATAGGTAGTTTCTAACGTCTTGGAGGTCCTTCACGTTGATACCCTGGGACATTGCGCCGTGTTTCATCAGCAACTCATCGGGGGAATCCGTCAGGATGGGGCCAATCTGCAGTGCGGCGACGAATGTGCCGTTGTCAAATGCAGGAACGATGATGTTGGCGAGCCCGTAGGGGCAGTTGTAGATAAAATACGACTCGTCGTTTTCGCCTTCTGAAATCTGACTGCAACGTGAGAAGAAATGATCGATAGCAGTTTCCTTGCCCGTCAACGCCTGGAGTCGCTGGCAAAAGCAATGACCCAGATGGTTGGGCGGTAGCTCCAAGGCGATTTGCGATTCTGGTCCGACAATCAGGCAATCGATATCGAGCGCGTTGCTGATTAGATGCGCTGCAGCATGGGTGCGTTCCAGAATCGACGCAGGCGTGAGCATGATGACCTCTATCTCTCATCATGCGGACGCGTTCTCAGGCTTGTCTGCATACATGCGGTCAGCTCGTCTCCCGGCTTGTTGTACGGTTGCTGAGAAACAGCTGGCATTTCAACGCCATTCCGTTAGCTGACCGCTATTAGTATATAAGTGACACGACTATATAATCATTAAAAAGTTATCGCGAATAGGAAATATTTCTTTAGTTATTCCCTTAACTTGTCAATTTGTTATCAAACAAATGAAAATCAAATGCGCAGTAGCTTGCAAAAAAGAAGCTTCGATAAATACGAATGCAAGAAGAACCTCATCGTGTGAAGAATCTGCCTCAAAGCTCCTGGATGCCAAAGCTGGTCTGCCGGATGTGGGGAAAGCAAACGTAGACAGCTTTCGACACGACACATGATCGAAGAGCTTATCTGCAATCAGGATCCTTGCGCTGCCAGGTGAAACCATCGGTGCTCTGACGTGGATTATGCAACGGCTCGCCATGCATTGTGATTTTTGACACTCGCCACACGATATTTTTACTAAGGCAACTCTTTTTGCAATCATGGCGCTTTCGAATTCCTATCGCCTTCCATTGAATTCACCTATCGTGATTAGTGCCATGCATGGGGTCTTGGGGTACTGAAGATAGGAGAATGTATGGAAGAGGGTAAATCCAGATTCTGGAACCCGGTTTTTATCATTTCGCTCGTTGTGAGCTTGATAATCGTAGTCTGGGCAGTTGGGTTCAACGAGAACTTCTCGATCATTTCGAACCAAGTGCTCAATTTTCTAGAGGTCAGGTTCGGATGGCTGTACCTGGCTTCCGTTATGGCGATTCTAATCTTCGGTTTCGCCATTGCCTGCAGTAAATATGGCAATATCAAACTGGGGCCAGACGATTCCCAGCCTGATTACTCCACGGTCACGTGGTTTGGCATGCTGTTTGGATGCGCTATGGGCATTGGCTTGATATTCTGGGGTCTTTCCGAGCCAGTATGCCATTTCGCAGCTGAAAACATTCCAGGTGGAATCGAGCCAGGAACCGACGCAGCTGCCATGTTCGCATTCCGGTCCACGTTCATGGACTGGACGTTCCATCCGTTTGCAATTTACTGCGTCATGGGCATGGGCATTGGCTACATGTCGTTTCGCAAGGGCAAGCCGCAGCTGATCAGCTCGGTTCTCGAGCCGCTCGTAGGCGAGAAGCTCACGCAAGGCTGGCTCGGCAAACTCGTCGACATCCTGGCCATCTTCGCCACGGTGTGCGGCATCGTTACCTCGCTTGGCCTTGGCACGATGCAGATTGGCGCCGGCCTGTCTCATCTGACCGGTGGCGCTATCCCGAACACGTTGCTCACGCTCATCATCATCGTTGCCGTCATTTCGGTCGTCTACATCGGCACGGCTGTCATCGGCATCGACAAGGGCATCGCAACTGTGGGCAACATCAACCTGGTGCTCGCTTCCGCCCTGGTCATCCTGTGCTTCATCCTGGGTCCCACGACCGATCAGCTCAACAACCTGGTGGGTGGCGTCGGCGCCTACTTCCAGAACTTCTTCCAGGACTCGCTGCTGCTTAACACGTATGGCGATAACAGCTGGACGTATGGTTGGCGCATCTTCTACTGGGCTTGGTGGATTGCTTGGGCACCTTTCGTGGGCACTTTCATCGCTCGCATTTCCCGCGGCCGCACCATTCGCGAGTTCGTCATCGGCGCCATGGTCGTCCCCCCGCTGGTAGCTTTCATCTGGGTTTCCGTACTCGGTTCGATGCCCATCAGCCTGTTCTTCAACGGCACCTTCTCGATGGACCAGCTCGTGACGCTGTCCGGCACGCCCGAGGTGGCGCTGTTCGAGACCTTCAGCCACTATCCGCTGGGCATCGTGATCTCGCTGATCTCCCTCGTGCTGATCATCACGTTCTTCGTGACTTCTGCAAACTCCGGTACGTTCGCCCTCTCGATGCTCTCCTCGGAAGGCGACCTGAACCCTCCGCGCAGCAAGATGATGTTCTGGGGCCTGATTCAGTCTCTGCTGGCGATTGGCATGCTCATGGCTGGCGGTTTGAAGCCCCTGCAGACGATGTCGGTAGCTTCGGCCTTCCCGTTCATGTTCATCCTGATAGCGGTCATGTTCGCCATCCCGAAGGCGCTCAAAGCCGACAGGGGGTCCGACGAGGTGATCGAAGGGGCCGAAGAAGCTTTGGAGGCCAGCACAGAATAGCGGCAGTCGCCCCGTCTGCATGACCTCTCGCAATTCGGGGCAAACCCTGGCCGTGCGTCACGTTCCCCCAGCATGTGACGATGCGAACAGACGCGCATGCATGGCGCACGGCCGCACGATTCGGCAGGAAGCCGAACTACCAACGGTAATCTCGCTCCTTTTGGGCAATGCAGCAAAGAAGGGGCGATAAAGAAACAAGGGAAAGGAAAACCTTATGTCTAAGCTCTCCGAACTTGCAGCATGCGTCGCAGCTGGCGATATCGCCAACGTCAAGGATCTGACCCAGGCTGCCATCGACGAAGGCAACGAGCCCATGGACGTTCTGAACACCGGTCTGGTCGAGCCCATCAACGTTTTGGGCGAAGAATTCCGTCTGGGCCACATCTACGTTCCCGAGCTGCTCGTCGCTTCCAAGGCCATGAAGGCTGGCGTCGAGGTCGTCAAGCCGCTGCTCATGGGCGAAGGCACCTCTGCTGGCAAGGCCGTCTTCGCTACCGTCGAGGGCGACATGCATGACATCGGCAAGAACCTGTGCGTCATGCTGCTCGAAAGCGCCGGCTTCGAGGTCGAGGACCTGGGCATGGACGTGGAATGCGACGACATCATCGACGCCGTGCAGGAAGACGAAGACGTCAAAATCGTCGGTCTGTCTGCAATGCTGACCACCACCATGTACAACATGCAGGACGTTATCGAGGCCCTGGAAGAGGCTGGTCTGCGTGACCGCGTCAAGGTCATCATCGGTGGCGCTCCTGTCAACAGCAAGTTCGCCGCTCAGATCGGTGCCGACGGCTACACCGAGAACGCCCCGACGTGCGTCGAGTTCTCGCAGCAGCTCATCGCCGAGATGTAATCGGTACAGAAAAGGTACGAACCGTTCGCATCGTAAATGTAACGGATAACCAAGAAAGAAAGGTATGACATGGCTGAGTCGTCTTATCTGAAGGGCAAGAAGCACACTCGCAGGGCGTTCAAGGGCCGCGGCCTGAGCTTCCTCACTCGCGAGGAAATGGAGACCATCCACAGCAAGACCCTGCAGCTTCTGCAGGAGACCGGTTTCTTCATGCAGGACAAGGTCGCGCTGCAGATGCTGAAGGATGCAGGCTGCCGCGTTGAGAAGAAGCACGTTTGGATGCCGCCCGCTCTGGTGGAATGGGCTATCAAGCAGGCTCCCTCCCGCATCCAGCTGTATGACCGCGAGGGCAACTTCGCAATCGACGCCGGTGGCCGCAACGCCTACTGGGGCGTGGGTTCCGCCGAGCCTCGCATCATCGACCCGTTCACCGGCGAAGAGCGCCTGTGCACCGAGGAAGACAACAAGAACAGCGTGAAGGTCGCCGACGCAATGCCCTACATCGACTACATGATGTCGCTGTGCCAGGTCTACGATCATCCGAAGACTTCCTATCAGCATGAGTATGCTGCAATGATCCGCTACTCCTCCAAGCCGCAGGTCGTTATCGTCGACGACCTCCAGGGCATCAAGGATGTCGTGGAGATGGCCTCCATCGTTCGCGGTGGCCTCGACAAGCTGCAGCAAAAGCCCCTGTTCATCCTGTACTGCGAGCCCACTTCGCCGCTGAACTGCACGAAGGACTCCATCGAGAAGGTTCGCTACATGGCAGAGAACAACCTGCCCGTGCTGTATGCCCCCATTCCCATGAATGGCGCTACCGGCCCCATCACCATGGCCGCTAACATGATCCAGGGCAACGCCGAAACCCTGATCGGTCTGGTTGTGGCCCAGCTCGTGCGTCCTGGCGCTCCCGTGCTGTTCGGTGGCATCCTCACCAACATGGACATGAAGTCCCTGCAGCCCACTTACGGCTCTCCCGAGACCCAGATCGAGTCTCTGGCTCTGTCCGAACTCGGCCGTGACTTCTACAACCTGCCCACCTGGGGTACCGCTGGCTGCACCGCTTCCAAGCTTCCCGATGAGGCTGCCGTGCTCGAAGGCGCCCAGTACATCACCATGGCCGGCCTGGCTGGCATCAACATCATCCATGACGTGGGCTACACCCAGTTCGGCCTGTGCCTGAGCAACGAGCTCGTCGTCATGATGAACGACGCCATCGGCCGTGTCCGCCGCATCTTCGACTGCGTGGACTGCTCCGACGAGTACTGCCTCATGGACGACATGCGCGAAGTTGGCCCGAAGGGTCACTTCCTGGGCGAGACCTCCACGGTCAAGATGAACTCCGAGCATTGGGAGAGTGCTCTGGAAGACCGCAACGAGGTTGGTCGCTGGCGCGAGCTCGGCGCGAAAACCATGGGTCAGCGTGCCAACGAAGTCGTACGCGACATCATCGAGAACGGCGAGCTGAACACGCTTCCGCCCGAGATCGACGCACAGATCGTCGCCCTGATCGATCGCATCGACAAGGCTGAAGCCGAGCTGATGAAATAAACATAACGAGTGAAGAGGGCCGGGCAATTCATGTCCCGGCCCCCTTTAGGCATATTGGGATTAGGAAAAAGCAAGCGAGTTAAATCATCATGAAAATTGCTATTGGAATCGATACTGGTGGGACATGCACAGATGCCGTGGTGTACCACTTCGAGCAGAAGGAAATCCTGGCTTCGGCGAAGTCTCCTACGACGCACAGCGATCTTTCCAAGGGAATCGGAGCCGTGCTGGACAAACTTCCCCGCGACTTGGTTGACCAGGCAGAGGCCGTAGCGCTTTCCACGACGCTTGCCACCAATGCCTGCGTGGAAAACAAAGGCGGGCGTGCGAAGCTCGTGTTCTTCGGTGTTTCGCCCGCAACTGTCAAGCGCATTGGAAGCGAATTCGGCCTTTCGGTGGACAGCGATGACCTGATATTCGTAGACTGCAAGACCAAGATCAACGGTGAAGCGGTCATCGAACCCGACTGGGATGATTTCAAAGCGAACATGCATGAATGGTTCGACGATTGCGATGCCGTGGGTGTCGTGGAGATATACGCTCGCAAATCCGGCGCCAACTACGAAAAGGAAGCAGCCGAGCTCATCGAAAGCGAAATCGGCATTCCCGTCGTGTGCGGCTACACGCTGTTCAACGAGTACAACATCATCAAGCGTGGAGCTTCCGCCCTGCTCAACGCCCGCTTGCTTTCCGTCATCGACCGGTTCCTCAAGGCTGTGAACAAGGCCATGCAGGAGCGCAACATCGAGGCTCCTTTCGTCATCGTGCGCAGCGACGGGTCGTTGATGACCGGTGAGTTCACTGCCAACCGTCCAGTGGAAACGCTGCTGTGCGGGCCTGTCGCCAGCGTGATGGGGGCTATGGAGCTTGGTCGCGAAAAGAACGCGATGGTCGTTGACATCGGCGGCACTACCACCGACGTCGCTTTCGTTAAAGACGGTGTTCCCCAGCGCGTGAAGAGCGGTGTGCGCATCGGCAATTGGGACACCTTCGTGAAAGGCTTGAGTGTCGATACGTTCGGTTTGGGCGGCGACAGCGGCGTGTACGTTGATCCGAACACCGACGAGCTGAAGCTCGAGGAGACGAAGGTCATGCCGTTTTGCATGGCTGCAGTGGAGCATCCTTCAATCTTGCGCATCCTCGAGCGCGAAGATGCGGGCAAGGTTCGCCTGAACAACCAGCGCAAGCACATCTATGTCCGCATCCACGACATCAAGGACAAGAGGTCCTACACGGAAAAAGAGCGCGAAATCGCCGCAGCGCTGGCAGAGCCCAAAAGTCTTGAGCTGCTGGGCGCCGAACTGGGCGAAACCGTGCTGGAATACCACATCGAGCGCTTGCTGCGCGAGGGCATTCTCATTCGCTGCGGTGTGACGCCCACTGATGCGATGCATTACAAACGCGACTTCGAGGGATATGACCGCGATGCTTCGGTGCACGGTCTCAACATCATGGCCCGCATCTTGGATGTGGAGCCAGACGAGCTTGCAGACATGATCTACGACGTGTTCAAGCGTAAGCTCTATGTCAACCTCGTGCGCATCTTGATCGAGGATTCGTTCCCCGACATTCGTGGTGCGGGTGTCGACGACCAGCTCAAGGCCGTCATCGACAACTCCTACGATTTGTCGAAAAACGACACCTGCAACGATTTCTTCAAGGTGCAGTTCAGCACGCCTGCCGCCCTCATCGGCGTTGGCGCACCCACGGCGCTGTTCATCCGCGATGTGGGCGAGCTCATGGGCACCAAGGTGGTCACCGACGAGTTCTCGCCTGTGGCCAACGCGCTGGGCGCTGCGGTGGGCAAGGTGCAGGCATCGGTTACCTTCGAGGTGCGCTACCAGCCCGAGACCGACACGTATATGGTCTTCGGTCAGGGTGAACGCGTCATTTACGAGACGCTTCCCGCTGCGAAGAAGACCGCGAACGACTTCGCGCGTCAGTTCGCGGAAGACGAGGCCATCGAGATGGGCGCAGCCAAGGAGACGCTCGAATTCGCCACGGAGGAAAAAGAGCTCATCGTCGACACGGAGTTCGGGTCGCTGTACATGGGCTATCGAGTCGTGGTCACTGCGCAGGGCAATCTGCGTTTGAATTAGTTATTTTTGTTTCGATTGAAGAGGAGAAACACATGCCAAAGATCAACATGCAGGAATGGGCTGAGGAAATCATCGCCGCCCCAGATCGTCGCAACCTGCCCGTTTTGTATTTCCCGGTTCTGAAGAACATTGGCATGCCGGTGCCGGATTCCGTGAAAGATCCCGTCAACGTTGCCAAGGGCATGAGGGAAGTCATTGACGAGTACCCGGACACGATCGCTGCCGTTACCGGCATGGACCTAACCGTTGACTCCGAAGCTTTCGGCGTCGAGGTCAAGTTCAGCAAGCGCCAGGCTCCCAACACGAAAAACCACATCGTCCAGACCGCCGAGGACATCGAAAAGCTCGTCGTTCCCGACGTTCATTCCGGCCGCGTCGACATCTTCCTGGATGCCATTGGCGAAGCCGAGAAGCTCATCGATGACCGTCCGCTCATGGGCGGCCTGTTCGGTCCCTTCTCTCTGGCTGCCAATCTCATGGACGTCAACGACGCCATGATCATGGTCGTGCAGGAGCCCGAAGCCATGCATGCTCTGCTCGAGAAGGCCACCGATTGGCTCATCAAGCGCTGCCAGGCTTACAAGGACGCTGGCGCCAACGGCGTGTTCATGGCCGAACCCACTGCCGGCATCATGAACCCGAAGATGCTCGACGAGTTCTCCTCCGTGTATGTCAAGCGCATTGTCGAGGCCGTTCAGGACGATTACTTCTTCATCATCCTGCACGACTGCGGCAGCGTGACCGACGCCGTCGAGTCTATGTACAACACGGGTTGCAAGGGCTATCACTTCGGCAATGGCGTCGACATGAAGAACGTCATGCCGCAGATTCCTGCTGACGTGCTGGTGTTCGGCAACCTGGATCCGTCCGAGGTCTTCACGCTGGGCACTCCGGAATCCATCCGTGAAGACACGCTCAAGCTGCTCGACGAGATGAAGGATTACCCGCACTTCGTGCTCTCCAGCGGTTGCGACCTGGCTCCGATGGTCGAAAACGAGAACCTGGAAGCCTACTACCAGGCTTGCCGTGACTGGAATGCGGCGAACCAGAAGGCGACCGCATAACGTTGTTGCTCTGAAGTGGGCAAATATCGGGGCTGGCGCATCTGGTGTGCGTCAGTCCCTTTCGGCGTTGTTATGGATTCGAGACAAAGCGGTGCTGGCGGGGAAGATGTGGGACAGGCCGCATGATGCAACGAAGGGAAGACGATGAGCGAGGATCGTGTTATCAGGTACGTCGATCTATCTGACATCCCCGATGTGGAAGCCTTTTTCGAAAGGCATGCGGGAATCGACGCGACCGCTGAAATCGACGAGAAGTACGGATCCACGGTAACCGAGGGACGGGAGGCCATCGACAGCACGTGCCGGATCGCCATGGTATACAAGAGGCTCGGCATCGAGGATCGCGATGATACCTCCGTTCTGCTTTCGTCCGGTCACAGACTGACGGGGAAGATGGTCAGCCGTGCCATGGAGCACGCGAAGGAGGTCTACCTGTTCGTCATTACGGTCGATGGGTATTCTGACTTCACGGCGGACGACATCATGGTTGAGTACTTCGGCGACACGTGGGCTACCTCCTACGTCGAAGCCGCCCAGGCCATGTTCGCCGAGGAGATTTCCGAGCAGGTTGACCAGGAGGGGCTCAAACGCACCCACGTGTGGTCTCCGGGTCAGGCGACGTTCGGCCTGTCGAATCAGCGCGTCTTGTTCGATATCCTCTCGCCAGAAGACATTGGGTGTACGTTGACCAGGCGCATGATGATGGTTCCCGTCAAGGCGGAAAGCGGCATCATCGGAATCATGCCCCCCGATGTCGAAGAGTCCCTGAAACCCTGCGATTATTGTACGTACAAGGCGACTTGCCCTGGGTCCAATCGCGGGTGCGCTTCTCTGTAAAGGAATGATTTGATATGGCTGAAGTAGTGTTTTACCCCCAGCTCAAGCGAGTGGAAGTGGAGCCGGGCACCAGTCTGCTGGATGCAGCCGACAAAGCCGGCGTCCTCATCGATGCGTCGTGCAACGGCAAGGGGACTTGCGGTGCATGCAAGGTGCAGGTGACTGGAGCCGAACGCACACCGCTTACGGAAAACGAAATCATGCATCTCAGTGGGATGGAGCGTGATAAGGGCATTCGTCTTGCATGCCAGCTGACTGTCGAAGGCGACTTGGAAGTGCATCTACCCGCCACGCACGGCGGATCCGGCCGCAAGAAGAAGATGGTCGATCTGCCCGATGGCTTCCAGCTGGGCAAGCGCGTTGGGGCGGTTGCTGCCAAGGTTCCCAAGGCACGTCTGGACTACCAGGTGAACGACGTTGATCGTGTGCGCGAAGCGCAGGGCATGCCCGATATGGACGTCGCCCTGGGTGCGGTGAAGACGCTGCACCAGGCTCTGGAGACGCAGGCCGGCAAAGCGGCGCTGGTCTTCGACGGCAACAAGCTGCTCGGCGCACATGCGGGCAAGGACACGAAGGTGTTCGGCGTTTCCTTCGACATCGGCACCACGACGGTGGTCGGCATGTTGTGGAACTTGGAAACCGGCGAGTTAGTGGACGTGGAATCGCGCACGAACTACCAGAGCCTCTACGGTGCCGACGTCATTTCGCGCATCTCCTACAGCATGGCCTCCAAGCAGAAGCTCGAAACCATGCGTGCGAAAGTGCTGCAGTGCTGCAATGAGATTCTGGACGAGATGTGCGACCGCAGCAAAGTCGACCGTCAGCGCATCTACGACGCCACCTTCGACGGCAACACCACGATGACCCATCTGGCCTTGGGCGTCACGGCGCGCTCCATGTCGCGGGCTCCTTTTGCTCCGGTGTTCTGCGAAGGGCAGAACCTGCCCGCATCGATGCTCGGGTTGAACGTCAACCCATGCGCGAACGCGTACTTCCTGCCCATCATTGCAGGTCACGTCGGTGGTGACATCGTGGGCATGATGATTGCCGCCAACATCGACGGCATCGAGGGTTCGCATGTGGCGCTCGACATCGGCACGAACGGCGAAGTCGTTGCCGTAAAGGACGGAAAGATGGTGTGCTGCTCCACCGCTGCGGGTCCGGCATTCGAGGGCGCGACCATCAGTCAGGGCATGCGTGCTGCACCTGGTGCCATCGAGCGCGTCTCCATCGACGATAGCGGTGTGTCTGTCGGCACCATCGACGACGAGCCGGCAGAAGGAATTTGCGGATCGGGCCTCATCGATGCGGTGGCTGCGTTGCTGGATTGCGGCGTGGTTACTCCCAACGGCAAGATGCTTTCGCGCCGAGAAGCCCAAGGAGCTGGCATTTCCGAGGCGATCGCGCAATGCATCCTCAGCGATGGCGTGGAGCTGCGCTTCAGGCTGGCTGAGCGTGAGGATGCCGATGACATCGCGCTTACACAGCAAGATGTACGCGAAGTGCAGTTGGCGAAGGGTGCTATCCTGGCCGGCATCCAGACACTCATGAAAGAACTGGACATGTCGCTCGAGGAAATCGATTCGATTATGCTCGCAGGCGCGTTTGGCAACTACATCAGCAAAAGAAGCGCATTGCGCATTGGGCTTCTACCTCAGGTGGGCGAGGACCGCGTCGTGCCCATCGGCAACGCCGCCGGCGTGGGCTGCTGCATGGCGCTGCTTTCAGCTGAAGAGCGCGAGCATGCCGCAAAGGTGGCACGTGCCACACGTCACGTTGAGCTTTCCCACAACATGGACTTCGAGGAATTCTACGCTATGGCCATGCTGTTCAGGGTGTAAAGCTTAAACCTTCCAGGCATTGCCGACAAGAACTTCCCAATACGCAGCCCGCTCAAAAGCGAGTGGGCTGCTCGTTTCGCGAGGGAGCGTGAGTCAGGCGACTTGCGGGCAGCTGACTCGTTGTAGCTTGCCCGAGGTTGCAACTCGGTGTCGGTGAGCGGTTTTGCAATGCGTTTGAAACATGCGAGGTCCATACTGTGCCAAAACCGATGATGACTGCAGGAGGAAAGCCGATGAAATCCATGGAAAAATACCGTGCGTGCGTTGATGCCCTGGCCGACTACGCTCGAGGTGCTGGGTTCGCAGATTGCGTCATCGGGCTTTCCGGCGGCATGGATTCTGCACTGGTGGCGGTTATGTGCGTCGATGTCTTCGGCGCCGACCACGTGCATGCGTGTCTTATGCCGGGCCCCTACTCCACTGGCCATTCCGTCGATGACGCCCAGGAAGAAGCCGACGTGTTGGGCATCGATTCGCAGATCATCTCCATTCTCGAGCCATACGAGGCGTTCGAGCGCGTGTTGGCAAAGCCTTGCGGTGGCAAGCTAGATGGTTTGGCTGGCGAAAACACGCAAGCGCGGTGCCGCATGGTGGTGCTCATGGCGCTTTCCAACCGTTATGGCTGGATGCTCGTGAACACGGGAAACCGCAGCGAGGCCATGATGGGCTATTCAACGCTCTACGGCGATACGGCTGGCGCTTTCGCCCCTATCGGGGGCTTGTACAAAACCGATGTCTACGAAGTTGCCCGCGCGCGCAACGAATGGGCCATCACGCAAGGCCAGCTACCGCCCATTCCCGAGCGTGTGTTCACCAAGCCGCCCAGTGCCGAGCTTTCCCCCGATCAGCAAGACGAGAAGAGCTTAGGGATAGACTACCCGTCGCTCGATCGCATCCTCATCGGTTATTTCGAGCACGGAAAAACCCCCGAAGATCTGGCAACGCCCGAACGCGATGTCGAAGCTGTGCAAGCCATAATCTCGCGGGCAGAGGGTTACGCCTTCAAGCGCGCCCTCGAGCCGCCGTATCCCTCCACGAGGTTCTACGAGCTTTAAAACCACGGGGCGAGCGGCGCTTTGCTGCGATCTTGCTGGCTTTTCATCGTGGCATGCGATGGCAAGAAGATGCTCATGGGCCACATTTGCGCGCGAAACCATGACATGGGGCTTTTCCCGACTGACGCGTTTCTTCGCTTCCCAGTCTTTTGCCTGACTACATGGAAGCCAAGGGAGATCGGGTCGTTTGCAACAAGGATGAAATGCGGGTGAAGTGGGAATGCAGCGTCGATGCAGCGGGTTTGCAGAGTCCTTGACGAAGCTTCGAGGGGGATTTGCCCCGTTTCTGCGCCATGACTATACTTGCCTCTTCACGCAACGCAAACGCAGTATCAGGAGGTTTCCGTTTTGGATCGTCGCTCTTTCTTGCAATTGGCAAGCGTTGGCACCGTAACTGCCGCGCTTGGATTCGTGGCTTGCTCTCCTGGCATCCAAGAATCGCAACAGCAAGCGGATGGAGCCCTGTCGTTTCTTGGCGTGGGCACAGGTGAGGTCTCGTTTACCGCCAGCTGTGACGTGCTGGTGGTGGGAAGTGGCATCGCTGGGCTTTCCGCTGCCATGGACCCGAGCGAAGCCGGCTACAAAGTGATCGTGGCCGACAAGGAGACGCTGCTCGGTGGGGAAAGCTACCGATCTTCGGGCATGCTGAACGTGTACGGCACTCGTCTGCAGAAGGATGCGGGCATCACGAAGACGGCCGAAGACTACTGGCAGATGCGAAAGGAAAGCTTCGATGAGCGTTATCCCGATGCGGATATAGCCAGCGAAGATCTGCTGCGTACGATATGCGGACTGCGGGCTGGCTGGGTCGACCGCTTGGTGGATCGCTATCATGCAAGCTTCCAGGATCCTCGCGACTGGCAGGATGCGGGCGTGAACGAAAGCATCATCGTGCCTCGGGCGGGCTTGGAGGGATTGGAAGACGTGATGAATCCCCTTCGCGATCAGCTGGCCGAACAGGGCGTTGAATACTTGCTGGGGCAGTCGCTGGAGGCATTTGTCGTCGATGACGGTGGCGTGCTGCGTGGCGCTCGGTTCCGTTCTCCAGAAGGCGGCACTTTCATCGATGTTGCCGCTCGAAAGATCGTGCTTGCCTGCGGAGGCTATGCTGCCAGCCAAAAGATCATCGCCGACAACCTGCCCATGATGCTCAGCACGGGGTGCACCACCTCGTTGGACGACGGAGCGGCTATGATGCTGGCCTGGCAAGCTGGCGCCGATGTGACCAATCTCGATCTTTTGCCCAGCTTGCTGGGGGATGTGCCCGCGGTCGATGCCTGGGGATGCTTCGGTCCCGTGGTCGCCGTGGGGCCCAATGGCGAGCGCTTTGCGCGCGAAGACGAGCGATTCGCATGTCCGAACGCCTGCTTCGAGCAGGAGCTCGGCTTTTGGTGGACGCTGTTCGACCAGCAGATGGGCAAGGGTCTTCAATCGAGTAGCGTTGCGAAGACGCTCGAGAAATACCCGAATCGCCACGTGGGCCCCTTCGATACCATCGAAGAGCTGGCCGAGGCAACGGGGCTCGCGTCCGAAAAGCTCAAAGAAACGCTGGAAGCGTACGCGAAGGCGTGCAAGGATGGGGCCGATGAGGCGTTTGGGCGCAACGCCCACCTCCTGCCGCTCGAAGCACCTTACCAGGCTGTCAAACAGTTTCCGGTACGTTTCCGCACCATGGGCGGCTTGCGCGTGGATTCGGCGTGTTGCGTGCTCGATACGCTGGGAGATCCCGTGAAGAACCTTTACGCGGCTGGATCGTGTGCGGCTATCATGTCGGAGGGTTTCTTGGACAACGCTGCCAGCGGCCTGCTTGCAGGCGCTGCGGTAGCAGAAGCGCTCGACGCAGATTCCGCCACCGGTGAATAGCATTCGAAAAGCGAGGATCGGTGGCGCGTCGCGTGTTCTAGGGAGGGAAATGCGCACAAGGAGCTTGGACTCGAATGTGTTGGCACACGCGGCGCGCCGATTCGAGTATAGCGCGCCGGCATAGGAAAAACGATGCTTCCAAGGGCCTTGCGAAAGACTCTGCAAATTTGACGAACGCGATTCGCAATACCTCCATCTTGCTGAATTGGGGTTCGGCAAAGGTCGCATGGCAACGTTTCCGTTTCGTTGCCGAGGGTAGTACCGCTGCGGTATGGCATTGGGGCCGCGGCTGCGCTAGCATAGCGGCATGGACGACATTCTCATGCAAGACATAAAGATGGCTCCACGCGATTGGGCGTTCGATATCGTCGTGGCCATTGCCGCGTTTTTCTTCGGCTGCCTGCAGCTCGTCCTGGCGTTTTCCACCATCGTGTTCACCGACGAGGCTTTCAGGACCATGATGGGGTACGTGAGCGTGGCGCCTACCCCGCTGGCTTATGCGGTCGTGGCATTCACGACGCTACCCGTGATGATGCGTCGTCGCTTCATGTGGCTGGTCTACGTGCTCGTCTTCGGCACCTACATTCTTCTACAGGGCAGTTTCACGGGCTATTCGCTCACCATCTTGGGGCCGATGGTGGCGCTGTTCACCATCGCCCGCTATCGCCCGCGGGCAGAAATCATCGTGGCGTGCGTGATCGCGGTAATTCTGCTGCTCGTGATTCCCATGCCTGCCCAAAACTACAACATGGCCTATATCCTGCGTCTGCAAAACATCACGTACATGGGGCTGGCGGCTTTTGCCGGCGTGGCGCTGCGTTCGTATATGGGTATGCTCGATGAAAGCCGGCAGCGAGCCAAGGAAGCCGAGCGCACCCGCGAGGAAGAGGCGGCACGGCGCGTGGAAGCCGAACGCGTGCGCATCGCGCGGGAAATCCACGACATAACGGCCCATTCGCTTTCGGCCGTAAGCATCCAGGCCGCAGCTGCCGAGCGCGTGATCGACCGCGACCCCGCTGCCGCCAAGGAAATCATCGGCCAGGTGCGTGCGACGTCGAAGTCGGCGCTCGACGAGATTCGCGCCATGATCGGCGTGCTCAGAAACGAAGGCGCCGATGCCGAAACCGAGCCAACCGAAGGCACCGATCGCCTGCCCGATTTGGCGAAATACGCCGAAGGTGCCGGCATGGCCGTGACGCTGGATGTCTCCGGCTACGCGAAGGACCAGGTTCCGGCATTTGCCGACTTGGCTTTGTTCAGCATTGCTCGTGAAGCCGTCACGAACGCGGTGCGCCATTCTAGGGCCACCACGTTGAGGATCTGCGTGAGGTCTGATGGGGAATGCGCGAGAGTCGACGTGGAAGACGATGGTCGGGGCATGCCTGACGGGGAACAGGATTCGGGTGGACACGGCATTACCGGCATGAAGGAGCGGGCGCTGGCGTTGCACGGCACGCTCGAGTGCGGCAACCGGCCCGAAGGTGGTTTCGGCGTGCATGCCGTTATCCCCTTGCAGGGCAAGGACGGGGATCAGCGCAACGGCGAAGGTCGCATCGGCAAACGATACGAGGGGGAACAGCCCGACTCGTTTGCCGAAACGGCGGGGGAAAGAGGCTGGGAGCTATAGGAAAACCTGGCGAGAGCGTTATTTGAGGGGTGCGGGCAAAGATCTGGACCACTGTAGGTCAAAAGTCGTATGCGCCCCAGTTGAATTGGATGGAGCGGCGGATGGAAGACATCATTGGCGGAACCGACCTGTATTCGCAGGACTATCGGCGCATGCAGGAGCGCTTGCGCCAGCGCAGCGAGGAAGCTGCGCGCATGGCCGATGCCGCGCGACGCGAGGAACCCGACATCACCGTGCTCATAGTCGACGACCAAAGCCTTGTGCGCAACGGCTTCAGGCTCATCCTCTCTTCGTACGATCACATCAAGGTGGTGGGGGAGGCCGAAAACGGCATAGCCGCCTTAGAGCAGGCAAGAAGCCTGCATCCCGATGTCGTGCTGATGGATATCCGCATGCCGCTGGCAAATGGGATCGAGGCCACGCGCAAAATCGTGGGCGACCCCGGGCTCTGTGACGTGAAGGTGCTCGTGCTCACGACGTTCGATCTCGACGAATATGTCTACGATGCGTTGCAGGCAGGGGCGAGCGGGTTCATGTTGAAAGATTCAGAGCCAGACGATATCGTGCGTGCCATCCGCGTGGTCTTCGCCGGCGATGCCCTGGTGCAGCCTTCCGTATCGCGCCGCCTGATAGAGCAATTCGTGCAGACGCGTCGTCGCGAAGTGGACGCACAGGAGGCGTTCCCCACGCTCACCGATCGCGAGCGCGAGATCTTGGAATGCATAGCACGTGGCAAGAGCAACGAAGGCATTGCCGATGAATTGGTGATTTCGCCTGCCACGGTGAAAACCCACGTTTCCCGTATCATGGCGAAGCTCGACGTGCACGACCGCGCCCAGCTTGTGGTGCTGGCTTACGAGGGTGGTCTGGTGGTGCCGGGCCAGCGATAGGGCGGCCAGCTTCCGACTCGGTTTTGGTAACGACGAGATAACGGGTTGGTGAAAACTTTTCCGCAGCCTTCTGAATTCTTCAAATTCGCTTGCACTGGAATGCAGCAGTGCTATCATTGCCAGAGTTGGTTTTAGCACTCTTTAAGTTTGAGTGCTAGCAATCTGAAAACTGATGAGCAAACCGCTTGGCGGGTATATGAAAGGAAGGCTTACATCATGAATCTGAAACCTCTGGGCGACCGCGTTGTCATCAAACAAGACGATGCCGAGCAGACCACCGCTGCCGGTCTCTACATCGCCAGCGAAACCAAGGAAAAGCCCTCTTCCGGCATCGTGCTGGCTGTGGGCGAGGGCAAGCTCAACGATGATGGCACGCGTGCTGCGATGCCCGTGAAGGTGGGCGATCATGTGGTGTACAGCAAGTTCGCTGGCATGGAAATCGAAAACGAGGGCGAAAAGGTCATGATCCTTCGCGCCGACGACATCTTCGCCATCCAGGGTTAACGTCAAAAGCACCCAGGTAACCATAATCTGAAAGGACTGATATACATGGCCGCAAAGAACATCAAGTTCGACACCGATGCGCGCACTTCGCTCGCAGCTGGTGTCCACAAGCTCTCCAATGCCGTCAAGGTAACGCTTGGCCCCAAGGGCCGCTACGTCGCGCTCGAGAAGTCCTACGGTGCCCCGTCGGTCACCAACGACGGCGTTACCGTCGCCAAGGAAATCGAGCTGGAAGACCGCGTCGAGAACATGGGCGCCCAGCTGGTCCGCGAAGCTGCCGTTCGCACGAACGAGGAAGCCGGCGACGGCACCACCACCGCCACGTTGCTGGCCGACGCCATCGTCACCGAGGGTATGCGCAACGTTGCCGCCGGTTCCGACGCCTTGGGTATCCGCCGCGGCGTTACCAAGGCCGTCAACGCCGTGGTCGAGCGCATCCGCGAGGATTCCATCGAAGTCTCCAGCAAGGAGCAGATCGCCAATGTCGGCACCATTTCCGCTGGCGATGCCGTCATCGGCGAGAAGATCGCCGAGGCCATGGACCTGGTGGGCCGCGATGGTGCCATCTCCGTGGAAGAAAGCCAGACCTTCGGCTTCGAGCTGGCACATGTGGAAGGCATGCAGTACCAGCGCGGCTACATCAGCCCCTACATGGCCACCGACATGGAAAAGATGATCGCCGTTCTGGAAGATCCGTTCATCTTGCTCACCGACGCCAAGATCACCAACATTCAGGATATGGTCGGCTTGCTCGAGGAAATCATGCGCACCGGTCGTCCGCTGTTCATCGTGGCAGAAGACGTCGAGGGCGAGGCTTTGGCCACCATCCTGCTCAACAAGCTGCGCGGCACCTTCAACTGCGTCGCCATCAAGGCCCCTGGCTTTGGCGACCGTCGCAAGCGCATCCTCGAAGACATCGCCGTGGTCACCGGTGCCCAGGTGCTCGACAAGGACTTTGGCCTCACCGTTGCCGACTGCACGCTCGACATGCTCGGCACCGCCAAGACCGTCAAGGTCGACAAGGAAAACACCATCATCATCGATGGCGCTGGCGACAAGAAGGCCATCGACGATCGCAAGGAAGTCGTCCGTGCCGAACTCGAGCGCGCCGAGACCGACTTCGACCGCGAGAAGGCTCAGGAGCGTCTGGCCAAGCTGACCGGTGGCGTTGCCGTCATTCGCGTGGGTGCTGCCACCGAATCCGAGCTCAAGGAAACCCGCAGCCGCATCGAAGACGCTCTGCAGGCAACCCGTGCTGCTGTCGAGGAGGGCATTGTCGCTGGTGGTGGCGTGGCCCTGGTAGACGCCATCAGCAGCCTGGATAATGTCGAATGCGTCAACAAGGACGAGGAAATCGGTGTGGACATCGTCCGCAAGGCCCTGGAAGCCCCCATGCGCGTTATCGCCCAGAATGCTGGCTTCGAAGGCTCCGTCGTCGTTGACAAGGTCCGCAACCTGCCCGTCGGCGAAGGTCTGAACTCCGCTACCGGCGAATACGGCAACATGATCGAAATGGGCGTGAACGACCCCGTGAAGGTCACCCGCGTTGCCCTGCAGTCCGCCGCTTCCGTGGCAACCCTTATCCTGATCACCGACTGCACCGTCAACGAGATCCCCAAAGATCCCGATCCGGCCATGATGGCTGCCGCCCAGGCGCAAATGGGTGGCGGCGGCATGGGCATGATGTAGTTGGGTTTCGGCGG